>NZ_JBGDOX010000055.1:0-228 GCF_046558195.1 Salmonella sp. 5800 | reverse complement strand
CAGCTCCCCGCCGCGGCGGTTATCCTCCGGGTCGGACGAGCGCGTCAGCGCCTCCGCGTAGCCCAGCGCCGCATCGCGGTTTTTCGGGTCCAGACGGTAGGCGTTCGCATACGCCCCGGTGGCGGTACCGGCATTACCCAGTACCATGCCAATGCGCCCCAGCATGAGCCAGCCCTCAACATTGCCGGCATCATTCTGCAGGCGGGTACGCAGCCCCAGCGCCAGCCG
>NZ_JBGDOX010000054.1:0-228 GCF_046558195.1 Salmonella sp. 5800 | reverse complement strand
TGTTTCAATTTTCAGCTTGATCCAGATTTTTAAAGAGCAAATATCTCAAACGTGACTCGTAAGTCAGTTTTGAGATATTAAGGCAGGTGACTTTCACTCACAAACCAGCAAGTGGCGTCCCCTGGAGGTTTGACCTCATCAGTTTGAACGCTGGCGTCCCCTAGGGGATTCGAACCCCTGTTACCGCCGTGAAAGGGCGGTGTCCTGGGCCTCTAGACGAAGGGGACG
>NZ_JBGDOX010000053.1:0-231 GCF_046558195.1 Salmonella sp. 5800 | reverse complement strand
ACCACCTGTTCAGCCTTGTAAAGCTGTTCGCGCAGCTTCTGCTCCTCGTTACTGTCCGCCATCAGCACAATACACCCGTTCGAAATCTTCACCGCCACGCTGCGTCTGGTCTTAAATCCCGCTTCTTCCAGACAGTCGCCCTTAAGATGCAGCTCGGGAATATGCGTACAGCGGCCAGGACGAGCTGCTGAAAAAGCGGCACAGCCGGCAGGGGGTGACGGATTATTTTTA
>NZ_JBGDOX010000052.1:0-232 GCF_046558195.1 Salmonella sp. 5800 | reverse complement strand
AGTCCTCGAGCAGGTTGAGCTTGCGATAGGCGATGCGCTCGCGCAGCAGGGGATCGACCTCCACCTCGCGGTCGACCGGCGTCATCCACAGGCGACGCAGCTCTGCAGGCACGCCCTTGGCGGTATCCTGCGTATAGCGTCCGCGCGCCACGGTCGCGAGAATCTCGGTCGAAAGGTCGGTCGCGAGGATGCGCAGGTCCGACCGCGCCAGCCGCTGCGCGACGCCGCGCTG
>NZ_JBGDOX010000051.1:0-236 GCF_046558195.1 Salmonella sp. 5800 | reverse complement strand
GGTCGTCACCTGGTCGTTCCAGCCGACTTGCTTGGCCGCCTTGGGCTGGCCCAGTTTCCTGGCAACCACAGCCAGCAATTGCGTGAAGCGCGGCTTGGTCTCGGGAGCCGAGAGTTCCGGACCCGAACTGGCGACGATCGCGTCGATCTGGCCCGCGCCCAAACGGTCGTGAAAGGCCTTCACACTCGCCTCTGCCGCGGGGACATCCTTACCGGTCGAGCAGGCCGCAACCGCCA
>NZ_JBGDOX010000050.1:0-239 GCF_046558195.1 Salmonella sp. 5800 | reverse complement strand
GGAAATGGCGAGGCGATGCTTAAGCGATGCGGCTTTGAGGTATTACCGGGCGGGTGCTTGCGCGACAGCCAACCGTGCCGCGCAAGCCGCGACGCTTACATCACGGCCGCCCATGGATGACGGCTGAAGTGCGTGCGCTCGAAGGCTTCGATGTCCGGCAACGCAGCGAGCGTCCGATCGACCGTATCCATGCCGTCCATCACCATGCGCTTGTGGCGCGCGCCCAGCGGAAATGAAAA
>NZ_JBGDOX010000049.1:0-241 GCF_046558195.1 Salmonella sp. 5800 | reverse complement strand
ATAAGTTGCGCCGACTACCCTTGCGCGCAGCGACGACGACGGCAGTTGCGCACAGGTGTAGCCCACACCGAATCGATATGCCCAGTCTGATGAAAGTACGATTCGAACGCTTGGGTAAAGACCCAGCAGGTCGTCGAGCACGGGCAGGTATTCAAACAGTTCGATACGGCCGGGCGCGCTGCTGACGATACAGCGCCCGGCGACGTAAGAGTTGCCTCGATGCATGACACCGTCAATGTCG
>NZ_JBGDOX010000048.1:0-243 GCF_046558195.1 Salmonella sp. 5800 | reverse complement strand
TTACATCGCCAGCACGTACTTGAGCATCACGCCCGCCGCAATGGCCGAGCCAATCACCCCGGCCACGTTCGGGCCCATCGCGTGCATCAGCAGGAAGTTCTGCGGGTCCGATTCCAGCCCCACCTTGTTCGACACCCTGGCTGCCATCGGCACCGCCGACACCCCCGCCGAACCGATAAGCGGGTTGATTTTGTTCTTACTGCACAGGTTCAGCAGCTTCGCCATCAGCACCCCGGCCGCCGT
>NZ_JBGDOX010000047.1:0-244 GCF_046558195.1 Salmonella sp. 5800 | reverse complement strand
GAACCGCAGACCTCCTGCGTGCAAAGCAGGCGCTCTCCCAGCTGAGCTATAGCCCCATCGTGTAGTCAGAACCTCTTTACCGATAATTTTTCCTGAGACAAGGCGTGGAATAACGAAGCATACATCAGTATGTGAGTTATTTCACAACGCAGTATTCAGGGAAAATTTGGTAGGCCTGAGTGGACTTGAACCACCGACCTCACCCTTATCAGGGGTGCGCTCTAACCACCTGAGCTACAAGCCT
>NZ_JBGDOX010000046.1:0-260 GCF_046558195.1 Salmonella sp. 5800 | reverse complement strand
ATCACATAGACCGGGTGGGTTTTCAACCCGGCGCGAACGGCAGCAGCTTCAGCAACGGCGCATAAGCGTGCGGCGCGTTGTGCCACGACGCTGTCCGACAGCCGTTCCGGGTCGCCGCCGCAGGCCATGCTGGTGTCCAGATGGATCTTCGTGAACCCTGCGCACACATACGCATCGATGAGCGCTTCCGCGCGCTGCATCGCTTCTTCCGCGGGAAAACTGCGCCACGCGTTCGGCCCGAGATGGTCGCCGCCGAGAAT
>NZ_JBGDOX010000045.1:0-261 GCF_046558195.1 Salmonella sp. 5800 | reverse complement strand
CGCGGCCATCTGCATTAGCCAGTCGCGAAAGGCTATCGCGGCTTCGCTCTCGCCCGTCGCCGTGCGCGGCGTGACAAGCCACCAGCCGATCCGCGGATCGTCCAGTACCGCGTCGGGCGCCGGCTGCACCAGTGCGCCGCTTGCCAGTTGCGCGGCGATGAGGCGGTGGCGGCCCATCGCAATGCCTTGTCCCGCGAGCGCCGCTTCAACGACGATGTTGTAGTCATGGAGATGCACCGTCTGTGCATCCTTCAGGTCGAC
>NZ_JBGDOX010000044.1:0-262 GCF_046558195.1 Salmonella sp. 5800 | reverse complement strand
GTTAGTGTTACCCAACCTTCAACCTGCCCATGGCTAGATCACCGGGTTTCGGGTCTATACCCTGCAACTTAACGCCCAATTAAGACTCGGTTTCCCTGCGGCTCCCCTATTCGGTTAACCTTGCTACAGAATATAAGTCGCTGACCCATTATACAAAAGGTACGCAGTCACACAGGTAAACCTGTGCTCCCACTGCTTGTACGTACACGGTTTCAGGTTCTTTTTCACTCCCCTCGCCGGGGTTCTTTTCGCCTTTCCCTCA
>NZ_JBGDOX010000043.1:0-267 GCF_046558195.1 Salmonella sp. 5800 | reverse complement strand
TGAGGGAAAGGCGAAAAGAACCCCGGCGAGGGGAGTGAAAAAGAACCTGAAACCGTGTACGTACAAGCAGTGGGAGCCCCACCACTAAGCCAGTGGTGAACTCCACATACGCATCCTTTGCTGAGGATACGGTTAACGGAGCGAAAGCGACGTTCAACCGCAAAAGAAGCAGAGGGGGCTTAGTGGTGGGGTGACTGCGTACCTTTTGTATAATGGGTCAGCGACTTATATTCTGTAGCAAGGTTAACCGCATAGGGGAGCCGGAGG
>NZ_JBGDOX010000042.1:0-275 GCF_046558195.1 Salmonella sp. 5800 | reverse complement strand
ACTTCTTCTTCGCGGCCTTCTTGGCCTTTTTCTTCGTCGCCTTCTTCGCCTTCTTCGCTTTCTTAGCCATAGGATCCTCTTAAGGGTTAATGGTGAAACGCGACACGAGGATCGCTCGGCGGAGGGCCAGCCTCGCAACATCCTCGATGACAAACTCAGCAGATTCGCGCGTCCATGCCCCGCGCTGTCACATCTGTGTCATTACGTTATCCACAGCTCAGATGCATTTTCAGGTGATTTTGGCTCGCGAATCCGCTCCGCGACGCCGCGCGGCG
>NZ_JBGDOX010000041.1:0-276 GCF_046558195.1 Salmonella sp. 5800 | reverse complement strand
GGGGTGGAAAAAGTGCAGGTTCTCCCGCGCCGTCAGGCGGGATTTAATCCCCGGCTGGTGCCCTATCCACAGCAGGCTGCGATGGAAGCTGTCGCGCACGCGGCGCAGGGGCTCGCCCTGCCAGTACACCTCGCCGCCGTCCGGGCGCGCCAGCCCGGTCAGCAGGCGCAGCAGGGTGGTTTTTCCGGCGCCGTTGCCACCGGTGACCTGCACCCACTCCCCGGCCTCCACGGTGAACGACAGCCCGCGAAACAGCGTCCTCTCGTCCCGCTCGCA
>NZ_JBGDOX010000040.1:0-278 GCF_046558195.1 Salmonella sp. 5800 | reverse complement strand
ACCATCCCTCCCTCTCCAATTGATTTTCCCCTTTTTGTCACCCGCGCTCTCCCGACAGGTCGAAGAGTCTTCGCACCACAAAATCTCCAAAAGTCTCCACAGAGTGCGTCACGTCAATCTCAGATTTGATCTCCTCAATGCGCAGAGGGCCTTCGCGTTGGTCGAGAGCGACACAAAATGTCAACACTGTGGAAAGGCCATTGGAAGTGCAGCGTTCGTCAGGGAACAGTCGGGAAAATTATATCACTACGTGTGCTTTCAGCAGGTCAAATAAGTCA
>NZ_JBGDOX010000039.1:0-293 GCF_046558195.1 Salmonella sp. 5800 | reverse complement strand
GTCGTAAGGGCCATGATGACTTGACGTCATCCCCACCTTCCTCCAGTTTATCACTGGCAGTCTCCTTTGAGTTCCCGACCTAATCGCTGGCAACAAAGGATAAGGGTTGCGCTCGTTGCGGGACTTAACCCAACATTTCACAACACGAGCTGACGACAGCCATGCAGCACCTGTCTCACAGTTCCCGAAGGCACCAATCCATCTCTGGAAAGTTCTGTGGATGTCAAGACCAGGTAAGGTTCTTCGCGTTGCATCGAATTAAACCACATGCTCCACCGCTTGTGCGGGCCCCC
>NZ_JBGDOX010000038.1:0-332 GCF_046558195.1 Salmonella sp. 5800 | reverse complement strand
ATGGAAAGTCTGAACGCCCTGCTTCAGGGCATGGGGCTGATGCACCTTGGCGCAGGCCAGGCCATCATGCTGCTGGTGAGCCTGCTGCTGCTGTGGCTGGCGATTGCGAAGAAGTTCGAGCCGTTACTGCTGCTGCCAATTGGCTTCGGCGGGCTGCTCTCCAACATCCCGGAAGCGGGTATGGCGCTGACCGCGCTGGAAAGCCTGCTGGCGCACCACGACGCCGGGCAGCTGGCGGTGATTGCCGCGAAGCTGAACTGCGCGCCGGACGTGCACGCCATTAAAGAGGCATTAGCGCTGGCGCTGCCGTCGGTGCAGAGCCAGATGGAGAA
>NZ_JBGDOX010000037.1:0-383 GCF_046558195.1 Salmonella sp. 5800 | reverse complement strand
AATTTGAGAGACTCACGAACAACTTTCGTTGTTCTGTGTTTCAATTTTCAGCTTGATCCAGATTTTTAAAGAGCAAATATCTCAAACGTGACTCGTAAGTCAGTTTTGAGATACTGATGGCAACGCCTTTCACACATTACCGCGCAAGTGGCGTCCCCTAGGGGATTCGAACCCCTGTTACCGCCGTGAAAGGGCGGTGTCCTGGGCCTCTAGACGAAGGGGACGTATCAGTCTGCTTCGCAAGACGCCTTGCTATTTATTTTTCATCAGACAATCTGTGTGAGCACTGCAAAGAACAGTTCTTTAAGGTAAGGAGGTGATCCAACCGCAGGTTCCCCTACGGTTACCTTGTTACGACTTCACCCCAGTCATGAATCACAAAG
>NZ_JBGDOX010000036.1:0-405 GCF_046558195.1 Salmonella sp. 5800 | reverse complement strand
AGGTAAGGAGGTGATCCAACCGCAGGTTCCCCTACGGTTACCTTGTTACGACTTCACCCCAGTCATGAATCACAAAGTGGTAAGCGCCCTCCCGAAGGTTAAGCTACCTACTTCTTTTGCAACCCACTCCCATGGTGTGACGGGCGGTGTGTACAAGGCCCGGGAACGTATTCACCGTGGCATTCTGATCCACGATTACTAGCGATTCCGACTTCATGGAGTCGAGTTGCAGACTCCAATCCGGACTACGACGCACTTTATGAGGTCCGCTTGCTCTCGCGAGGTCGCTTCTCTTTGTATGCGCCATTGTAGCACGTGTGTAGCCCTGGTCGTAAGGGCCATGATGACTTGACGTCATCCCCACCTTCCTCCAGTTTATCACTGGCAGTCTCCTTTGAGTTCCCG
>NZ_JBGDOX010000035.1:0-542 GCF_046558195.1 Salmonella sp. 5800 | reverse complement strand
CTTTGTGATTCATGACTGGGGTGAAGTCGTAACAAGGTAACCGTAGGGGAACCTGCGGTTGGATCACCTCCTTACCTGAAAGAAGCGTACTTTGCAGTGCTCACACAGATTGTCTGATGAAAAACGAGCAGTAAAACCTCTACAGGCTTGTAGCTCAGGTGGTTAGAGCGCACCCCTGATAAGGGTGAGGTCGGTGGTTCAAGTCCACTCAGGCCTACCAGATTCGCTCCCGTGCTTTGTTGTGGCAAAGCTCGCATACTTCAGTATGCTTCGCTTCACCACGCCGCGCCCGGAAACGAATCAAAGGTAAGAGGTTCTGACTACACGATGGGGCTATAGCTCAGCTGGGAGAGCGCCTGCTTTGCACGCAGGAGGTCTGCGGTTCGATCCCGCATAGCTCCACCATCTCGTGAGTGTTTACGAAAAAATACTTCAGAGTGTACCTGAAAGGGTTCACTGCGAAGTTTTGCTCTTTAAAAATCTGGATCAAGCTGAAAATTGAAACACAGAACAACGAAAGTTGTTCGTGAGTCTCTCAAATT
>NZ_JBGDOX010000034.1:0-578 GCF_046558195.1 Salmonella sp. 5800 | reverse complement strand
AGAACTTTAGCAACAACGCCCGCGCCAACGGTACGGCCGCCTTCACGGATTGCGAAACGCAGACCGTCGTCCATTGCGATCGGGTGGATCAGGGTAACAACCATTTTGATGTTGTCGCCCGGCATTACCATCTCTACGCCTTCCGGCAGTTCGATGGTGCCAGTCACGTCAGTAGTACGGAAGTAGAACTGCGGACGGTAGCCTTTGAAGAACGGAGTATGACGGCCGCCTTCATCTTTGGACAGAATGTACACTTCAGATTCGAACTTGGTGTGCGGCTTGATGGTGCCCGGCTTAGCCAGTACCTGACCACGTTCGATTTCTTCACGTTTGATACCACGCAGCAGAACACCTACGTTCTCACCGGCACGGCCTTCGTCCAGCAGTTTGCGGAACATTTCAACGCCAGTACAGGTAGACTTCTGAGTCTCTTTGATACCAACGATTTCAACTTCTTCGCCCACTTTGATGATACCGCGTTCTACACGACCGGTAACAACGGTACCACGACCGGAGATGGAGAATACGTCTTCGATCGGCAGCAGGAACGGCTTGTCAATCGCACGCTCTGGTTCCGG
>NZ_JBGDOX010000033.1:0-584 GCF_046558195.1 Salmonella sp. 5800 | reverse complement strand
AAGTCTCAGGGAGAACTCATCTCGGGGCAAGTTTCGTGCTTAGATGCTTTCAGCACTTATCTCTTCCGCATTTAGCTACCGGGCAGTGCCATTGGCATGACAACCCGAACACCAGTGATGCGTCCACTCCGGTCCTCTCGTACTAGGAGCAGCCCCCCTCAGTTCTCCAGCGCCCACGGCAGATAGGGACCGAACTGTCTCACGACGTTCTAAACCCAGCTCGCGTACCACTTTAAATGGCGAACAGCCATACCCTTGGGACCTACTTCAGCCCCAGGATGTGATGAGCCGACATCGAGGTGCCAAACACCGCCGTCGATATGAACTCTTGGGCGGTATCAGCCTGTTATCCCCGGAGTACCTTTTATCCGTTGAGCGATGGCCCTTCCATTCAGAACCACCGGATCACTATGACCTGCTTTCGCACCTGCTCGCGCCGTCACGCTCGCAGTCAAGCTGGCTTATGCCATTGCACTAACCTCCTGATGTCCGACCAGGATTAGCCAACCTTCGTGCTCCTCCGTTACTCTTTAGGAGGAGACCGCCCCAGTCAAACTACCCACCAGACACTGTCCGCAACCCGG
>NZ_JBGDOX010000032.1:0-617 GCF_046558195.1 Salmonella sp. 5800 | reverse complement strand
GAACCGATAAGCGGGTTGATTTTGTTCTTACTGCACAGGTTCAGCAGCTTCGCCATCAGCACCCCGGCCGCCGTCCCGATACCAAAGGCAATCACCCCCAGCAGCAGAATGCCCAGCGTCTGCGGCTGCAGGAACTTGTCCGCCACCAGCTTGGCGCCCACCGACAGCCCGAGGAAGATGGTCACGATATTAATCAGCCCGTTCTGCACCGTATCGCTTAACCGCTCCACCACGCCGCTCTCGCGCATCAGGTTGCCGAAGCAGAACATCCCCAGCAGCGGGGCCGCGTCCGGCAGCAGCAGCGCCACCAGCAGCAGCAGCACCGCCGGGAACAGAATCTTCTCCCGCTTGCTCACCGTGCGCAGCTGCACCATGCGGATTTTCCGCTCCTTCTCCGTGGTCAGCGCCTTCATAATCGGCGGCTGGATTAACGGCACCAGCGCCATATACGAGTACGCCGCCACCGCGATGGCCCCCAGCAGCTCCGGCGCCAGTTTCCCGGAGAGGTAAATGGCCGTCGGGCCGTCCGCGCCGCCGATGATGCCGATGGCCGCCGCCTGCGGCAGGGTGAAGGAAATCAGGCCGAAGTAGTTCAGCGTCAGCGCCCCGAGCACCGT
>NZ_JBGDOX010000031.1:0-662 GCF_046558195.1 Salmonella sp. 5800 | reverse complement strand
GCTCCCACTGCTTGTACGTACACGGTTTCAGGTTCTTTTTCACTCCCCTCGCCGGGGTTCTTTTCGCCTTTCCCTCACGGTACTGGTTCACTATCGGTCAGTCAGGAGTATTTAGCCTTGGAGGATGGTCCCCCCATATTCAGACAGGATACCACGTGTCCCGCCCTACTCATCGAGCTCACAGCACATGCGCTTTTGTGTACGGGGCTGTCACCCTGTATCGCGCGCCTTTCCAGACGCTTCCACTAACACACATGCTGATTCAGGCTCTGGGCTCCTCCCCGTTCGCTCGCCGCTACTGGGGGAATCTCGGTTGATTTCTTTTCCTCGGGGTACTTAGATGTTTCAGTTCCCCCGGTTCGCCTCATTAACCTATGGATTCAGTTAATGATAGTGTGACGAGTCACACTGGGTTTCCCCATTCGGAAATCGCCGGTTATAACGGTTCATATCACCTTACCGGCGCTTATCGCAGATTAGCACGTCCTTCATCGCCTCTGACTGCCAGGGCATCCACCGTGTACGCTTAGTCGCTTAACCTCACAACCCGAAGATGTTTCTTACGATTCATCATCGTGTTGCGAAAATTTGAGAGACTCACGAACAACTTTCGTTGTTCTGTGTTTCAATTTTCAGCTTGATCCAGATTTTTAAAGAGCAAA
>NZ_JBGDOX010000030.1:0-670 GCF_046558195.1 Salmonella sp. 5800 | reverse complement strand
CACGCATCCGCGCCTCGCGCGCCCGCTGCTGCGCCACGCCGCGCAGAATGGCCCGGCGCTGCAGCACCGTGTGCAGCGCCAGCAGCGCCAGCGGCGCCACGGTCATCGCCACCGCCAGCCAGACAAAAAAGGCGTACCCGCCCATGGCGAAAAAATCGCTCCACGATGAAAATGCCGGACTCACCGGTGCCCCCTTTTCAGTATCAGTTCGCTCACCCACGGGCGGCGTTTTTCCATCAGTAAAATCAGGTTGCGCATCCGCATCAGCGCCAGCGTCATAAAGAGCAGCAGGTAGCCGGCGATGGCCCAGCGCAGCGGCGAGCGCATCGCCGGGTCGATGCTCTGCTGCATCCGCGTCGAGCCCTGGTGCAGGGTGTTCCACCACTCGACGGAATAGTGGATAACCGGCAGGTTCACCACGCCGACCAGCACCAGAATGCCCGCCGCGCGCCCGGCCATTTTACGGTCGTCAAAGGCGTGCCACAGGGCGATGACCCCGGCGTAGAGAAACAGCAGCACCAGCTCCGAGGTCAGGCGCGCGTCCCACACCCACCAGGTGCCCCACATCGGTTTGCCCCACGCCGCGCCGGTGACCAGCGCGATGAAGGTGTACACCGCCCCCACCGGCGCCATCGCCGCGACGGCAAGGCTGGCCATTTTCATCTGCCAG
>NZ_JBGDOX010000029.1:0-678 GCF_046558195.1 Salmonella sp. 5800 | reverse complement strand
GATGCGCCTGTAAGGCTCTCTTACCAGCCGCGCCCTAACAGGCGCATACGATCTGACATTTGCATCAAACTTCGTTACTTACGGCCCGTAAACGGGCTGCCCGGATAAGGGATCGATAATTGCTCACCCATTTTATCCTCTTCAAGCTGGTGCTTTATGTAGTCCTGTATCTTCGCCGTGTTCTTACCCACCGTATCGACATAGTACCCTCTGCACCAGAACTCCCTGTTCCTGTATTTGAATTTTAGATCCCCAAACTGCTCGTAAAGCATCAGACTACTTTTACCCTTCAGATATCCCATGAAGCTCGACACACTCATCTTCGGCGGGATCTCCAGAAGCATGTGAATATGATCTGCACAACATTCCGCTTCCAGAATTCGTACGTTTTTCCATTCACACAATTTTCTTAATATGCTGCCTACTGCCCTACGCTTCTCTCCATAGAACGCTTGTCTTCGGTATTTGGGCGCGAAAACTATGTGATATTTACAGTTCCATCGGGTGTGCGCTAAGCTCTTTTCGTCCCCCATTGGGACCCCCTTTTGATTTCTTGTTGAACTTTTGCAGTTGCCAGACCGCAAGATGTTTTAACAAATCAAAAGGGGTTTTAATAACTGGCTTAAAGCTGAAAGCTTTCCGGAACCCCCAGCCTAGCTGGGGGTTTTCCATAGACAA
>NZ_JBGDOX010000027.1:0-689 GCF_046558195.1 Salmonella sp. 5800 | reverse complement strand
GACGCGGCGGCGAACCTGCTGGACAGGCGGCAGGGAGAGACCGCGCAGGCGGGTGCAGGCAGCGTGGTGCCGTTCAACCGGATAACGTCATATCGCGGGCTGCATTACCGTTACGATGAATATGGCCGGGTGGTGGAAAAGCGGGGCCGCAACGGCACGCAGCACTACCGCTGGAACGCGGAGCACCGGCTGACGGAAGTGGCGGTCATCCGGGGGAGCACCGTACGGCGTTACGGGTACGTGTACGACGCGCCGGGCAGGCGGGTGGAGAAGCACGAGCTGGACGCGGAAGGAAAGCCGTATAACCGGACGACGTTTTTATGGGACGGAATGCGGCTGGCGCAGGAGTGCAGGCTGGGAAGAAGCAGCAGCCTGTATATCTACAGCGACCAGGGGAGCCACGAGCCGCTGGCGCGGGTGGACAGGGCGGCGCCGGGCGAAGCGGATGAGGTGCTGTATTACCATACGGACGTAAACGGCGCGCCGGAGGAGATGACGGACGGCGGGGGCAATATTGTCTGGGAAGCGGGCTATCAGGTATGGGGGAACCTGACGCATGAAAAAGAAACCCGGCCCGTACAGCAGAACCTGCGTTTCCAGGGGCAATATCTGGACAGGGAAACGGGGCTGCATTACAATTTGTACAGATTTTATGATCCGGATATCGGGAAGTTTATATCGGGCGATCC
>NZ_JBGDOX010000026.1:0-794 GCF_046558195.1 Salmonella sp. 5800 | reverse complement strand
GGGTCGTTAGCTCAGTTGGTAGAGCAGTTGACTTTTAATCAATTGGTCGCAGGTTCGAATCCTGCACGACCCACCAATCGTTCGGTGGAAACGAGAATAAAGCGTGAAGGATAACGTTGCATCAGCAACGGTGCCGTAGGGCGAGGCAAAGCCGAGTCATCCTGCACAACCCACCACTAACTTCGGTTAGTCAGTAATATCCAGCGTAGTATCGGGTGATTAGCTCAGCTGGGAGAGCACCTCCCTTACAAGGAGGGGGTCGGCGGTTCGATCCCGTCATCACCCACCACTTGGGTCGTTAGCTCAGTTGGTAGAGCAGTTGACTTTTAATCAATTGGTCGCAGGTTCGAATCCTGCACGACCCACCAATTTAACATCAAACTCAGATGTTGAACGTGAAGGATAACGTTGCGTCAGCAACCTGTAGGGCGAGGCGAAGCCGAGTCATCCTGCACGACCCGCCATCTTTAGATGGTCCGAGTAAAATCTTTCAGGCAGCACCCGTATGGGTCGTTAGCTCAGTTGGTAGAGCAGTTGACTTTTAATCAATTGGTCGCAGGTTCGAATCCTGCACGACCCACCAATATACAAGGTGGTAACTGGTAGAGAATGTGAAGGATAATGTTGCTTTAGCAACGGCCCGAAGGGCGAGGCGAAGCCGAGTCATCCTGCACGACCCACCATCCTGAATGATTGAAGCAGTAACCCTTATCCAAGGGGTCGTTAGCTCAGTTGGTAGAGCAGTTGACTTTTAATCAATTGGTCGCAGGTTCGAATCCTGCACGACCCACCAA
>NZ_JBGDOX010000025.1:0-878 GCF_046558195.1 Salmonella sp. 5800 | reverse complement strand
TCACGCCTCAGTGTTAAAGTGAACCGGATTTACCTGGAACACACACCTACACGCTTAAACCGGGACAACCGTCGCCCGGCCAACATAGCCTTCTCCGTCCCCCCTTCGCAGTAACACCAAGTACGGGAATATTAACCCGTTTCCCATCGACTACGCCTTTCGGCCTCGCCTTAGGGGTCGACTCACCCTGCCCCGATTAACGTTGGACAGGAACCCTTGGTCTTCCGGCGAGCGGGCTTTTCACCCGCTTTATCGTTACTTATGTCAGCATTCGCACTTCTGATACCTCCAGCAACCCTCACAGGCCACCTTCGCAGGCTTACAGAACGCTCCCCTACCCAACAACGCATCAGCGTCGCTGCCGCAGCTTCGGTGCATGGTTTAGCCCCGTTACATCTTCCGCGCAGGCCGACTCGACCAGTGAGCTATTACGCTTTCTTTAAATGATGGCTGCTTCTAAGCCAACATCCTGGCTGTCTGGGCCTTCCCACATCGTTTCCCACTTAACCATGACTTTGGGACCTTAGCTGGCGGTCTGGGTTGTTTCCCTCTTCACGACGGACGTTAGCACCCGCCGTGTGTCTCCCGTGATAACATTCTCCGGTATTCGCAGTTTGCATCGGGTTGGTAAGCCGGGATGGCCCCCTAGCCGAAACAGTGCTCTACCCCCGGAGATGAATTCACGAGGCGCTACCTAAATAGCTTTCGGGGAGAACCAGCTATCTCCCGGTTTGATTGGCCTTTCACCCCCAGCCACAGGTCATCCGCTAATTTTTCAACATTAGTCGGTTCGGTCCTCCAGTTAGTGTTACCCAACCTTCAACCTGCCCATGGCTAGATCACCGGGTTTCGGGTCTATACCCTGCAACTTAACGCCC
>NZ_JBGDOX010000023.1:0-1190 GCF_046558195.1 Salmonella sp. 5800 | reverse complement strand
ATTGTGCTGATGGCGGACAGTAACGAGGAGCAGAAGCTGCGCGAACAGCTTTACAAGGCTGAACAGGTGGTTAAGGGCATAAAGAACGGAATGTTTAGTGTGCTGAACAAAGGTTAAATAATAAAAAAGCCGAGAAAATTTAATAATCCTTCCCGGCTTTATTCATACTATTGAGAATATAACTATACTGATAACCAATACGGTGGGCTATTATGTTCTATCCCAAAAAACTTACGTTCTTCATATAAGTAAAAAAACAAGTCATTACTGCTAGCATCTAACCCATTCTTATAATACCTTGAAGATTTATCAAGAAGAAAACAATGTAACTGATTGAAATTAACAACTATTCCTTTGCTTCCATTATTCGTATAGAAAAAAGGTGTAAAAAATAACACATCAGATGATGAGGTCATATTTTCAAAAAACATATTATAAATATATTCAAGACCGCCATTGCTATCAAAAGAAAGTATATCTTCAAAAGAATCATCAACCTGTAGATAATTCAACTTGAAATTATTTTTTACCAAGATATTTTCCATTGACTCTATTATTATACCTTTCCCTTTCCTGTGCGGACTAGTCATGTCATTGTTTATAAATGGGAAGATTGAACTTATCCGTTCATTAAAGTCATGTTCATTTAATTCAATTATCAGTGGGTTCATGATTTATTGATCCAAAATTCTATAAATATCCTCTTCAAGAAAATATTTATCTATATTAGTGGTTTTATTATTTGCATCTTTTGTCTTAACTTTCATATGAGGTGGTTCCATTCCACCATTTACAGATCTGTGACCTGTATGCGCAATTTCTATCTCAATGCGATTGCCATTTATATCTTTACCATCAAAAAAACGATATTTATTGCCATAGGCATCTACTTTTGTAACTCGTAAGCTAGCTTTGTATTTTGAAATCAAATAATTAGATACATACCTGAAGTCAGACCTATTTTTCAATAATCGCGCGGTATAGTCCTTCGTTCTTTGAATATTTCTGTATTCAACTTTACCAACTTTTCCACAAGATAAGCCAAAGGGATCGATCCAACTTATCGGATTAGGCGCATACTGATAAAGATTTATCCCGCCCCGGATCGAAATAGGATCGCCCGATATAAACTTCCCGATATCCGGATCATAAAATCTGTACAAATTGTAATGCAGCCCCGTTTCCCTGTC
>NZ_JBGDOX010000022.1:0-4417 GCF_046558195.1 Salmonella sp. 5800 | reverse complement strand
TGTGCGTAGTGGCGGGTCGGGGTATCGTATTCAACGTGAGAAGTGTTGATGGTGATACCACGCGCTTTTTCTTCCGGCGCGTTATCGATCTGGTCGAATGCGCGAGCGGCGCCGCCGTAGGTTTTAGCCAGTACGGTAGTAATGGCAGCGGTCAGCGTTGTTTTACCATGGTCAACGTGGCCGATAGTACCGACGTTAACGTGCGGTTTTGTACGTTCAAACTTTTCTTTAGACATCGATTGTCCCTCTAAGACACGGATAAATCGGTGATATCACCACATCAACCAGGCAACACGCCCGACTTGTTGAATGCTAATAAACAGAAGAGAAAAACAGGAAGGAGAAAAGAAGTGGTGCTGATAGGCAGATTCGAACTGCCGACCTCACCCTTACCAAGGGTGCGCTCTACCAACTGAGCTATATCAGCACATCTTGGAGCGGGCAGCGGGAATCGAACCCGCATCATCAGCTTGGAAGGCTGAGGTAATAGCCATTATACGATGCCCGCATCCTGGAACTCGGCTACCTGATTTTCATTCTGCACTGAATATCGAGAGAAACTCTCTTTATTCGAGCCGGTAAGCGAACTTATCGTCTCGGGCTGCGCCATCGCGCGGCCGAAAATGGTGGTGGGGGAAGGATTCGAACCTTCGAAGTCTGTGACGGCAGATTTACAGTCTGCTCCCTTTGGCCGCTCGGGAACCCCACCGGACTTGATGGTGCCGACTACCGGAATCGAACTGGTGACCTACTGATTACAAGTCAGTTGCTCTACCTACTGAGCTAAGTCGGCATCAAGTAGCGCGCATTCTATGGAGACCTGCGTGCTCATGCAACTAAAAAATTGCATAAAATGTTCTATCGCTCACATTTTGCGCTATAAGAGACAAAAATGCTCTAATTTCAAACAAGAGAGCATAAATTTTCGGCATTTTACTGACCGTCAGACCAGGATACGACGCGGCATTTCAACGTTCCGTCGATAGAAAGCAATCTTCTGTATCTGGTATATTCGTCACATTGCTTCTCAGGGATAGCTTTCACAGCGAGATTTTTTCTTATTATTCCTCTCCATCTGGTGTTACCCTCCTGCCCATTGTCCAAATTAACTTAAATGTGACGTGCCGTTGCATGTCAGGGATGGCCCTCGTTCATCGCTGAACTGATGTAGCAATAGCAGCCAGAAACATGCTTATGAGTATAAAAGAGCAATCGTTAATGACGCCTTACCTACAGTTTGATCGCAGCCAGTGGGCTGCGCTTCGCGATTCTGTGCCGATGACCCTGACCGAGGATGAGATCGCGCAGTTAAAAGGCATTAATGAAGATTTATCGCTGGAAGAAGTTGCAGAAATATATTTACCTCTCTCCCGTTTGCTAAATTTCTATATCAGTTCAAACCTGCGTCGTCAGGCTGTCCTGGAACAGTTTCTGGGCACTAACGGCCAGCGAATCCCTTACATCATCAGTATCGCGGGCAGCGTCGCAGTGGGTAAAAGCACGACAGCGCGCGTTCTGCAAGCGTTGCTGAGTCGCTGGCCGGAACACCGCCGTGTTGAATTGATTACCACAGACGGCTTCCTCCACCCAAACCAGGTGTTGAAAGAACGCGGGTTAATGAAGAAAAAGGGGTTCCCCGAATCGTATGATATGCACCGACTGGTGAAATTCGTTTCTGACCTCAAGTCGGGCGTACCGAACGTGACGGCGCCAGTCTATTCTCATTTGATTTACGATGTTATTCCTGAAGGGGATAAAACCGTCGCTCAGCCTGATATATTGATTCTTGAAGGTTTGAATGTTTTACAAAGCGGTATGGATTATCCTCACGATCCGCACCATGTATTTGTCTCTGATTTCGTTGATTTCTCTATTTACGTTGATGCGCCAGAAGAACTTCTTCAGACATGGTATATCAACCGCTTCCTGAAATTCCGCGAAGGGGCGTTTACCGATCCTGACTCTTATTTCCACAATTATGCGAAATTATCTAAAGAAGAAGCTGTTAATACAGCAGCTTCGCTTTGGAAAGAAATTAACTGGTTGAATTTAAAACAAAATATCTTACCCACACGAGAACGTGCCAGCCTTATTATGACCAAGAGCGCTAACCATGCGGTGGAACAGGTAAGATTGCGAAAATAACAGAAAAAAGGGGAGTACCGACTCCCCTTTTTTACTATTCGGCGCTTCGCAGCGATATTTCCCCACCCATCCAGGGTTTAATCACGCCATCCTGTTCAAGCAATAATGCACCCTGAGTATCAATGCCGCGAGAAATACCAAATATTTCTTTGTCGCCAATAATCAGTTTTACCGGACGATCAATAAAATTATCCAGTTTTTTCCAGCGCGAAAGATAAGGAGAAAGTCCTTCTTGCTCAAAAAGCTCAAGCGCAGCACGTAACTTATAAATCAGCTTTGCGGCCAGCATATTGCGGTCGAGCGTAATTCCGGCCTCCTGCAACGTGATCCATCCCTGATTTATCACGTCCTCTTCTACACGACGCATTGCCATGTTAATACCAGCGCCAATCACTATTTGTGCGGCATCGCCCGTTTTACCGGTTAACTCAACCAGAATACCCGCCAGTTTGCGATCCAGCAGGTAGAGGTCGTTAGGCCACTTCACGCGAACTTTATCTGCGCCCAGTTCACGCAGCACTTCCGCCATCACAATTCCAATGACCAGACTCAAGCCTATTGCCGCCGCAGGCCCCTGCTCCAGACGCCAGTACATTGAAAGATATAGATTCGCACCAAACGGTGAGAACCATTTACGCCCGCGACGACCACGCCCTGCCTGTTGGTATTCTGCTACACAGGCATCGCCTGAACGCAGCTCGCCAATTCGATCAAGTAAATACTGATTGGTTGAATCGATAACGGGCAATACCGCCACGTTTCCGCTATCCAGTTGGCTATGAATACGGTCAGCATCCAGTAACTGGATGGGTTCCGGCAAGCTATATCCTTTCCCCGGAACGGTAAATACATCTACTCCCCAGTCGCGTAATGTCTGGATATGTTTATTAATCGCCGCGCGGCTCATTCCCAGCCGTTCACCCAACTGCTCGCCTGAGTGAAACTCTCCGTCGGCAAGTAGTGAGATTAGCGTCAGGGGAACGGTAGTATCTTTCATGCAATGCTCTCCACAGCGTTCACCTCTCCGGACCGACCAATAAAGCGAACCTCAGGCTCCAGCCAGACATTAAATTTTTCACCCACTTTTTGCCGGACATGATGCGCCAGCGCCACCACATCTTTACTTGTCGCATCATTCGCATTAATCAATACCAGCGCCTGTTGGCGATGCACCGCAGCGCCGCCAATGGTGACGCCTTTCAACTGACATTGGTCAATCAGCCAGCCTGCCGCCAGCTTCACTGAGCCGTCTGCCTGAGGGTAATGCGGCGCGTTGGGAAATCGTTCTAACAGTTCCATAGCGATATCGGCTGCGACAACGGGATTTTTAAAAAAGCTGCCCGCGTTGCCATTCACTTTAGGATCCGGCAATTTTGTGGTGCGCATATGGCATACAGCATCAAACACCTGTTGCGCGGTGACCGTTTTCGGATCCAGACGAGTAAGATCGCCATAGGTCAACACCGGCTGCCATTGCTTTGATAAACGCAGACCCACCGCGACGATCGCAACGCGATCCTGATATTCATTTTTGAAGATACTGTCACGATAGCCGAAACGGCATTCCGCCGCGGACAAACGCAGACGTTTTCCCGTTTCCAGTTCAACGCAGTCAACGTAGTCGCAGACGCGCTGTAGTTCTACGCCATACGCGCCAATATTCTGTATAGGCGAGGAACCAACGCAGCCAGGGATGAGCGCCAGATTCTCCAGGCCAGGCATGTTGTTGTCCAGCGCGTAGCGAACCAGCTGATGCCAGTTTTCGCCTGCGCCGACGTGTAGGTGCCAGGCGTCCGCGGTTTCATTGACCTCAATGCCTTTCAGGCGGTTAAGGATCACGGTGCCGGCGTAATTTTCCAGAAACAGGACATTGCTTCCTTCACCCAGGATCATAACCGGCAGTCCCTCACGAGTTGCTTGCTGCCAGGCACTCAGTAGTTGTTGTTCGTTTTCAGCGCATGCGATGTGCTTTGCACAATGATCAATGCCGAAGGTATTCCAGGGTTTTAGGGAGTGGGTCATGGCTGCTTTCCTGATACTCAATCGGCAATAGTTTACCGTATCTGTGTTGGGAAGGCTTGTGGTTATATTGAGGGTGGATCGGCGCGTCCCTGTAGGCCGGATAAGGCGGAGCCGCCATCCGGCAGACTACAGATAAAACAAAAGGCCCAGTCTTTCGACTGAGCCTTTCATTCTATTTGATGCCTGGCAGTTCCCTACTCTCGCATGGGGAGACCCCACACTACCATCGGCGCTACGGCGTTTCACTTCT
>NZ_JBGDOX010000021.1:2629-5148 GCF_046558195.1 Salmonella sp. 5800 | reverse complement strand
ATGCGCCCCAGCATGAGCCAGCCCTCAACATTGCCGGCATCATTCTGCAGGCGGGTACGCAGCCCCAGCGCCAGCCGCGCCATCTCCTCTTCATTCAGCGGCTGCGCCTGCGGGTCCAGCGCCCGCGCCAGCAGCCCGGGCGTCTGCGCCGTTGCCTGCTGCCAGGCCCTGACCTGCTGATAGCTGCCGGTCTGTGAGTAACTGATGGCGGCCACGACCAGCGCCATAACCACGCCCGGAAGATACACCCCCACCCCTGCGCGTGGTCCCGCCGCAGGAATGGCGTCAGCCAGGACGTCCTGTCTGATACGCACCCGCCGGCGCGTCCGGGCAACGATTATCCACCCGCCCGCCACGATGGCGGCCAGCGGCAGCACCCACAGCAGCACCGTCAGCGGGGTCAGCGGCGGGTCGTAGGTGACAAAGTGGCCGTAGCGCGCCACCATGTAATCGATGATTTCCTGGCGGCTCTTCCCCTCCTGCATCAGGTCATACACCCTGCGGCGCATGTCGGTGGCTATCATCGCGTTCGAGTCCGCAATGCTGTTGTTCTGGCATTTCGGGCAGCGCAGCTGCTCCGTGAGCTGGCGGAACTGCTGCTCCTGCGCTTCATCTTTAAACGGCATCACGTCGGTGGTTGCCCGCGCTGACCCGGCGATAACCAGCGCCAGCATCAGCATCACCATGCCCGGTAACAGTCTCATTGCGCCGCCTCCCGGCTGTATCTGTCCCACAGCGGTTTCAGTTCACTTTCCCATACCCGGGCATTCAAATCGCCCGCATGGCGGTAGCGGATAATCCCCCTGCCGTCGATGAGGAAGGTTTCCGGCGCGCCGTACACGCCCAGGTCCAGCCCCAGCATCCCGTCGCTGTCCGATAAACTCAGCGCATACGGGTTGCCCAGTTCTTTTAACCAGGCCACCGCCTTCGCCCGGTCGTCCTTATAGTTCAGCCCCACCACCCGGATACCCTGCGCGGCCAGCCGGTTCAGGTACTGATGCTCGGCGCGGCAGGTCGGGCACCAGGTGGCCCAGACGTTAAGCAGCACCGGTTTCCCCTGCGTCAGCACCTCCGCCTGGTAGTACTGACCCGGCGTCTCCAGCGATTCCAGGCGGAACGCCGGCACCGGCTTTCCGGTCAGCGCCGATTCGAGATTCGTCGGGTCATCCCCCTGCGCGTTGCGCGCCAGCTGCCACAGCAGCGCCGCGGCAATCAGCAGAAAAATCAGCAGCGGTAATAACAGTACGTTGCGTTTCATCCGGCCTCCGGCAATGGTTTACGGCGGCGGTAGCGCGGGTCCGCCAGGCACAGCAGCCCGCCCAGCGCCATCAGCAGTCCCCCGGCCCATATCCAGCGGACAAACGGTTTGTAGTACAGGCGCACGGCCCACGCGCCGTTGTCCAGCTCCTCCCCGAGCGCGGCGTACAGGTCGCGGGTCAGCCCGCCGTCAATCGCCGCCTCGGTCATCACCATCCGGCTGGTGTTGTAGAGCCGTTTCTCCGCGTGCAGCACCGCCTCCGGCTCGCCGTGGCGCGTCACCCCGATGAGGGCCACCCCGCCGCGGTAGTTGGGGCCGGTGATGTCCCGCACCTCCCGGAAGGTGAAGCGGTAGTCGTGAATGGTCACGCTGTCGCCCGCCCGCATCCGCACGTCACGCTCCACGCTGTAATTCTGGCTGAAGGCGATGCCGGTAATCGTCACCGCCAGCCCGAGGTGCGCCGCCACCATTCCCAGGTAGCTGAGGGAAATCCTGGCGCCGCGGGACACGCGCTGTACGGCTTCGGCCACCGCCAGCACCGCAATCCAGCAGGCCATCGCCATCCCCACCGCCGTCATGGCGATGATTTTATCTTCCAGCAGCCATGGCAAAAGTACCGACAGCACCAGGGTGGAGACCAGGGCGGTGAGCAGCAGTTTCCTGATGTTACGCGGCCGGTCCCGGCCCCAGCGCACCAGCGGCCCCACCCCCAGCAGCAGGGCAAAGGGGACCATCAGCCAGGTGAACATGGTGTTAAAGAACGGCTCCCCCACCGAAATGCTGCCCAGCCCCAGCTGTTTGTGCACCAGCGGCAGCAGGGTGCCCAGCAGCACCACCAGCATGGCGGCCATCAGCAGGACGTTGTTGCCGAGCAGCAGCGACTCGCGCGACCACAGCGCGTTGTTCACCCGCGAACGCACCCTGTGCCCGCGCACGGCGAACAGCAGCAGCGAGCCGCCGGTGACCAGCACCATAAAGGCGAGGATAAACATTCCGCGCGCCGGGTCGGAGGCGAAGGCGTGCACCGACACCAGCACCCCGGAGCGCACCAGGAAGGTGCCCAGCAGGCACAGCGAGAAGGCGCAGATGGACAGCAGCAGCGTCCACGCCTTAAAGCCGGCGCGCTGTTCGGTGACCGCCAGCGAGTGCAGCAGGGCGGTACCCGCCAGCCACGGCATAAAGGAGGCGTTCTCCACCGGGTCCCAGAACCACCAGCCGCCCCAGCCCAGCTCGTAGTAGGCCCACGCCGAGCCGAGCACAA
>NZ_JBGDOX010000021.1:1284-2535 GCF_046558195.1 Salmonella sp. 5800 | reverse complement strand
ACGCATGCCCAGCGTCAGGAACACCCACGCCGCCAGCGTCCACGGGCGGGCAAAACGGGTGAACGCGCTGTCCAGACGCCCGCTCAGCAGCGCGGCGATGGCGAAGGCGAAGGCCACCGAGAAGCCGACATAGCCCATGTACAGCAGCGGCGGGTGGAAAATCAGCCCCGGGTCCTGCAGCAGCGGGTTCAGGTCGCGCCCCTCCACCGGAAAGGCCGGCAGCGTGCGGGCGAACGGGCCGGAGGTGAACAGGATGAACGCCAGAAAACCGGCGCAGACCATCCCCATCACCGCCAGCACCCGGGCGACGATATCCGCCGGCACCTGCCGGCTGAACACCGCCACCGCCAGGGTCCAGCCGCTCATCAGCAGCACCCACAGCAGCAGCGAGCCCTCGTGCGCCCCCCAGGTGGCGGCCACCCGGTACCACACCGGCAGCTGCGTGTTCGAGTTGCCGGCGACATAGGCCACGGTGAAGTCGTTAACCACAAAGGCGTGCACCAGCACGAAAAACGCGCCCGCCACGCAGATAAACAGCAGCCAGGCGAACACCCCGGCCGACGCCATCATCCGCGCGTCGCCGCGCGCCACGCCCCACAGCGGGTAAACGGACAGCAGCAGCGCCACGCCGAGCGCCAGGCACAGCAGCGCGTGGCCGTATTCAGGCATCATGATGAGGTGTCCTTATCAGCGCGTTGCGGGCGGCGGTGGTTTTCCTGCATCGCCTTTTCCACTTCCGGCGGGGTGTAGTTCTCGTCATGCTTGGCCAGCACCTCGTGCGCCAGGACGTGGTTGCCCTTCTCCAGGGTGCCCTGCACCACCACCCCCTGCCCCTCGCGGAACAGGTCCGGCAGTATCCCCTCATAGCTCACCGTCACCGACCCTTCGGCGTCGTAAAGGCTGAAGTTCACCTTCAGCGAGTCCGGGTCGCGCCTGACGCTGCCGGGCATCACCATCCCGCCGACGCGCAGGCGCTGGCCCGCCGCCGGCAGCTGCTGCGTCTCGCGCTTGCCGTAGAGGATTTCGCCGGGGGTATAGAACAGGTCGATATTCGCGCGCAGCGCGTACAGGACCAGGGCGGTGGTCAGCGCCAGGCCCGCCAGCACCGCGCAGACCACCCATAGCCGGTTTTTACGTCGCAGGTTCACGCCGCCTCCTGTTGCGCCTGTGCGGCACGCATCCGCGCCTCGCGCGCCCGCTGCTGCGCCACGCCGCGCAGAATGGCCCGGCGCTGCAGCACCGTGTGCAGCG
>NZ_JBGDOX010000021.1:0-1186 GCF_046558195.1 Salmonella sp. 5800 | reverse complement strand
CCCAGCGCGATGAAGGTGTACACCGCCCCCACCGGCGCCATCGCCGCGACGGCAAGGCTGGCCATTTTCATCTGCCAGACCAGCCCGGTAAACGCCGCCACCGCCATCGCCGCATAGATACCCATTGACCAGATGGCCGCCGGGACATGCAGGTACATAATGCGGTAGCCCTCCCCCTGCTGGTAGTCCGCCGGGGCGAAACCAAAGCCCCGGACCCAGCCGGTGGCCAGCGCGATGATGCCGGCCGCCGCCAGCCACGGCACGAGCCTGCCGCAAATCTGATACAGCCGGGGCGGCGCCGCCAGCTGATGAAGGGTTTTCCACATAGTCGTCACCTGACCTCCTGAAACCAGTAAAATGTCCGTCGCGCCGGGGCGCTACTGCACGCTGAGGCGCAGCGCCGCCGCGGTGGCGAACGGGCTTAACGTCGCGCTGCCCGCCAGCAGCGCCCCCAGCACCGCCAGATAGCCGTCAGCGGGTAAATGCATCGATGCCGCGTCCATCGCCGCGGCGGCGAAAATCAGCACCGGGACACTCAGCGGCAGCACCAGAATGCCCAGCAGGACGCCGCCGCGCCGCAGCCCGGCCGTCAGCCCGACGCCCGGCGCGGCGAGAAACCCCAGCGCCGGCGTGCCGAGCAGCAGCGTCAGCGCCATGATTTTCCAGCCGTACACGTCCATCCCCAGCAGCAGCGCCACCAGCGGGGAGAGCATAATCAGCGGCAGGCCGGTCACCGCCCAGTGGGCCAGCACCTTCGCCAGCACCACCGCCGGCAGCGGCACCGGCAGCAGCATCAGCTGCTCCAGGCTGCCGTCCTGCAGGTCGTCGCGAAACAGCCGCTCCAGCGCCAGCAGCGAGGCCAGCAGCGCCGCCACCTGGATGATGCCCGGCGCGATACGCGCCAGCAGCTGCGGCTGCGGCCCGACGCTTAACGGAAACAGGGTGATGACCATCAGGAAGAACCACAGCGGGCCGGCGATGTCCGCGCCGTGGCGGAACGCCACGCGCAGTTCGAGACAGAAGACACGCCACATCACAGCCCGGCCTCCCCGCCGGTCAGCGCCAGGCGGCGGACGGTATCCGCGGCCCCCGGCAGCGGCTGGTGGGTGGTGAGAATGACCATCCCGCCCTGCGCCGTGTGCGCCGCCATCCGCCGGGTGAGGCGCGCCACGCCGTTAACGTCAAT
>NZ_JBGDOX010000020.1:0-12450 GCF_046558195.1 Salmonella sp. 5800 | reverse complement strand
CAGTTGACTTTTAATCAATTGGTCGCAGGTTCGAATCCTGCACGACCCACCAATTTAACATCAAACTCAGATGTTGAGCGTGAAGGATAACGTTGCGTCAGCAACGGCCCGTAGGGCGAGGCGAAGCCGAGTCATCCTGCACGACCCACCAATGTAAAAAAGCGCCCTAAAGGCGCTTTTTTGCTATCTGCGATATGGAAGATTCGAACCTGCCGCAGGTTCGGGTCGAACGCAGTGAGACAACGGAGCCGTTTACGGCGACGGCCCGAAGGGCGAGCGAAGCGAGTCATCCTGCACGACCCACCAATTTAACATCAAACTCAGATGTTGAACGTGAAGGATAACGTTGCGTCAGCAACGGCCCGTAGGGCGAGGCGAAGCCGAGTCATCCTGCACGACCCACCAATGTAAAAGAGGGCGCTGGCGGCGCCTTTTTGCTATCTGCAATATGAAGATTCGAACCTGCAGCAGGTTTGGGTCTTGCCTGATGCGCTGCGCTTATCAGGCCTACAGACGGCACCGCTCATGTAGGCCAGATAAGGCGTTACGCCGCCATCAGACACAGGGCCACGTAATTATTGTGACTTTCCTTATTGGATCGGCTATCTTGTTTAGCATATAAAACAAATTAACTGATTGTGGCGTTTATTGCGCTTTCATTCGGTTATTTCGTTAAGTCAGTAAAACGAGAAGCCACGATGAGCGTAATGTTTGACCCACAAGCCGCAATCTACCCGTTCCCGCCGAAACCAACGCCGTTGAACGACGATGAAAAGCAATTTTATCGTGAGAAAATCAAGCGGTTGCTCAAAGAGCGCAATGCCGTCATGGTGGCGCACTACTACACCGATCCGGAAATACAACAGTTAGCACAAGAAACCGGCGGCTGTATTTCCGACTCACTGGAAATGGCCCGTTTCGGCGCGAAGCACGCCGCATCCACGCTGCTGGTAGCGGGCGTACGGTTTATGGGGGAAACCGCCAAAATCCTCAGCCCGGAAAAGACCATTCTTATGCCTACCCTGGCGGCGGAATGTTCGCTGGATTTAGGCTGCCCAATAGACGAATTTAGCGCTTTTTGTGATGCGCATCCTGACAGAACCGTAGTGGTCTACGCTAACACCTCGGCTGCTGTTAAAGCGCGTGCGGACTGGGTTGTGACCTCCAGTATCGCCGTAGAATTGATTGAGCATCTGGATAGTTTGGGGGAAAAAATTATCTGGGCGCCGGACAGACACCTGGGGAATTACGTGCAAAAACAGACTGGGGCCGATGTACTGTGTTGGCAAGGGGCGTGTATCGTGCATGACGAGTTTAAAACCCAGGCGTTGACCCGTTTAAAAAAAATCTATCCCGATGCCGCTCTTCTGGTTCACCCTGAATCGCCGCAGTCCATTGTCGAGATGGCCGATGCGGTGGGCTCCACCAGTCAGCTTATTAAGGCGGCAAAAACGCTGCCGCACAGACAGCTTATCGTGGCGACCGATCGCGGCATCTTCTACAAAATGCAGCAGGCGGTGCCTGAAAAAGAACTGCTTGAAGCGCCCACGGCTGGCGAGGGGGCGACCTGCCGTAGCTGCGCGCACTGTCCGTGGATGGCGATGAATGGCCTGAAAGCCATTGCTGAAGGGCTGGAGCAGGGAGGCGCGGCGCATGAAATACAGGTTGATGCGGCGCTACGCGAGGGCGCATTACTGCCGCTCAACCGGATGCTGGATTTTGCGGCTACACTTCGGGCGTAAAGACGGAAATCTTTGGGGGAGAGAATGGATTTTTTTAGTACGCACAACATACTGATTCATATTCCGATTGGCGCTGGCGGGTACGATCTCTCGTGGATCGAAGCGGTAGGAACCATCGCCGGCCTGCTCTGTATTTGGCTTGCCAGTCTGGAGAAGATCAGCAACTACTTTTTTGGACTGGTTAACGTCACCCTGTTTGCGATTATTTTCTTTCAGATCCAGCTTTATGCCAGCCTGTTGCTGCAACTCTTTTTCTTTGCCGCCAATATTTATGGCTGGTATGCGTGGTCGCGGCAAACAAAGGATAATCAAGCCGAGCTTAAAATCCGCTGGCTGCCGTTGCCAAAAGCAATGGCATGGCTGGCGATATGTGTGATAGCTATCGGTTTGATGACGCGATATATCGATCCCGTATTCGCCGTCCTGACGCGCGTGGCCGTCGCCATTATGCAGATGCTGGGGTTACAGGTGACAATGCCTGTACTGCAACCGGACGCTTTCCCGTTCTGGGACTCTTGCATGATGGTGCTGTCTATCGCGGCGATGATTCTGATGACACGCAAATATGTCGAAAACTGGCTCCTGTGGGTGGTAATCAACGTGATCAGTGTGGTGATTTTTGCTTTGCAGGGCGTCTATGCGATGTCGCTGGAATATCTGATCCTGACATTTATCGCCGTGAACGGTAGCCGCCTGTGGATAAACAGCGCGCGGGAGCGAGGATCGCGCGCGTTTTCCCGTTAATGGTGATGAACATGCCCGGATGGCGTCTGATTCAGGTGACAGTCCGGGCCGTGACACACTTGATACTCCATCTGAATCGTGGCGTGCGCAATATGGTATTCGTGCATCAGGAAATCCTGGATACGTTCCAGCAGCGCATCATGGTCGTGTGGCGGAATGACCTGAGCGTGCAATGTCATGACCGGTTTTTCGCCGACCATCCAGACATGCACATGGTGTACGTTGCGGACTTCGGGGATTTCCCGGCTTAAATGGCGCTGTAAGGCATTAATATCCAGTGAAACCGGCGCGCCTTCCAGCAATTCGTTGACGCTATCTTTTAACAAACGCCAGGCGCTGCGTAACACCAGTACCGAAACCAGAATAGAGAGAATCGGGTCCGCTGGCGTCCAGCCCGTCCAGATAATGATCAACGCGGCGACTATTGCGCCGACGGAACCCAGCAAATCGCCCATCACATGTAGCGCGGCAGCGCGCACGTTCAGATTTTTTTCATCGCTTCCCCGATGGAGAATCCAGAATGCAAACAGGTTCGCCAGCAGACCCGCGACCGCAATCACCATCATCAGATTACCCGCCACCGGACGTGGCGTGTAAAAGCGCTCTATCGCTTCCCAGACAATGAGAAGGGTAATGACCACCAACGCAATGGCATTCACAAAGGCCGCCAGTGTGGTGAGTCTTAGCCAGCCAAAAGTGTGGCGAACAGTCGGGGGGCGACGGGAAAATTGAACCGCCAGCAGCGCAAAGAGAAGGGCCGCCGCGTCGGTGAGCATATGTCCCGCATCCGCCAACAACGCCAGAGAGCCGGAGAGTATCCCGCCCACCACCTCAAGGAGCATAAATCCGGCAGTGACGATAAAGGCGAAAAGCAGGCGACGAGCATTATTATCTTTCGGCAGGTGTGAATCGGCATGAGAGTGTGAGTGCGCCATAACGTCATTCCTTTGTTATTCTCATCAATACTGTAGACATCATACTGATTTTTCGCTGACAAAATAAAAAGGAGAGCGAAAGCTCTCCCGTTATCAGACTTTTTTCTGCATTACTGTGTGGTACCGTCGGTTTTGGTATTCACGTCATTATTGACGCCATTACCGGTTTCCACTTTTTTATTAATATCCGGGCAGCGACCGTCTTTACACATGGTATTTTTATGCTCTTCATCCTTGGTCATTCCGTCATGATTCATGGTTGAACCGTCTGGATGCTGCATCGTGCTGTTAGTATTGCCGTTGGTATTGATGTCGTTGTTATTCACATCATTCGGCGCTACATTCTGGCGGGCGTCCGGGGCAACCTGACCGGCATTTGCCGCCGAGTTCGCCTGGCCATTACTGGATTGCGCGTTAGATTCAGCAGCTAACGCTGCGCCGCTGGCAAGGCCGAGGGTAGCGGTCAGTAAAAGCGTAGTCAGTTTTGTCATTTTCATAAGATGCTCCTGTTATGGTGGATATGTCGGATAACCTCTTCCAACAGTGCACGTGTCAGTCAAATCCTCAAATAAGGGATAAAAAGCGTTCGCCGCCGCGGGTTAACGCAGCAGAGAATCTTGCAATAATTCATAAACAGAGTGGTTACAGTTAAAAAGTGTAGGTTAGATCCCATTTTTCGCTACATTTGTGCGTTTTTTTCCTGAATTCCAGGATTATTCCGTTCAAAGTGTAAAAGCCCGTTTACACTATTTAATTGAAGAGATAGATTGGAGGGATTGCATTCATTGGGATAAGTACGGCAACACTGGAATAAACATGAATTATCAGAACGACGATTTACGCATTAAAGAAATCAACGAGTTATTACCTCCGGTCGCGCTGCTGGAAAAGTTTCCCGCCACGGAAAATGCAGCAAATACCGTTGCTCACGCGCGCAAAGCCATCCATAAAATTCTCAAAGGCAATGACGATCGTCTGCTGGTGGTGATCGGTCCTTGTTCAATTCATGATCCGGCAGCGGCGAAAGAGTATGCCGCCCGTTTGCTGGCGCTACGTGATGAGCTTCAAGGCGAGCTTGAAATTGTCATGCGCGTCTATTTTGAGAAACCGCGTACCACCGTCGGCTGGAAAGGGCTGATTAACGATCCGCATATGGATAACAGCTTCCAGATTAACGACGGTCTGCGTATTGCGCGCAAACTGCTGCTGGATATTAACGACAGCGGCCTGCCTGCCGCCGGCGAATTCCTCGATATGATCACGCCGCAATATCTGGCCGATCTGATGAGCTGGGGCGCCATTGGCGCGCGGACTACTGAATCCCAGGTTCATCGCGAACTGGCGTCTGGCCTCTCTTGTCCGGTCGGTTTTAAAAATGGTACTGATGGCACGATTAAAGTCGCCATTGACGCCATCAACGCCGCCGGCGCGCCGCATTGCTTCCTCTCCGTCACTAAATGGGGTCATTCGGCGATTGTGAATACCAGCGGCAACGGCGACTGCCATATCATTCTGCGCGGCGGTAAAGCGCCAAACTATAGCGCGCAGCATGTTGCTGAGGTGAAAGAAGGCCTCACCAAAGCGGGACTGACGCCGCAGGTCATGATCGATTTCAGCCATGCCAACTCCTGTAAGCAATTTCAAAAGCAGATGGAGGTTTGCGCCGATGTCTGTCAGCAGATAGCTGGCGGTGAAAAAGCGATTATTGGCGTGATGGTAGAGAGTCATCTGGTAGAAGGAAACCAGAGTCTGGAAAGCGGTCAGCCGCTGACCTACGGTAAAAGCATTACTGACGCCTGTATTGGCTGGGAAGATACCGATGCGCTGCTTCGTCAGTTGTCGGCAGCGGTAAAAGCCCGTCGCGGCTAAGTTTATTTTCTATCCTGTGGTGAAGCGCAGGATAGAAAACATATCGGTCCGGTAACAGTCTACCGGACCGATATTACCAATATTAATGTATTATTATTTGGCGTACTTAGGTACTTCCTGCTTCTGGAGAGTATTTCCTTCCGAATCAATTCCTACAATGACTCTATAGCGGTCAAAATATAACTTCTTAATGGATTCTGTTCCTAATTCTTCGTAGGCAACAATTTCTACTGATTTAACATGTTTTGTATTAATTGCAGACGCTCCTCCAATCCCGAGTAGCGAAACCCCACCGTATTTTTTACAAAGCTCAGCGACATAATCAGCACGATCGCCTTTGCCAAGAAACGCAGTTGCCCCTTGTTGAAACATCATTTCTACAAATGGGTCCATACGCGCGGCCGTTGTAGGACCGTTGGAGCCAATAGGTAAACCAGGTCTGGCAGGGCAGGGGCCAGCATAGTAAATCGTTTGGTTTTGAAAATCGACCGGTGATTTTTCTCCGTTACTAAGCGCTACTTCGATTTTTTTATGCGCGGCGTCACGGCAGGTGTAAGCAAATCCAGTGAGAAATAATATATCGCCGACCTTAAGAGTTTTCGCTTTCTCTTTAGTCAATGGTAATGTTAATTCCATCATAGCTTCTCCAGGTATTAAATGATTTCACTAGCGTGGCGGCTTGCATTACATTGGAAATTGATTGCGACTGGCAGTGCAGTGATATGGCAAGGATAGTAATCGACATGCACGCCTAACGCCGTAATACGCCCGCCCATACCTAAAGGGCCGATCCCTGTATTATTCACGGCCTCTAATAATTCAGCTTCGAGCTGGGCATAAAGTGGTTTAGCATTGAACTCACCAAGAGGGCGTAATAATGCTTTCTTAGCCATCCACGAACAGTGATCCATTGTACCGCCAACGCCGATACCAATAATATAAGGAGGGCATGGATTGCCTCCTACACGACGGACAGTTTCCAGAACAAAATCTTTTATACCATCAATACCATCGCCGGGAAGCAATGTTTTAAAAGTTCCCATATTTTCGCTACCGCCGCCCTTTGGCATAACGGTAATTGTCACTCGGTCACCATCAACAATTTCAGTATGTAAAATTGCAGGAGTATTATCATTAGTATTAATACGTTCTAATGGATCTGCAACCATGGATTTTCTTAAGTATCCATTTTCATAGCCCTGGCGAACACCCTGGTTCACCTGATCTTTAAGCGGCTTACCTTCCCAGCATACATGTTGTCCAATTTCCATTATAACGATACAAGTGCCGGTATCATGGCAGCATGCAAGTTGTTCTTTTTTTGCATACTCTCCATTATCAATTAATATCTTAATGGTTTCCTTGCCGATCTTTGACTCTTCTTTATCATATGCTTTACGAAAAGAACACATGAGATTATCATCCAGTTCATAACAAGCTTTTTTTACAAGTTTTTCGATAACCGGAATGATAATTTCTGTATTTAATATACGACTCATACTCCCTCCAGTGCTATGTTGCATTGTTTTATCCATTGATCACATTTTCATGATATTCGTATTCATTGCAGGAAGGAAATATGTTATTTTTATTAAATGATAAATTTTATTTATAGTAGTGGAAAATAGATGGAAATTAGACAATTAGAATATTTTGTAAGCGCTTCTTTGTTAGGTAACTTAACCAGAGTTGCTGAGCGGCATTTTGTTTCTCAACCTAATATCACCATTGCTATTAAGAAGTTAGAGACTGAATTAGGGGTGACATTATTTGATAGAAAGAAAAATAAACTTGTCCTTACTGAGGAGGGCATGTTTTTCTTACAAAAAATTGAACCTATCCTTATTGCGTTAAAAAATAGCGTAGCGGAAATGAAAGATTATCGTAATGAAAATGGTGGCATAGTAACTTTGGGGATCCCACCGATGATAAGTTTGTTTCTTTTTTCACCGCTCTTCAAGCATTTCCGGGAGATTTATCCAGAGATGGAACTCTCTCTTGTTGAAGAGGGGACTTTTGGTTTACATGATAAACTTTCTGCTGGAGAGCTGGATCTTGCTATTGTTATTATTAATGACTGTCCAAAAGAATTAGTTACGGTACCATTAATGACTCAGCAGCACGTGGTATGTATGTCAGATAAACATCCTCTGGCAAAAAAGGATAGTATCGATTGGGAAGATCTACAATATGAGCCATTGATACTAATGAAAAAAGATTCCTGGCATAGAAAAACGATTATTGAAGAATGTACAAAGCGAGGAATTCATACACATATTTTTCTATCATCAAACAGGGTTCAAACCAACATAGATCTGGTTGCTAAAAATGAAGGAATTTCTTTCATTTTGGACGCTGTCGATCTTAAAGCCGAAAAAGTAATAACCAAGGCCATGACTGAGCCGACTTATGTTACGATTGGTTTGGCCTGGAAGAAAGATAAATATTTATCATATGCAACCAGAGCGTTAATTAAATTCATTGAGGATTATATTAAAGAACATTTTACAATTAAATAATTATATTTGTTCTTCAACAAAAATTTCCCATAGCTCTTCGGCATCTGGAGGCATTCTCTTGGCTGGTCTATAAAGTCTTATTTCTATGGGTACCCATAAATTGCTTTCTTTTTCCGCTGCAGTAACAATAGTTTTAGCCTCTATATCTTGCCTGGCAAGGCTTTGAGGTATCCAGGCAACACCATCGCCAGATCTGACCATTGCCAATAGTGTTGCTGCCAGATCGGCCACAAAGGCAATATTTATATTATGGGTAATTCTGTTAATAGACGCTGTATTTGCTATTATTCTTCCCAGACCTGATTGTGATGAAAAAGAAAGGTAAGGGAATTGAATCTTATTATTTATATTCCACAACGGTTTTAACGTTTCTGAGTCTGGTTTACTGAATGGAATTAATGTATCAAACCCAAGACGAATGCTCATAAAGTTATTTTTATTCAAATTTAGATGCATATGTGGGTGATGGTGACACAGCAAAAATTGTGAATCTCCCTGCCGCATCATTTTTTCGCACGCATTCAATGAGTCAGATAAAAGACGAAATGAACCAAATTTTGCAATTTTATCACTTTGCTTTAACAAGTGCGGTACAAAAGAGAAAGACAAAGCATGCGTTGCTGAAAAAACAAGACTAGGTTGTTTATTACCTGCAGCCTCAAGGGTATCACTTTTCAATGTGTACAAGGAGTGGATCAGTTCGGGAAGCTGGTCTGTAAATACTTCTCCGGCCTTGGTAAGGGTGACTCCCCGTTTACTTCTTTCAAAAAGGGGCGTACCCACCCATTCTTCGAGAGATTGTATCCGACGACTAAATGCGGGTTGAGTCACATATCTTGAGGCAGACGCTTTTGAGAAATTCAACGTTTCTTTTAGAGCCAGACAGTCTTCGAGCCATGTTAGTTCGAGGTGATGCCGATATTGCATAAGCTGCAACCTTATTAGCATTGGATGAGTTTCATTTATATAAGTAGCATTATACACAGACAGATTTTAAGAGGAAATTATTTGATTAAACAGAAACAAAAGCAGTAAGAATATGTTATGCCTTTGTCGGGTAAGTGTTGTTATTTATGTGAGTGTATTCTTTCTCAATAGAAATTAATTAGATGTAATTTTAGTATAACATGTGATTTATGCTTGTTGCAGTTGTATTCATGACTGTAATGAGTTGTTTTTGTACCCTAATAATATAAGGACGTATACATGTCACCAGCGATTATTACTTTGTTGGTTTTAGTGGTTGCAATAATTATCTTTGTTAGCGATCGTCTTCCTATGGGATTAGTTGCATTTATGGTCCCAATGGCACTTTATTTTACCGGTGTTATCGATGCTAAGGATATTTTTGCTTCAATCGTAAATGCGAATGTTATTCTTATCGTCGCCATGTGTGTACTCGGTGCGGCATTTTTTAAAACAGGTTTGGCATGGCAATCAAGTAAAATTTTACTAAAATATGCTAAAACAGAAAGAAGCCTTAGTGTATTGATTTTTCTTATTGGTGGAGTTATGTCTGCCTTTGTTTCTAATAGCGGAACAGTTGCTGTGCTAATTCCTATTGTTTTAGGTATTGCCGCCAGTAGTCAGATTAAGCCTATTAAACTTCTTATGCCTCTGGTTTTTGGGGCAACAATCGGTGCTGACATTTCTATTATCGGTTCGCCAGGAAATCTGATTGCTAAAAATACTATTGAAACTTTTAGTCAGGGAAGTCTGTCGGTGCCATTTTTCGAATACGCTAAAATTGGTATTCCTTTGCTGATTGCATGCTCTATATTTCTCTATTTCTTCGGTTCAAAACTCATCGCAGATCGTGATGGAAATACACAATCTGATTCTCAAATGGATTATAGCCAAATTCCGGCCTGGCATAGAAATTTAACTTTAGCCGTTTTTATTCTGTCTATCGCTGGAATGGTGGCAACTGATTATATTAAGTTTCTGCCTCCAATGCATATTGTTGCATGTTGTGCGGCTATTGTTCTTGTATTCGCTGGCGTTTTAACACAAAAGGAAACTTTTAATTCTTTTGAAACGCTAACTGTTTTCATGCTTGCGTTTATGATGCCTTTAGGTGCCGCGCTTAATTCTACTGGTGCTGGAGAAATGATTGCCAATGCCGTTATTTCAGTAACCGGAGATTCTGGCGTTATGATTATTATGGCGTCATTGTGGATACTTACATGGGCTTTGACTCAAGTAATGAGTAACACTGCAGCATGTACGTTGTTATGCCCGGTAGGATGGACTATCGCACAGTCTATTGGCGCAGACCCTCGTGCAGTTGTTATTGCTGTTTTTATTGCGAGTAGTGTTGCTGTTTGTACCCCAATGGCTATTCCAGCAAACTCAATGATTATTGGCCCGGGGAATGTTAAATTTAAAGATTTCTTAAAACCCGGATTGGCGATTAGTTTGGTTTGTTTTATCGTTAGTATGATTTTACTACCGGTATTTTATCCATTCTATTAATGCCTGATATTACTTTTCTATTTTAGATTATTAAATTTGAGACTTTATTATGAATAGTTCGGTGCTATTAGGTGAAGGCTTCACCCTGATGTTCCTCGGCATGGGATTCGTGCTGGCGTTTCTGTTCCTGCTGATTTTCGCCATCCGCGGCATGTCCGCCGCCGTCAACCGCTTCTTCCCTGAACCGGTCCCGGTACCGAAGGCGGCACCTGCCGCCGCCGCGCCCGCGGACGACTTCGCCCGCTTAAAGCCGGTGATTGCCGCCGCTATCCACCACCATCGCCGCCTTAACCCTTAATTCACGGAGGAATCCATGACCGTTGCCATTACCGATGTCGTCCTGCGCGACGCCCACCAGTCCCTGTTCGCCACCCGCCTGCGCCTTGACGATATGTTGCCGATTGCCGCTCAGCTCGACGATGTGGGCTACGGCTCCCTCGAATGCTGGGGCGGCGCCACCTTTGACGCCTGCATCCGCTTCCTCGGCGAAGACCCGTGGGTCCGCCTGCGCGAGCTGAAAAAGGCCATGCCGAAGACCCCCCTGCAGATGCTGCTGCGCGGCCAGAACCTGCTCGGCTACCGCCACTACGCCGATGACGTGGTGGAGCGCTTTGTTGAGCGCGCCGTCAAAAACGGCATGGACGTGTTCCGCGTCTTCGATGCCATGAACGACCCGCGCAATATGAAAGCCGCCCTGCAGGCGGTGCGCAGCCACGGCGCCCACGCCCAGGGCACGCTCTCGTACACCACCAGCCCGGCGCACACCCTGCAGACCTGGCTGGATTTAACGGAGCAACTGCTGGAAACCGGCGTTGACTCGATTGCCATCAAGGATATGTCCGGCATTCTTACACCGATGGCGGCGTATGAGCTGGTCAGCGAAATCAAAAAACGTTTTGAGGTGCGCCTGCACCTGCACTGTCACGCCACCACCGGGATGGCAGAGATGGCGCTGCTGAAGGCCATCGAGGCGGGTGTTGACGGCGTGGACACGGCGATTTCGTCCATGAGCGCCACCTACGGCCACCCGGCCACCGAAGCGCTGGTGGCGACGTTGGCAGGTACTGAGCACGACACCGGGCTGGATATCCTGAAGCTGGAAAATATCGCCGCGTACTTCCGCGAGGTGCGCAAAAAGTATCACGCCTTTGAAGGCCAGCTGAAGGGCTACGACAGCCGTATTCTGGTGGCCCAGGTACCGGGCGGAATGCTGACCAACCTCGAAAGCCAGCTGAAGCAGCAGAACGCGGCGGACAGGCTGGACCAGGTGCTGGCGGAAATCCCCCGCGTGCGCGAGGACCTTGGCTTTATCCCGCTGGTGACCCCCACCTCGCAGATTGTCGGCACCCAGGCGGTGCTCAACGTCCTGACCGGCGAACGCTACAAGACCATCGCGAAGGAAACCGCCGGGATACTGAAAGGCGAATACGGCCACACCCCGGTGCCGGTTAACGCGGCGCTACAGGCCCGCGTGCTGGAAGGGGCTGCCCCGGTGACCTGCCGCCCGGCGGATTTACTCAAACCGGAGCTGGCTGAACTGGAAGCCGACGTCAGGCGCCTGGCGCAGGAGAAGGGCATTCAGCTTGCGGGAAACGCCATCGACGACGTCCTCACCGTGGCGCTGTTCCCGCAGATTGGTCTCAAATTCCTTGAGAACCGCCACAACCCGGCGGCGTTTGAGCCACTGCCGCAGGCGGAAAGCACGAAACCGGCCCCGGCGGCAAAACCCGCCGCTTCCGGTATCTACACCGTCGAAGTAGAGGGCAAAGCCTTTGTGGTGAAGGTCAGCGACGGCGGCGATATCAGCCAGCTGACTGCTGCCGTTCCTGCTGCCTCTTCTGCTCCTGCCACCGCCCCGGCAGGCGCCGGCACCCCGGTCACCGCGCCGCTGGCGGGCAACATCTGGAAGGTGATTGCCACTGAAGGCCAGAGCGTGGCCGAAGGCGACGTGCTGCTGATTCTGGAAGCCATGAAGATGGAGACCGAAATCCGCGCCGCGCAGGCCGGGACGGTACGCGGTATTGCGGTGAAGTCCGGGGACGCGGTCTCCGTGGGCGACACCCTGATGACGCTGGCGTAACGGAGAACTGAAATGGAAAGTCTGAACGCCCTGCTTCAGGGCATGGGGCTGATGCACCTTGGCGCAGGCCAGGCCATCATGCTGCT
>NZ_JBGDOX010000019.1:2998-23583 GCF_046558195.1 Salmonella sp. 5800 | reverse complement strand
AAAGGGGTTTTAATAACTGGCTTAAAGCTGAAAGCTTTCCGGAACCCCCAGCCTAGCTGGGGGTTTTCCATAGACAAGAAAAACAGGAGCCATGGGGCTCCTGTTTGCTTTTCTACTCCGTGCTCGCCTCAACGGGTTTTGGATGTGACGGCAGCACGCCATCGGCGCGGAACATCGCTTTAATCCCTCTGACGGCCTGGCGAATGCGGTCGCGATTCTCTATTAATGCAAAGCGTACATGGGTGTCGCCATAATCACCAAAGCCTATCCCTGGAGAAACGCAAACCTTCGCCTCATTCAGCAGCTTCTTGGCAAACTCAAGCGACCCCATCGCCGCATATTGCTCCGGGATTTTCGCCCAGACGTACATTGAGGCTTTCGGCATTTCAACCATCCAGCCCGCCTCATGCAACCCCTTCACCAGCACATCGCGACGACGTTTATACTGCTCGGCAATATCGCGCACGCACTGCTGATCGCCTTCCAGAGCGGCGATAGCCGCCACCTGAAGCGGGGTAAAGGTGCCATAATCGTGATAACTTTTAATGCGCGCCAGCGCGCTGACCAGGGTTTTATTGCCCACCATAAACCCAATACGCCAGCCCGCCATATTATAGCTTTTCGACAGTGTGAAAAATTCGACCGCCACGTCGCGCGCGCCAGGCACCTGCATAATGGATGGCGCTTTCCAGCCGTCGTACACGATATCGGCATACGCCAGATCGTGCACCACCAGCACATCATAACGTTTAGCCAGAGCGACCACTTTTTCAAAAAATTCCAGTTCGACGCACTGGGCCGTAGGGTTAGACGGAAAACCCAAAATCATCATTTTCGGTTTCGGATAACTTTCGCGAATAGCGCGCTCCAGCTCGTTGAAGAAATCCACCCCCTCTACCAATGGAACCGAACGCACCTGCGCCCCGGCGATAACGGCGCCATAGATATGAATCGGGTAACTGGGGTTCGGCACCAGTACCGTATCACCATGATCCAGCGTCGCCAGCATTAAATGCGCCAGTCCCTCTTTGGAACCGATGGTCACAATCGCTTCGGTTTCCGGATCGATATCGACATCATAACGTTCCTGATACCAGTGAGAAATCGCGCGGCGTAAACGCGGTATGCCGCGGGACGTGGAATAACCGTGCGTATCCGGACGCTGCGCGACGGTGCAAAGTTTTTCGACAATGTGGGGAGGGGTTGCGCCATCAGGATTACCCATACTGAAATCAATAATATCTTCGCCGCGCCGACGCGCAGCCATTTTGAGTTCAGCGGTGATGTTAAAAACATAGGGCGGAAGGCGATCGATACGCGTAAAGCGACGTTCAGGGCGGAAGTCAGCCATAATATCCTCAGATTAACGTTAGCGCCCGGACCGTCCGAGCGACGCTGCCACGATGGTGGCTCCTTTAGAAAATAGCCTGAAAATTTTCTTCCTGTCGAGAGGCTAATGAAAATATTTTTAGCGACAAAAAAGAGGAACAAGCGTAAAAACTTACTTTTTAAGCGTGTCAGTTATAGCATCAAACAAATCATATTATTAACAAATTGATATCATTGAATTTACGCAACGTGGCGCAGCCGACGATAATTTCCTGTCAATAAACCTTATCTCAAATAATCCCCTTTTGATTTTGTGGTTTTTCCTCTTTAACCAAAATCCTTACTAATGATAATGGTATTTAATCATGTCATATTGCGGTGTTTTTCAGGGACATTTCCCCGAAAATAAAGATCCTTTCCGGCAAGATGCCGCGATGAAACCGTAAATAAGGCAGCGAACCGGATACGTATAGTAAAATAAATCCCTGTTTTCGCCTGACTAACCGCCATGACATGATGACTCAACGCGCTGGTGTTTGACCTTTCGCTCAGCAAGAGTAAAGTGAAATAATTCAGACAGTTGAAGCATTCATGCACAGGAAAGGCAATGAAAAAAACAGACTTACCGGCAGACCAACAATTTTTTGCCGATCTGTTTAGCGGCCTGGTGCTGAATCCACACCGATTAGGACGCGTATGGTTTGCCAGCCAACCCCCCTCCCTGCCCTCCGGCAGCTTATGTATCGACCTCCCGCGGCTGGATATCGTCTTGCGCGGAGAATACGGTAATCAACTGGAAAGAACGCAGCGTCGGCTGACGGAAGGCGAAATGTTGTTTATCCCTGCCCGTGCGGCGAACCTGGCGGTTAGCGATAAACCGGTGATGCTGCTTAGTCTGGTATTCGCGCCCTCCTGGCTGGGTTTATTGTTTTACGAAAACCGTACAGCATCGCTTTTACGTCCGACGCGCCGTATCGAATTGCCACATTTGCAACGTGGCGAAGGCGAAGCAATGCTGACCGCGCTTACCCATTTAAGCCGTTCGCCTCAGGAACAAAATATTATCCAGCCGCTGGTGCTCAGCCTCCTGCATTTGTGCCGGAACGTGGTGAATACGCCCCCCGATATCTGCCGTCCACGCACTGAATTTCTCTATCACAGTATCTGTAACTGGGTACAGGATAACTACGCCCAGCCGTTAAACAGAGAAAGCGTTGCACAGTTCTTTAATATCACCGCCAACCACCTGTCCAGACTATTTACTCAGCATGGCACCATGAGTTTTGTGGAGTATGTTCGCTGGGTGCGAATGGCGAAAGCGCGTATTATGTTGCAGAAATACCACTTGCCGATTAACGAAGTCGCGCTGCGTTGCGGGTATCAGGATAGCGATTATTTTTGCCGTCTGTTCCGACGTCAGTTTGGCCTGACGCCAGGGGATTACAGCGCGCGGTTTCAGTAACAAACCGCTCGCCCGATGGCGGCGTAAACGCCTTATCTGGCCTACCATCACTCACGGACGTAGGCCTGATAAGCGCAGCGCCATCAGGCGGTTATCCCATGCTAAAACGTTAACTCCGCCTTCAGCAACGCCAAAATACTGTCGGCATCATTGGCGGCAAACAGCGACTGACGGAAGTTTTTATTTACCAGCTTACGGGCGAGCTGTGAAAAAACCTTCACATGATTTATCCCTTCATCCGCCCCAAGCGTCAGCATAATCACCAACTCTACGTCACCCATCTCCGACTGCCAGTCTACGGGCTGTGCGAGACGCGCAATACTGATCGACGAGTGGCGAATCCATTGCGATTTGGTATGGGGGATCGCCACGCCAAAACCGACGGCGGTGGTCACAATCTCCTCACGCTGCCAGACGTCCTCTTCCAGTTCAAACGGATGTTCGGTACGCCCGTTAACGCCAAGATTACCGCACAGAAACTGGATAACCTGTTCCTTATTACTGAGCGGCTCGCCGACAAAGATATTTTCCAGCGCCAACAGCGGTCGTACCTCTTTTTCTGGCGCGAACTGATTCAGCAGCGCTTCTATCTCCTGGGCGCTGCGACACTCGCAAGCCTGACTTGCCAGCGCCCGACACGCCTGACTATCCAGATGACGTAGCTGACTTTTTACCGCCGGAATACGTGGACTGCTCATACTTAGCTCATCCAGCCCCAGTCCCAAAAGTAGCGGTAAATAGCGGCTTTCTCCGCCCAGTTCGCCGCAAATGCCGACCCATTTACCTCGCTCATGGGCAGTGTGGATAATCTGCCGCAACATGCGTAAAAACGATGGCGTAATCGGATTATATAGCGGCGAGACGCGCGGATTATTGCGATCGACCGCGTACAGATATTGCGTCATATCGTTCGAACCGATGCTAAAGAAATCCACCTCATCGCAGAAATGATCGATGATGTAACAGACCGACGGCACCTCAACCATAATTCCCAACGGAATATCCTGCGCGTGACGCAGCCTTTCCCCATGCAGCTCCGCAACCGCCTTTTTCAGCTCACTTTTTACCCATAAAATCTGGTCAAGACTATGCACCATCGGAATCATCAACTGCGCATGACCGAAAACAGCAGCCCGCAAAATTGCGCGAAGCTGGGTGCGAAAAAGCCCGGCAAACTCAGGGTAGATGCGCACCGCACGGTAGCCAAGAAAAGGATTCTCTTCCTGCGGAATATTGAGATAGCGGATATGTTTATCGCCGCCAATATCCATGGTGCGGAAAATCACCGGCTTTTCGCCCGCCGCCAGCAAAACCTGTTGGTAGGCTTCAAACTGCTCCTGCTCATCCGGCGCGCTGTCGCGATCCATAAACAGCATTTCGGTACGAAACAGGCCAATGCCTTCCGCGCCGTTAGAAAACGCGCCAGGCGCCTCCAGCGCGGTGCCAATATTCGCCGCAATATCGATACGCTGGTTGTCCTGCGTACAGGCAAGCAACGCCGCATCGCACGCCTGCCGCTGTTGTCGTTTATCCGCCAGCTTCTGCGCCACGGCATAATAGCCGCGCACCGAGGTATCCGGACTAATCGCCAGTACGCCGCACTGCGCGTCCAGCACCGCAGGCCGGGTCGCATAACGACCAATGGCCTCGGCAGAGAGCCCGCTAAGCACCGGGATCGCGGAAGCGCGCGCCAGAATCAAAGTATGTGACGTCCGCCCGGTCTTTTCGAGGATCATACCGGACAGATACTGTAAATCGAGGCTTAAAAACTGGCTGGGCGTTAAGTCTTCCGCCACCAGAAGGGTGGGACGCGTTAGCACCAGCGCATTACGCGGCTGTTTTTCAGGCCAGGTAATGTGCAACAACTGCTCGGTGATATCGCGAATATCGCTCACCCGCTCGCGCAGATAATCACTTGCCGAGGCTGAAAGCTGGCGACAAACCTGTTCCATATTGGCAATAATCGCCGCTCCCAGCGCCAGATGGCGTTCAACCATTAAGCGACGAATGTTCCCCACAAACTCATCATCCTGAATCAGCGACAGATGAGCGCTTAAAATAGTTTTACTCTCGCCGTCACGCTCGCGAAGCTGTTGATTAAGCTGTTCCGCCAGCGTCGCCAGGCTATTTTCAAGGCGGGTAAGATCTTCAGCGCTCGCGGGAATAGTACGGTAGCCCTCCAGATTATCGCTCTGCCACAGCGTCAGAATCCCCTCGCCCACGCCGCTTGCCAGCACATCGCCGTACAGCAAATCCGGATTCAGGCGAAGCAGCGATCGCGGCAGCGGATGCGCCGCCAGTTCGGCTGGCCCTGGCTGAACGCTATCGCTGTCGATAAAATGGTGCGCAAGCCAGGCCTCCAGCGATCGTTTAGCCTGTTCTTCATCACGCCCGCTAATATTCAGAACGCAGCTATCATTGAACAGCGTACTGGTGCCGATAAGCGCCAGCGAACTTTTCGCGTCCGCCCGCGTATTCTGACGATGATTAATAAAAGTAATATCACTTTGCCACTGACTGCACTGTTCTTTCAGCTCCCACGCGGGACGCGCATGAATACCGTTAGGCAGCGGGCAGAGAAACTCTATCGTTAACATAACTACTCCTTTAGCGCGAAATCAGCACCTGAAATCCGTCAGGCGAGCCACAGTATCGCGCGTAAAACCGGTCATCAGCGCCGACAGCAACTGCTGTGTCTGCAGAATGTCGCGACAGTCGGCAATCGAGGCGGCACAATGTCCGTGGCGGGTTGCCGGACCAAGCACCACCGTCGGGATGCCCGTTCCGCTCAGATGCACCGCCCCGCCGTCCGTTCCGCCGTTGCTGAACATATCCAACTGTAGCGGTATTTCCGCTTGCGCTGCGATGCTCTCAACCCAGGCGGTTAGTTTTGGCGGCGCAATCAGCGACTTATCGCTCAGCACCAGCATCGGTCCCTGACCGATTTGCCGATGATTCGCCGCGCCATAATCAAAGTTTTTCGCCCAGCAGGCAGTATCCAGTACGATGGCTAAATCCGGCGCAACGGCGCGGGCCGCCGTTTGACCGCCGCGTAATCCCACCTCTTCGCTGGAACTGGCCACCAGCCAGATTTCCGCCGGTAATTCCGCATCGTGCCATTCACGCAGCAACGCTATCAGCAGATAGCAACCGAGCCGATCATCAAAGGCTTTACCCATCACCCGCTGATGCGGCAACACCTGAAACGCGCTATCAAAAGTCACACGATCGCCGGGACGAATCCCCGCCTGTATCACCTCGTCATAAGAACGCGCGCCAATATCGACCCGCAGTCCGCTCACCTCGTTGCCGCTGCGCTCACCATCCAGCAGGCCGGGAATTTTACATTCCTCCCGCGTGGTGATGCGGACCGGCTGGAGCTGACGCGCCGCCATTCGCACATTGCCCACCGGCAGCACATCAATCCCCCCCTCGCCGGAAATACTGCGCACCATAAATCCCACTTCATCCATGTGCGCGCAGATCATGACTTTCGGGCCATCCGAGGCATTAAGTCGGATCAATACCGATCCTAAGCCATCGAAGCGCACCTCTTTATGCAGGCGATCCGCTTCGTCGAGTAAGATCTGGCGAACCTCCTGTTCTGACGCGGCGATCGCATCCGCCTCGCACAGCGCTTTCAGTAGCGATAAATCCATCATGCGGCTCCTGTCAGTAATACGGTTTTCGGCATGGAATAGAGCACTTCCGCGCCTTCCGGCGTGACCAGTACAACATCTTCGATGCGTACCCCGCCCAGCTCCGGCAGATAAATGCCCGGCTCCACGGTCAGTAGCATTCCCGGTGCGAGTACTGTGTGGTCATCAGGCGAAAAGCGGGGATCTTCATGTACCTCAATGCCGATAGAATGGCCGGTGTTATGAGCGAAAAACTCGCCATATCCCGCCCGGTCGATAACATCGCGCGCGGCGGCATCCACCGTCAGACAGCGCGCGCCCGGACGAATAGCCGCAATGGCGGCAAGCTGTGCCTCAAGGACAATGTGATAGACGGGAAACAGCGGATGCTCCTGCGGCGCGCCCGCGCCGGGCACCAGAAAAGTTCGGGTCATATCGGAGCAATATCCCTGATACAGCGCGCCGAAATCGAGAGTTATCCATTCCCCCGCCGCCACGATTTTATCGCTGGCTTTGCCGTGCGGCAGCGCGCCACGCCAGCCGCTGGCGACAATAGTATCGAAGGAGGCTTTCGCCGCGCCGCGCTGGCGCATAAACCACTCCAGTTCAGCGGCGATTTCCCGCTCGCTCTGGCCTGGCGCGATAAAGCGGCGAATGTGTTCCGCACCCGCATCAGCAATGCGACATGCTTCACGAATACGGTCTATTTCCGCCGCCGTTTTAACCTGCCGCAGCGCGTCAATGGAGACGCTGATCATGGTGGCCTGCAGTTCCGTCTGCCAGCGACGCGCCGTCTCCCAACTGACCTGTGCGCCTTCAAAGCCAACCGTTTGCAGATTTTCCGCAGCGATAATCTGATTCGCCAGCGACACCAGCGTCTGTTGCCCGCCAAGCAGATGTATGCAATATCCGTTCGCGCGCGCTTTCACATCGGCGTAATAACGGGCATCAACCAAAATATGCGCATGTTGGCGGCTGATCAGGACAAATCCTGAGCTGCTGGAAATGCCCAGATGCGGCTGCTTGTTCGGGCGCGAGGAGATCAGTACCGCATCTAATTGGCGCTCGGTGAGCCATTGGCGAAGCGATGTCAGTCGCGTCATGTTATCGGTCCTTATTTCACAGGCTTTCAATCAGCAATTTACCCCGGCGGTACATCATATGGCGCAAGAAGATCACCATCAGCGCCGTTATCACCGCGCCCAGTAAAATACCCGCGATATAGACGCCGAGATGGCTTACCAGCGGCCACGCCCAGATTGCCGACTCCGGGAACCACTGCACCGCGCCCAGCCAGACGGCGAACGTCGACCCCACGATGGCGCCGACCATGTAAGACGGGATGGCGGTGATCGGGCTTTCCAGGGCAAAGGGAATCGCCCCTTCGCTGATCCCCATAAACGCCAGGAACATCGCCGTTTTACCCTGCGGATAAAGCTGCGCGTTGAACAGACGTTTACCGGTCAGACGACGGTCGAGCAGCGTCGCCAGCCCCAGACCAATCGGCGGGATGACAATCGCGATGGAACGCGCCGTCACTGGCAATACATGGTCAGTGGTAAAACTAAAGGCAACAAATCCTGCGGCTTTGTTAATGGGACCGCCGAGGTCGATGGCAGTCGCGGCGGCGATTCCCATCGCGTACATTAATGCCCCCTTTTCACCCGCCGCGGTGAGCAACGTGCGAATTCCGCCATTAATCCAGCCGCCAAAGGGCGTAATCACGTAGTACATCGCCAGCATCACAAAAATGGCGGAGAGAATCGGCAGTAAAAAGGTGGTCTTAAAGGCCAGCAGAAAGTCAGGCAACTGGATTTTTTGGTTCATCCACTTCACCAGATATCCCGCGACGATAGAAATAATCAGCGCGCCGATAAAGGTTGACGGGACTGGCGCGGTGGTCACCCAATGCAGGCTGGCCGGATCAAAATTCAGCACCTGCGTTGGCTGAGTGGACATCAAACCGCCGATAAAACCAGCCGGAAACGCCAGTTTGCCGCCGATAGAGTTCGCCACAAAGGCAGCGAACATCGGGATGGCGAAACCAAACAACACGCCGCCGAAAGATTGCGATAACCAGGCGAACTTCAACAAGGAGAGATTAAAACCAGCGAATTTTCCGCTGTTCAACGCGTCCATGATGCCGGTATCGGCGGGAATGTCCAGCCAGCTATAGGCAATCAACTGCGAGAAAGCGAGGATCACCCCGCCCATGATTAACGTCGGCACCATGCGTGAAATTCCGGACATCACATGCTGCGGTAGTTCGCCCCAGAAGCTATTACCAGAGGCCTGCGGTTTCTTGACTGCCGCTGCCGCGCCGGATGCGCCGGGTACAACAGTCGCACTGCGTTTTTTAATGGCCATATCTGTATCCCTGTCGAGAATTACGGTTGTTCGGCGGCAATCATCTCTTCAATTTCTTTGATAATGCCCGCAGCATTTTTAATGGCATCCTGAAGCGTGATCTCGTATACATCGCGTGATTCAAAACGCTCGTTATCCTCCGGCGTTACTGCTACGGAATGGATAATTAACGTCGCTTCGGCAATGTCCTGCGCCGTGAGACGGTTTTGAATACCATCAGCGCCCTAGGTTTCGATTTTGACTTCGTATCCTGCTTCTACCGCCGCCTCTTCCAGCGCCTGCGCCGCCATAAAGGTGTGAGCCAGGCCCATCGGACACGCACAAACGGCAATCAGTTTTTTAGTCATAACGTTTTCCTCGTAATAGTTAACGAGGGAAATTATGACGGTGAGAAGCCTACGCTTGTTACCAGATGAATAATGCTTTTACTGGACAAGTAATTCTGCTAAGCAGAAATGTGACGCGTGTCGGCATGGCCGGTAACAGGCGAAAAAAAACCGCGTGAGGCACGCGGTTTGAGACTGGCAAGAGAATGATTAATTGCCTGATGACGCTGCGCTTATCAGGCCTACAGATGACACACTTTTGTAGGCCGGATAAGGCGTTTATGCCACCATCTGGCTTATAGAATATGACCTAATGTCTGGCGCAGATGCGCGCCGGAACCTAACAAGCCAGGGTTATCATGAACAATCAGATAGACCGGAATACCGTGTACATAATCTTTAAAGCGGCCTTTATCTTCAAAGCCACCACGGAAGCCGGACGCTTTAAAAAATTCCAGGAAGCGCGGGACAATACCGCCAGCGATATAAACGCCGCCAAATGTCCCCATGGTTAACGCCAGGTCGCCGCCAAATCGCCCCATTATGACGCAAAAGAGCGACAACGCGCGGCGACAATCGATACAGCTATCCGCCAGGGCGCGTTCGGTAATATCTTTCGGGCGCAGATTTTCCGGCAGACGGTTGTCGGACTTAACAATCGCCCGGTAAAGATTCACCAGCCCCGGGCCAGACAGCACGCGCTCGGCGGAAACGTGGCCAATTTCGGCGCGCAATATTTCCAGAATCATAGCTTCTTCTTCGCTATTAGGCGCAAAATCGACATGCCCGCCTTCGCCCGGAAGGCTAATCCAACGCTTATCCACATGCACCAGATGCGCCACGCCCAAGCCGGTTCCCGCGCCATACACCGCAATAGGTTTGCCGTCTACCGGTTCGCCGCCGCCGAACTGAATTAAATGCTCTTTTTTCAGCATCGGGATCGCCATCGACACGGCGGTGAAATCGTTGATGATTTCCAGATGGCTAAAGCCGAGATTTTTTTTCATTTCCGCAATAGAAAAAGCCCAGGTATGGTTAGTCATCGCTACCCAGTCACCGGTAATCGGACAGGCTATGGCGATACAACCATCTTCCACGCTGACGCTATGCTCATCGAGATAAACGCGCACCACGGCCTCAAGACTGGGATAATCCAGGCCGGAATACGTTTTGGCCTGCGAGATTTCTCCACTGGCGATATCACACAGGGCAAGACGCGCATTCGTGCCGCCTACATCTCCTACTAAAGCATACTTTGTCATTCTTCTACTGCTCCGCTAAAGTCAAAATAAGTCTTTGTCACACTGTAAATTCATGGGGGCATAACAACAACGGCCATCAGGCTGACTGCCTATAAATATAGATCTTCATCACAGAATTACTTTCTTGTTTCAGCACCAATTGCAGCAATGCCGTCGGGCAGGCTGTGCAAAATAGGTATACGACCCCGTGTAAGGAAGAGATTATGTTCCACCCGCGTGCCCGAACGATGCTGCTGCTGTCGCTCCCCGCACTGATTATTGGCGTAGCGTCAAGCCTGGTTTTAATCGCCTCGATGAAAGTCGCGTCGGTTTTTCAGCAATTTCTTTGGCAACGACTGCCCGCCAGCATCGGAATCGCTTATGATTCGCCGTTCTGGATAGTGGGTATGCTCACGCTAACTGGGATCGTGGTGGGTTTGATTATCCGTTACAGTCCCGGACACGCTGGCCCCGATCCGGCCATCGAACCGTTAATCAGTATGCCGGTCTCGCCATCTGCGCTGCCCGGGCTGCTTCTCGCCTTAATCATCGGCCTTGCTGGTGGGGTAAGCTTGGGGCCAGAGCATCCGATAATGACAATAAATATCGCGCTGGCGGCGGCTTTCGGCTCCCGCCTGTTTCCGCGTATCACGGCGTTAGACTGGACGATTCTGGCCTCAGCGGGCACCATCGGCGCGCTGTTCGGCACGCCCGTCGCTGCGGCGCTGATTTTTTCGCAAACGCTTAGCGGCTCTAACGATATTCCCATGTGGGATCGCCTGTTTGCGCCGTTAATGGCGGCAGCGGCGGGGTCACTCACTACCAGCCTGTTCTTTCATCCGCATTTTTCGTTACCCATCGCCCATTACACGCAGATGCGGCTGGTGGACATTGCCAGCGGAGCGATCGTCGCGGCGATCGCCATTGCTGCAGGGATGGTCGCCGTCTGGTGCCTTCCGCGTCTGCATGAGTTGCTGCACCGACTAAAAAATCCGGTCCTGATTCTCGGCATTGGCGGTTTTATACTGGGTATTCTGGGCGTCATTGGCGGGCCGCTTACCCTGTTTAAAGGACTGGACGAAATGCAACAAATGGCGTTTAGCCAGACGTTGGGCGCGGGAGATTATTTTACCTTAGCCGCCGTCAAACTCGCCGCGCTGGTCATCGCGGCGGCGAGCGGCTTTCGCGGCGGGCGCATTTTTCCGGCTGTGTTTATCGGCGCGGCGCTGGGGCTCATGCTCCATGCTCATGTTGAGGCCGTACCCGCGGCGATTACCGTCTCCTGCGCGATTCTTGGCTTAGTGCTGGTAGTGACGCGTGACGGCTGGCTCAGTCTGTTTATGGCGGCAGTTGTCGTACCGGATACCAATCTGCTGCCGCTGCTCTGCATTGTGATGCTCCCCGCCTGGCTATTGCTGGCGGGAAAACCGTTGCTGGCCGCCAACCGTCACGAACCCTAATCCGGCGCAGCGGGGGCCATTATCCCCCGTTGCGGGCTTCCAGCGCCCGGGTCACGGTACGCAGTAATTCCGGCAGATCGGCTTTTGGCAACATCACTTCAATAAATGACAGACGTTGTGGGCGCGCCAACCGTTCGAGGACCTCTGCCAGTTGGATAGCCTGCGTCACCCGCCAGCACTCCGCCTGTTGCGCCGCGTTTAGCGCCGGTGGTATCTGCGTCCAGTTCCAGCTCGCGATGTCGTTATACCGCTGGGCCGCGCCGTGAATGGCGCGCTCTACGGTATAGCCGTCATTGTTGAGCAGCAGGATAACCGGCGCCTGCCCGTCGCGTAACATCGAGCCCATCTCCTGAATCGTGAGCTGCGCCGCGCCATCGCCAATAATCAGAATTACCCGCCGATCGGGGCAGGCGGTTTGCGCGCCAAACGCGGCGGGCAAGGAATAGCCGATAGACCCCCACAGCGGCTGAACCACAACTTCCGCGCCGTCAGGAAGCGACAGCGCGGCAGCGCCAAAGGCGGCGGTCCCCTGGTCGACAAGGACAATATCGCCGGGTTTGAGATACTGCTGTAAGGTTTGCCAGAAGCTTTCCTGGGTCAGTTCTCCCTTATCAATCCGCACTGGCTGTCCGGCGGAACGCGTCGGCGGCGGCGCAAAAGCGCATTCCAGGCACAGTTCGCGCAGCGTAGACACCGCCTGCGCCATCGGGAGGTTGAACCAGGTTTCGCCGATGCGCGACGCGTAAGGCTGAATCTCCAGCGTGCGTTCCGCCGGCAATTGTTGGGTAAATCCGGCCGTAAGGGTATCGACAAAACGGGTGCCGACGCAGATAACCCTATCGGCGTCCTCTATGGCCTGACGCACTTCTTTGCTGCTGGCGCCTGCGCTATAGGTGCCAACGAAGTTCGGGTGCTGTTCATCAAAAAGCCCCTTCCCCATCAGTAGTGTCGCATGAGCGATGGGCGTTTCCGCCATCCAGCGCTGCAACAATGGTCGTAAACCAAAACGCCCGGCAAGAAAGTCGGCCAATAGCGCAATGCGCCGACTGTTCATCAGGCACTGACGGGCGTGGTAACGAAAAGCCGTCTCCGCGCCGCTTTGCGCTTCATGCACGGGCAACGCCAGCGCCTGCGTAGGCGGGATGGCCGTTTTTTTCGCCACGTCGGCGGGCAACATGATGTATCCTGGCCTGCGTGCGGCAAGCATTTCACCCAATACGCGGTCAATCTCGAAGCAGGCGTTCTGTTCATCCAATATTGCGCTGGCAGCGGATATCGCCTGACTCATGCGATAAAAATGACGAAAATCGCCGTCACCGAGGGTATGGTGCATCAATTCGCCACGTTGCTGCGCAGCGCTACAGGGCGCGCCGACGATATGCAAGACCGGGACATATTCCGCGTAACTGCCCGCGATACCGTTAATAGCGCTAAGTTCTCCCACGCCAAAGGTGGTGAGTAGCGCTCCAGCGCCCGACATGCGTGCATAACCGTCCGCGGCATAAGCGGCGTTCAGCTCATTGGCGCATCCCACCCAACGCAAGGTCGGGTGGTCAATCACATGGTCAAGAAACTGCAAGTTATAATCGCCCGGTACGCCAAAAAGATGGCCAATGCCGCATCCTGCCAGTCTGTCCAGCAAATAGTCGGCCACGGTATAGGGGTTTTGCATGACAGCTTTCCTTCTGACGTTGACATTATGTTGAGTATTAAGGAATGCCAATGGCTGTCCAGCACGACGGGGATGAAAGCCTGGAAAACAATGTTTACAGCGGCAAACAGTAAAAGCCGGATACCGCCTGGCGAGTGTAACCGTATACACTATTTATTCACGCCACAGGGGGAAAGGTTATGATTTATCAGCCCGATGAGAATCGTTATCATACAATGGAGTATCGTCGCTGCGGGCGCAGCGGCGTCAAACTTCCCGCCATTTCGCTGGGGTTATGGCACAACTTCGGCGATGCGACACGGGTAGAAAATAGCCGGGCGCTGCTGCAACGCGCGTTCGATCTGGGCATTACCCACTTTGATCTCGCCAATAATTATGGGCCGCCGCCGGGCTCCGCAGAATGCAATTTTGGCCGCATTCTGCAGGAAGATTTTTTACCGTGGCGCGATGAGTTGATCATCTCCACCAAAGCGGGCTACACCATGTGGGATGGCCCTTATGGCGACTGGGGTTCACGGAAATACCTTATCGCCAGCCTCGATCAAAGCCTGAAACGTATGGGGCTGGAGTATGTCGATATCTTTTATCACCATCGTCCCGATCCCGAAACGCCGCTTAAAGAGACGATGAAAGCGTTAGATCACCTTGTGCGCCAGGGCAAAGCGTTGTACGTGGGGATCTCTAACTATCCTGCCGATCTGGCCAGACAAGCTATCGATATTCTGGAGGATCTCGGCACGCCTTGCCTGATTCATCAGCCTAAATATTCGCTTTTTGAGCGTTGGGTAGAGGACGGGCTGCTGGCGCTGTTGCAGGAAAAAGGCGTCGGTAGTATTGCCTTCTCGCCGCTGGCGGGCGGGCAGCTCACTGACCGTTATTTGAATGGTATTCCGGAAGATTCCCGCGCGGCGAGCGGAAGCCGTTTCCTTAAACCAGAACAGATTACCGCCGACAAACTGGAAAAAGTTCGCCAGTTGAATGAACTGGCTGCGCGACGGGGCCAAAAATTGTCTCAGATGGCGCTCGCCTGGGTGCTGCGTAACGATAACGTTACCTCGGTACTGATTGGCGCCAGCAAACCGTCGCAAATCGAAGACGCCGTAGGAATGCTGGCCAATCGCCGTTTTTCGGCGGCGGAATGTGCAGAAATTGACGCTATTCTGGAGGGCCGGTTTTAGCAAAAAATGCTCTCCTTCATGATTTAAGAGTTAAGGCGATGAAACAAATCTTTACTGCTTTGTAATATTGCATTAACAGGCCGGCGACGGCTCGATCGTGAAGGAGAGAAAGTATGTTCAGGTCACTGATTCTGGCGGCAGCCTTGCTGGCTTTTACACCGCTTGCCGCGAATGCGGGCGAAATCACCCTGTTGCCCTCAATAAAATTACAGATTGGCGATCGCGATGATTACGGTAACTACTGGGACGGTGGTCGCTGGCGCGACCGTGATTACTGGCACAACCATTATGAATGGCGTAAAAATCGCTGGTGGCGCCATGACAACGGCTATCATCGCGGCTGGGATAAGCGTAAAGCGTATGAACGCGGTTATCGGGAAGGCTGGCGCGATCGCGACGATCATCGCGGGCGAGGCCGGGGTCACAAACATCATCACTAAGCCTCCTGCTGAATAATAGCCCGATGACACCCACGCATCGGGCCTGCTATCTTTCTGTCTTTATGACAACCCCATCACCGTTCCAACCAGCAACCAAATATTCAGGGCGACGACCAGCACGACAATTATCCAGCCAATCTGTTTTACCCGCCGCGTGTTCACCAGCTCGCCCATTAGCGTAGCGTTACTGGTGAAAATCAGGAGCGGCACCAGCGCCAGCGCAATACCAAAACTCAGCAGCACCTGGCTCATCACCAGAATTCGGGTAGGGTCCAGCCCCATCAAAATCACAATAAATGAGGGCAGCATGGTAATGGTGCGCCGTACCCACAGCGGAATGTGAAAACGGACAAACCCTTGCATCACCACCTGCCCCGCCAGAGTCCCTACCACAGTGGAGGAAAGCCCTGCCGCTACCAGACTAAGACCAAACACCGTTGCCGCCGCATGGCTTAGTAACGGTTCCAGCGTCAGGTATGCCTGATCGAGGTCGGCGATGCCGGTGTGGCCGCTAAAATGAAACGCCGCCGCGGCGGTCGCCATCATTGCCAGATTGACAAAACCGGCAATCGTCATGGCAATAGCGACATCCCATTTCGTTGCTGAGTACCGTTGTTGCCGCGTTCCGCCGTGCAGATGCTGTGTTAATGACGAGTGCAGATAAATCACGTGCGGCATAATCGTCGCGCCAAGCACGCCGGCGGCTAAGAATACGGCTTCCGGGTTCGGTAGCGCCGGGATAACCATTCCTTTGCCGAGCTGCGCCATATCAGGCTGAGAGAAAAACAGCTCCACAATGTAAGCAGCGGCGACAAAAAGCAGTAAACCGCCGATGACTTTTTCAAGCGGTTTTTGACCGCGGCGTTGTAACATTAAAATCAGAAACGTCGCGATACCGGTCAATACCGCGCCCTGTAATAAAGAAACGCCCAGGATCAGCTTAAAACCTATTGCCGCGCCGATAAATTCAGCTAAATCGGTGGCCATCGCGATGATTTCCGCCTGTACCCAGTAAAACCAGACTACCGGGCGCGGATAATGGTCGCGAATTTGCTCCGCCAGGTTCTTGCCCGTGGCGATTCCGAGTTTTGCCGAGAGGATTTGAATCAGCATCGCCATCAGGTTCGCCCAGACCACCACCCAGAGTAGCTGGTAGCCAAAGCTGGCGCCGGCCTGAATATTGGTCGCGAAGTTACCGGGATCGATATAACCAATCGCGGCAATGAACGCAGGTCCCATTAATGCGAGCCTTAGCTTGCGCGCCGCCCGTCCGCTGCTATTCTCTACGCGATTGTCAGTCATCTTTTGCCTCAAAAACATAGCCTTTGCTATGTTTCATGCTATGTTTATTGATAATGATTATCAAGTGCATTTCAATGGGTACGGGTGATTACTTTGATAGTGTGAAACGATAGACCGATACGATGACGACCTGTATCAGAACAGTTTTGCTTAACATTACAAGATTAGCACACTGATATAACTTTTCATTTTCATATTCAGTACAGTAAAAGTGTATTACAGATCACTAATTTTGAATCTCGTCACAGGTCCTTATTATAGTGTGTGTTGGATCTCGTTTTCTTTACGGCTGTTGCATAGAATGTGCACGAAAATTAAACCTGCCTCATATTTGGAGCAAATATGGACCGCGTCCTTCATTTTGTCCTGGCGCTTGCCGTTGTTGCGGTACTCGCACTGCTGGTTAGCAGTGACCGTAAAAAAATTCGCATTCGTTATGTCATTCAGTTACTTGTTATCGAAGTGCTACTGGCCTGGTTCTTCCTGAACTCTGATGTTGGCCTTGGCTTCGTAAAAGGTTTCTCCGAGATGTTTGAAAAACTGCTCGGATTTGCCAACGAAGGGACAAACTTCGTCTTCGGCAGTATGAACGATCAAGGTTTGGCGTTCTTCTTCCTGAAAGTATTGTGCCCGATCGTCTTTATTTCCGCGTTGATCGGTATTCTCCAGCATATCCGTGTTCTGCCAGTGGTCATCCGCGCTATTGGTTTCCTGCTGTCCAAAGTAAACGGTATGGGCAAACTGGAATCTTTTAACGCCGTCAGCTCGCTGATCCTCGGTCAGTCTGAGAACTTTATCGCTTATAAAGATATCCTCGGCAAAATGTCCCGTAACCGCATGTACACCATGGCTGCAACGGCGATGTCGACCGTTTCCATGTCTATCGTGGGCGCGTATATGACCATGCTGGACCCTAAATATGTGGTCGCAGCGCTGGTTCTGAACATGTTCAGCACCTTTATCGTTCTGTCGCTGATCAACCCCTATACCGTTGATGCCAGCGAAGAAAATATTCAGATGTCGAACCTGCATGAAGGCCAAAGTTTCTTCGAAATGCTGGGCGAGTACATTCTGGCAGGTTTTAAAGTGGCGATTATCGTCGCGGCGATGCTGATCGGCTTCATCGCGCTGATCGCGGCGCTGAACGCGCTGTTCGCAACGGTTACCGGTTGGTTCGGCTACAGCATCTCCTTCCAGGGCATTCTGGGTTACATCTTCTACCCGGTCGCATGGGTAATGGGTGTGCCGTCCAGCGAAGCGCTGCAGGTGGGCAGTATCATGGCAACCAAACTGGTTTCCAACGAATTCGTGGCGATGATGGATCTGCAGAAAATCGCCTCTACCCTCTCTCCACGCGCTGAAGGCATTATCTCCGTCTTCCTGGTCTCCTTCGCGAACTTCTCTTCCATCGGTATTATTGCGGGCGCGATTAAAGGCCTGAACGAAGAGCAAGGCAACGTGGTTTCCCGTTTTGGTCTGAAACTGGTTTACGGTTCTACGCTGGTGAGCGTACTGTCCGCCTCTATCGCGGCGCTGGTACTGTAAGTCTGCGTTTAATGTAGAAACCGGGGAGCTATCCCCGGTTTTTTTATGCCGCTTATTTGCCTAACGGGCGCGGGCGGCCAATCAGATATCCCTGCAAACTGTGTACGCCAAGCTGCAATAGCAGATCGCGCTGCGCAGGCGTTTCAACAAACTCAGCCACGACGCTCAACGATTTTGCTTTCGCTAAATCAGTGATGGATTTCACGATCATCGCATCCAGGGAGTCCGTCAGGATATCTTTTACGAAACAGCCGTCGATTTTAATGATGTCCGCCTTGAGGCGTTTTAGCCGTTCATAGTTTGCATAACCGGTGCCGAAATCATCAATGGCGATTTTTAGGCCAAACTTACGCAACTGGTTGATATTGTGCATACTGATTTCGGAATGAGAGAAGGCCTGTTCTTCAGTAATTTCGATGATGACCGAAGCAGGCGGGACGCCATAGCGTTTAAAAAGCTGCATAATGCGCGACGCCGTCTCTTTTTGCAGCAGCGTCAGCGGCATCAAATTAACCGAGAAACGCGCCCCCTGCTCCGCCGAAGGATGCGCGGACAACCATTGCAGGAGCGCTTCCATCACCTGCATATCAAACCGTACGCTCAGGTTAAACTGGGCGATAAGCGGAATGAACTGATTCGGCATCATGATACCGTCGTCGCACCGAAGCCGCGTCAGAATCTCGTCATACCCTTTTCCCTGCGCGTCGCGAATGGGTTGCGCATACAAAACCAGCGCGCCGCGCTCCAGCGCCTGACGGATTTTCTGCAACCGCAGCACCCGTTCCGTCGTCTGCCCGGAAGCGGCTTCAATACTCTGGGTCAGTGCAAGCACCCGACGGTGCGAACAGGATTGCTCCGCCAGCCAGCTTAATTGCCCCAACAGCGGTTGCAAGGTTTCCTGGCGACCATCGAATGTTCCCCACGATGCGCCGTATTCCATGTCCAGACCGGTATTGTTCCAGTAAATTTTGCGGTTATTAAGCACATTGAGCATATATTGCAGGCGGGCTTCCGTCTCCGGTCCCGTCAATACCAGCAATAATTCACTGCCCGGCAGATGGAAAATTTTCTCCTTTTCCAGCAGCAGCGGCTGCAACACGCGAAACACCTCGCGTTCGCAATGCACGCGCATCTGCATACCGTAATGACGGCTCAGAAATTCCAGGTTTTCCATGCGTAAATAACACACGCTTTGCCCGGCATCCTGTAAAAGAAACTGCTCCAGCGCACGCAGGTTAGGCAGTTGCGTCAACGGATCGGTCAACGCCTGCGAGTGCCATTGTCGATTCAACCATTCGCTGCGCTGATTAATCCGCGCCATGTACAACAAACAAATACTAAAAGAAATGAGAACTGAAAGGATAAATGCCAGCGAATATTCTGAGCCCACGCCCTGCAGAAAATTGCGGTTATAGCTAAGCAGGAATAGCGCAGTGAGAGCCCAACTAAAATTCAACAGCGGATAACTGATTTTCCCCACGCCGAGGGTAAATCCAATGAACAGAACTGGCACCAGATAGCCAGCAATATACTTTGTCTCGAAAGGCGTACACAGCACCGCTAATAGCGTCGCCAGAGTGGCAAACCAGAGAAGCGTAAACAGGCGTTTTTCTTTGGCGAGATAAGGAGCGACATCCCTCCGCCAGAAAATACGAATATAGTGCGGGCTGACTATCATCCGCAGCGGATAATAGAAAAAGAGGGTAAAAATAAGCGCGGCAGAAATTAGACTCAATAAATCAACAATCGAGAAAATAGCGGTGCCGGTGCCAAAGAAGGTAGAGATTGTCACCGGGAAAGCCAGGTAGTGCCCCGCCAGATGCATACTGATTTTTATGCCAAACGGCGTCATTAACCCTAACCAGAAAACGCGTAGCCAGATGCCTTGGTTGGGTATTCCGTAGCGCCAGCGCGCGCCCAGCTGCCAGCGTACGATAGCGCAAACCAGCAACACGGGAAACGTCTGGCAAAATAGCAGCACCATCGCCTGTGGCAGAGGTAAATGAAAATTCCATTCATTAGTCAACATCATTCCGCCTACCATCGGCGCGACGCCACGGCGGCCAAATAAGAACAGCACGGAAAACATGACGCAGAGCGGTAGCCAGGCCAGAAAGATATAGCTGGAATCAATTGTGGCGCGGGGAGAAATGAGACGGGATAGCAGAACAGCCGGAACAGTCAGGCAGAAAGCCAGTAAAAATATTTTTATATTTTTTAATACGTTACACTTATCCAGCATTGCTTTAATGCTCACATCATTATATAAGGCGCATGAATAATAAGTATATTCGCATTATGAAGCAATCTAACAAAAGCTCATATTGACCGCAAAGCAGCGGCAAACAAACGCACCTGAAGAGCAGATCAGACGCCATGAATTTTGTGACAAAAAGCAAAAACCCCCGCTTTTCAGCGGGGGTTTGAATGTTGGTGGAGCTAAGCGGGATCGAACCGCTGACCTCTTGCATGCCATGCAAGCGCTCTCCCAGCTGAGCTATAGCCCCATAGTGCTTTTACGTATACGCCAAATTTATCGGGAGTAAATTTGGTGGAGCTAAGCGGGATCGAACCGCTGACCTCTTGCATGCCATGCAAGCGCTCTCCCAGCTGAGCTATAGCCCC
>NZ_JBGDOX010000019.1:0-2900 GCF_046558195.1 Salmonella sp. 5800 | reverse complement strand
CCACTACGTAAAGCTTGTCGAGTTGACGGGCGGCATCATATGAATTCCCTCGGCATGTGTCAACGGCAAAATGAACTTGCCGAATTCAATCGCTGAAAAAGCATTCAAATAAAGGACATTGCGGCACAACTCGCATTCAGTAGTTAAACACGTCACGGTTTCGACTAAAATGGTGCTATAAAATGAACCACTAATTAACCCCACGACTATTCAGGGAATCGTTATGTTCAAGGAACGGATGACGCCAGAAGAACTCGCTAATCTCACCGGTTACAGCCGACAAACCATCAATAAATGGGTACGGAAAGAAGGCTGGGCAACATCGCCCAAACCTGGCGTCCAGGGCGGTAAAGCCCGTCTGGTTCATGTAAACGAACAGGTTCGTGAATATATCCGCAGCGCTGAACGTTCAGTTGACCATCACGCAGACACATTTACGCCTGCCAGCAACGCATCGCTTGAAGCGCTGCTCATGACGCTTGCCAAAGAGATGACCTCATCCGAGCAGAAACAGTTTACCTCTCTCCTCGTGCGTGAAGGGATTACCGGTTTGTTACAACGCTTAGGGATACGCGATAGCAAATAATATGAAAAGATTACGCAGTAAAATGACCACTGAAGAGCTGGCTGAATGCCTCGGCGTGGCCAGACAAACCGTCAATCGCTGGATCAGAGAACAACACTGGAAAACCGAAAAATTTCCCGGCGTCAAAGGCGGACGCGCAAGACTCATCCATATTGATGCCAGCGTGCGGGAGTTTATTCTCAATATTCCGGCTTTTCGCAAACTGCCTGCGTTTTATCAGGCGGAAGAGGCTTTCGCAGAATATGCGAACGCGGCGCACAGTCACGCTTATCGACAAATTATTGATGCCGTTGAAAATATGTCTGCTCAGGAACAGGAAAAACTGGCGCTGTTTTTATCGCGGGAAGGTATTCGCGGATTTCTGACGCGTTTAGGTATCAATGAGGCGGACTAACAAATAATAAACGGCAGGCGTCTGCCCTGCCGTTTATTCTGTTTCAGCTGGCGTTACTGCTGGCTTTCACGCTCGGCGATAAAGCCCAGCGCTTTGTTGATGCGCTCAATGCTGCGGGTTTTACCAATCGCATGTACGGTGACATCCAGCGCAGGCGACTGCCCGGCACCGGTCACAGCCACACGCAGCGGCATCCCTACTTTACCCATCCCCACTTCCAGCTCATCCGCCGTGGCCTGAATCGCGTGGTGGACGTTTTCTGCTGACCAGTCCGTAATCGCCGACAGCTTGTCGCGCACCACTTCCAGCGGCTGACGCGCCACCGGGCGGAGGTGTTTTTTCGCCGCATCGGCGTCAAACTCGCTGAAGTCTTCATAGAAGTAGCGGCAGCTCTGCGCCATCTCTTTCAGAGTTTTGCAGCGTTCGCCCAGCAACTTCACCAGTTCAGCAAGCTGCGGGCCGTTACGGGTGTCGATATTTTCCTGCTCGATATGCCACTGCAAATGCGTCGCCACATATTCCGGCGCCAGCGTATTGATATAGTGGTGGTTCAGCCACAGCAGTTTATCGGTGTTGAACGCGCTCGCAGACTTGCTCACCGCACCGAGGGAGAACAGCTTGATCATCTCTTCGCGGGTGAAGATTTCCTGATCGCCGCTGGACCAGCCCAGACGCACCAGATAGTTCAGCAACGCTTCCGGCAGATAACCGTCATCGCGATACTGCATCACGCTCACCGCACCGTGACGTTTAGACAGCTTTTTACCGTCGTCGCCGTTAATCATCGACACATGCGCGTACATCGGCACCGGCGCGTTTAACGCTTTCAGAATGTTAATCTGGCGCGGAGTATTGTTGATATGGTCTTCGCCACGAATCACATGGGTAATTTCCATATCCCAGTCGTCCACCACCACACAGAAGTTGTAGGTCGGCGAACCGTCGGTACGACGAATGATCAGATCGTCCAGCTCCTGATTGCTGAATTCGATCGGCCCACGGATCTGATCATCAAAAATAACGGAACCGTCCTGCGGGTTAGCAAAGCGCACCACGCATGGCTCATCGTCGGCATGATGTTCGTGACTGTGGCGGCAGCGCCCGTCATAACGCGGCTTCTCGCCTTTCGCCATCTGATCTTCACGCAGTTGCTCCAGACGCTCTTTAGAGCAGTAGCATTTATAGGCCGTTCCCGCCTCCAGCATCTCGTCAATCACCGCGTTATAGCGATCAAAACGTTTGGTCTGGAAATATGGGCCTTCGTCCCATTCCAGGTTCAGCCAGTTCATACCATCCATGATGGCTTCAATGGCTTCCGGCGTGGAACGCTCAAGATCGGTGTCTTCAATACGCAGCACGAACTCACCGCCGTGGTGACGTGCGAAAAGCCAGGAATAAAGAGCAGTACGCGCGCCGCCGACGTGCAGATAACCTGTCGGGCTAGGCGCGAAGCGAGTTTTGATTTTCATGAAATGGCCTTACGTTTATAAAGATGCCGACAACCGGCAAATCCTGGAAAGATGAATAGCCTTGTATTCTATCACTGTGGCTTGATTCCTCAATGTTGATCCGGTCAGAACGCTGCGCTTTGCTATTTCCGTATAGAAATCATGCAGTGCGGGGTAATTCACGATCGTTTTGTTTAATTTTACGACGAACAAACAAAAACTTTAGAAAATGCGTTGACTCATTTTCAACTCTCCCTATAATGCGACTCCACACAGCGGGGGTGATTAGCTCAGCTGGGAGAGCACCTCCCTTACAAGGAGGGGGTCGGCGGTTCGATCCCGTCATCACCCACCAACTACTTTATGTAGTCTCCGCCGTGTAGATAAGAAATTGAGAAGTGGGTGATTAGCTCAGCTGGGAGAGCACCTCCCTTACAAGGAGGGGGTCGGCGGTTCGATCCCGTCATCACCC
>NZ_JBGDOX010000018.1:0-26215 GCF_046558195.1 Salmonella sp. 5800 | reverse complement strand
CTCACCGTCGCGAGGTGGCGTATATTACGCTTTCCTCTTTCAGAGTCAACCCTGAATTTCAGGATTTTTCTCTTCAACCGACCGGCTGTTTGTGTGAAGTGATTCACATCCGCCGTGTCGATGGAGGCGCATTATAGGGATCCCATTTTTTTGCACAAGCGTTTTTTGGATCTTTTTTTCTGTTTGTTGATTTTTCATCCCTTTCGCTCCATTCCTGCACAAAGTGGCGATTTTTTGATGCTATCTCCCCTTGCACAACGCCATTAAAGCAACCAAAGTCTTCATGACTATTCATTTATGATGAGGTAGACATGTCTGACACATTACGTCCTTATAAGGATCTTTTTCCTGAAATCGGTCAGCGCGTGATGATCGATACCAGCAGCGTGGTTATTGGCGATGTCCGTCTGGCGGATGATGTCGGGATCTGGCCGCTTGTGGTGATTCGCGGCGATGTGAATTACGTTGCGATAGGGGCTCGTACGAACATTCAGGATGGCAGCGTTCTTCACGTAACCCACAAGTCTCCATCCAATCCACACGGCAACCCCTTAATCATTGGCGAAGATGTTACCGTTGGCCATAAAGTTATGCTGCACGGCTGTACCATCGGTAACCGCGTACTGGTCGGTATGGGCTCCATTGTGCTGGATGGTGCGATAATAGAAGATGACGTAATGATTGGCGCGGGAAGCCTGGTGCCGCAGCACAAACGGCTGGAAAGCGGCTATTTATATCTTGGCAGTCCGGTAAAACAGATCCGCCCCCTGAGCGATGCTGAGAGATCGGGTCTGCAGTACTCCGCCAATAACTATGTAAAATGGAAAGACGACTATCTTTCTCAGGATAACCATATCCAACCGTGATCGTCTTCCTGCTGGGCCAGGATTAATGCTTCCGCCTCTTCTTCCAGGTCCCAGCGATACTCACGAAAAATGGCCAGCCATTGCTCCACTGTTTCTCCACCAAAGCGATACGCCAGTACATCTTTTTTTATTGCACACGTGAGTTGCATCCCATTAACCAGGGCGGGAAAGATGATAGCACTGGCGGCAGTATCCCATTCTTCGCGGTCAGGAAATTGTATGGCCTGGTTCACGCTAATAATTCCTGCTGTAGCAGCTCAATCACTGGCTCGACCTGCGGTAATACACCGTGCCAAAGCAAAACGGCATGTGCAGCCTGCCCCACCAGCATTCCCAGCCCATCTGCGTAGCGTTTTGCGCCCTGTTGTACACACCAGGAGAGAAATGGCGTATTCCCTTTTTGATAGAACATGTCATAGCAACAGAGGGAAGGGTGAATAAGTGACGCCGGAATCGCCGGGATTTCGCCCCGTATGCCGCTGGAGGTCGCATTAATAATCAGGTCAAACTCACAACCATCCAGCTTGTCCATATCCGTGGCATGAACGCTGCCGGTATGAGCAAAGATTTTCGCCAACGCTTCGGCACGTGAAGCTGTACGGTTAGTGATAGTGACCGCGCAATCCAAAGAAAGCAGGGGTAACAGCACGCCCCGGGATGCGCCGCCCGCGCCAATCAGCAAAATACGCAATCCTGGGCGGATAAAATTTAAACGTTCGAGATCGCTTAATAAACCGATACCGTCAGTATTGTCGCCAAGCAAACGACCATCTTCCAGCCGTTTTAATGTATTGACGGCTCCCGCCAGCGATGCTCGTTCCGTTAACTCATCCGATCGCGCAAACGCCTCCTCTTTAAAAGGTACTGTGATGTTTGCGCCTTTTCCCCCTGCCGCGAAAAAGGCATCAAGCGCATTAATGAAATTATTAATAGGGGCCAGCACGCGACCATAGGGGTGAACAATATCTAGCTGCTGAGCAAACTGCTGATGAATAAATGGCGATTTGCTGTGAGCAATCGGATTTCCAAAAACAGCATAGGTTTCCATCATATTACCCCTGTCGAAACAGTTCGCCCGTCAGAGCATCGCGAATTTCTGAAGGATTTAAACGCCCACCCGTTGCGCCTTCAACCACCGGAAAATCATCGCCAAATTGCGCACGTACCTCTTCAACGGTACGACATGGCGGTAATCCGCTCAGATTGGCGCTGGTGGAAACCAGCGGTTTGCCATACGCATTGCATAGCGCGACCACCAGCGGGTGGTTGGTAACACGAACGGCCAGGGAATCAAAACGCCCCGTGAGCCAACGCGGCGTTGTCGCGGGCGCAGGAAAAACAAACGTTACCGGCCCGGGCCAGCAATCAAATACCGCTTTACGCTGTGCGGCGGTAAGTATGCTGTCATCAATATAAGGTTTTAACTGCTCAAAGCTGGCGGCAATCAAAATGAGTCCCTTATCGACGGGCCGTTGTTTTAACGCCAGCAGGCGCGTAACGGCTGTTTCACTATCGGGATCGCAGCCGACGCCGAAAACGGCTTCTGTTGGATAAGCGATGACATTTTCTTTATTCAGGAGATCTACCGCTGCGACGATAGATCCTGTTGGCAGGTTATTATTCACTTGTTTATTCCACCGGAACCGGCTTTCCACATTGTTTACTGGCGCAAAAGCGCTTCACGCCCTGCGCGGTTTTCTTTTCGATGAGTAGCGGATAATGGCACTCGGGGCATTCCCCCGCAACCGGTGTGAAGTTAATGACGAACTGACATTCCGGGTAGCGATCGCAGGAATGAAAGATTTTACCGTAACGAGAACGGCGCTGGACCAAATGTCCTTGCTGGCAGGCTGGACAGGCAATCGCCGTTTCATCCGGTTTATCAATAACCACTGTATGTTCACATTGCGGATACTGACTGCATCCGATGAACATGCCAAAGCGCCCCTGACGCAGCACCAGTACGGCGCCACACTCAGGGCACAGTTGCCCCTCCAGAATTTTAACGATATGTCCGTCCGCCTGACTTTTCAGCGGACGAACGTAATCGCATTCCGGATAGCGAGAACAGCCGAGAAACGGACCATGTTTCCCGGAGCGAATTACCAGTTCGGCCCCGCACTGCGGGCAGGGCTCATTTTTACGCACCGAAAACAGTGCTGATTTAGCCATATTCACTCATGCAGCATTAACACCTATCAATGCAGCATACCTTCATTTACCTCAAAGAGTAATTCTTCCATTTGCTGATAGGCGTTTTCACAGCCCGGAATGTTGAATAACACCATCAAAATAACCCATTTCAAGTCTTCCAGGTCAAACTCTGCGGTATCCAGCGCCAGCACACGCTCAATCACCATTTCTCGTGTTTCGAGGTTTAGCACCTGAATCTGCTCAAGGAATAACAGGAACCCCCGGCAACTGGCATCAAGCCTTTCACACTCTTCAACCGTATAAATGCGCATTGAAAGAGGGTCGGAAGCAAGTTGCATGGGTTCCGCGAGGCCATCCTGATAGTCAGCGAGTTTTTCCAGCCACAGCAGCGCATTGTAGATGTCTTCGCGATCAAACCCAGCGTCGGTGAGATCACGCTCCAGTCTGTCCTGATCCACGCGCAGCTCGGCTTCGTTATGGATGTATGTTTCAAACAAATACATTAGTACGTCGAACATGGCTTGCCCTCCTTAATCGGACATAGCCGCCGGGTACAGCTGCGATCCATCCTGCTAACTCCAGTTCGAGTAGCTGAGCCACTACCGCTGGCACAGGTTGGCCGGCACGTTCAGCGACGACGTCAACAGGTGTTACCTCATCTCCTACGTTAGCCAGGAGCTCAGGAAATGGCAATGCCGCCTCATCCTGATTTAGTGAATAAAGTGAATTTTCCGCCGTAGTTGGCAACCAGTGTAAGCCGTATTGCAAATTTTCCAGAATATCCTCCGGCGTCGTCACAAGCGTGGCCCCTTGTTTAATTAACCAGTGCGTTCCTTCGCTTCCCGGACTACCGATAGGGCCTGGTAATGCAAAAACGTCCCGCCCCTGTTCAAGCGCGCAGCGCGCCGTCACCAACGAACCGCTGCGCAACGCCGCCTCAATCACCAGCACGCCTTTGCTCAGTCCGCTGATAATGCGGTTTCTGCGAGGAAAATTTTGCGGTAGCGGAGGCGTTGAAAGCGGAAATTCTGAGACCACTGCGCCGCCGGTGGCAATCAAGTTTTCAGCCAGCACGGCATGTCGGCGAGGATAAATCTTTGCCAAACCATTCCCTAACACCGCTACACTTTTTCCCCCCATACTCACCGCGGCGTTGTGTGCTACGCCATCAATTCCCCGGGCAAGGCCGCTGGTGATCGTCAAACCGCTTTTCGCAAGGCTTTCGCAAAGCAGACGTCCCCAGCGTTCTCCATACCAGGAGTGGCTCCGGCTTCCTACGACGGCAAGTTGGCAGGTATGCAGACAGGCAGGATCGCCGTCAATAAAAATAGCGCCGGGATAATCGTCAATAGCACGCAGCTGGGGAGGATAAATTTCACTATCCGCACACAGAAAATGGTGCTGCGGTAGTTCAAGCCAGCGTAATGTCTCATCAAGCACACCTGCTGGAAGCTGTAAAAAACGTTCAGCTTGCCGCGCGGTAAGACCAGCTTTCTGAAGGTGCGTGCGATTTATCTGAGGCTGGCGAATAAGCGAATTCGCCATGTTCAACATCGCCTCGCCATAAAGGTCGCCGACGTACATTAAACGTAACCAAATTTCGGTACGGGCCATCCTTTCCCTCCCCTGCCACAAGCAGTCTGAACAATCTTTGCGATTGGTCACTGATGCTGTCAATCAGGTGGGGATTTGTCTAGAATAGAGGTAATAATCTTTTCAACTCCTGAACACAACTCTGGATAATTATGTCAGTTTTGCAAGTGTTACATATTCCGGACGAGCGCCTTCGCAAAGTCGCAAAGCCGGTTGAAGAAGTGAATGCAGAAATTCAGCGTATCGTCGATGATATGTTCGAAACGATGTACGCGGAAGAAGGTATCGGTCTGGCCGCAACGCAGGTCGATATCCACCAGCGGATCATCGTGATTGACGTTTCGGAAAACCGCGACGAGCGCCTGGTACTCATTAACCCGGAATTGCTGGAGAAAAGTGGTGAAACGGGTATAGAAGAAGGCTGTCTGTCGATTCCGGAACAGCGCGCTTTAGTGCCGCGCGCCGAGAAAGTGAAAATCCGCGCGCTGGATCGCGACGGCAACCCGTTTGAGCTTGAAGCGGATGGTTTACTGGCAATCTGCATTCAGCATGAGATGGATCACCTGGTCGGTAAACTGTTTATCGATTATTTGTCGCCGCTGAAACAACAACGTATTCGTCAGAAAGTAGAAAAACTCGACCGCCTGAACGCCCGGGCTTAAAGGACAAGAACCAACGTGTCAGATTCACTACGTATTATTTTTGCGGGTACACCTGACTTTGCAGCGCGTCATCTCGACGCGCTGTTAACTTCTGGACATAACGTTGTCGGCGTATTTACCCAACCCGATCGTCCAGCAGGTCGCGGCAAAAAGTTGATGCCCAGCCCGGTAAAAGTGCTGGCGGAAGAAAAAGGCCTGCCCGTTTTCCAGCCCGTGTCGCTTCGTCCTCAGGAAAACCAGCAACTGGTTGCTGACTTACATGCCGACGTCATGGTTGTCGTAGCATATGGTCTGATTCTCCCAAAGGCAGTGCTGGATATGCCCCGTCTCGGATGTATCAACGTTCACGGTTCGCTGCTTCCACGCTGGCGCGGCGCGGCGCCTATTCAGCGCTCACTTTGGGCAGGCGATGCGGAAACCGGCGTCACAATTATGCAGATGGATGTAGGGCTGGATACCGGCGACATGCTGTATAAACTTGCGTGCCCGATTACCGCAGAAGATACCAGTGGCTCACTGTATAATAAGTTGGCTGAACTTGGCCCGCAGGGGTTAATTACCACACTAAAACAACTGGCGGACGGCACAGCGACGCCTGAAGCGCAGAATGAAGCGCTGGTCACTCATGCGGAAAAGCTCAGTAAAGAAGAAGCGCGTATTGACTGGTCTCTCTCCGCAGCACAGCTGGAGCGTTGCATTCGCGCCTTTAATCCGTGGCCAATGAGCTGGCTGGAAATCGACGGCCAGCCGGTAAAAGTCTGGCAGGCGTCCGTCATTGAGGACGCCACGCAGTCGCTGCCGGGAACCATTCTGGCCGCGACGAAACAGGGCATTCAGGTTGCAACAGGCAAGGGGATATTAAATTTGCTTTCGCTTCAGCCTGCCGGCAAAAAAGCGATGAGCGCCCAGGATCTGTTAAATTCACGCCGGGAATGGTTTATTCCTGGTAACCGTCTTGCCTGACGGTCACGTCTTTATAAGCCCGGTGTTACCGGGCATTTTTATTTTATACATATGAAAAAACAAAACAATTTACGTAGTCTGGCAGCACAGGCCGTTGAACAGGTCGTCGAGCAGGGACAATCATTAAGTAATGTGCTCCCGCCGCTGCAACAAAAAGTCGCCGATAAAGACAAAGCGCTACTTCAGGAGCTGTGCTTTGGCGTCCTGCGCACTCTTTCACAGCTGGAATGGCTGATCAATAAGCTGATGTCTCGTCCAATGACCGGCAAGCAGCGTACTGTGCATTACTTAATTATGGTCGGCTTTTATCAGTTGCTGTACACCCGCGTCCCTCCCCATGCGGCGCTGGCTGAAACCGTTGAAGGCGCGGTCGCCATCAAACGTCCGCAGTTGAAAGGGTTAATTAACGGCGTCCTGCGCCAGTTCCAGCGCCAGCAGGAAACGTTGCTTAATGAGTTTGCGACCAGCGATGCGCGCTTTTTACATCCCGGTTGGCTGGTAAAGCGTTTGCAAAATGCCTACCCCACACAGTGGCAACGCATTATTGAAGCGAATAACCAGCGTCCACCGATGTGGCTACGTGTAAATCGTACACACCACACCCGCGACGGTTGGCTTGGCTTACTTGAAGACGCAGGCATGAAGGGATATCCGCATCCCGATTATCCCGACGCTGTACGTCTGGAAACGCCAGCTCCGGTACATGCTTTACCCGGTTTTGCTGAGGGTTGGGTAACTGTCCAGGATGCCTCTGCGCAGGGATGTGCGGTTTTTCTCGCTCCTCAGAACGGTGAGCACATTTTAGACTTGTGCGCCGCGCCCGGCGGTAAAACCACGCATATTCTCGAAGTGGCCCCCGAAGCAGACGTGTTGGCGGTTGATATTGATGAACAACGACTCTCCCGCGTTTACGACAACCTAAAGCGTCTTGGGATGAAAGCGACAGTTAAACAAGGGGATGGACGTTATCCCGCCCAATGGTGCGGCGAGCAGCAGTTTGACCGTATTCTGCTGGATGCGCCCTGCTCCGCAACCGGCGTCATTCGCCGTCATCCAGATATCAAATGGCTGCGTCGCGATCGCGATATCGCGGAACTGGCGCAATTACAGGCGGAAATTCTTGATGCCGTCTGGCAGCGCCTGAAGCCCGGCGGGACGCTGGTTTACGCCACCTGTTCCGTACTGCCGGAAGAAAACCGCGATCAGATCAAAACCTTTTTGCAACGCACTCCCGATGCCGCGCTCAGAGAAACGGGAACACCTGATCAGCCAGGACAGCAAAATCTGCCGGGCGGCGAAGAAGGTGATGGGTTCTTTTACGCTAAGCTAATCAAGAAGTGATGAGATAACGGGCCACGACTGATGAAAATTATCATACTGGGCGCAGGGCAAGTTGGCGGAACACTGGCGGAAAACCTGGTCGGCGAAAACAACGACATCACGGTGGTTGATACCAACGGCGAACGGTTACGCAGTTTGCAAGATAAGTTCGATCTACGCGTAGTTCAGGGGCATGGTTCGCATCCCCGCGTGTTGCGCGAAGCGGGCGCTGACGATGCGGATATGCTGGTCGCTGTCACCAGTTCAGATGAAACTAATATGGTTGCCTGTCAGGTAGCCTATTCACTCTTCAACACTCCAAACCGTATCGCCCGCATTCGCTCCCCGGACTATGTTCGCGATGCGGATAAACTCTTTCATTCTGAAGCGGTTCCGATTGATCATCTGATCGCGCCGGAGCAGTTGGTTATCGATAATATTTATCGTCTGATCGAGTATCCGGGAGCATTACAGGTTGTAAACTTTGCCGAAGGGAAAGTCAGTCTGGCAGTAGTAAAAGCCTACTATGGCGGTCCACTAATAGGTAACGCGCTCTCGACAATGCGAGAGCATATGCCGCATATCGATACCCGCGTTGCCGCAATTTTCCGTCATGACAGACCAATCCGCCCTCAGGGTTCGACTATCGTGGAAGCAGGGGATGAAGTCTTCTTTATTGCGGCTTCACAGCATATCCGTGCAGTAATGAGCGAATTACAGCGTCTGGAAAAACCCTACAAGCGCATCATGCTGGTGGGCGGCGGCAATATCGGCGCCGGGCTGGCAAGGCGTCTGGAAAAAGACTATAGCGTTAAATTGATCGAACGCGATCAACAACGCGCCGCAGAACTGGCTGAGAAGCTGCAAAACACGATCGTCTTTTTTGGCGACGCTTCCGATCAGGAATTGCTGGCGGAGGAGCATATTGATCAGGTCGATCTCTTTATCGCGGTCACTAACGATGATGAAGCCAATATCATGTCCGCGATGTTGGCCAAGCGGATGGGCGCCAAGAAAGTCATGGTGCTAATTCAGCGCCGCGCTTATGTCGATCTTGTGCAGGGTAGCGTTATAGATATTGCGATTTCTCCGCAGCAGGCCACCATCTCTGCATTACTGAGCCATGTGCGTAAAGCAGATATCGTCGGCGTTTCCTCACTACGTCGCGGGGTTGCCGAAGCCATCGAAGCCGTCGCGCACGGCGATGAAAGCACTTCCCGCGTGGTTGGCCGCGTCATTGACGAAATAAAACTGCCGCCAGGCACCATTATTGGCGCGGTCGTTCGCGGTAATGATGTCATGATTGCTAATGACAATTTACGCATTGAACAAGGCGATCACGTCATTATGTTTTTGACCGATAAAAAGTTTATTACCGACGTCGAACGTCTGTTCCAGCCAAGTCCTTTCTTCCTCTAATTTAAGGGGCGCTCATTCAGCGCCCTTTTTAATTCCCTTTATTTATCAAGGTTTAATTTATTTCGCTAAACAGAAGCCGTAAATGGAAAATGCCTTAGCATTTGTTAAACTTATAACGTCAGCTGCATAGGGAGAATAAAAATGAGTTTTATTAAAGAATTTCGCGAATTCGCGATGCGCGGGAATGTTGTGGATTTGGCAGTGGGTGTCATTATTGGCGCGGCATTCGGTAAGATTGTTTCTTCACTGGTTGCCGATATCATTATGCCGCCGTTGGGATTGTTAATCGGCGGGATCGACTTTAAACAATTTGCTTTTACGTTACGCGAAGCGCAGGGAGATATTCCGGCGGTCGTCATGCATTACGGCGTGTTTATCCAGAACGTATTTGATTTTGTGATTGTGGCCTTTGCTATCTTTGTTGCCATTAAGCTTATCAACAGACTCAACCGTAAAAAAGCAGAAGAGCCGGCAGCTCCGCCAGCGCCTTCTAAAGAGGAAGTGTTATTGGGCGAAATCCGCGATCTGCTGAAAGAACAAAATAACCGTTCTTAATAAGCAGAAGGCCAGTGGTAAAAAAGTCACTTACTTTCTTGCCACTGGCCTCCCAGTTCCCTCGATTACTGTGTTTACCTTTGCGCAGATAGCTTCCTTTGCCTTTCTTATTTTTTTCAACGCGTTGCCTGAAAAGGGGATCGTGCAGTAATGCCTCAATGGCATTGTCCTTTATCTGCCCTTTCTTATGTTGATAACGACTCATAATGTCTCCCGATTGTATAAATTAACGGCGCGAGTGTAGCCCCGCCGGTTCAATAAATCAACATCCTGATTTCGCCCCACTGGCCCCCTGCTCCAGGGCTTCCAGAATGGAACAATAGACGCTACTGTGGGCCGTTCCACAACAAGCATCATTAAGCCTTTGTAACGAACGCTGCATCGTTTGCAGTTCCGCAATCCTGGCTTCAACCTCCTGCAATCGCTCTTGCACAATACTTTTTGACTCCTGACAGGTATGGTGCTCAGGATCAATTCGGATCGATAAAAGTTCGCGGATCGACTCAAGCGTGAAACCCAACTGCCGCGCATAACGAATAAACTTGAGACGCTGCAGATCGTTTTCGGTATACAGACGAAATCCGCCTTCAGTACGTACCTCATGATCCATCATCTGCTGTTTTTCATAGTAGCGAATGGTATCAGGCGTTACGTCTGCCAGCTTTGCCAGCTCACCAATGCGATACATACAAGCTCCGTTAATTATCGTTGATTTTATGCAGCAGTTTTTCCGCATACTCACCGTGTAAAAAGTCGGTACTCAACCCAGCCTGCCGAAGTTTTAGTTCAAGCAGCGAGAGCTGGCGACTAACCTGATGGTAACGAGGGTCATCTTCCCGGATACTGTTGAGGATATCAAGTAACTGAATAGCGTCTCTGCGCTGCTCCAGTTCAGGGGGAAGACAGCCCGCATTCTTGAGTAAGCGATAACCCGCACGAAGTTCCGCCGGCACATGAGAATCATCATCCAGAATAAGCGGCTCGCCGCGGCCAAGCAGATTATCAAACTCGCCTTTACGCTGTGCCTCGATAATATGACGCTCTGCCCACTGGTCAAGTAACCACATACGTCGCTCCAGGGATTGAACGAAAAGAATACAATTATTGTAGATATGTGGGGTTCAGGAGGGTATAAAAAAACCCGCCGAAGCGGGTTTTTTTACGTTACTACAGATTACTCTGCAGCAGCTTCTGTTTTCTCTGAACGATCAACCAGCTCGATGTATGCCATCGGCGCGTTGTCGCCTGCACGGAAGCCACACTTCAGAATGCGAGTGTAACCACCGGCGCGGCTCGCGAAACGCGGGCCCAGCTCGTTAAACAGTTTTGCCACGATCTCGTTATCACGAGTACGGGCGAATGCCAGACGACGATTAGCAACGCTATCAGTCTTGGCAAGAGTAATCAGCGGCTCAACTACGCGACGCAGCTCTTTCGCTTTAGGCAGGGTCGTCTTGATGATTTCATGACGAACCAGTGAACCTGCCATGTTGCGGAACATAGCCTGGCGATGGCTGCTGTTGCGGTTCAGTTGACGACCACTCTTACGATGGCGCATGACCTTATCCTTCTCAGTAAAACCTTAACCTGTGATCCGGTTACTCGTCAGCGATGCTTGCCGGTGGCCAGTTTTCCAGGCGCATACCCAGAGACAGTCCACGGGAAGCCAGCACGTCTTTAATCTCGGTAAGAGATTTTTTACCCAGGTTAGGCGTCTTAAGAAGCTCAACCTCGGTACGCTGTACCAGATCACCGATATAGTGGATAGCTTCTGCCTTGAGGCAGTTAGCAGAGCGGACAGTCAATTCCAGATCGTCAACAGGGCGCAGCAGGATCGGATCGAATTCTGGTTTCTCTTCTTTCACTTCCGGTTGACGTACATCACGTAAATCAACGAAAGCTTCCAGTTGTTCAGCCAGGATGGTTGCCGCACGACGAATCGCCTCTTCAGGATCGATTGTGCCGTTGGTTTCCATTTCGATGACCAGCTTGTCCAGGTCGGTACGCTGTTCTACACGCGCTGCTTCAACATTGTAGGCAATACGCTCTACAGGGCTGTAGCAGGCGTCGACCAGCAGACGGCCGATTGGGCGCTCATCTTCTTCCGAATGAATTCGGGTAGAAGCCGGCACATAACCACGACCGCGCTGAACTTTGATACGCATACTAATAGACGCGTTTTCATCGGTCAGGTGGCAGATCACGTGCTGCGGCTTGACGATTTCGACATCCCCATCATGGGTGATATCGGCTGCAGTCACAGGGCCAATGCCAGATTTATTCAAGGTAAGAATAACTTCATCTTTACCCTGAACTCTCACCGCCAGCCCTTTCAGGTTGAGCAGGATTTCCAGGATGTCTTCCTGAACGCCTTCTTTGGTGCTGTACTCATGTAGTACACCATCAATCTCAACCTCGGTCACCGCGCAACCCGGCATCGATGAGAGCAGAATACGGCGCAGTGCGTTACCCAGAGTATGGCCGAAGCCACGCTCTAAAGGCTCAAGGGTCACCTTGGCGTGCGTCGAACTCACTTGCTCGATATCTACCAGGCGCGGTTTTAGAAACTCTGTCACAGAACCCTGCATTGTGTCCTCTCTTTGGTACTAAGCTTTACTTGGAGTAAAGCTCGACGATCAGGTGTTCGTTAATGTCCGCAGACAGATCAGAACGCTCAGGCTTACGCTTGTACGTACCTTCCATCTTGCCAGCATCAACTTCCAGCCAGGTTGGCTTTTCACGCTGCTCAGCCAGCTCCAGAGCGGCTTTCACGCGAGACTGCTTCTTCGCTTTCTCACGAATGCTAACAACGTCATTCGGACTAACCTGATAAGAAGCGATGTTAACAACACGACCGTTTACCATAATTGCTTTATGGCTAACCAGCTGACGTGCTTCTGCACGAGTGGCGCCGAAGCCCATACGGTATACAACGTTGTCCAGACGACCTTCCAGCAGAGCCAACAGGTTTTCACCGGTGTTGCCTTTCAGACGTGCTGCTTCTTTGTAGTAGTTACGGAACTGACGCTCCAGCACACCGTAAATGCGGCGAACTTTTTGCTTTTCACGCAACTGCACACCATAGTCAGACAGACGCGGCTTACGCGCACCGTGCTGGCCAGGAGCTTGTTCAATTTTACACTTGGTATCGATCGCGCGAACGCCAGACTTAAGGAATAAGTCGGTGCCCTCACGACGGCTCAGCTTGAGCTTAGGACCCAAATATCTTGCCATTTTCTTTCTCCAACTAACCTGGAAAACGAAGCGTTATACGCGACGTTTTTTCGGCGGACGACAACCGTTATGAGGGATCGGAGTCACATCAGTAATATTAGTGATGCGGAAACCAGCGGCGTTCAGAGCACGAATAGTAGATTCGCGGCCTGGACCCGGACCTTTAACCATAACTTCCAGATTCTTGATACCGTATTCTTTCACGGCGTCAGCGCAACGCTCTGCTGCAACCTGAGCTGCAAACGGAGTGGATTTGCGAGAACCACGGAAACCGGAACCACCGGCTGTTGCCCAACCCAGCGCATTACCCTGACGATCGGTAATAGTCACGATGGTGTTGTTGAAAGAAGCATGGATATGAGCCACGCCGTCAGAGACTTGTTTTCTTACACGTTTACGTGCGCGAACTGGTGCCTTTGCCATTATTCAATCACCCCGATTATTTCTTGATCGGTTTGCGCGGACCCTTACGGGTACGAGCGTTGGTCTTGGTACGCTGACCGCGAACCGGGAGACCACGACGATGACGCAAACCGCGATAGCAACCAAGATCCATCAGGCGCTTGATGCTCATGCTGATTTCACGGCGCAGATCACCTTCAACGACAAATTTGGCAACTTCGTCACGCAGCGTGTCGATTTGTTCTTCAGACAGCTCACTGATCTTAACATTTTCAGCGATACCCGCTGCAGCCAGGATGGCTTTAGAACGGGTCTTGCCGACACCGTAGATCGAAGTTAACGCGATCACGGCGTGTTTCTGATCAGGAATGTTAATGCCTGCTATACGGGCCACTATGCACTCCTACTATTTAATATGTACGTACCATGCTGAAAAGCCCGTTTTCAGGATACTCAAATGGAAACGTACAGACATACAAAAGATTGGCTGGCTAATCTAGCCAGCTCAACCCAACTTTGCAAGAAAAATATGCGAAAAAATCAGCCTTGGCGCTGTTTATGCTTCGGCTCGGCACTGCAAATCACACGGATGACACCATCACGCTTAACGATTTTGCAGTTACGGCATAATTTCTTGACGGAAGCACGAACTTTCATTTTTACTCTCCGTAACTTCTCAGGCGACCAATTAACGGCCGTAGCCTTTCAGGTTCGCCTTCTTCAATGCAGACTCATACTGACTGGACATCATCAGAGTTTGCACTTGAGCCATAAAGTCCATAATCACGACAACAACGATAAGCAGTGAGGTCCCACCGAAGTAGAACGGCACTTTCATTGCATCACGCATGAACTCCGGGATCAGGCAGATAAAGGTAATATACAGCGCACCAACCAGGGTCAGGCGGGTCATTACTTTATCGATATACTTCGCCGTTTGCTCTCCCGGACGAATTCCTGGTACAAATGCACCGGACTTCTTCAGGTTATCTGCTGTTTCACGCGGGTTGAAAACCAACGCCGTGTAGAAGAAACAGAAGAAGATGATTGCAGACGCATAGAGTAACACATAAAGCGGTTGCCCAGGCTGCAAATACAGCGAAATTGTTGTCAGCCAGTTCCAACCAGTACCGCCCCCGAACCATGACGCGATGGTCGCCGGGAACAGAATAATACTGGAAGCGAAGATTGCCGGGATTACCCCCGCCATATTCACTTTCAGCGGTAAATGTGTGCTCTGTGCAGCATAGACACGACGACCTTGCTGACGTTTGGCGTAGTTTACCACAATACGGCGTTGACCACGTTCAACGAATACTACAAAGAACGTCACTGCAAATACTAATACTGCAACCAACAGCAACACGAGGAAGTGCAGGTCGCCTTGACGCGCTTGCTCGATAGTATGGGCAATGGCTGGCGGGAGTCCCGCAACGATACCAGCGAAGATGATGATTGAGATACCGTTACCGATACCGCGCTCAGTAATCTGTTCGCCGAGCCACATCAGGAACATCGTCCCTGTAACCAGACTTACAACAGCGGTGAAATAGAATGCAAAGCCTGGATTCATCACCAAGCCCTGCATACCAGGCATATTCGGCAAACCGGTAGCAATACCGATCGACTGGAATATCGCCAGCACCAGAGTACCGTAACGGGTGTACTGGCTGATCTTACGACGACCAGACTCCCCTTCTTTCTTAATTTCTGCCAGCGTTGGATGAACCACCGTCAACAGCTGGATAATGATCGACGCCGAAATATACGGCATGATCCCCAGGGCAAAGATAGAAGCACGGCTGAGAGCACCACCAGAGAACATGTTAAACATTTCAATGATGGTGCCTCGCTGTTGCTCAAGCAGTTTGGCAAGTACAGCGGCATCAATACCAGGGATCGGAATAAAAGAGCCAATACGGAACACAATCAGCGCGCCGATAACAAACAGCAGTCTGCGTTTCAGCTCACCTAAGCCACCTTTGGCACTTTGAAAATCTAATCCCGGTTGTTTAGCCATCTGCTACTTATTCCTCGATTTTACCGCCAGCAGCTTCGATAGCAGCACGAGCGCCTTTAGTAACACGCAGGCCACGAACAGTTACCGGAGTAGTGACTTCGCCAGCCAGGATCACTTTCGCGAACTCGATCTGGATACCGATAATGTTTGCCGCTTTCAGCGTGTTCAGGTCTACAACGCCGCCTTCTACTTTCGCCAGGTCAGACAGACGAACTTCGGCTGTAATCGCTGCTTTGCGAGAAGTGAAGCCGAATTTCGGCAGACGACGGTACAGAGGCATCTGACCACCCTCGAAACCGCGACGTACGCCACCGCCAGAACGAGACTTCTGACCTTTGTGACCACGACCACCGGTTTTACCGAGGCCAGAACCGATACCACGACCCAGGCGTTTACCCGCCTTTTTGGAGCCTTCGGCCGGAGACAGAGTATTTAAACGCATCTCTTACTCCTCAACTTTAACCATGAAGGAAACCGCGTTGACCATACCACGAACAGCAGGAGTATCCTCGCGCTCTACGGTGTGGCCAATACGACGCAGACCCAGGCCAAGCAGCGTTGCCTTGTGTTTCGGCAGACGACCGATTGCACTGCGGGTTTGAGTAATTTTAATAGTCTTTGCCATGGTTTATTTCCCCAGAATTTCTTCAACGGATTTACCACGCTTGGCAGCGACCATTTCTGGAGAATTCATATTTTCCAGGCCATCAATAGTTGCACGAACCACGTTGATCGGGTTGGTGGAACCGTATGCTTTAGCCAGAACGTTATGAACCCCAGCAACTTCCAGAACGGCGCGCATTGCACCACCGGCGATGATACCGGTACCTTCGGAAGCTGGCTGCATGAATACACGAGACCCCGTGTGAACACCTTTAACCGGGTGCTGCAGGGTGCCGTTGTTCAGCGCGACGTTAATCATATTGCGACGGGCTTTTTCCATCGCTTTCTGGATCGCTGCTGGAACTTCACGCGCTTTACCGTAACCAAAACCTACGCGACCGTTACCATCGCCTACTACAGTCAGAGCTGTGAAGGAGAAAATACGACCACCTTTAACGGTTTTAGATACGCGGTTTACCGCGATCAGCTTTTCCTGCAGTTCGCCAGCTTGTTTTTCGATGTGAGCCATCTTACACCTCTACCTTAGAACTGAAGGCCAGCTTCACGGGCAGCATCTGCCAGTGCCTGGACACGACCATGATATTGGAACCCGGAACGGTCAAAGGACACATCTTTGATGCCTTTTTCCAGAGCGCGTTCAGCGACAGCTTTACCCACAGCTGCAGCCGCGTCTTTGTTACCGGTGTACTTCAGTTGTTCAGCGATAGCTTTTTCTACAGTAGAAGCAGCTACCAGAACTTCAGAACCGTTCGGTGCAATTACCTGTGCGTAAATATGACGCGGGGTACGATGTACCACCAGGCGAGTTGCGCCCAGCTCTTTGAGCTTGCGGCGTGCGCGGGTCGCACGACGGATACGAGCAGATTTCTTATCCATAGTGTTACCTTACTTCTTCTTAGCCTCTTTGGTACGCACGACTTCGTCGGCGTAACGAACACCCTTGCCTTTGTAAGGCTCAGGACGACGGTAGGCGCGCAGATCTGCTGCAACCTGGCCGATCACCTGCTTATCAGCGCCTTTCAGCACGATTTCAGTCTGAGTCGGACATTCAGCAGTGATACCTGCCGGCAGCTGATGGTCAACCGGGTGAGAGAAACCTAAAGACAGGTTTACTACATTCCCTTTAACCGCTGCACGATAACCTACACCAACCAGCTGCAGCTTCTTAGTGAAGCCTTCGGTAACACCGATAACCATTGAGTTCAGCAGGGCACGCGCGGTACCAGCCTGTGCCCAACCGTCTGCGTAACCATCACGCGGACCGAAGGTCAGTGCATTATCTGCATGTTTAACTTCAACAGCATCGTTGAGAGTACGAGTCAGCTCGCCGTTTTTACCTTTGATCGTAATAACCTGACCGTTGATTTTGACATCAACGCCGGCAGGAACAACGACCGGTGCTTTAGCAACACGAGACATTTTTTCCTCCGATTAGGCTACGTAGCAGATAATTTCGCCACCAAGACCAGCCTGGCGCGCTGCACGATCAGTCATAACACCTTTAGAGGTAGAAACAACTGCGATACCCAGACCGGCCATAACTTTCGGCAGCTCATCTTTACGTTTGTAGATGCGCAGACCTGGGCGGCTGACACGCTGAATGCTTTCTACAACAGCTTTACCCTGGAAATACTTAAGAGTCAGTTCCAGTTCCGGCTTGGTGTCGCCTTCAACTTTAAAATCTTCAATAAAACCTTCTTCCTTCAGCACGTTGGCAATTGCCACTTTCAGCTTGGAGGAAGGCATGGTGACCGCAGCTTTGTTCGCGGCCTGACCGTTACGGATACGGGTCAGCATATCCGCGATCGGATCTTGCATGCTCATCTGTCTTTACTCCCGTGATTCAATTGGTGACAATTACCAGCTAGCCTTTTTCAGACCCGGAATTTCACCGCGCATAGCGGCTTCACGGACCTTAATACGGCTCAACCCGAACTTCCGCAGGAAAGCGTGCGGACGACCAGTTTGACGGCAGCGGTTACGCTGACGTGACGGGCTGGAATCACGCGGCAGAGTCTGCAGCTTAAGAACCGCATTCCAACGATCTTCGTCGGTTGCGTTCACATCAGAGATGATCGCTTTCAGTTCAGCGCGTTTCGCGAAGTATTTATCAGCTAAAGCTACGCGTTTTACTTCGCGTGCTTTCATTGATTGCTTAGCCATTTAGTAACCCTACCTTACTTGCGGAACGGGAAGTCAAAGGCAGCCAGCAGAGCACGGCCTTCTTCGTCAGATTTCGCAGTAGTGGTAATGGTAATATCCAAACCACGAACGCGGTCGACTTTATCGTAGTCGATTTCTGGGAAGATGATCTGCTCACGGACACCCATGCTGTAGTTACCACGACCGTCGAATGACTTAGCGGACAAGCCACGGAAGTCACGGATACGAGGAACAGCAATAGTGATCAGGCGCTCAAAGAACTCCCACATGCGTTCGCCACGCAGAGTTACTTTACAGCCGATCGGATAGCCCTGACGGATTTTGAAGCCTGCAACAGATTTGCGTGCTTTGGTGATCAACGGTTTTTGACCGGAGATTGCTGTCAGGTCTGCTGCTGCGTTATCCAGCAGTTTCTTGTCAGCGATCGCTTCACCAACACCCATGTTCAGGGTGATCTTCTCGACCCGAGGGACTTGCATGACAGAATTGTAGTTAAACTCAGTCATGAGTTTGTTAACTACTTCGTCTTTGTAGTAATCATGCAGTTTCGCCATCGTACTACTCCAAATTACTTGATAGTTTCGCTGTTAGACTTGAAGAAACGGACTTTTTTGCCGTCTTCGAATCTAAAGCCTACACGGTCAGCCTTGCCGGTTGCCGCATTGAAGATTGCAACGTTAGAAACCTGAATTGCAGCTTCTTTTTCAACGATGCCGCCCGGTTGGTTCAGAGCCGGAACCGGCTTCTGGTGTTTCTTAACCAGGTTGATACCTTCAACAATGACCTTGCCGGAAGACAGGACATTCTTAACTTTACCGCGTTTACCTTTATCTTTACCGGTTAACACGATAACTTCGTCATCACGACGGATTTTCGCTGCCATGATTCGCTCCTTAGAGTACTTCTGGTGCCAGAGAGATAATTTTCATGAACTTCTCGTTACGAAGTTCACGAGTTACCGGCCCAAAAATACGCGTACCGATAGGCTGCTCGCTGTTATTGTTTAAAATAACGCATGCATTACCATCGAAGCGAATGACAGAACCGTCCGGGCGACGAACACCCTTCTTGGTGCGCACCACTACCGCCTTCAGCACATCACCTTTTTTGACCTTACCACGCGGAATCGCTTCTTTGATGGTGATCTTAATGATGTCGCCTACGCCTGCGTAGCGACGGTGCGAGCCACCCAGAACCTTGATACACATTACGCGACGTGCACCGGAGTTGTCGGCGACGTTCAGCATAGTCTGTTCTTGGATCATTTTAGTGCTCCGCTAATGTCAACTACTACTGAGACCCGAAAATCAGGTCGTTAAAAAAACCCCATATCGAGGGCGCGGCATTATAACACCGCAAATCAGATATGGGTAGAAAAAATAAACGGCCCATCGCTGAGCCGTTTATTCGTTGAGAATGCGTACTGTATTACAGAACCGCTTTCTCTACAACGCGAACCAGAGTCCAGGATTTAGTCTTGGACAGCGGACGGCATTCGCGGATTTCAACCACGTCGCCGATACCGCATTCGTTGTTCTCGTCATGTACGTGCATTTTGGTCGTACGCTTGATGAATTTACCGTAGATCGGGTGTTTCACAAAACGTTCGATAGCAACAACAATGGATTTCTCCATTTTGTCGCTAACCACGCGACCTTGCAGAGTACGGATTTTATCGGTCATTACGCACCCGCCTTCTCAGTCAGTAAAGTCTTAACGCGTGCGACATCACGACGCACTTGCTTCAACAGGTGAGACTGTTGCAGCTGGCCACTTGCAGCCTGCATACGCAGGTTGAACTGCTCACGCAGCAGGTTCAGTAGCTCGGTGTTCAGCTCTTCAACGCTCTTCTCACGCAGCTCTTTTGCTTTCATTACATCACCGTCTTAGTTACAAAGGTGGTTTTAATCGGCAGTTTCGCTGCTGCCAGCTTGAATGCTTCACGGGCCAGCTCTTCCGGTACGCCGTCCATTTCATACAGGACTTTACCCGGCTGAATCAAGGCAACCCAATACTCCACGTTACCTTTACCTTTACCCATACGCACTGCCAGCGGCTTTTCAGTGATCGGTTTGTCCGGGAATACACGGATCCAGATCTTACCTTGACGCTTAACTGCACGGGTCATAGCACGACGTGCTGCTTCGATCTGACGGGCAGTCAGACGACCACGGCCAACAGCTTTCAGGCCGAAGCTGCCGAAGCTAACATCCGCGCCTGCAGCCAGACCACGGTTGCGGCCTTTGTGCATTTTACGGAATTTTGTACGCTTTGGTTGTAACATCAGCGACGCTCCTTATTTACGGCCTTTACGCTGCTGCTTTTTCGGTTGAGCAGCCGGTTTTTCCGGTTGTTCAACAGCAGCCATACCACCCAGGATCTCGCCTTTGAAGATCCACACTTTAACGCCGATTACACCATAAGTGGTGTGCGCTTCAGAGGTGTTGTAGTCGATGTCAGCACGCAGAGTGTGCAGCGGTACGCGACCTTCGCGGTACCATTCGGTACGTGCGATTTCCGCGCCGCCCAGACGGCCGCTAACTTCAACTTTGATACCTTTAGCGCCCAGACGCATGGCGTTCTGTACAGCACGCTTCATCGCACGACGGAACATCACGCGACGTTCCAGCTGAGAAGTGATGCTGTCAGCAACCAGTTTAGCGTCCAGTTCAGGTTTACGAACTTCGGCGATGTTGATCTGTGCAGGAACGCCAGCGATATCCGCTACGACCTTACGCAGTTTTTCTACGTCTTCACCTTTTTTACCGATAACGATACCCGGGCGAGCAGTGTGAATAGTCACACGGATGCTCTTAGCCGGACGCTCGATAACGATACGAGATACAGACGCTTTAGCCAGTTCCTTCGTCAGGTACTGACGTACTTTAAAATCGCTGTCCAGGTTGTCAGCGAATTCTTTGGTGTTCGCAAACCAGGTAGAGTTCCATGGTTTTACAATACCCAGGCGAATACCATTAGGATGTACTTTCTGACCCATTGCTAGTCTCCAGAGTCTCAGCGATCGGACACAACCACAGTGATGTGGCTGGTGCGCTTCAGGATGCGATCTGCACGACCTTTTGCACGCGGCATAATGCGCTTCATGCTCGGGCCTTCGTCTACGAAAATTTTCGTAACTTTCAGATCGTCAATGTCAGCGCCATCGTTGTGTTCAGCGTTAGCAATGGCAGATTCCAGAACTTTCTTGACCAGTACAGCCGCTTTCTTGTTGGTGTAGGTCAGAATATCCAGAGCCTGCGACACTTTCTTACCGCGAATCAGGTCAGCAACAAGGCGAACCTTCTGAGCAGAAGAACGAGCATGGCGATGTTTAGCGATAGTTTCCATCTCTTCCTCCTACCTTATTTCTTCTTCGCTTTTTTATCAGCAGCGTGGCCGCGATAAGTACGAGTCGGTGCGAATTCACCCAGTTTGTGACCGACCATTTCGTCGGAAACAAATACCGGAACGTGCTGACGACCATTATGGACAGCGATGGTCAAACCGATCATGTTAGGAAAGATCGTTGAACGACGGGACCAAGTGCGCAGGGGCTTCTTGTCTCCGCTTTCCACCGCTTTCTCTACCTTCTTCAGCAAGTGCAGGTCAATAAAAGGACCTTTCTTGAGAGAACGTGGCATGGCTTATCCTCTAAAATTATTTGCTACGGCGACGTACGATGAATTTATCAGTACGCTTGTTGCTGCGGGTCTTCTTACCTTTGGTCTGAACGCCCCACGGAGTTACCGGGTGCTTACCAAAGTTACGACCTTCACCACCACCATGTGGGTGGTCTACTGGGTTCATCGCAGTACCGCGAACGGTAGGACGAACGCCACGCCAGCGTGCAGCACCTGCTTTACCCAGAACGCGCAGCATATGCTCAGCATTGCCAACTTCGCCCAGGGTTGCACGGCAGTCTGCTTCGACTTTACGCATTTCACCAGAACGCAGACGCAGGGTGACATAAGCGCCATCGCGAGCAACGATCTGAACGTAAGTACCAGCGGAACGTGCCAGCTGACCGCCTTTACCTGGTTTCATTTCTACGTTATGAACGGTAGAACCAACCGGGATATTGCGCATCGGCAGGGTGTTGCCTGCTTTGATTGCAGCATCAACGCCAGACTGAATCTGGTCGCCAGCTTTCAGGCCTTTCGGGGCCAGGATGTAACGGCGTTCGCCGTCTTTGTACAGAACCAGCGCGATGTTCGCGGAACGGTTCGGATCGTACTCAAGACGTTCAACAACTGCCGGGATACCGTCTTTGTTGCGTTTGAAGTCAACAATACGATAAGCCTGTTTGTGACCACCACCGATATGACGAGTGGTGATACGGCCATTGTTGTTACGACCACCGGATTTGCTGTTTTTTTCAACCAGCGGAGCAAAAGGTTTGCCCTTGTGCAGCTCTGGGTTGACCACTTTAACGACGTGGCGACGACCCGGAGATGTCGGTTTACATTTAACAACTGCCATTGTATTACTCCTCCGACTTACTCAGCGCCGCCGACGAAGTCCAGATTCTGGCCTTCTTTCAGGGTGACGTAAGCTTTTTTCCAGTCGCTACGACGACCGATACGCTGTCCGTGACGTTTAACTTTCCCTTTAACGACCAGGGTGTTAACGACTTCGACTTCGACTTCAAACAGTTTCTGCACAGCAGCTTTGATTTCTGCTTTGGTCGCGTCTTTAGCAACTTTGAGAACGATGGTGTTAGTTTTTTCCATCGCAGTAGACGCTTTTTCAGAAACGTGCGGTGCGCGCAGCACCTTCAGCAGACGTTCTTCACGAATCATGCCAGCATCTCCTCAACTTGCTTAACAGCATCAGCAGTCATTACGACTTTGTCGAAGGCGATCAGGCTAACCGGGTCGATACCAGTCGCATCGCGTACGTCAACCTTGTGCAGGTTACGTGCGGCCAGGAACAGGTTCTCGTCCAGCTCACCGGTGATGATCAGCACATCTTCCAGAGCCATGTCTTTCAGTTTCTGTGCCAGCAGCTTAGTTTTCGGCGCTTCTACAGAGAACTTCTCGACAACGATCAGACGATCCTGACGTACCAGTTCGGACAGGATGCTTTTCAGCGCGCCGCGGTACATCTTCTTGTTAACTTTTTGACTGTGGTCCTGCGGACGAGCAGCGAAGGTCACGCCACCGGAACGCCAGATCGGGCTCTTGATAGAACCTGAACGCGCACGGCCAGTGCCTTTCTGGCGCCACGGTTTTTTACCGGAACCAGTTACTTCAGCACGAGTCTTCTGAGCACGAGTACCCTGACGAGCACCAGCTGCATAAGCAACAACAACCTGGTGAACCAGCGCTTCGTTGAAATCACGACCGAAGGTAGTTTCGGAAACAGTCAGCGCGCTCTGCGCGTCTTTCAATACTAATTCCATTGCTATCCCCTTACGCCTTCACAGCTGGTTTAACGATCAGGTCGCAACCGGTTGCACCCGGAACACCACCCTTAACCAGCAGCAGGTTGCGCTCAGCGTCAACGCGTACTACGTCAAGGCTCTGAACGGTTACGCGCTCATTACCCATCTGACCTGCCATTTTCTTGCCTTTGAACACTTTGCCCGGAGTCTGGTTCTGACCGATAGAACCCGGAACGCGGTGAGACAAGGAGTTACCGTGAGTAGCGTCCTGGGTACGGAAGTTCCAGCGCTTAACGGTACCAGCGAAACCTTTACCTTTAGAGGTACCGGTTACGTCAACTTTTTTAACGTCAGCAAACAGTTCAACGCTGATGCTCTGACCTACGGTGTATTCTTCGCCTTCAGCCAGACGGAATTCCCACAGACCACGGCCAGCTTCTACGCCAGCTTTAGCAAAGTGACCCGCTTCCGGCTTGGTGACACGGTTAGCTTTTTTAGCACCCGTAGTAACCTGAACAGCGCGGTAGCCATCGTTAGCCAGGTCTTTAACCTGAGTAACACGGTTTGCTTCAACTTCGATTACGGTTACTGGGATAGAGACGCCATCTTCAGTGAAGATGCGGGTCATACCCACTTTTTTACCGACTAAACCAATCATTGTATCAACCTCTCAATCGCTCGATGACCTGATTAACCCAGGCTGATCTGCACGTCTACACCGGCAGCCAGGTCCAGACGCATCAGAGCATCAACGGTTTTCTCGGTTGGCTCAACGATGTCAACCAGACGCTTGTGAGTGCGAATTTCGTACTGATCGCGCGCATCTTTGTTAACGTGCGGAGAGATCAGAACGGTAAAGCGCTCTTTGCGGGTCGGCAGCGGGATCGGACCGCGAACCTGCGCACCAGTGCGCTTGGCAGTCTCGACGATTTCCGCGGTTGATTGATCGATCAGACGATGATCAAACGCTTTCAGGCGGATACGGATTCTTTGGTTCTGCATGAGACCAGAGCTCCAATTATTTTATAAACGAAAATGATTACTCCTCACACCCATTACGATTGATGGGAGAGTGTAACCGTTCTTACGTAGCTCCCCGATTGGGAGCATTGTTAAATAGCCAAATCGGCTATTCGAGGTTCAAATCGAACCTGCCGTCAATTACGACAAGCCCGCGCATTATACGTAAATCTCAGCCTGACGCAAGTGTCGGATAGAAATTAAGCGCTTTATTCTTATGCGAGCACGATTCCAGATGGTACGCATAGGATGGCAACGCGTATCTTTTCTTTGGAAGGCATCAGGCAAACCTGGCAATACGTCGTTGTCGCTGTCGCATAAATCTATAAAGGTGAGCACAAGCCTTGACGAGGATTTGCTTATGTTTGTTGCCCTCCCCTTTCTCATTTTTTATGCGTCGTTCTCTTTATTACTTGGCATATACGACGCGCGTACCGGACTGTTGCCTGACCGGTTTACTTGTCCATTACTGTGGGGGGGTCTGCTTTATCACCAGATTTGCCTGCCGGAGCGTTTACCGGATGCGCTTTGGGGTGCTATCGCCGGCTATAGCGGATTCGCGTTAATTTACTGGGGCTATCGCCTGCGTTATCAGAAAGAGGGGCTTGGATATGGCGACGTCAAGTACCTTGCTGCCTTAGGGGCGTGGCATTGTTGGGAAACACTGCCGTTACTGGTTTTCCTTGCCGCCATGTTGGCCTGTGGCAGGTTTGGCGTCGCGCTACTGGTGAGAGGTAAATCGGCATTAATAAACCCGCTACCTTTTGGGCCATGGCTGGCGGTGGCGGGTTTCATAACAGGTTGGAAAGTTTTCTTTCCAGACGGTTAATCGGTCACCTTAATTTGTGATTGCAGATAATTTTGCATACCAAGTTTGGCAATCAAATCCAGCTCAGTTTCCAGCCAGTCGATGTGGCCTTCCTCGTCGGCAAGAATTTCAATCATCATATCCCGGCTGACATAATCATGAACGCTATCGGCATAGGCTATTGCCTCACGTAGATCTTTTGCGCCTTCCAGTTCGAGTCGGAGATCCGATCGTAGCATCTCTTCGACATCTTCACCGATGCCCAGCTTGCCCAGATCCTGTAGGTTCGGTATGCCTTCCAGAAATAAAATACGCTCAATATACTTATCGGCGTGTTTCATCTCATCAATGGATTCATGGTACTCAACATCATTAAGCCGGGTCAGGCCCCAGTTTTTGAACATACGGGCATGAAGAAAATACTGATTAATTGCGACAAGCTCATTTCCCAATAGTTTATTGAGATAATTTATGATTTTAACATCACCTTTCATTTTATAGTCCCTCCGCTTCCACTCTCTAGAGCGTAGATGGGGCTACAGGGATGTCAAAAAAAAGAGTGTGACTCAGGCGATCTCTTTAAATTCCGGCATTTGCGTTAACTCATCCTGCATCACTTCTCGCGCGGCGCGAATACACTTACCACATTGATTTCCCACAGGAATAAATTTACGCAACTGTTGAAATGACTGTGGATGAAATTGTCGTACAGCCTGGCGGATTTTTTTATCGCTTATACCATTACACAAACAAACGTACATGATTGCTCCCGTTCAATTTCCGCACAAAGTGTAAATGAGAATGGTTATGATTACAATAGCACAAAGCGATTTACGCCACGGGAGAAGCGTTAAAAAAGGCAAATAAATATAACAGCGGCTAAATAGCAGGCAACAAAAAGGGCGCCGAAGCGCCCTCTTCAATTCAAAACTAATTAACGAGTAATTAGCCCAGAACTTTAGCAACAACGCCCGCGCCAACGGTACGGCCGCCTTCACGGATTGCGAAACGCAGACCGTCGTCCATTGC
>NZ_JBGDOX010000017.1:0-32405 GCF_046558195.1 Salmonella sp. 5800 | reverse complement strand
TGATAAATTGTTAAAGAGCAGTGCAACGCGGCTTTCGCTCACCGTTGCGAGGTGGCGTATATTACGCTTTCCTCTTTCAGAGTCAACCCTGAATTTCAGGATTTTTATCTTCAACCGACCGGCTGTTTGTGTGAAGTGATTCACATCCGCCGTGTCGATGGAGGCGCATTATAGGGAGTTCTCTGCTGACCGCAATAGAAAAATTGCAGAAAAATGACTGTTTGCTGCATTCCCCAGCAAAACCCCTGGTTATACCCATTTACGCACAGACTTATCCACAAAATTCGCGTTCATTTCCTGGATCTTCTCACTCTGCAAACGATCTTTCAGGGATAAAAGCGGGGCCAGAATTTAAAAAGAAAAATTCGCGAGCGTTGCGCAAACGTTTTCGTTACAATGTCGCCGCAAAATGAGAATACCCCATAAGGGGCGTTAGCTGAGTTTTTCACGAAAAATTCAGCTAACGCTCTCTGTAATCGTCAAATCCAGGGGATTTACCATGCAACAACGTCGTCCAGTCCGCCGCGCTCTGCTCAGTGTTTCTGACAAGGCCGGTATCATCGAATTCGCCCAGGCACTTTCCGCACGCGGTGTGGAGCTGCTGTCTACGGGGGGCACTGCCCGCCTGTTAGCAGAAAAAGGCCTGCCGGTGACCGAAGTTTCCGATTACACCGGTTTCCCGGAAATGATGGATGGACGCGTAAAGACCCTGCATCCAAAAGTACACGGCGGCATCCTCGGTCGTCGCGGCCAAGACGATGCCATTATGGAACAGCACCACATCGCCCCTATCGATATGGTTGTCGTTAACCTGTATCCATTCGCCGAAACCGTGGCACGCGTTGACTGCTCGCTGGAAGATGCGGTAGAGAACATCGATATCGGCGGCCCAACGATGGTGCGCTCCGCCGCGAAGAACCATAAAGACGTGGCCATCGTGGTGAAGAGCAGCGACTACGACGCCATTATTAAAGAGATGGACGCTAACGAAGGTTCTTTGACCCTCGACACCCGTTTCGATCTCGCGATTAAAGCCTTCGAACACACCGCCGCCTACGACAGCATGATCGCTAACTACTTCGGCAGCATGGTTCCGGCCTACCACGGTGAAAGCAAAGAAGCCGCCGGTCGCTTCCCGCGTACGCTGAACCTGAACTTCATTAAGAAGCAGGATATGCGCTACGGCGAGAACAGTCACCAGCAGGCTGCCTTCTATATAGAAGAGAATGTCAAAGAAGCGTCCGTTGCCACCGCACAGCAGGTTCAGGGCAAAGCGCTTTCCTATAACAACATCGCCGATACCGATGCGGCGCTGGAGTGTGTGAAAGCGTTCAACGAGCCAGCCTGCGTAATCGTCAAGCACGCTAACCCATGCGGCGTGGCGGTAAGTACCTCTATTCTCGACGCTTACGACCGCGCATACAAAACCGACCCGACCTCCGCGTTCGGCGGCATCATCGCTTTCAACCGCGAGCTGGATGCTGAAACCGCGCAGGCCATCATCTCCCGTCAGTTCGTGGAAGTGATCATCGCCCCATCCGCAAGCGAAGAAGCGCTGAAAATTACCGCTGCCAAGCAGAACGTCCGTGTTCTGACCTGCGGCCAATGGGCAAGCCGCGTTCCGGGCCTGGATTTCAAACGCGTTAACGGCGGCCTGCTCGTTCAGGACAGGGATCTGGGTATGGTGAGCGAAGCTGAACTGCGCGTGGTTTCCAAACGCCAGCCGACCGAGCAGGAGCTGCGCGATGCGCTGTTCTGCTGGAAAGTGGCAAAGTTCGTGAAATCCAACGCCATTGTGTATGCCAAAGAGAACATGACTATCGGCATAGGCGCAGGCCAGATGAGCCGCGTGTACTCCGCCAAAATCGCTGGCATTAAAGCGGCTGACGAAGGTCTGGAAGTGAAAGGCTCCGCGATGGCCTCTGACGCCTTCTTCCCGTTCCGTGACGGTATTGATGCCGCTGCCGCCGTTGGCGTGAGCTGCGTTATCCAGCCTGGCGGTTCTATCCGTGATGATGAAGTCATTGCCGCTGCCGATGAACACGGCATTGCGATGATCTTCACCGACATGCGCCACTTCCGCCATTAATTCAGGGAGCAGACGATGAAAGTTTTAGTCATTGGTAACGGCGGGCGCGAACACGCGCTGGCCTGGAAAGCCGCACAGTCGCCGCTGGTTGATACCGTTTTTGTCGCACCGGGTAACGCCGGCACCGCGCTGGAACCTGCGTTGCAGAACGTGGCTATTGGGGTCACCGATATTCCGGCGCTGCTGAGCTTTGCTCAGAACGAGAAGATTGATCTGACCATCGTTGGTCCGGAAGCCCCGCTGGTAATTGGCGTAGTCGATGCCTTCCGCGCCGCTGGCCTGAAGATCTTCGGGCCAACCGAAGGCGCTGCACAGCTGGAGGGCTCCAAAGCGTTCACCAAAGATTTCCTCGCTCGTCACCAGATTCCGACAGCGGAATACCAGAATTTCACCGAGATTGAGCCTGCGCTGGCTTATCTGCGTGAGAAAGGCGCGCCGATCGTCATCAAAGCTGACGGTCTGGCTGCCGGTAAAGGCGTTATCGTGGCGATGACGCTTGAAGAAGCCGAAGCCGCCGTTCATGACATGCTGGCAGGCAACGCCTTTGGCGACGCGGGCCACCGTATCGTGATTGAAGAGTTCCTCGACGGCGAAGAAGCGAGCTTTATCGTGATGGTCGACGGCGAGCACGTGTTGCCGATGGCCACCAGCCAGGACCACAAACGCGTCGGCAACGGTGATACCGGCCCGAACACCGGCGGGATGGGCGCTTACTCACCGGCTCCGGTGGTAACGGATGAAGTGCATCAGCGCACCATGGAACGCATCATCTGGCCAACCGTGAAAGGCATGGCGGCGGAAGGGAATACCTATACCGGGTTCCTGTACGCGGGTCTGATGATCGACAAGCAGGGCAACCCGAAGGTTATCGAGTTCAACTGCCGCTTCGGCGATCCGGAAACCCAGCCGATCATGCTGCGCATGAAATCGGATCTGGTGGATCTTTGCCTGGCCGCCTGCGACGGCAAGCTGGATGAGAAAACCTCCGAGTGGGACGAACGAGCTTCATTAGGCGTGGTGATCGCCGCGGGCGGTTATCCGGGCAGCTACAGCACCGGCGACGAGATCCACGGCCTGCCGCTGGAAGAAGTGGCTGACGGTAAGGTCTTCCATGCTGGAACCAAACTCGCCGATGACGACCGCGTGTTGACCAGCGGCGGTCGCGTACTGTGCGCCACCGCGCTGGGTCACACCGTGGCTGAGGCGCAGAAACGCGCTTACGCCCTGATGACCGACATCCGCTGGGACGGCAGCTTCAGCCGTAACGACATTGGCTGGCGCGCCATCGAGCGTGAGCAAAGCTAACGGCTGAGTTTAGCCAGCAGCGTTTTGCGCGTAATGCCCAATTGACGGGCGGCTTCCGTTTTGTTGCCGCCCGTTTTTTCCAGCGCCGCCAGAATGATCTCTTTTTCCACATCGACCAACGGTTGGATTTCGGCGCTGTTTTCCGCTTTTATCGGCGTCGCGGCAATAGCGAGAGGCAATTCGCGTTCAGAAATGTATTCTCCCGTCAGCAACACCACCGCCCGCTCGATAGCGTTTTCCAGCTCACGGATATTGCCCGGCCAGTCGTAGTGGATCAGCAGATCCATCGCCTGCGGCGTAAACCCCTTCACTGCTTTTCGGTTACGTTCGGCAAAACGCCGCAGAAAATGGTCTGCCAGTAGCGGAATATCTTCCCGACGCTGGCGCAAAGAAGGCATTTCAATCGCCACCACATTCAGGCGGTAATAGAGATCCTGGCGAAAGCGACCGGCACTCACCTCTTCCGCCAGATCGCGGTGGGTAGCGGCAATTAACCGAACATCCACAGATATCGTCTGGTTACTTCCCACGCGTTGCACTTCGCGCTCCTGAATCGCCCGCAGCAAACGTACCTGCATTAACGGCGAGATATCGCCGATTTCATCAAGAAACAATGTCCCGCCGTCAGCTTCGACAAAGCGTCCCTCCCGACGTTTATCCGCGCCGGTAAACGCGCCTTTTTCGTGTCCGAACAGCTCAGACTCCAGCAGCGATTCATTAAGCGCGGCGCAGTTGAGCGTGACCAGCGGTTTATCGCTCCTGGCGCTACAGGCGTGTAGCGCCCGCGCCACCAGCTCTTTACCCGTGCCGGAGTCTCCGTGAATCAATACCGTGGCGTCTGATGGTGCGACCATCGCGATTTCATTCAGTAAATGTTGCATCGCCGGACTGCTGCCAATCATGCCAAACTGCGCAGCCGACGCCGATGGCAATTCAGCGCCCGTTTCCCGCGTATGCGCCAACGCCTTTTCCAGCGTCTCCTGCAGACGGTCAAAATCCAGCGGTTTAATTAAATAGTCGAGCGCGCCGGCTTTCAACGCCTCTACCGCCGTTTCCACGCTGGAGAATGCCGTCATAATCAAAATCGGAATGGCGGGGTTGAGCGCTTTAATCTCCTTCAGCGTGGCGATACCGTCCATCTCCGCCATACGCACATCGCACAGTACCAGATCAAAGACTTTCTCACGCACCTGAGCCAGCGCATCATGCCCACTGTAGGCCAGAGCGACGTTATAGCCCCAGCCCCGAAGCAGCGCCTGTAAAATCGTGCAGTGGCTTACATCATCATCCACAACCAGAATATCGATTTTTCCGCGTATCACCCTTGTTAATCCTGTTGTCTCGCTATCACTGGCAACCAGATAGTAAAGACCGCGCCTTTACCCTCAATACTTTTCACCTTAATCGCGCCGCCATGCTGTTCGATGATATTTTGCACCACCGCCAGCCCCAGGCCTGTCCCGTCAGCTTTGGTCGTAAAATAAGGTGTAAAAATCGCCTCCAGCTGATCCGGGGCGATCCCTTTCCCGCTATCGGTAACAGTGATGATAACGCGGTCGGTCCCACTTTCTTTTGCCTCTACGCTAATCGTTCCCTGGCGGCCAATCGCATGAATAGCGTTCAGGTACAAATTCAACAGCACCTGAGTCAGCCTGTCCGGGTCAGCCTGAATACGCTTAAGCGTCTCATTCGCCGTGAACCTCAACTGAATCTCTCTGCTTTGGGCATCCTGACTGACCAGATTCAGGGAGTGAGTAATAATATCATTGAGGTTAACCGTCTGGAGCGTCAGATGCGCGGTCTTTACCAGTTCGAGCAATTCGCTTACCACACGGTTCAAACGGTCGGCCTCTTTGGCCATCACCTGCGCCAGTTCATGCGACTCGCCGCCGGCTGGCGTGCGCTCGGCAAAGTATTTCGCCAGCCCTTTGATGGACGAGAGCGGGTTACGAATTTCGTGCGCGACGCCCGCCGCCAGATGCCCCATCGCCACCAGCTTTTCTTTACGCTTCATTGCATCAAGCAGTTCTCTGTGCGAGCGCTGATAACGCTGATGCCAAAAAAACGCCAGTAACGTTGCCAACAGCACCGTCGCTAACGCAGACAAAACAATCAGCGTATTACGCCACTCCCTTGCCTGTGTCGCGGCCAGCTCGCTGGCGTCAAAGGCAATAAAAATAGTTTGTTTCGCTGGTTCGTCGTCATTGGCGCTACGCGCCATGCCGTGCCCCCTCATACCGTGACCTCTCATACCGAAAAGCGGCTGGAACTGGCGGTAAATTTCCAGCGCAGGCACCGTCTCGCCGTTAGCAGCAACGTCGACACGCCGCCAACGCTCCTGCGGCCCGGGGTTTAGTTGATGCATTTCAGATGGGGAATAGAGCGATTTGCCCACCATGCCAGGGTTGCTATGAGTGATGATTACCCCCTGCGCATCCGTTACGGCGAACCACAACACGCCTGGCTGACCCGCCATCTCTTCCAGCAATGTCTGCTGCTGCGCGTGATGCATCCGCATTCCCATACCTACTCGCGTGCCGGACTCCAGAGCGCGAATGAGTACATTTCCCTTTTCCAGCAGCGTCTGCCTGGCGGCAGCGCTCTCACGGCCATAGTCGCGAATGACCATAATGGAAAATAGCCCCACCAGAATGAAGATCGCCGCAGGTAACAGCCGACTCAACCACGTTGCAGCGGCATCTTTATGTAATCGTATAAAACTCACAGGCTTCCCCGGCTCGTTTTTATTTTCCTTACTTAAGCAGAGATCATGCCATTCTTCGCTCCGCATAACCGCGCGTTGTCGCACACCCTTTCGGATACGGGTGGGTAAAAATGACTCGCCAGGCGGGTCATGCGAGTCATTTTTACTCGCTTTTTGCCGCCTGAAGCGGGTTAACTCGCTGCCCGACAAGGAATAGTTACCTGGCACGGAAGATGCAAGAGAGAGGATAAGATGAGCAACAGGAGAACGCAAAATGAAACGGAACAATAAATCAGCTATCGCGCTAATCGCCCTCTCTCTTTTGGCCCTGAGCTCCGGCGCCGCCTTCGCCGGACATCACTGGGGCAACAATGACGGTATGTGGCAACAGGGAGGTAGCCCGTTGACCACGGAACAGCAGGCGACGGCGCAGAAGATTTATGATGATTACTATACGCAGACCAGCGCGCTGCGCCAGCAACTGATATCCAAACGTTATGAATATAACGCGCTACTGACCGCCAGTTCGCCGGATACTGCGAAAATTAATGCGGTTGCCAAAGAGATGGAGTCATTAGGCCAGAAGTTAGATGAGCAACGCGTGAAACGGGATGTCGCGATGGCGCAGGCTGGCATACCACGCGGCGCAGGAATGGGCTATGGCGGTTGCGGCGGCTATGGCGGCGGTTATCATCGCGGCGGCGGTCATATGGGTATGGGAAACTGGTAAAGCATGTTTGCCGAATGGCGGCTTCGCCATTCGGTATTCCATCAAAAGGTTTTCGCTTGCGGCTGCCAGTGACAGAAATCTGAATTCGCCACCAGCAAAAGTTGCGATCCTTCCGGCGCCTCCAGCCATGCTACGCTCACCTCTACCGATGAGCGGTTCTGGCGGCGCTCAATGTGGCTTATTGCCCAGGAATCCAGATCCGGTTTCAGCGTTTCACCTTCACAGGTGGTTACCGTATGGTCGGCGTGCCAGCGTCCCTGGCGTAGTATGACCCGCCCCAGGCGCAAGGCGTCGCTGGTCTGACGGATTTGTTCGGCGCGATAGCGATACAAGGCAATCTGATCGTTGGAAAGCTGCTGCTTCTGCCCCCCGACTTCACGCTGCATAAAACTGAGTTCGCCATGAGCGTCGAAACGCGCGCGAATATGTTCTGGCGGTTTGCTGTAAATATTGAGTTCAATAAGCGAAAGCGTATCACCCTGCCAACGATATTCGCTGGTCGTCGTGCTGCCGCTATGCCACGGGCTAAAAACAGAAAGCAGATGGACTTCATCGTTCGTATCTTTACGCCAGATACGCACCGCGCCGTGATCGCCGGCAAAGCCGCTGGCAGTAAACGGAGGCGGTGAAGCGTTATGACTGCAGGCAGTCAGCAACAGCGCGCCAGAAAATAGAAACGCGCGACGCCAGACAGACAAAAGGGGCTGACGAGCCCCTTCGATAAAACTGTTCACAGTTACGTGTCTTACTTAACTGCGTCTTTCAGAGCTTTACCAGAAACAAACGCCGGTACGTTAGCGGCGGCGATTTTGATTTCTTTACCGGTCTGTGGGTTACGGCCAGTGCGCTCAGCACGGTGGTTCACTTTGAAGGTACCGAAACCAACCAGTTGTACAGCATCGCCTTCTTTCAGAGACTCAGTAATAGCAGCCAGAGTGGATTCCAGAGCAGCTTTAGCCTGGGTTTTGGACAGTTCTGCTTTGTCTGCAATTACATCAATCAGTTGAGTCTTGTTCATAAGTTATCCTTACAATGTGTTTATCGCTTGCTAAGCATCGAGTGCGACGGAAATGCCAGAAAAGCACTCTCCTGCATACACGCACCGATAGCCACTTTTTTTCGCCTCCCAAATGTAGACCAGACGGGGGGCATAAGGGAAGCCTTATGGCACGACAAATCAGACGTTAAATCACGTTTTCTGGTGTCATTGCTGAAAATTTATACCGATATTGCTCTCACCAGCCTCGCGCAGGTCTGCCCTGAGCCCTTTTATCAGTTCAATATCGCGTTCTTCGCAGTCGGCTAAAAGTCGGAATATTTCCCACTGAATATCCCATTCCTGTTCAACGGCAGGGTTCGTTTTGAGCTCCTCATCGGTCATTTCCCGACCAGCCTGAGTCATTTCCAACATCGCCACCGTAGTAATAGAAGTCTTACTAACCTCAATAGCGTGTTCCAGCGTTTCGCCGCTAAGACGAGAATGCATTAATTCGCTTAATGCGACGCAGGCGTCAATCGCCGGGTAAACGCCGTACAGGTCATAGTCGTCAGCTGCCGGAATTGCCTCTTCAAACTTCTCCAGTTGGCTATCGAAATTGACCTTTGCATCTTTCACCGTCAGGGTTTCCCAGATCAGATCCAGAATGCGACGGTAGATCTGTCCGTCGCCGAATTCCGTCTGCTTGCAAAACATGGCGTAGTTCGGGTACATGCGCTCGCACAAGCAGGCCATAAAGGTAACGTGCTGCCAGCTTTCCAGCCGCTCCAGACGCAAATGAATCGGGTTTTGTAACATGATGGAATCTCGAATCGGAAATTAGCGGCAGTTTACCTGAATCAGCGCTGAATTTCTTGCCAACGAACAAACGCCGGACGCCCGGAAGCGACGGCATCCGCCCAGCGTGTCGGCTCCGGCAGGCGATACCCTTTCATACAGCGCTGTACCCACGCCAGCGCGCTGTCAGTACTGACCCGGTGCCCTGTCGCGATAAACAGCGGATTACAGCGCGCCTTGCTGCGCCATACCCACGCCAGTTGCTCGCCTTTATCCATTAAGGGGCTAAGTGCGCCAGGTTCGGCGGAAAGTGGTTCAAATTTACCGCATAGCCGTTTTTTCGCTACGCCGATGGTCGGCACGTCCACCAACAGTCCAAAATGACTGGCGACGCCAAGCCGACGCGGATGCGAAATACCGTGACCGTCCACAAACAGCAAATCGGGCTTTTGTGAGAGCTGTTCCCACGCCGCCAGCAGCGCAGGATATTCACGAAAAGAGAGAAAGCCGGGGATATACGGCATGGTGGTGGCAATACGCGCCACCTTGTACTCTACCAGTTCAAGCGACGGATATTTCAGCAATACCATCGCCGCCCGCGTCACCTCGCCGCCCTGCTCAAAACCGACGTCCGCCCCGCCGATAAACGCTGGCGGATCTTTGTCCAACCGATCTTCGCGGCAAACCGATGAAGCAAGTTCTATCTGTTGAGCGCGTAGCGACGCGAGATCCATACTAACTCCTTAGCTGTGATACTGCGCAGAAAGTCGGTGCACTGCCTCCACAAATGCGCCAGCATGTTCTGGCGGCACATCCTGATGGATGCCATGTCCAAGGTTAAAGACGTGCCCTTCTCCCTGACCGAAACCAGCAAGTATAGTCGCTACTTCGTCTTCGATCCGTGCCGGCGGCGCATACAGCATCGAGGGGTCCATATTGCCCTGCAGCGCCACTTTATGGCCAACGCGACGGCGCGCACCGGCGATATCTGTCGTCCAGTCGAGACCCAGCGCGTCGCAGCCGGTTTCCGCCATCGCCTCCAGCCACTGACCGCCACCTTTAGTGAACAGCGTTACCGGCACGCGGCGACCGTCGTTTTCACGCAGCAGGCCATCGACGATTTTATGCATGTAGTAGAGGGAGAACTGCTGGTAATCGCGGCCAGTCAGCACGCCGCCCCAGGTATCGAAAATCATCACCGACTGCGCACCCGCTTTAATCTGCGCGTTGAGGTACAGCGTGACGCTTTTCGCCAACTTATCCAGCAGCAGATGCAACGCCTGCGGGTCAGCGTACATCATCTTTTTAATCACCGTGAAGGCTTTGCTACTGCCGCCTTCCACCATGTAAGTCGCCAGCGTCCACGGGCTGCCGGAGAAGCCGATCAGCGGAACCTCGCCTTTTAGTTCGCGGCGAATCGTACGCACTGCATTCATCACATAACCCAGTTCATCTTCCGGATCGGGAATGGGCAGCTTATCGACATCGGCTTTGCAGGTGACAGGAGCCGTAAAGCGCGGGCCTTCCCCGGCTTCAAAATAGAGCCCCAGGCCCATCGCGTCCGGAATCGTCAGGATATCCGAGAAAAGGATCGCCGCATCAAGCGGATAACGGCGCAGCGGCTGTAAAGTGACCTCGCAGGCCAGTTCGGCATTTTTGCACAGCGACATAAAATCGCCCGCCTGAGCGCGAGTGGCTTTGTACTCCGGTAGATAACGGCCCGCCTGGCGCATCATCCACACTGGCGTAACATCAACGGGCTGGCGCAGCAGCGCACGTAGATAACGATCGTTTTTGAGTTCGGTCATTTTTACATTCCTTTAGCGTTGATGCGCCCAGTGTAACATGTCAATCATATTCAGCCCGACACATTGCCACCGTATCTTCGATCAAACGGCGCGCGACGGTGCCCGGCGGCGGCAGTAGCGGCAGATCGTCATAACGGTACCAATTTGCTTCCAACAGCTCTTTCGGGTCGATGACGATATCGCCGCTGTCGTACTCCGCCATGAAAGCGGTCATCAGCGACTGCGGGAAAGGCCACGGCTGGGAAGTCACATAGCGCAGATTTTTCACCTTAATGCCGCTCTCCTCCATTACCTCTCGCGCGACCGCCTGTTCTAAGGTTTCGCCGACTTCAACAAACCCGGCCAGTACCGTATGCACGCCGTTGCGGTGGCGAACATGCCGGGCAAGTAGAATAGAATCCTCACGGCGAATGGCAACAATAATGCAGGGGGCGATTTGCGGGTAGTAACGCTCGCGGCAATGGCTGCACAGCATCGCCCATTCGGTTTTACTCGGGTACATAGGGTGCCCGCAATAGCCGCAAAATTTATGCGACCGATAAAACTCCGCCAACTGTACGCCACGTCCCGCCAGTTGGAATAGCCCTGCATCCTGATCGATAACCTGGCGAACCGATCCCATATCATGACGTCGATGCTGTAACACCAGCCAGACGGGCTCGCCTTGCCATTCACCTATCCGGAGTGCGCGCTGCCCCACAAGATCGAAATTTGCCGCCAGCCCGTGTGGTAATTCCCCATACGGCAACCATAATTTTTGTTCATGGCTGACGATCCACCAGCCACTCTCTAATTTTTCAATTATACGATCCATAGCTCTTGCACTACCTTTGCTTCACTGGCATGTTGTTAACATTATTTTTACATTCATGGCGAGCAGCCTTTATCTAACTTGCGGAGACAATCATGCTAAACCAGCTGGAAACCCTGACGGAGCGCGTTGGCGGAAGCAACAAACTGGTCGATCGCTGGCTGGATGTACGTAAGCACCTGCTCGTGGCTTACTACAATCTGGTTGGCATTAAGCCTGGCAAAGAATCGTACATGCGGCTGAATGAAAAAGCGCTGGATGATTTTTGTCAGAGCCTGGTCGATTACCTTTCCGCCGGGCACTTCAGTATTTATGAACGTATTCTCCATAAATTGGAAGGAAACGGTCAGCTTTTACATGCGGCAAAAATCTGGCCGCTGCTGGAAGATAATACGCAGCGCATTATGGATTATTACGACACCAGCCTGGAAACTGCCATCGATCACGATAATTGTCTCGAATTTCAACAAGCTCTGTCAGACATCGGCGAAGCGCTGGAAGCCCGCTTTGTGCTGGAAGACAAGCTGATTATGCTGGTGTTTGACGCGATGCACGACGGCGCCAGAGTCAAACGTCCCGCTTGAGTTCTGCGCGAGTAACGGGTAGTTTACTTCAGCCCCCTCTTCGGAGGGGCGGTTATCTTGTCGGAGTGCTAATTTTCCACAAAAGCGTTCGTGATGCGTCAAGGCGGCAAGTCGGTGAATCTCCAGGAGATTACATAGGTAAGTGACTGGAGTGAGCGGACGAAGCCAACGAAGAGGCAGCGCGAAGGATGAAGTGGAAAAGGCTGAGACCGTTAATTCGGGATCCGCGGAACCTGATCAGGTTAATACCTGCGAAGGGAACAAGAGTAATTCTGCTTTATGCTGCTGCCTTTACGGGCGGCGCACATCCATTACTCCATCCGTCGTCTGACAAGCCACGTCCTTAATTTTTTGGAATGAGCTATGTCTACAACAACGTTAACCCGCCGCGAGCAGCGCGCTAAAGCCCAGCATTTTATCGATACGCTGGAAGGGACTGCCTTTCCCAACTCGAAACGCATCTACGTGACCGGTTCGCAGCATGATATTCGCGTACCGATGCGTGAAATTCAACTTAGCCCGACGCTCATCGGCGGCAGTAAAGACAACCCGCAGTTTGAAGAGAACGAACCCGTGCCGGTGTACGACACCTCCGGTCCCTATGGCGATCCTGAGGTGGCGATTAACGTCCAGCAGGGTCTGGCGAAACTGCGCCAGCCGTGGATTGACGCACGTAACGATAGCGAAGAATTAGACGACCGTAGCTCGGCTTACACCAGAGAACGTCTGGCCGACGATGGCCTGAACGATCTGCGTTTTACCGGTCTGTTAACGCCAAAACGCGCCAAAGCCGGACACCGCGTGACGCAACTTCATTATGCCCGCCAGGGGATCGTCACTCCCGAAATGGAGTTCATCGCCATCCGTGAAAACATGGGCCGCGAGCGCATTCGCAGTGAAGTACTGCGCCACCAGCATCCCGGAGAAAGCTTCGGCGCGCGCCTGCCGGAAAACATTACGCCGGAATTCGTGCGTGATGAAGTGGCTGCGGGCCGCGCGATTATTCCCGCCAACATCAACCACCCGGAATCGGAGCCGATGATTATTGGCCGCAACTTCCTGGTCAAAGTGAATGCCAACATCGGCAACTCGGCGGTCACCTCCTCTATCGAAGAAGAGGTGGAAAAACTGGTGTGGGCGACGCGCTGGGGCGCGGATACGGTAATGGACCTTTCCACCGGGCGCTATATTCACGAAACCCGTGAGTGGATCCTGCGTAACAGTCCGGTACCGATCGGCACCGTCCCGATCTACCAGGCGCTGGAGAAGGTCAACGGGATCGCCGAAGATCTTACCTGGGAAGCGTTCCGCGACACGCTGCTGGAGCAGGCCGAACAGGGCGTCGACTACTTCACCATCCACGCGGGCGTGCTGCTGCGCTACGTGCCGATGACCGCCAAACGCCTGACCGGGATTGTCTCGCGCGGCGGTTCGATCATGGCGAAGTGGTGTCTCTCCCATCACAAAGAGAACTTCCTGTTCGAACATTTCCGCGAGATTTGCGAAATCTGCGCCGCCTACGACGTTTCCCTGTCGCTGGGCGACGGCCTGCGCCCCGGCTCCATTCAGGACGCCAACGACGAAGCGCAGTTCTCCGAGCTGCATACGCTGGGCGAATTGACCAAAATCGCCTGGGAATACGACGTGCAGGTGATGATTGAAGGCCCGGGTCATGTACCCATGCATATGATCCAGCGCAACATGACCGAAGAGCTGGAGAGCTGCCATGAAGCGCCGTTCTACACCTTAGGGCCGTTGACCACCGATATCGCGCCGGGCTATGACCACTTTACCTCCGGCATTGGCGCCGCGATGATCGGCTGGTTCGGCTGTGCGATGCTGTGTTACGTGACGCCGAAAGAACATCTCGGCCTGCCAAACAAAGAAGATGTGAAGCAGGGGCTGATCACCTACAAAATCGCCGCCCACGCTGCTGACTTAGCGAAAGGCCATCCGGGCGCGCAGATTCGCGATAACGCGATGTCGAAAGCGCGCTTTGAATTCCGTTGGGAAGATCAGTTTAACCTTGCGCTCGACCCGTTCACCGCCCGCGCTTATCACGATGAAACCCTGCCGCAGGAGTCCGGTAAGGTCGCTCACTTCTGTTCCATGTGCGGGCCGAAGTTCTGCTCGATGAAAATCAGCCAGGAAGTCCGCGATTACGCCGCCGCGCAAGCCATTGAAGTCGGCATGGCGGATATGTCGGAAAACTTCCGCGCCAAAGGTGGCGAAATTTATCTCAAGCGGGAGGAAGTCTGATGTATCAGCCTGATTTCCCGACCGTGCCGTTCCGCCTCGGGCTTTACCCGGTGGTGGACAGCGTTGCATGGATTGAACGCCTGCTGGAGGCGGGCGTGCGCACCATCCAGTTGCGTATCAAAGATAAGCGCGATGAAGAGGTAGAAGCGGATGTTATTGCCGCCATCGCGCTGGGGCGTCGTTATGACGCCCGGCTGTTTATCAACGATTACTGGCGTCTGGCAATTAAGCACCGCGCTTACGGCGTGCATCTGGGCCAGGAAGACCTTGAAACCACCGACCTGAAAGCGATTCAGGCGGCGGGCTTACGCCTGGGCGTATCGACCCACGATGATATGGAGATAGACGTGGCGCTGGCCGCTAAGCCTTCTTATATCGCGCTGGGTCATGTCTTCCCCACGCAAACCAAGCAGATGCCTTCCGCCCCGCAGGGGCTGGCGCAGCTGGCCAGTCATATTGAACGTCTGGCGGATTACCCGACCGTCGCGATCGGCGGCATCAGCCTTGAACGCGCTCCGGCGGTACTGGCGACCGGCGTCGGCAGTATTGCCGTGGTCAGCGCCATTACTCAGGCTGCCGACTGGCGCGCCGCTACCGCGCAGTTACTGGCAATCGCGGGAGTCGGCGATGAATGACCGTGACTTTATGCGCTACAGCCGGCAAATCCTGCTCGGCGATATCGCCATTGAAGGCCAGCAAAAGCTGCTCAATAGCCATGTATTGATTGTCGGCTTAGGCGGATTGGGTTCGCCTGCCGCGCTGTATCTGGCGGGAGCAGGCATCGGCACACTGACGCTGGCGGATGATGACGATGTTCACTTGAGCAATCTCCAGCGGCAAATTCTGTTCACCACCGATGATATCGCCCACCCGAAGGCGCAGGCGGCAAAGCTACGGCTGGCGCAGCTCAACCCCGGTAGCGAGCTGATCGTATTGCAACAACGTCTGACTGGCGATGTGCTTAAAAACGCGGTAGCACACGCCGACGTGGTGCTCGACTGTACCGATAACATGGCCACGCGCCAGGAAATTAACGCCGCCTGCGTGGCGCTCAACACTCCGTTAATTTCCGCCAGCGCCGTCGGCTTTGGCGGCCAGCTAATGGTCCTCACACCACCGTGGGAACAAGGCTGTTACCGCTGCCTGTGGCCGGACGATGTCGAGCCTGAACGCAACTGCCGTACCGCCGGTATCGTCGGACCGGTTGTTGGCGTGATGGGCACTTTGCAGGCGCTGGAGGCAATCAAATTACTCAGCGGGATGGAAACGCCGAGTGGCGAGCTACGCCTGTTTGACGGTAAAACCAGCCAGTGGCGCAGCCTGGCGCTGCGTCGTGCCAGCGGCTGTCAGGTCTGCGGAGGGCAACATGCAGATTCAGTTCAATGATGAACCGATGCAGTGCGCCGAAGGGCAAACCGTCAGCAGCCTGCTCGCTACGCTTAATCAGCTTCAACCGGGCGCGGCGCTGGCGCTCAATCAGCAGATCCTGCCGCGCGAGCAGTGGGAACAGCAAATCGTGCAGGAAGGCGACCAGATCCTGCTTTTTCAGATTATTGCAGGGGGTTGATATGCTACGTATTGCCGACAAAACGTTTGATTCACATCTGTTCACCGGCACCGGGAAGTTTGCCTCATCGCAACTGATGGTCAAGGCGATTCGCGCCTCCGGCAGCCAGTTGGTGACGCTGGCGATGAAGCGCGTGGATTTACGTCAGCACAACGACGCTATCCTGGCACCGCTGATTGAAGCGGGCGTCACGCTGCTGCCCAATACCTCCGGGGCGAAAACTGCCGAAGAGGCAATCTTCGCCGCCCAACTGGCGCGCGAAGCGCTGGGCACAAACTGGTTGAAATTAGAAATCCATCCGGATGCCCGCTGGCTATTGCCGGATCCGATCGAAACGCTAAAAGCCGCCGAGGCGCTGGTGAAGCAGGGCTTCGTGGTGCTGCCCTACTGCGGCGCGGATCCGGTGTTGTGCAAGCGGTTGGAAGAGGTTGGCTGCGCGGCGGTGATGCCGCTCGGCGCGCCCATCGGTTCGAATCAGGGGCTGGAAACCAAAGCCATGCTGGAAATTATTATCCAGCAGGCGACCGTGCCGGTGGTGGTCGACGCCGGGATCGGCGTGCCCAGCCATGCGGCGCAGGCGCTGGAAATGGGCGCTGATGCGGTGCTGGTTAACACCGCGATTGCCGTGGCGGACGATCCGGTGATGATGGCAACCGCCTTTCGTCTGGCTGTAGAAGCGGGAGTACTGGCGCGTCAGGCGGTGCCGGGTAATCGTAACACCTACGCCAGCGCCACCAGCCCGCTCACCGGATTTCTGGAGGCCCTGGCATGAAAACTTTCAGCGACCGTTGGCGGCAACTGGAGTGGGACGATATTCGCCTGCGCATCAACGGTAAAACTGCCGCCGACGTGGAGCGCGCGCTGAACGCCGCGCATCTTAGCCGGGACGATTTGATGGCGTTGCTCTCCCCCGCCGCCGCCGATTATCTGGAACCGATGGCGCAGCGGGCACAAAGGCTGACCCGACAACGCTTTGGCAACACCGTCAGTTTCTACGTGCCGCTTTATCTCTCAAACCTCTGTGCCAACGACTGCACCTACTGCGGCTTCTCAATGAGCAACCGCATCAAGCGTAAAACGCTGGATGAGGTGGATATTCAAAGGGAGTGCGATGCTATCCGTAAACTGGGCTTTGAGCATCTGTTGCTGGTGACTGGCGAACATCAGGCCAAAGTAGGAATGGACTATTTTCGCCGTCATTTACCGGCTATCCGCCGTCAATTTTCATCATTACAGATGGAAGTCCAGCCCTTGTCGCAAGAAAACTATGCGGAGCTCAAAACGCTGGGGATCGATGGCGTGATGGTTTATCAGGAAACTTACCATGAGGCAATCTATGCACAGCATCACCTGAAGGGAAAGAAACAGGACTTTTTCTGGCGGCTGGAAACGCCCGATCGGTTAGGCCGGGCAGGTATCGACAAAATCGGTCTTGGCGCGCTAATTGGTCTGTCGGACAACTGGCGGGTGGATTGCTATATGGTGGCGGAGCATCTGTTGTGGATGCAGAAACACTACTGGCAGAGTCGCTATTCTGTTTCCTTCCCGCGTCTGCGTCCGTGTACTGGCGGTGTGGAACCCGCATCTGTGATGGATGAAAAGCAACTGGTGCAAACGATTTGCGCTTTCCGGTTATTGGCGCCGGAAATTGAATTATCACTCTCCACCCGCGAATCGCCGTGGTTTCGAGACCATGTGATTCCTCTGGCAATCAACAACGTCAGCGCCTTCTCAAAAACGCAGCCCGGCGGCTACGCTGACGATCATCCGGAACTGGAGCAGTTTTCTCCCCACGATGCCCGTCGGCCTGAAACAGTAGCAAGCGCGTTAAGCGCGCAAGGATTGCAGCCCGTCTGGAAAGACTGGGACAGTTGGCTGGGGCGCGCTTCGCAAACGCGGTGAACCCGTATGTAAACGCATTAGTATTTCACGAACGAGTACGTAATGCGAAAAACGGGAGATTGTTATCGACCTCCCGTTTTTTTATGTCCGTTCTGAACAGCACTGCGATTTTAAAGTTGGCTGTAGTAGAGAAAACTGAGCATCAAATATTTTTTCGCCGAAACTTGATAGTTTATGCCAATATTTTATGTATTCAATAGCATGATTATTGCCATTTCCACTACTGCACATGCCTCGCCCATGAACTTTGCGTAAACTGACTGGTATTCATTATAATGTTATCATGCTTAAACTCAATAAAATCGCAAAAAGAATTATAATCTTCATTTAAAGAATAATTAAAATGTTTTCTAATTCCATTACATACACCATCGGAATAGGGATCAGCATCAAATTTAGTATGCATTATTTCCAATCCAGCAAGTAAAGCCGGATGGTTATTGCGATCAACAGCTATTATCCCGTTCTCCATAGAAGCACGGCCATCTATCCTTTCTACATGAACAGCGATTCCATCCGGAATATATATACCCCCCAGTTTTTCCGTGATAATCATATCAGCATCGAGATATATACACCCACTATTTGTTGATAAATCATAACACCCAACCTTATCCGCCTCCAAAAATAACTGACCAGCCTTTAACATAGCCATATTCCTGTAAAAATCAAACCATCCATAGCCTTTATCCAGTAAGTAAGATTTAATTAATGAATCATTACCCTCTTGAATATCACTCAATTCTTTTTTTAATAGCTGCAGTAAATGATAATCCCTTTTTTCTTCTGGCATGGACTCTTGCTTAGAAATATTTTCCATATAAATTTCTGATAATTTTTTATCGTACATGCTAAAGTCAATATCATTTCTATATATGACTTTTATGTTTTCATAGTCATACTCAAGTTTTGAAAAAGCATCCTTTTGTCCTGGAAAAAAATCACCATCTACAAAAATACCTATAAGACGTTCTTTTTCAATTGTTGCTGCTTTAATGATATTGTTAAGGTAGGGGTTTTTCTCTGTGTTAATTATAGGTATATCATTTTTCCCAAAGCGAGCAGGATTCCGCTCAAACCACTGGAAAAGAAGAGGGGTTTTCTCATCTAAAAAGCACAAGGGATAATCTTTTCCATTAAAACTTGTAAACTGAATGTCCCTGTCGGTAACAGTTTTAACCAATTCATTTTTTGAAAGCGCGGGAACATATCTATTTAATGGTGGGATCATAACAATTAAATGCTCCATGCTTACTTCATTACATATTTTACATGATGATTATTAGCACATGTTTTTTAGCGTTGCAATCGCTGTCAGCTAAAAGATGCTAAATTAAGCATTAACCGGTGGATACATAAATACCCTACTAGTGAGCAATTAAATAAATAGCTTGTTAACTTTATTTTTATTCCAAAAATGACATCATATTTATAATTCCTGTAATAAGGTAAAACAAAGACCTTAATGGAATCAAATGCTTCATTTAATGATTTAAAATTTCCCGCGTAAACAACCAATAAAACAGGTTTATCATTTAATGTATGAACAGCAGGTATTTTATAATGGCGAGCCAATAGACTTTAATAACTTAGATTTATGGGATAAATTTAAAGTCACATTTGGATTTAATGTTACAGAAAAAAAGAAACCCAATGGTAAAAAATTCAATTTTGAGTATTGTGGATTCTCTACTTTTATTACGCCGGTTGATGGCGTTGACGGGATTTTAGCAAAGTGGTTCTCAAACAAACATAATGTAATTGTCCCAACGCCTTATACATTCGGTCAGGACCCCATTCCTGGCGTCAATCTTTATCGTAATACAAAAGCAAAATTTGTTATGGCTAACGGCGGTAATAGTCTTCCCTGTGCGATGGCAAAATATAACGCAAAAACTGGACAATTTATTCATATAACCAGTGATAGTGAGTTTTCACCAATAATACGAGAAACAAGAGTCATAAAAAAAATAATTCATTTATTCATTAAATTTATAATTACAGATAAAATCAAGAGCCAGCATGGCATTGAAAAATAAAATACGGATTTTTTATCCGCGCTGATTTTGACTCGAAGAAGAATAACGGTGGCGACAATAATAATAAGACAATAAATAAATATAAGTAATGATTTATGGTGAAGTATATATAACGATAGAAACAATAAAAAAGCGGACAGAACGTTTGAAATGGTTATCTTTTTTGTAAATACCAAAAGACTAAACATTAAATAGATTAATGAAATAATCGCTGGCATTTTCTTTCCTTGTAGGCAAGCGACCCGGAATTCGGCATCCAGCATGAAGCTGGTGGAGGGACAAATACCCCTCCACCATTTAACGATTACTCGTTATCAGAACCGCCCAGGCCTGCGTTCAGCAGCTCTGCCAGGCTGGCAGATGCGTCTTCTGCAGTCACCTGCGGTGTTGCTGGCTGCTCGCCCGCGGCGCGACGGCGCATACGATCCTGGTGGTACGCATAACCGGTACCGGCCGGAATCAGACGACCCACGATAACGTTCTCTTTCAGGCCGCGCAGTTCGTCGCGTTTACCCGCAACGGCTGCTTCGGTCAGGACACGGGTGGTCTCCTGGAACGATGCGGCAGAGATGAACGATTCGGTTGCCAGAGACGCTTTGGTGATACCCAGCAGATCGCGGGAGAAGGTAGCCCCCACTTTGCCGTTCGCTTCCAGCTCGCGGTTAGCGATCTTGACGCGAGAGTATTCAACCTGTTCGCCTTCCAGGAAGTCGGAACTACCGGCGCTTTCGATGGTCGCTTTACGCAGCATCTGACGAACGATAACTTCGATGTGTTTATCGTTAATCTTAACGCCCTGCAGACGGTATACATCCTGAACTTCGTTAACAATGTAACGCGTCACAGCATGAACGCCACGCAGACGCAGAATGTCGTGCGGCGCTTCCGGACCATCGGAAATCACATCACCACGTTCTACACGTTCCCCTTCGAACACGTTGAGCTGACGCCATTTCGGAATCATCTCTTCGTACGGGTCACTACCATCAACCGGCGTAATCACCAGGCGACGTTTGCCTTTGGTTTCTTTACCGAAGGAAACGATACCTGCGATTTCAGCAAGGATTGCCGGTTCTTTCGGACGACGCGCTTCGAACAGGTCGGCAACGCGCGGCAGACCACCGGTGATATCCTTGGTACCGCCGGATTCCTGCGGAATACGCGCCAGGGTGTCACCAGAACTGATCTGTACGCCATCTTCCAGCTGTACAATCGCTTTACCCGGCAGGAAGTACTGCGCAGGCATATCGGTACCCGGGATCAGAACGTCATTACCCTGAGCATCAACGATTTTCAGCGCCGGACGCAGATCCTTACCACCAGTAGTACGTTCAGCCGAATCCAGAACCACCAGCGAAGACAAACCGGTCAGTTCGTCGGTCTGACGCGTAATGGTCTGACCGTCGATCATGTCAGTGAAGCGGATGAAACCACTCACTTCGGTGATAACCGGCATGGTGTGCGGGTCCCAGTTTGCCACGGTTTCGCCGCCGGCAACCTGCTCGCCATCACCTTTCGCCATGACAGCGCCATAAGGCACTTTATAGCTCTCTTTGGTACGACCGAATTCGTCGATCAGCTTCAGTTCGGTGTTACGGGAAGTGATAACCAGTTTACCGCTGGAGTTCACAACCGACTTCACGTTGCTGAGCTTGATGCTACCTTTGTTTTTCACCTGGATGCTGGATTCAGCAGCCGCACGCGATGCCGCACCACCGATGTGGAACGTACGCATCGTCAGCTGTGTACCCGGTTCACCGATGGACTGTGCCGCGATAACGCCGATAGCTTCACCTTTGTTGATGATGTGGCCACGCGCCAGGTCACGACCATAGCAGTGCGCACATACACCAAAGTCGGTGTCGCAGGATACAACGGAACGCACTTTAACGGCGTCAACGGAGTTTGCTTCCAGCAGGTCACACCACTGTTCGTGCAGCAGCGTGTTGCGTGGAACCAGAATGTCCGCGGTACCCGGCTTCAGAACGTCTTCAGCAGTCACACGACCCAGAACGCGGTCACGCAGCGGCTCTTTCACGTCGCCACCCTCGATAACCGGGGTCATCAGGATACCTTCGTGCGTACCACAGTCATCTTCGGTCACCACCAGATCCTGCGCGACGTCAACCAGACGACGGGTCAGGTAACCGGAGTTCGCGGTTTTCAGTGCGGTATCCGCCAAACCTTTACGCGCACCGTGGGTGGAGATGAAGTACTGGAGTACGTTCAGACCTTCACGGAAGTTCGCGGTGATTGGCGTTTCGATGATGGAGCCATCCGGCTTCGCCATCAGACCACGCATACCAGCAAGCTGACGAATCTGTGCCGCAGAACCACGCGCACCGGAGTCGGCCATCATGTAGATGCTGTTGAAGGAAACCTGCTGCTCTTCCTGGCCGTCACGGTTAATCACGGTTTCGGTTTGCAGGTTATCCATCATCGCTTTGGATACACGATCGTTCGCCGCAGCCCAGATATCGATAACTTTGTTATAGCGTTCGCCAGCGGTTACCAGACCAGACTGGAACTGCTCCTGGATCTCAGCAACTTCAGCTTCCGCTTCAGAAATGATCTCGTGTTTTTTCTCCGGGATGACCATGTCATCAATACCAACGGACGCACCTGAACGCGCTGCATAAGCAAAGCCGGTGTACATCGTCTGGTCCGCAAAAATAACGGTCGGTTTCAGACCCAGAATACGGTAGCAAGTGTTCAGCATTTTGGAGATCGCTTTCTTGCCCAGCGCCTGGTTGACGATGGAGAAAGGCAGACCTTTCGGTACGATCATCCACAGAATGGCGCGACCAACGGTCGTGTCTTTCAGGCTGGTGTGCGCAACGAATTCGCCGTTTTCATCTTTTTCATATTCAGTGATACGCACTTTAACGCGCGCATGCAGAGAGGCCAGACCTGCGCGATAGATACGCTCAGCTTCTTTCGGGCCAGTCAGCACCATGCCTTCGCCTTTGGCGTTAACACAGTCACGGGTCATGTAGTACAGACCCAATACCACGTCCTGAGACGGAACGATGATAGGTTCGCCGTTCGCCGGAGACAGGATGTTGTTGGTAGACATCATCAGCGCACGCGCTTCAAGCTGGGCTTCCAGCGTCAGCGGTACGTGAACAGCCATCTGGTCACCATCGAAGTCGGCGTTATATGCCGCACAAACCAGCGGGTGCAGCTGGATAGCTTTACCTTCGATCAGTACCGGTTCAAATGCCTGGATACCCAGACGGTGCAGTGTTGGTGCACGGTTCAGCAGTACCGGGTGTTCGCGGATCACTTCGTCCAGGATATCCCAAACGACGGCTTCTTCGCGCTCAACCATTTTCTTCGCGGCTTTGATGGTGGTGGCGAGGCCACGCAGTTCCAGCTTGCCGTAGATGAACGGTTTGAACAGCTCCAGCGCCATTTTCTTCGGCAGACCGCACTGATGCAGACGCAGGTATGGACCTACGGTGATAACAGAACGACCGGAGTAGTCAACACGCTTACCGAGCAGGTTCTGACGGAAACGACCCTGTTTACCTTTGATCATGTCGGCCAAAGATTTCAGAGGACGCTTGTTAGAACCGGTGATCGCACGACCGCGACGACCGTTATCCAGCAGGGCGTCAACCGCTTCCTGCAGCATACGTTTTTCGTTGCGTACGATGATGTCCGGCGCAGCCAGATCCAGCAGACGTTTCAGACGGTTGTTACGGTTAATGACGCGACGATACAGATCGTTCAGATCTGACGTGGCGAAACGACCACCATCCAGCGGAACCAGCGGACGCAGATCTGGCGGCAGAACCGGCAGAACGGTCAGGATCATCCACTCTGGCTTGTTGCCAGACTGTACGAAGGCTTCCAGCAGTTTGATACGCTTGGTCAGCTTCTTACGCTTGGTTTCGGAGTTGGTTTCGTTCAGCTCTTCGCGCAGAGTTTCACACTCTTGCTCCAGATCCATGCTCTTCAGCAGGGCCTGGATAGCTTCCGCACCCATCTTGGCGTCGAATTCGTCACCGAACTCTTCCAGCGCGTCCAGATACTGCTCTTCAGTCAGGATCTGTTGACGTTCCAGGTTGGTCATACCGCCTTCGATAACAACATAAGATTCGAAGTACAGTACGCGTTCGATATCGCGCAGCGGCATATCGAGCAGCAGACCGATACGGGACGGCAGCGATTTCAGGAACCAGATGTGAGCAGTCGGAGACGCCAGCTCGATGTGGCCCATACGCTCACGGCGTACTTTGGTCTGGGTCACTTCAACGCCGCACTTCTCACAAATAACACCACGGTGTTTCAGGCGCTTGTACTTACCGCACAGGCACTCGTAGTCTTTTACCGGCCCAAAGATACGGGCGCAGAAAAGGCCGTCACGCTCAGGTTTGAACGTACGGTAGTTGATGGTTTCCGGCTTTTTAACTTCACCGAAAGACCATGAACGGATCATGTCTGGCGAAGCCAGAGCAATTTTGATCGCATCAAACTCTTCGGTTTTAGTCTGCGCTTTCAGAAACTTTAATAAATCTTTCACGGATTTGCTCCCGTCGGAGTTAGCACAATCTGGTGTCGGGTTTTACCCCGACACCAGTGACCTGTTTGAGCGAGAATTACTCGTCTTCCAGTTCGATGTTGATGCCCAGCGAGCGGATCTCTTTCAACAGAACGTTGAAGGATTCCGGCATACCCGGTTCCATCTGATGGTTGCCGTCCACGATGTTCTTATACATCTTGGTACGGCCGTTCACGTCATCAGACTTAACGGTGAGCATTTCCTGTAGGGTGTAGGCGGCGCCGTAAGCTTCCAGCGCCCACACTTCCATCTCCCCGAAGCGCTGACCACCGAACTGCGCCTTACCACCCAGCGGCTGCTGAGTAACCAGGCTGTAAGAACCGGTAGAACGCGCATGCATCTTGTCATCAACCAGGTGGTTCAGTTTCAGCATGTACATGTAACCGACGGTTACCGGACGTTCGAACTGTTCACCCGTACGGCCATCGAACAGGGTGATCTGACCGGAGGTCGGCAGATCGCCCAGTTTCAGCAGCTCTTTGATTTCCGCTTCTTTCGCACCGTCGAACACTGGTGTGGCAATCGGCATACCTTTACGCAGGTTTTCTGCCAGACGCAGCACTTCATCATCGCTGAAGGTGCTCAGGTCGACTTTCTGACGAACGTCGGCGCCCAGATCGTAGGCACGCTGGATGAATTCGCGCAGTTTCGCGACTTCCTGCTGCTGTTTCAGCATGGCGTTAATCTTGTCGCCAATACCTTTCGCAGCCATACCCAGGTGGGTTTCCAGAATCTGACCAATGTTCATACGAGACGGTACGCCCAGCGGGTTCAGTACGATGTCTACCGGCGTGCCGTTTTCATCGTAAGGCATGTCTTCGATCGGGTTGATCTTAGAGATAACACCCTTGTTACCGTGACGACCTGCCATCTTATCACCCGGCTGGATACGGCGTTTAACGGCCAGATAGACCTTCACGATCTTCAGCACGCCCGGCGCCAGATCGTCGCCCTGGGTGATTTTACGGCGCTTCGCTTCAAGTTTTTTCTCGAACTCGTGTTTCAGTTCGTCATACTGCTCAGCCAGTTGTTCCAGCTGATTTTGTTTCTCTTCGTCGGTCAGACCGAGTTCCAGCCAGCGGTCGCGCGGCAGTTTGTCGAGCTTCTCAGCTTCAACGCCGCCGGACACCAGTACCGCACGGATACGGCTAAACAGGCCCGCTTCGAGGATTTGCAGTTCTTCAGACAGGTCTTTTTTCGCCTGCTTGAGCTGCATCTCTTCGATTTCCAGAGCACGTTTGTCTTTTTCTACGCCATCGCGAGTAAAGACCTGAACGTCGATCACCGTACCGGAGACACCGTTAGGTACGCGCAGAGAAGAGTCTTTAACGTCAGACGCTTTCTCACCGAAGATCGCACGCAGCAGTTTCTCTTCCGGCGTCAGCTGGGTTTCACCTTTCGGCGTCACCTTACCGACCAGAATGTCGCCGCCGGTCACTTCCGCACCGATGTAAACGATACCGGATTCATCCAGTTTGGAGAGCGCAGCTTCACCCACGTTCGGGATGTCAGCGGTGATCTCTTCCGGCCCCAGCTTGGTGTCACGGGACACGCACGCCAGTTCCTGAATGTGGATGGTGGTGAAACGGTCTTCCTGGACAACACGCTCGGAAACGAGGATGGAGTCTTCGAAGTTGTAGCCGTTCCACGGCATGAACGCCACGCGCATGTTCTGACCGAGCGCCAGTTCACCGAGGTCGGTGGACGGACCGTCTGCCAGCACGTCGCCGCGTTCAACCGGCTCGCCCAGAGACACACATGGCATCTGGTTGATACAGGTGTTCTGGTTAGAGCGGGTGTATTTGGTCAGGTTATAGATGTCGATACCTGCTTCACCCGGGTACATCTCGTCTTCGTTAACTTTGATAACGATACGGGATGCATCCACGTACTGAACAGTACCGCCACGTTTAGCTACTGCAGTAACACCGGAGTCGACGGCGACAGCACGTTCCATACCGGTACCCACCAGCGGCTTATCAGCACGCAGAGTCGGAACCGCCTGACGTTGCATGTTCGCACCCATCAATGCACGGTTGGCGTCATCGTGTTCCAGGAACGGGATCAGGGACGCACCGACGGAGACCACCTGCTGGGTGGAAACGTCCATGTAATCAACCTGGTCGCGGCTGAACAAGCTGGATTCGCCTTTGCTACGGCAGGTAACCAGATCTTCTACAAAGTGGCCTTCGTCATCCAGGTTGGAGTTCGCCTGAGCGATAACGTAGTTGCCTTCTTCGATAGCAGACAGGTAATGAATTTCGTCAGTGACCACGCCATCAACCACACGACGGTACGGCGTCTCAAGGAAGCCATATTCGTTAGTCTGTGCGTACACGGACAGGGAGTTGATCAGACCGATGTTCGGACCTTCCGGCGTTTCGATAGGACATACGCGACCGTAGTGCGTCGGGTGTACGTCTCGAACTTCGAAGCCTGCGCGTTCGCGGGTCAGACCGCCTGGGCCGAGTGCGGAGATACGACGTTTGTGCGTAATCTCAGACAGCGGGTTGTTCTGGTCCATAAACTGAGACAGCTGGCTGGAACCAAAGAACTCTTTCACTGCCGCGGAAATCGGCTTGGCATTGATCATATCCTGAGGCATCAGGGTATCCAGATCGCCCAGAGACAGACGCTCTTTCACCGCACGCTCTACACGCACCAGGCCAACGCGGAACTGGTTTTCCGCCATTTCGCCGACGGAACGGATACGACGGTTGCCGAGGTGGTCGATATCATCCACTTCGCCTTTACCATTACGGATATCGATGAGCTTCTTCATGACATCAATGATGTCGTCTTTGCTCAGGATACCGGAACCTTCGATTTCGTCGCGCAGCAGAGAACGGTTGAACTTCATACGACCCACCGCAGACAGGTCATAGCGGTCTTCGGAGAAGAACAGGTTCTCAAACAGGCTTTCAGCCGCTTCACGAGTCGGCGGCTCACCAGGGCGCATCATGCGGTAGATTTCTACCAGCGCGCTCAGACGATCGTTGGTTGGGTCGACGCGTACCGTTTCAGAAATGTACGGGCCGTGGTCCAGATCGTTGGTAAACAGCGTTTCGATACGCTTGTGGCCGGACTGGCTCAGCTTAGCCAGCAGATCCAGGCTCAGCTCCATGTTCGCCGCGCAGATCAGCTCGCCAGTGGATTCGTCAACGTAGTCTTTAGAGACGACTTTACCTGCGATGTACTCAACCGGAACTTCGATATGCTTGATATCGTCTTTTTCCAGCTGACGAATGTGACGCGCGGTAATGCGACGGCCTTTTTCAACGTACACTTTGCCGTTAGCTTCGATATCGAACGACGCAGTTTCGCCGCGCAGACGTTCTGGAATCAGCTCCATCTGCAGTTTGTTGTCGCGAATTTCGAAGACGACTTTCTCAAAGAACAGGTCAAGGATCTGCTCAGTGGTGTAGTTCAGCGCACGCAGGATGATGGTCGCAGGCAGTTTACGGCGACGGTCGATACGCACGAACAGGTTGTCCTTCGGATCGAATTCGAAGTCCAGCCAGGAACCACGGTAAGGAATGATGCGCGCGTTATACAGCACTTTACCCGAAGAGTGGGTTTTACCTTTGTCGGAGTCAAAGAAGACGCCCGGACTACGGTGCAGCTGAGAAACGATAACACGCTCAGTACCGTTGATAACAAAGGTACCGTTGTCGGTCATGAGCGGAATTTCGCCCATGTAGACTTCTTGTTCTTTAATGTCTTTAACGGTGCCTTCCGGCGCTTCGCGCTCGTAGATCACCAGACGCAGTTTTACGCGCAGCGGTGCGGAATAGGTCACGCCACGGATCTGACATTCCTGAACGTCAAACACCGGTTCGCCAAGGCGGTAGCTGACGTACTGCAGCTCGGAATTACCGCTGTAGCTCTGAATCGGGAACACGGAACGGAAGGCTGCTTCCAGGCCGTACTGCCCTTCAGGATCTTGCTCGATAAACTTCTGAAACGAGTCAAGCTGGATAGAAAGGAGATAAGGTACATCCAGAACTTGTGGACGTTTACCAAAATCCTTACGAATACGTTTTTTCTCGGTATAGGAGTAAACCATAGGGTTCCTCAGCTCGCTGACAAGTCGACCCATCTGTCCTGCGGGGGACAGTTTGTGCAACACTATTTTGTTGACCGGAAAATGGATACTTTCCGCAATGCCTGTTGCTATCACGCTTAAACCATTTCATTGCGATTTACACAGAACGTACGCTCTGTCGCAGTATATTAAGTCGTCGATAGAAACAAGCATTGAAAGGCACAGCAGTAGTCAAACAGTGTGAAACGCTACTGGCGCCTTACAGCGCAAAAAGGCTGGTGACTAAAAAGTCACCAGCCATCAGCCTGATTTCTCAGGCTGCAACCGGAAGGGTTGGCTTATTTAACTTCAACTTCAGCGCCAGCTTCTTCCAGAGATTTTTTCAGTGCTTCAGCGTCATCTTTGCTCACGCCTTCTTTCAGAGCGGCCGGAGCAGATTCTACCAGGTCTTTAGCTTCTTTCAGACCCAGGCCAGTTGCGCCACGTACTGCTTTGATAACAGCAACTTTGTTAGCGCCAGCAGCTTTCAGAATTACGTCGAATTCAGTTTTTTCTTCAGCAGCTTCAGCCGGGCCAGCAGCTACAGCCACAGCAGCAGCAGCGGAAACACCGAATTTTTCTTCCATTGCAGAAATCAGTTCTACAACGTCCATTACGGACATAGCGGATACTGCTTCAATGATTTGATCTTTAGTGATAGACATTTAAATTGTTCCTGAATATCAGAATAAGTTTATACGTAAGCAAATGCTTGATAAAGACAACTGCGATTACGCAGCTTCTTTTGCATCGCGTACAGCAGCCAGTGTGCGAACCAGTTTGCCAGCCGAAGCTTCTTTCATGGTTGCCATCAGGCGTGCAATTGCTTCTTCGTAGGTCGGCAGAGTTGCCAGGCGGTCGATCTGAGACGCCGGGATCAGCTCACCTTCAAAGGCTGCAGCTTTGACCTCAAATTTTGCATTCGCTTTCGCGAACTCTTTGAACAGACGAGCAGCAGCGCCCGGGTGTTCCATAGAGTATGCAATCAGGGTCGGACCAACAAACGTGTCTTTCAGGCACTCGAACTGAGTACCTTCAACGACGCGACGCAGCAGGGTGTTACGAACAACACGCATGTATACGCCAGCTTCACGACCTGCTTTACGCAGTTCAGTCATTTTATCTACAGTTACGCCACGGGAATCCGCAACTACTGCAGACAGCGCGCCTTTGGCTACTTCGCTGACTTCAGCAACAATCGCTTGTTTGTCTTGAAGATTTAAAGCCATTAGCTTTGCTCCTGGATGTTTGCCGGAACTCATGTTCCGGAACTCACTTCACTCATCTCAACGAGAAGAGCGTCTTAATACGGTGAGCAGAAACAAGCCAGAGTATCAAAAATAATCTTAGCGTTCTGTCACCGTCTACGCAGGGGATTAAGCCTCTTGCGAGACGCCTGCGGTCTTCGACGGAGGCCTGGATAGGCCAGGCTCCAACGAACAAATCTTTTCTATCCGCCGCTATTCAGCTTGTGGCGGCGTTGGCTTCCTTCGTTCGCACCAGTCACATAGTTAGCTATGCTCCTGGCGACTCACTCAGTTGCCGCCTTGCCACAACCCGAATATCTCGGATATACGTCTGCAATTAGCAGAATACGTGGGGGTAAGATTGTAGACAAAATCACCGCCCACGTAAAGACTAATCTTAGTTCGCAGATGCGCTCAGACCAGCCTGATCAACGGCAACACCAGCACCCATGGTGGTGGAGATGCTAACTTTCTTGATGTACACGCCTTTCGCCTGGCTCGGTTTTGCTTTTTTCAGCGCAACCAGCAGAGCTTCCAGGTTTTCTTTCAGTTTGTCAGCGTCAAAGTCCACTTTACCGATGGTGGTGTGGATGATGCCGTTTTTGTCGTTACGGTAACGAACCTGACCTGCTTTAGCGTTCTTAACCGCTTCAGCAACGTTCGGCGTTACGGTACCGACTTTCGGGTTTGGCATCAGGCCGCGCGGACCCAGAACCTGGCCCAGCTGGCCAACAACGCGCATTGCATCCGGGGATGCGATAACAACGTCGAAGTTCATTTCGCCTTTCTTGATCTGGTCAGCCAGATCTTCCATACCTACCAGCTCAGCGCCAGCAGCTTTAGCTGCTTCAGCGTTCGGGCCCTGGGTAAATACGGCAACGCGAACAGAACGGCCAGTACCGTGCGGCAGTACAGTCGCGCCACGAACGTTCTGGTCAGATTTACGAGCATCGATGCCGAGGTTAACGGCAACGTCAACGCTTTCGTTGAATTTAGCAGTGGCCAGCTCTTTCAGCAGGGCAATAGCTTCGTTGATGTCGTACTGTTTGGTCGCATCAACTTTTTCACGGATCACGCGCATACGCTTGGTCAGTTTAGCCATTTCTTAGTCCTCCACTACCAGGCCCATGGAACGTGCAGTACCTTCGATGGAGCGAGTCATCGCTTCAATGTCGGCACCGGTCATGTCGGCAGCTTTGGTCTGCGCGATTTCCTGCAGCTGAGCGCGGGAAATTTTACCTACTTTGTCTTTGTTCGGCTTGCCGGAACCAGACTTGATACCAGCCGCTTTTTTCAGCAGAACAGCTGCCGGAGGCGTTTTGGTAACGAAGGTGAAAGAACGGTCAGCGTAAACGGTAATAACAACCGGAATCGGCAGACCTTTTTCGATGGAATCCGTTTTTGCGTTGAACGCTTTGCAGAATTCCATGATGTTCACACCCTGCTGACCCAGTGCTGGACCAACCGGCGGACTCGGGTTCGCCATACCAGCTGCAACCTGCAGCTTGACGTAGGCTTGTACTTTCTTAGCCATTCTAAATTCCTCGAATTGGGTAGTATCGCTTCAAAGAAGCTCCCCGTGATAAATATCGCTTTATGGGCATAAGGCCCATAAAAACAAAAGGCGCGAAATTGTATGTCAATTTCGCGCCCTATGCAACGATTAGATCGCTGCTTTTTTGATCGCAGCCTTACGCTTTCTCAACCTGGCTGAAGTCCAGCTCTACCGGGGTCGCACGACCGAAGATAGAAACAGACACTTTCAGGCGAGACTTCTCATAATCGACTTCTTCGACAACGCCGTTAAAGTCTGCGAACGGACCGTCGTTAACACGAACCATTTCACCCGGTTCAAACAGAGTTTTCGGCCGCGGCTTATCGCCAACCTGCTGCAGGCGGTTCATGATCGCATCGACTTCTTTGTCGCTGATCGGCGCCGGACGGTCAGAGGTACCGCCGATAAAGCCCATCACACGCGGCACGCTACGCACCAGGTGCCAGCTTGCGTCGTTCATGACCATCTGGACCAGAACGTAACCCGGGAAGAATTTGCGTTCGCTTTTGCGACGCTGGCCGCCACGGATCTCAACGACTTCTTCAGTCGGCACCATGACTTCGCCAAACAGCTCTTCCATATTGTGTAATTTGATATGCTCGCGCAGCGATGTGGCTACGCGGCCTTCAAAACCGGAAAACGCCTGAACGACGTACCAGCGCTTTTTAGGTGCTTCAGACATCTCAGAACCTCAGGCCAGTGATAAAGGATACCAGGCGAACCAGAATACCATCCAGTCCCCACAGGATCAGTGACATAACTGCGGTAACCGCAGCGACGATCAGCGTGGTGTGCAGCGTTTCCTGGCGAGTCGGCCAAATGACCTTACGGACTTCGGTTCTCGCTTCACGGGCAAAAGCAACGGTTGCTTTACCTTTTGTCGTCAACAGCGCGACACCACCCGCTGCAGCAATCAGAATTACTACGGCCAGCGCACGCAGCGGCAGCATCATGTCGCGATAGAGGTAGTTGCCGACGATTGCGACGATCAGCAATATGGCAACAACTATCCACTTCATCGCTTCCAGGCCGCGCCCGCTCCCTTGAGCTTCGGTATTCGCACTCATAAACCAACCTGTCAGAAGTATTCTACAAACATTTTCACCCCGCAATCGCGAGGCAATCCAAATCGAAACGCTTATTCGCCTTTCGGATTATACGCCCTCTACAGAGCCTGTCTCAGCAATGATTATGACAAATAAAATCACTGATGAGCCAGGTTCTGGTGTGAAAGCGTGCAAAAAGGGCATCAAATGATGCCCTTTTATTGCGCATTGCGTCAAATGTTATCAGCGATTAGCCGAGAACTTTAGCAACAACGCCCGCGCCAACGGTACGGCCGCCTTCACGGATTGCGAAACGCAGACCGTCGTCCATTGC
>NZ_JBGDOX010000016.1:0-42881 GCF_046558195.1 Salmonella sp. 5800 | reverse complement strand
GAGCGGTAGTTCAGTTGGTTAGAATACCTGCCTGTCACGCAGGGGGTCGCGGGTTCGAGTCCCGTCCGTTCCGCCACTTATTAAGAGCCCTGAGCATTAGCTCAGGGCTTTTTCTTTGCCTGTCATTTAATTATTGCTCAATTCGCAAAAATCCTCTGCATTTCTCGCTCTTTTTCTACAAAGCGCTGAAGGTCATAATCCCCTCAGTTAACGAACATAGTGATTAAAAAGAGGAATTCTATGACTATCCCTGCATTCGGTTTAGGTACTTTTCGCCTGAAAGACGACGTGGTTATCGCTTCTGTTAAAACGGCGCTTGAACTGGGCTACCGTGCTGTCGACACTGCGCAAATCTATGATAATGAAGCGGCTGTTGGACAGGCGATTGCTGAGAGCGGCGTACCGCGTAATGAGCTGTACATCACCACCAAGATCTGGATTGAAAACCTTAGCAAAGACAAGCTAATCCCAAGCCTGAAAGAGAGCCTGAAAAAACTGCGTACCGATTATGTCGATCTGACGCTGATCCACTGGCCATCTCCGGGTGATGCCGTGTCTGTCGAAGAATTTATGCAGGCATTGCTGGAAGCTAAAAAACAAGGGCTGACTCGCGAAATTGGCATTTCAAACTTCACCATTCCGTTGATGGAAAAGGCTATTGCCGCGGTGGGCGCAGACCATATCGCCACCAACCAGATTGAGCTATCTCCGTATCTGCAGAATCGTAAGGTGGTTGACTGGGCGAAAGCGCACGGTATCCACATCACCTCTTATATGACGCTGGCATACGGTAAGGCGCTGAAAGATGAAGTGATTGCGCGCATTGCGGCTAAACATAATGCGACCCCGGCGCAGGTTATTCTGGCATGGGCAATGGGTGAAGGTTACTCCGTGATCCCTTCATCCACCAGGCGTGAAAACCTGGCAAGCAACCTGCTGGCGCAGGACCTGCATCTGGATGCCGAAGATAGAGCAGCGATCGCGGCACTGGATTGCAACGACCGCCTGGTTAGTCCGGAAGGTCTGGCTCCTGCCTGGGATTAATTGCCTGACCCTTTGTACCCTTTAACCCTCTTTCACAGCTCCTTCGGGAGCTGTTTTTATATGTTCACTTAAGAAGTCGATAAATGCCCGGATCCGTGTACTGACGGCACGATCGCTGTAGTAAACGGCGCTGAAAGGCATTTCTACCGGCAGACGTTTATCGGCCAGCAGTTCCACCAGTTCTCCCCGCGCGATCTCTTTATCAATCATATAATCTGAAAGACATGCAATGCCGTTACCGCTCAGGCAAAGTTGTTTTAACGTTTCCCCGCTGTTGGAAGAAATCCCACATTCGATCTCATGGAGCTGCCCATCGCTACAGGCTATTGGCCAGGTATTGAGCGAGATGGGTTCAGAAAACCCCAGGCACAGATGCCGTTTTAACTCTTCAACGCTCTCAGGCTTGCCAAAGCGGGCAATATAGTCAGGTGAAGCGATAATCTTGCGATAACTGGTAAATAACGGACGCGCGCGCAGACTTGAATCTGTCAACGTGCCTGCGCGTATCGCAACATCCACTTTTCGTTCAATAAGATTAATGAACGTTTCTGAGGAGACAAGAGACAACGTTATTTCCGGATATCGTTCACGAAAAGGTTTAATCAGCGGCATCAGGAAATGCAGCATTACCGGCGTTGCCGCATCGATACGCAGTAAGCCGCGCGGGGTATTACGCGACTCCATGATTTCCGTTTCTGCGGCGGCCATTTCTTGCAGTATCTGCTGCACGCGCCTGAAGTATCGCTCTCCTTCTTCAGTCAGGCTCAGCTGTCGGGTCGTACGATTAAGCAGACTGACGCCGAGCTTCATCTCCAGCTTTTTAACTGCCCGGCTGACAGCGGAATTGGCCTGTCCAAGCTGCTCTGCCGCCCGGCTGAAGCTGCCGCTTTCCACGACAGCGACAAAAATTGCGAGTTCTTCGGAGGTGGCTTTCATTTTTGCTCCTGCAGCAAAATTAAATTGATATTTTGGCTATTTTTGTCATTAAAACATCCAGGCATACTGCGTGTCATCTGATTACTGCTGTTATGGAGTTATGTATGCCTCTCGCTTTATTTGCACTGACAATAAGTGCTTTCGCTATCGGTACGACTGAGTTTGTGATTGTCGGCCTGGTGCCGACCATTGCTCAACAACTGGCTATCTCGTTACCTTCCGCCGGAATGCTGGTTTCAATCTATGCGCTGGGTGTGGCTATTGGCGCGCCGGTGCTAACCGCGCTGACCGGACGCCTGCCGCGTAAACAGTTACTGGTCGCGCTGATGGTCTTGTTTACGGCGGGGAATTTGCTGGCATGGCAGGCACCGGGCTATATGACATTAATCGTCGCCCGTCTGCTGACGGGCCTGGCGCACGGCGTGTTCTTCTCGATTGGATCTACCATCGCGACAAGTCTGGTGCCAAAAGAGAAAGCGGCTTCTGCTATCGCTATTATGTTTGGTGGTTTAACGGTAGCTCTGGTCACGGGCGTGCCGCTGGGGACATTTATCGGTCAGCATTTTGGCTGGCGTGAGACCTTCCTTGCGGTATCACTGTTAGGGGTGATTGCGCTGATAAGTAGTCAACTGTTGATCCCGGCCAATATTCCCGGTAGGGCGGCCGCCAGCATTCGTGACCAGGTGAAAGTACTGACTCATCCTCGTCTGTTGCTGATTTACGCCGTTACGGCGCTGGGCTACGGCGGGGTATTCACGGCATTCACCTTCCTGGCGCCGATGATGCAGGATCTGGCGGGATTCTCCCCGGCAGCGGTAAGCTGGATCCTACTGGGGTATGGCGTATCTGTGGCTATCGGCAATATCTGGGGCGGTAAACTGGCGGATAAGCATGGTGCCGTGCCGGCGCTGAAATTCATTTTCGCCGCGCTGTTTGTTCTGCTGATGGTCTTCCAGGTGACGGCCTCCACGCAGTATGCCGCGCTGGCTACCATTCTGGTGATGGGGATCTTTGCCTTCGGTAACGTACCGGGGTTGCAGGTCTACGTGGTACAGAAAGCGGAACAATTTACGCCCAATGCCGTTGATGTGGCGTCAGGTCTGAACATTGCGGCGTTTAACATTGGTATTGCGCTGGGCTCCGTGATTGGCGGGCTAACGGTGGCGCATTACGGTTTGGCGCAGACGCCGTGGATTGGCGCCCTCATTGTTCTGGTGGCTTTCCTGCTGATGGGTGTCAGCGGACGTCTTGATAAACCTGTACGCATTGCTCTGGAGTAAATTATTGATGTAAGCGCCTACTTACAAAACAAACTGCAATTGTTCGTTGAAAGTGAGTGCTAAAATCCCTATAACAGAAGAACCAGTCCGGTTGAGGACTGGTTGACGTTACAGAGGTTTGAAAGTCAAAAGTGCGAAAAAACACCTATGCGATGCGCTATGTTGCCGGACAGCCCGCCGAGCGGATTTTGCCGCCAGGGTCGTTTGCGAGCATTGGACAGGCATTGCCCGCCGGGGAACCGCTAAGCAGTGAAGAGCGGATCCGTATCCTCGTGTGGAATATATTCAAGCAGCAGCGAGCCGAATGGTTATCGGTGCTGAAGAACTACGGCAAAGATGCGCATCTGGTCCTGTTGCAGGAGGCACAGACGACGCCTGAACTGGTACAGTTTGCCACCGCTAACTATCTTGCCGCCGATCAGGTTCCCGCTTTTGTATTACCTCAGCACCCGTCTGGCGTCATGACGCTTTCTGCCGCCCATCCTGTTTACTGCTGCCCTTTACGGGAAAGAGAGCCGATTTTACGTTTGGCGAAATCAGCCCTGGTGACGGTATATCCCTTGCCGGATACCCGTTTATTAATGGTAGTAAATGTTCATGCGGTAAATTTTAGTCTGGGCGTGGACGTATACAGTAAGCAGTTACTTCCGATCGGCGACCAGATTGCGCACCATAGCGGCCCTGTCATTATGGCGGGGGATTTTAATGCCTGGAGCCGTCCACGTATGAAGGCGTTGTACCGCTTTGCACGTGAGATGTCGCTGCGCCAGGTGCGTTTCACTGACGATCAGCGCCGTCGTGCGTTTGGACGACCGCTGGATTTTGTTTTTTATCGTGGGTTAAACGTGAATGAAGCCTCCGTACTGGTGACGCGCGCTTCCGATCACAATCCGCTACTCGTTGAATTCAGTCCCGGCAAACCTGAGCAATAAAGGTGCGTCAGGTCTGCCGTGGGGCAGGCCTCTTCGGGTGCTGCCCTCTATTTTTCTCATAACAGAAGGGCACTACCATGACAACGCATTCCCATCATGACAATGTTGAAAAGCAGTTTGGTTCACAGGCGAACGCCTATTTACATAGCGCCGTTCACGCAGCGGGTCGTGACTTAGCGCGGCTGGCGCAAAGGTTGTCTGATTTTTCCCACGCGAACGTACTGGATATGGGATGTGGGGCTGGACACGCGAGTTTTGTCGCTGCGCAACATGCCAACTCGGTCGTGGCATACGATTTATCCGCCAGCATGCTTGAGGTTGTCGCTGGAGCGGCGGAAGAAAGACATTTAAGTAATATTACTCTCCGGCAAGGCTATGCCGAAAAACTGCCCTTTGAAGACGCATCGTTTGAGGTGGTGATTAGCCGCTATTCCGCGCACCACTGGCACGACGTTGGTCAGGCATTGCGTGAGGTTAATCGTGTCTTAAAACCCGGCGGCGTGCTGATTATCATGGATGTCATGTCGCCTGGACATCCTGTACGCGATATCTGGCTGCAAACGGTGGAGGCGTTACGCGACACGTCGCATGTCCGTAACTATTCCAGTGGCGAATGGCTGGCGATGGTCAATAACGCGATGCTGGTAACGAATACCGTGATAACCGATCGTTTATCGCTGGAGTTTTGCTCATGGGTAACGCGGATGCGTACGCCAGCGCCGTTGGTTGAGGCGATTCGATTATATCAGGCGAGCGCCCCGGTAGAGGTGAAGCGTTATTTTGAGTTGCAGGATGACGGTTCGTTTAGCAGCGATACTATCATGCTGGAAGCGCATAAAGCGGTATAACAATTTAAAAGGCGCCGGGGGAAGCGGCGCCTTTTGGCTTTTTCGTCGGACAATATCAGGAGTCTGGCGTGCTATTGTCCTTCACAAACAACGTAAGCTGATCGCCCGGTTGTAGATTATCCGTATCATGGTTCCAGCGCATCACATCTTTGATATTCACCCCGTGACGTCTGGCGATACTGGAAAGCGAATCGCCTTTACGGACACGATAGGTAATGCTATCGCTATTGTTTGCCAGTCGTTGCGCGCTGCTGCCAGCGCCCACTGTCAGGCTTTGCCCGATTTTCAGGCGCGAACCACGCAGATTGTTCCACTGCTGCAAGTCCTTCGTGCTTACGCCAAGCCGCGAAGCAATACCGGAAAGCGTATCGCCAGAGCGCACCTTATAGCTACGGCTATTCAACGGCGTATTGTCGGCGATCAGTTGGGACTGAACGGCGTCAATCTCACCGGAAGCCAGCGACTCACGCAACTGCTCGGCATGCTTTTTGGGCACCATAACATATTGCGGGCCGCTTACGCCTAAGGTAGAGCCTTTTACACCGGCATTAAACGTCTTCAGCTTGCTGATAGACATACCCGCCATATCCGCAACCTGGGCCATTTCAACTGGACTGTTTAAACGAACTCGTGCCAGCGCTCGGCTTTCATCTGTTGTTGGCAGACGTACGCCGTAGCGTTTGCTGTTTTTGAGAATTTCACTCAATGCCAGCATCTTAGGTACGTAGAGTTTCGTTTCTCTGGGCAAAGAAAGCGACCAGAAATCCGTCGGTTTTCCACGCGCTTTGTTTGCTTTAATTGCCCGCATAACACGGCCTTCGCCGCTGTTATACGCTGCAACGGTTAACAGCCAGTCGCCGTCAAACATTTTGTTCAGACGCTGCATCATGTCTAACGCGGCGGTCGTAGAGGCTACAACATCGCGACGCGCGTCATAATTACGGGTCTGCTTTAAACCATAATTGCGCCCTGTGCTCGGTATGATCTGCCAGATGCCTGCGGCATTGGCGCCAGACGTTGCGTGAGGATCAAAAGCGCTCTCCACTATGGGTAGTAGTACCAGCTCCATAGGCATGTTACGTTTCTTAACCTGCCCCGCTATCCAGTACATATACGGCTCTGCCCGTAAAGTTACATCGTGGAGATAGCTCTTATTGCGTAAATACTTCTGTTTCTGTTCGCGAATCCGGCTGTTTTCCGGAATTCCCATCTTTAGCTCGTCGCCAATGAAAGCCCACAAGTCCTGATCTGGCGCGATAGACGTTCCGTCGTCCATCCATCGTGCCTGACTCGTAAACTTTCCTGCTTCCCCTTGACCAGCTGCAGAAAGGCTCTGTGCGTGCTGTTGGACGTTGCCAGTGTTCTGAGACGTCTGGCACCCCACAAGCAGGACAGAGGCGAGTAATATCGCTTTTGCCTTCATGTGTGTGTCAATAGTTGCTTAAAAGACGACCGATCATAACGGCGAAGTTAGCGAATGACAAGTAAGAATTATCAGAACGTGTCTTTCTTTGACCTTAACCATGCAAAACGCGCTTCTGGTTGTTGCAATATTGTTTCTTTGTTTATTTCGTTAATTAAATCAATATCTTCAGTTCTTAAAAAAAGATTAATCTTACGCTCATTTTTAAGAATAACGGGTAATGTCATTTGTTTTTTTACACGTAACTCTTTAACTTTACGATAATATTCATTTATGAACGAATCGTGCGGAAGTATGCTCAATGCGAACTTAATGTTAGCTAAAGTGTATTCGTGAGCGCAGCAAATGAGCGTGTCGTCAGGCAGAGAATTAATTTTCATAAGTGACTGATACATCTGTGATGGCGTGCCTTCAAACAGTCGACCACAGCCGCCAGAGAACAGCGTGTCGCCGCAGAATAAGTAAGGATGGCTAAAGTAACAGACGTGTCCTAACGTGTGGCCCGGCGTGGCAAAAAGAGTAAATTTCTCGCCTAAAACGCGAATAGTATCGCCATCGCCAACAAGATGGGTTGCTCCCTTGTCTTGTGTTTCCGCCGGTCCATAAACCGTCATTTGCGGGAAGTGTTGCAACAGCTCTTTGACTCCGCCAACATGGTCGTGATGGTGATGCGTCAGAAAAATCGCCTCCGGCATCCACTTATGTTCAGCAATGGCCTTTAAGACGGGTGCCGCTTCGCCGGGATCAACAATCACACAGCGGCCTTCATCATTGGTCAGCACCCAGATGTAATTGTCCTGAAACGCGGGAATACTGTTAAGATTCATATATTACCTCTCAAATAATTAGCGGAAGGTTGCGATGAAACCGGCAAGGCTCTCTCAAACTGTCGTTGCGCCCGGATGTTGGGGTGAGTTGCCCTGGGGCAATTACTACCGTGAGGCGCTGGAACAGCAGCTAAATCCGTGGTTTGCAAAAATGTATGGTTTCCATTTGCTTAAAATCGGTAATTTAAGCGCAGAAATCAATTCCGAAGCGTGCGCGGTCTCTCATCAAGTGAATGTTTCATCGCAGGGCTCACCGATGCAGGTTCTGGCCGATCCGCTACACCTTCCTTTTGCAGATAAATCCGTCGATGTTTGTCTGCTGGCGCATACTTTGCCGTGGTGTACCGACCCGCACCGTTTATTGCGGGAAGCCGACCGCGTATTGATTGATGACGGTTGGCTGGTCATCAGTGGATTTAACCCGCTGAGTTTGATGGGGTTACGTAAACTGGTACCTGTTTTACGTAAAACACCGCCCTATAATAGTCGGATGTTTACCCTTATGCGGCAACTGGACTGGCTGTCTTTACTCAATTTCGAAGTGCTACATTATAGCCGTTTTCATGTCTTACCCTGGAAAAAGCAGGGGGGGCGGCTTTTAAATACGCATATCCCGGCGCTGGGCTGTTTACAGCTCATTGTGGCCCGTAAGCGGACCATCCCGCTTACGCTTAATCCGCTGCGACATAATAAAAGTAAAACCCCTATCCGCCAGACCGTTGGCGCCACCCGGCAATATCGCAAACCGGATGGCTAAGCCTCCGCCTGGTAGCCACTATCTTCCTGCGTGGGGTTCATTGCCGCGGCGCGCGCCAGTTCATCACAACGCTCGTTTTCGGGATGGCCTGCATGGCCTTTGACCCATACCCATTTGATCTGATGCTGACCTAACGCAGCATCGAGACGTTTCCACAGATCGACATTTTTTACGGGTTTCTTTTCCGCTGTTTTCCAGCCGCGTTTCTTCCAGTTATGAATCCATTGGGTAATTCCTTGCCGCACATATTGGCTGTCGGTGCTCAATGTCACTTCGCAATGTTCTTTTAACGCTTCAAGCGCGACGATCGCCGCCATCAGTTCCATACGGTTATTGGTGGTCAGCGTGTAACCTTCACTAAACGTTTTTTCATGACCGCGATAGCGTAAGATAGCGCCATAACCACCAGGCCCTGGATTCCCCAGGCAAGAGCCATCGGTGAAAATTTCTACCTGTTTAAGCATCTCTGGTAGACTTCCTGTAATTGAAATCGATAACAAAACGCAAGTCTGACATAAATGACCGATATGAGCACTGCAATTACACGACAGATTGTCCTCGATACCGAAACCACCGGTATGAACCAGATAGGCGCGCACTATGAAGGTCACAAGATTATTGAGATCGGTGCGGTTGAGGTGATAAACCGTCGTCTGACCGGTAATAACTTCCACGTTTACCTGAAGCCGGATCGGCTGGTGGATCCGGAAGCGTTTGGCGTACACGGCATCGCCGATGAGTTTCTGCTGGATAAGCCGGTTTTTGCTGATGTGGTCGATGAGTTTCTCGATTATATCCGCGGCGCGGAGCTGGTCATCCATAACGCATCGTTCGATATCGGCTTTATGGATTATGAGTTTGGTCTGCTTAAACGCGATATTCCTAAAACCAATACTTTCTGCAAAGTTACCGACAGCCTGGCGTTGGCGCGGAAAATGTTCCCCGGCAAGCGTAACAGCCTTGATGCGCTGTGTTCGCGTTATGAGATAGATAATAGCAAACGTACTTTGCACGGCGCATTGCTCGATGCCCAGATCCTTGCTGAAGTGTATCTGGCGATGACGGGCGGGCAAACGTCCATGACGTTTGCGATGGAAGGAGAGACGCAACGGCAGCAAGGTGAAGAGACCATTCAGCGAATCGTTCGCCAGGCCAGCCGGTTACGGGTCGTTTTCGCCTCTGATGAAGAGCTGGCTGCGCATGAATCGCGGCTTGATCTGGTGCAGAAAAAGGGCGGAAGTTGCCTTTGGCGGGCGTAATTTATTCCTTTTTAGGCTATAAAAATCATCCTTCGGGCGATTTTTGCAGCAACTGATTCAAAAGGTGAGAAAAAGCGTTGACGGGCGACACCGCAAACCGTAATATTCGCCTCGTTCCCAGCGGGAACATAACGGAGCGGTAGTTCAGTTGGTTAGAATACCTGCCTGTCACGCAGGGGGTCGCGGGTTCGAGTCCCGTCCGTTCCGCCAGATACAAATCTCAGGGTGTTTTTATACATCCTGTGAAGTAAAAAAAACCGTATCACTGTAAAAGGGATACGGTTTTTTTTCGTCTTCAAGAAGTTTCACCGCCTATCGTGGAATCTGACGCAAATGGGCCTACACCTGGATGACGAGCAGGATATTACAGCCACTTCTTTCACTGCCATGGTTATTTTGATCCCACTGACATTTAAGGCGCGGCCTCATGGCGGTGCTTAACCGGGATCGGGACATGTTCTGCGCAGAAGCAGACTGCGTAATGTTGATGTCACTCAGATAATCACGGACAACCGCCAGACATGCGTATCATCATTCCAGGGCATCCCACTTCTCCAGTAACTCCACCGGGATCTCATTGATCACCTCCGAGAACCGTTTTCCCACCAGTCTTTCAGCCTGGCGTAACAGTGGGATGGTCGGGCTGCTGGGTTCACTGCTCTCAAACCAGCGACGAATGCACCGCAGGCGTTCCAGCGCATCATTACGATCGCGAATTGGCCCCGGTTCAGCATTGTGTGGGAGGGATATATCGGGGGGCGCGTTGACAGGCGGCACATCCTCTGCCCGTGCCGGAACGGCATTATCCATAACCGTGCCTGCGGGGGCTGGCGCTGGCGACGGAGGGATTTCCGGCGTGGTTGTCTGTACCACGTCAGGCAGCAGCGCCAACAACTGCCGCAGGCGTGAAAAATCTGGAGCCAGATCGCCTAATGTCTCACGCGCCCACACTTGCAGGCGTTCTGCGCTTTCTTGCGCTTCGCGAAACGCCGCCAGCGGTAATGCCCCACGGGCTTCGAGGTCGGCCAGTTGCTGGCGGACGGATTCGGGAGCCAGCGCATCAGCCGGGCGGGGAGCGGATAACGCGCGCTCGACATCCCGTACCTGCAGGCGCAGGGCGGCACTGTTTGACAGCGTAATACCGCGAATGTCTGCCATCACGCCTTCGTGATCCAGCAGCGCCGCCAGGGCATTACTGCGCGCCAGCGCCGCATCTTCAATAGACTCTGCGGATGCGCCTTCGCCGGTAAGCAGCTGCGGATGGAGTGCATCAGACCAGATTACGCTCAGTTCTGCCAGTTGCGTGAGCATTTCCGCCAGTCCCTGTGCGCCAGCCTGCTGGATGCGACTGCGCAGCAGCAGGATCAACACCCGGATATCCTTACTGCGCGTGAGCAGACGGCGCGCATCACGCTCAATTTCCGGCCAGTTCACGGCTTCCGGCGTACTGACAAAATCACCATATTGCGCCTCCGCCTGGGGGGCGGCGCGGCTGAACAGCAGCAGGTACTCCGGATCGTACTCCGGATCGGGGCCGCAGGGTTGTTCCGCGCTTACTGGTTTAGTCAGGCACATATCCATATCATTACTCTCAGTGGGTTAAGCCGTGTTCAGGTTCAAAAATCATGCCGGTCACCGGACGGTCATGCATCGCTTTACCTGCCCAGGCCGTCCAGCCAAGCCGCTGCGCGCCGCCGATCACCGCAGGCGGTGCGGCATGGGGCTTCAACTGCAGCTCAATTTCCCAGCAATATTCAAAACCGATGAACGTACGCACCAGTTCTGTCAGCACGGGCAGATTGTTGCCGCCGGGCAGAAAACGCAGGTAATCCTCCAGCGTGAGCGGGCCGATAATTAGCCGGAATTTGTACTGCATATCCGGTACGGCCTGGCCGATAAGCGCCCCGTTGCCCAGCACCGAGGACTGCGCGGGCGTGCCCAGATGGGTGATTTCATCGTCCGCCACCGTTATCCAGTGCAGGGCGAACTCTTTTACCGCAAAAGGCACGCTGAAATAGTGCGCCAGCGTGGCGGCCAGCCCGTCAGGATTGCGCGATTCGCGTACCAGATGGGCGGAGGCCGCCAGGCGAACATGATCTGACAGCGGGCTTTCGGCGCTTTCCCGTAGATCCTGCCCGCTGAGACTGGCGATATAAAACGCAAAACGGTCGTGTTCCGGTTTGTCCAGCCCGCCACCAGCGGACTGGGCGCTGCGCCATGCCTGCCAGAACTGCGTCAGCCAGCGGTGGTGAAAAATATTGGAAAAATGAACCAGCGTCGGATCGTGACGGCTCTCTGAGCGGTTCAGTGCCAGCTCGGTATAGTGCAGAGGCAACGGGCCGTTTGGCCCCCATAGTCCGAGGCTGTACAGGCTCAGGTGCAGGCGTCCATCCTGCCAGCTGACCTGGGCGATTTCCCGTGGCGCAAAGGTCATCGTCGGCGTCTGTCCCAGACGGAATTTTTCCATCCGTGGCTGCCAGATACTGCCTGCCGGAGTATCACAGAGCTGGGCATCCACGCGCCGCATCAGGTTCAGGAATCCGTAACGCCAGGGGGTTTTCTGCGCCTGGTCGAGAGCGCCGGTCATACGCTCCCCCGTTGCCCGGTTCTGACCGGCCAGGTCATGACATGCCCGCGTTGCATCGAGTGCAGCGTCATCTGCGAGAAGGTATTAATGGAAACATGGCGGGCAATATAGTGTTCCAGCACCAGACCGAACAGGTAAGGACTGATACCGGAAAACCCTTCTTCGTCCACGGTCAGTTCGCAACTGACGCCCCGGCCATAGACCAACAGGCCGGAGCCGGGCAGGCGGCGGGTCACCGGGGTGGTTTTGCAGCCAATCAGGCTGCGCACCTGGCGCGACTGCGGGCTGTCGTGAGCCGGAATAAACAGATTCAGCAGATCGCGCAGCGCCTGGCCGCCGGTGCGGTGATCCAGATCGGCCAGCGGCAGATAATTAAACGACAACTGCCGGATCAGCCGCCAGGCCATTTCGCGTTCAGCCAGCGGCGGCTGCGGCGGGCGCGGTGGTCTGATAAGACCCACGCCCGCCACCGGAATCGCCGCATCTACGGTCAGATCATCCCGGCCATTACGTGGAATAAGGCAGGGCAGATCGCGGTTAGTCACCATTGCCGTGACGGTGATATGGCGCAGATTTTCCGGGTAGGGCGCTTCATGCTGATCAACCAGCGACAGGAAGACTTCCGAGCCGGTATAGGGGGTTCGGGTGCCATAGCGGCGGGCGTTTTCTGACGAGCGGCGCGGCTCACGACGCAGTGAAAAATAACGCCCGTGGTTGCCTTCGTCATTATTACGGGTGTGATACAGCGGACGAAAAATCATCTTCCGTGTGGTTTCCGCTTCCAGGCCTTCGACTTCCTGAACAGAAAACACCTCGTAATCCAGCGGACGGGTACGATCCACCACCAGATGCTGTTCCGTCATGCTGTGAGTGACTTCAATCCGGGTGGTAGTGCGAGGAAACAGGTTGATCACCGGCGTACAGAACAGGCTGAACTGTGCAGCGTCCGTCTGATGAATCAGCCAGTCCGGCGGCAGGCGGTTAAGCAGTATGACAATTTCCGCCACATTGCCCTGCACCTTTTGTAGACCGGCAGACAATCCGGTCGGGGTGAAGAAGTAAAACCGTTCCGGACAGGCGAAAAATTCATGCAGCAGATTATGGCCGTGAAACACGTTCCAGGCGAGCGGCAGCAGCCCCTGCCCTGGCTCCAGCCCTTCGTGCGCCACCGGGTGTTGAAGATTCACATTCAGTTCGCCGTCAAAGTGACCGGGTTCTCCGGCCAGTGTGGCGACGGCGCTGGTATGCAGCAGCTCAAACAGGTGTGACGCAATGCGTTCTTCGCCGCAGAGGTAAAAGGGCAGCCGTGCCGGACCGGCCAGCTCGCTGAAAGTCAGTTCCCCGAAGGTTCGCAGGGTGATGCGCAATGCCCCGGCGACATGAATATTAGGCGGCAGATAGCGGTGCAGGGCGGGCATATCCGGCGGCGCGGCGGTCAGGCGTACCTCCTCAATGGACAGCGGCCACAGCGTGACGTCCTGGCTGCTGCGAAACTGGCAGGCGGTATTTTCGCCTTCCGGGATGGGGGAAATGAACGCGGTATCGCGCGGTACGGTGACCCCTTTCGCCAGGTCGCCTTCCTGCGTATCGGGATACAGCTTTACCACTGCCATCGATGGCGTGGGGGTGACGTAATTGGGGCTGACGACTTCCAGTAACCGCTGTGTGAAGCGGGGAAACTCGGCGTCAATTTTTAGCTGAGTACGGGCGCTCAGAAAGCTGAACGCCTCGATCATGCGTTCCACATACGGGTCGGCAATATCGGTTCCCTGCATCCCCAGCCGGGCGGCAATTTTGGGATGGAGGGTGGCGAACTCAGCACCGGTCTCCCGCAGGTAGCTCAGTTCGCGGTTGTAATACTCCAGTAGCCGTGGATCCATGAATAATGCCCTGTATTAAAAGAACGTAATGCGGCTCAGCTCCATATCCAGCGCGCTGCGTACCAGAAACTCCGTGGGATACGGCTGCGTCAGAATTTGTCCGCGAATTTCAAACTGTAGCGTGTTATAGCTACCCTGCCGGGTTTTATCGAGCAATGGCGTGACCCTGAGTGTGGCGGCGTTCAGCCGGGGTTCGAAACGAATAATGGCGCGCCGAATCGCCTCGCTGATATCGTCCCACTTATGCTCATACATAAAGCTGCCCGCCAGCGGCGGCAGGCCATAGTTGAGCACTGACGCCGCCGCCTGCGGATAGCGCCGGGCGTCGATGTCACCCTCGTGGCTAATGGTATTGAGCAAAAAGGAGAGATCCCGACGAATGATCTCCTTCAGTTGTACCGGCGTGACGCTGATATCCCGGTCAATTTTCTGATACGGGGCATTGTCACACAGCCGATCAAATAGGGTGGGCAGCAGATGGTTAGCGGGTGTAAAACGGGACGTGCTCATGCGCCATCGTTTTCCTGAGCATGAAAGGTACAATGGGCCATGTCCAGCAGGCTGATATCGCCGTGGCTGGTCAGCCACACTTTCTGCCCCAGCGCCCGCACGGTGGTTTCGCCGGGGCCATCCTGCCAGGCGGTTTCCCGGCACAGACGCAGGGCGTCAGATGCACTTTCCGAACCGCTGTAACGGGTAAAGAGCCAGGCGCCGTGCGTATCGCCATTCACCAGGGTGATATTAACGGGTTTCCACAGCAGATCGGTCAGGCGCGCCGGTTGCGGCGATTCCAGCGAGCATATTTGCGAAAACGGCAGCCAGATATACACGCCGCCGGTGACCAGCTCAAGTACCGGGCCAAGGCGGGAATCGCTGTCGCTCGCCCAGTCAAATGCGCCGCCGTTCCACTGCCCGCCCGTGTCTGTTATGGCTTCCAGTGCGGTATTACGGTGTTTATCAACCTCACCGGTATCGTCATGACAGGCGAGTGCCGCCAGCAGTGACTCCACCCAAACGGGCTGCGGCAGAAGGAAACCGGGTCGTTGTTCACCCTGAAAAACGGTGCGGCGGAACATTTCGCAGCGAACCAGCTCCCGGTACAGCCGGGCCTCCTGGGTATAATTGGCCTCCATCCTGGCGCATAGCTGAAGCTGGTGTAGCGCCCGCGACCAGTCTCCGGCCACACACAGCAACTGAAACAGGCTGTGGCGGCAGAGCGCTTTCGCCGGATTTTCCCGAACCTGCTGCTCCGCCATCTGAATCCCCTCCGCAATAGAGTATTCCTGTATCAGCGCGGACAGGGTAGCAGGAAGCGTGTCAGTTTTTTTCATGGGCGGTATTTCCATTTTTCTGTGTCGGAGTGATTCGGTAGTGGCTGTCGATGCCAATAATACGATGCTCGCGGCGGGTCAGATCGGGCAGTATCTCGCTATGTGCGGTTTTCCCCGCCAGTTCCGGTGAGAGCAGTTGCAGGATATCGGGCATTGATTCCATCGCCAGCCAGTGCATTTCACCCTCACCGGTCGTGTCCAGCGTATCCAGAATGGCATCAATACCGGGCGCGCCTGCCACCATATCCTGTAACGTGTCGGTGTCGCCCTTTTTATCGTATAACGACGTCAAATCCTGGGTGACAGCGTCTTCATTTCGGGGAAACGGTTTAGCACGGAGGGGCTTTTCCTGCCCGGAGGGCTGCAATGCCTGCTGATATTCCTGGTAAAGCTGGTGTAGCGTGCTATCCGCTTCATGGCCGGTGTAAGAGGGCACGGTTTCCCGGACGGGAATAATATCGAACGGGTTCTGCGGATTGAGCTGTTGTTGTTTAAACCAGTCCAGATCCAGGTACTCAGCAACGGATTCAGATGACTGAACCAACAGAGGAAACGAAACATCGGGACGGGGCTCATCATTGGTGCGGGCAAGGCACCAGGATGACAGACCCCATTCAATCGTATCTCCATCATTCAGCCGCATACGGTGATGAGGTTCCATCACCTGCTCATTGACGGCACAGCACAGTTCATCAGAGTGATTAACAATCCACCACGCCTCTTCGTGGCGAACAAGACTGAGCGCGATATCGTCTTTCCCATGTTGCTCAAAAAGCGGAATGTAGGGGGCGGCGGCAGTAAATACGATGTATGTCCCAGCGGGATACTGTGCGTTATCCGTTATACCCTGCGACTGTATTTTCCGTAATTCCCACATGTCTTGTTTCATTATGTCCCTTAAATGTATTTATTTTTCTGGAGGAAACGTTTAGGGAGTTTTAATTCATAAATAATTTTAACTAAATCCATAGGGGGCATTATTGATGACACCCTTTTTATTATTTTCGTCGTGAATGAATTGTTGTATGCATAGATGTCTTTTTTGAAATATTATTTCTTTTAATTCTGCAATTGCGATTTTTATCTTGCTGTTCATTGATTATTTAATATTAACGGCTTAGTTGCTAATTAGTCCCTGATCTGTATCATTGTTTTGTTTCGATATTTTTTTCGAGGCTATCAATAAAGAATTGTTTATATATTTATATGCATTAATGCATTATTTTTATGAATTTTTATGTCACAAGGCATAACACATGGAAACTCCTGTTTCACGCAGTGCGTTGTATGGAAAACTGGCCGGCCCACTATTCCGGTCGCTGGAATCGGCAACGGCATTTTGCAAACTACGCTCTAATCCCTGGGTTGAGCTGACTCACTGGCTGCACCAGTTAACACAGCAGCCCGATAACGATATTCTCCACGTTCTTCGGCATTACCAGATCCCTCTTTCTGATGTGGAGAAAGCGTTACTCCGGCAACTGGATATGCTGCCCGCCGGGGCCAGCGCCATTAGTGATTTTTCTCACCATATCGATCTCAGCGTTGAAAAGGCCTGGATGCTGGCGAGCGTCCGTTACGGCGATAACAAAATTCGCAGCGGCTGGTTGCTGCTGGCCTTGTTGACCACGCCAGAACTGCGTCGGGTACTGAGCAGTATCTGCGCGCCGCTGGCCACGCTTCCGGTTGATGAACTGACGGAAATACTGCCCTCGTTGATCGAAACATCGCCGGAAGCGCAGGAGCGCCCTTATGACGGCTCCGGCCTGGCATCAGCCATTCCCGGTGAAAGCAGTCAGGCGATTCCCAACGGCGGGCAGGACGGTAAATCCGCGCTGGCGAAATACTGTCAGGACATGACGGCACAGGCGCGCGACGGCAAAATCGACCCGGTGACGGGGCGTGAGCATGAAATCCGCACCATGACGGATATTCTGCTGCGCCGTCGCCAGAATAATCCACTACTGACTGGTGAGGCGGGCGTCGGAAAGACGGCGGTCGTCGAAGGTTTTGCCCTCGCGATTGCGCAGGGGGAAGTGCCGCCCGCGCTGCGGGAAGTACGGCTGCTGGCGCTGGACGTTGGCGCTCTGTTGGCCGGAGCCAGCATGAAAGGCGAGTTTGAATCGCGTCTGAAAGGGTTACTGGAAGAGGCCGGGCGCTCGCCGCAGCCGGTTATTCTGTTTGTCGATGAAGTTCACACTCTGGTGGGCGCGGGCGGCGCATCCGGCACGGGCGATGCCGCTAACCTGCTGAAACCGGCGCTGGCGCGCGGCACCCTGCGGACTATCGGTGCCACCACCTGGAGCGAATACAAGCGCCATATTGAGAAAGATCCGGCGCTGACCCGTCGTTTTCAGGTGTTGCAGATTGCCGAACCGGAAGAGATCCCCGCAATGGAAATGGTGCGTGGTCTGGTGGATACGCTGGAAAAACACCATAACGTACTGATTCTGGATGAGGCGGTACGTGCGGCGGTACAGCTTTCTCACCGCTACATTCCCGCCCGGCAGTTGCCGGATAAGGCCATCAGCCTGCTGGATACCGCCGCGGCCCGCGTGGCGCTGACGCTGCACACGCCGCCTGCCAGCGTACAGTTCCTGCGCCAGCAGCTAAAAGCGGCGGAAATGGAACGGTCGCTGTTGCAGAAGCAGGAAAAAATGGGGATTCAGTCAGATGAGCGGCGCGATGCGCTGACGGCGCGAATTTTCTCGCTCAACGATGAACTGACTGCATCCGAATCCCGCTGGCAGCGGGAGCTGGAACTGGTACATACGTTGCAGGAACTGCGTGTCGCAGAGTCTGATGCTGATGACAAAACCACGCTGCAACAGGCCGAAACGGCGCTAAGGGAGTGGCAGGGTGACGCGCCGGTGGTGTTCCCGGAAGTCAGCGCGGCGGTGGTCGCGGCGATTGTCGCCGACTGGACCGGTATTCCTGCCGGGCGCATGGTGAAAGATGAGGCCAGCCAGGTGCTGGAACTGCCTGCCCGACTGGCGCAACGTGTTACCGGGCAAGACGGCGCGCTGGCGCAGATTGGTGAACGTATTCAGACCGCCAGGGCGGGACTGGGCGATCCACGCAAACCGGTGGGCGTGTTTATGCTGGCCGGGCCGTCCGGTGTCGGTAAAACCGAAACCGCGCTGGCGCTGGCGGAGGCTATCTACGGCGGTGAGCAGAACCTGGTAACCATCAATATGAGCGAGTTCCAGGAGGCTCACACCGTTTCCACGCTGAAAGGCGCGCCGCCCGGCTATGTGGGCTATGGCGAGGGTGGTGTGCTGACGGAAGCGGTGCGTCGCCACCCCTGGAGCGTAGTGCTGCTCGACGAGATCGAAAAAGCGCACCATGACGTCCATGAACTCTTCTATCAGGTGTTTGACAAGGGCGGGATGGAGGACGGTGAGGGAACACATGTCGATTTCAAAAACACCACGCTATTACTCACCACCAACGTGGGTTCCGACCTCATCAGCCAGATGTGTGAAGATCCGGCCTTAATACCCGATGCTACGGGGCTTAAAGAGGCGCTAATGCCGGAATTGCGCAAGCATTTCCCGGCGGCATTTCTGGGCCGCGTGACGGTGATCCCTTACCTGCCACTGGACGAAACGTCGCGTGGCGTGATTGCCCGTCTGCACCTTGACCGGCTGGTGGCGAGGATGAGTGAACAGCACGGCGTGACGCTGACGTATAGCGAGGAACTGGTCGCACATATAGTGGCGTGCTGTCCAATGCATGAAACGGGCGCGCGGTTGCTGATTGGCTACATCGAACAGCACATTCTGCCACAACTGTCGCGCTACTGGTTGCAGGCCATGACGGAAAAAGCCGCTATCAGGCAAATTGATATCGGCGTTAATGGTGATGAGCAGATTGTTTTTGAGACAACCTCGCAGGAGGGAATATGCCAAAAGAGTTAAGTGGTACGCAGTGGGTTTATGGCGTGACTAAGTTTGTCGGCGGAAATACAGATAAACCCCACTGGTCAATTGATGGGCATTAAATATGACATTACGTTACCCGGCGTTATTGACTCCTTTGCTAATGATGTTCGCTTTCAGTGTTCATGGCGAACCGCCTTTACCACAGGATGTGCAGCATTTTCTGAGCAATGCAGAGATGTGCCAGCATCTGGCCGGCGAATGGGACAGTTCTTTACCGGAAGAGGATAAAAAAGACATAGAAAAGGGCATTAATACTTGGTGCCCTCCGGCGAAAAAAGCACTTCCTGGGTTACGGGAAAAGTACAAAGAAAACAAAGAGATTATAAAAAAACTCTCTGAGTATGATTTTTAAACTGTGCCGTTGCACCGCTGTCCGGGCGGTCGTCGGTAGATTGATAAGGAAATGAAAGAGTATGGCTATCAACAATAGCGCGCAGAAATTCATCGCGCGCAACCGCGCGCCGCGCGTGCAGATTGAATATGACGTAGAGATTTACGGCTCTGAGAAAAAAATCGAGCTGCCGTTCGTGATGGCGGTGCTGGCCGATCTGGCTGGGAAACCGCGTGAAGAACTGCCGCCGGTGATGGATCGCAAATTCCTCGATATTGATATTGATAACTTCAATGAGCGCATGAAAGCCATTGCGCCGCGCGTGGCGTTCGCTGTGCCGAATACGCTGACGGGTGAAGGTCAGTTGATGGTCGATATCACGCTGGAAAATATGGACGACTTTTCGCCGGCACAGATTGCCCGCAAGGTGGACGCCCTGAACCAGTTACTGGAAGCCCGCACTCAACTGGCGAACCTCCAGACCTACATGGATGGCAAGGCCGGGGCGGAAAATCTGGTCAATAAACTGTTGCAGGACCCGACTCTGCTGAAAACGCTGGCGAATGCGCCGAAACCGGCCGCTACCCAGCAAGGTGTGTCAGCGGATAATGAATCAGCGGAATAACGTCGAATTTTTAAGGAATTTTCATGGCAAACAGTAATATGCAGGCAACCGACGCGGTTGCTCAGGATACCGTCTCCGCATCCGGTGAATTTGATGCGTTGCTGAATCAGGCCTTCCGACCCAAGACTACCCAGGCGGCAAAAGCCGTGGAAGCCGCGGTGCAGACGCTGGCGCAACAGGCGCTGGCGAACACGATCACCGTCAGCGATGACGCCTATAAAAGCATCAGCGCTATTATTGCGCAGATCGACTTTAAGCTGACCGAACAGATCAAACTGATCCTGCAACATCCCGACTGGCAGAAGCTGGAATCCTCCTGGCGCGGTATGGAGCATCTGGTTTACAACACCGAGACCGACGAAAAGCTGAAAATCCGCTTCATGAATCTGTCAAAAGATGAATTGCGGCGCAACATGAAGCGTTACAAGGGCATCGCCTGGGATCAAAGCCCGATGTTCAAGAAACTGTATGAAGCCGAATACGGCCAGTTAGGCGGCGAACCTTATGGCTGTATCATTGCGGATTACTACTTCGACCATACACCGCCCGATGTGGATCTGCTCGGCTCTATCGCCAAAGTCGCCGCGTCGGCCCATGCGCCGTTTATTGCCGGGGCTTCCCCCTCGGTACTGCAAATGGACTCCTGGCAGGAACTCGCGAATCCCCGCGACCTGACCAAAATCGTCACCCAGAACCTGGAATATGCGCCGTGGAACTCGCTGCGGGCCAGCGAAGACTCCCGTTATATTGGCCTGACGATGCCGCGTTTTCTTGCCCGCCTGCCGTATGGCGCAAAAACCAACCCGGTGGACGAGTTTGATTTTGAAGAAGATGCGGATGGTTCTGACCATACCAAATACGTCTGGAGCAACGCGGCCTACGCGATGGGCGTAAACATCAACCGTTCCTTCAAACACTACGGCTGGTGTACGTTGATTCGCGGTGTGGAATCAGGCGGTGCGGTGGAAAATCTTCCCTGCCATACCTTCCCGACTGACGATGGCGGCGTGGACATGAAATGCCCGACCGAAATTGCCATCTCTGACCGCCGCGAGGCTGAACTGGCGAAAAACGGTTTTATCCCGTTGATCCACCGTAAAAACTCAGACTATGCCGCCTTTATCGGCGCACAATCGCTGCAAAAACCACAGGAATACTACGATCCGGACGCGACGGCCAACGCCAACCTGTCCGCCCGTCTGCCGTACCTGTTCGCCTGCTCGCGCTTCGCGCACTTCCTCAAATGTATCGTCCGCGACAAAATCGGTTCCTTTAAAGAGCGCGAGGATATGCAGCGCTGGCTAAATGAATGGATTATGAATTATGTCGACGCCGATCCGGTGAACTCCTCGCAAGAAACTAAAGCCCGTCGTCCGCTGGCTGCCGCTGAAGTAGTGGTGGAAGAGGTGGAAGGCAATCCAGGTTATTACGACGCGAAATTCTTCCTGCGTCCGCATTTCCAGCTTGAAGGGCTGACGGGATCGCTGCGCCTGGTGACAAAACTGCCGTCAGTGAAGCAGGGCAATGCCTGATATATATTTTGTGAATGTTTAAGCGAGTGAAGTCAGAGAAGATAGAGAATATAAAGAGGGATATGAAGAAAAGAATTTCGTCTCGCCCACGGTCTCGTAAAGGTGGGGTACGTAATGATGACACATATCCGAATGCCAGTAACAATGCCGAAGCTTTTTATATCATTGAGTAGGAAATACATATTATGACCATAAGCCCAACTTTTCATCTGTTACCTGGTATTGTTCTGCTCTTTTCACAATATGCTGTAGCCTGGGAAGTCAGTTGCCCGGCTGTTATTGATACTCAGTCTTCTGCTGTGAGCCTGAAGTCTGATGTCCCAGCGCCGTGGCAGCTTTCTCCCCGATATATGTCGCGTTTATGGTTAAGTAGTATTGGGGTAACGCAGGGTAAACCTGAAAACCTGATGGATCTCAAACCAGAGACTAAAAAAGTAAACGGTGAAAATTGGTCTGTATGGGAAACAGAACGTGTTAGCGATAAAGAAACCGATCGCTATTGGGTTTCGTGTATTTATGGTCATGAACAGATATGGTTGACGCAACCAATACCTGCTTCTTCTACTCGCTGTAAGACTCGTAATTTTGAGGGATCGCCAGAAGACCAGTCTGTATCTTTTATCTGTAATTAGCGATTTGAGACGTGAAAATTTCAGTACAGGTTATGGTTTTTATTATCGGAAGTTATGAAGCATTATTTATATGCATTAAATAATGCAAATTCATAAAATAACCAAATACATTATCGGTACCGGAAAAATATACAGTCCTCTGTTCTCCTGAAGTTATTGGAGAAGGATTCTGTACGGCAATGATTTATCTATAAACAAAAAGATATAGATAAAATCAGATTAATTTTAAGTAAAACTTAATAAGGATATAAAAATGGCTTATGACATTTTTTTGAAAATTGACGGCATTGACGGCGAGTCAATGGATGACAAACACAAAAATGAAATTGAAGTACTGAGCTGGCGCTGGAATATTCATCAGGAATCCACCATGCACGCCGGTAGCGGCCTCGGCTCCGGTAAGGTCTCCGTCACCAACCTGGATTTTGATCACTATATCGACCGCGCCAGCCCGAACCTGTTCAAATACTGCGCCTCCGGCAAGCACATTCCGCAGGCCATTCTGGTTATGCGTAAGGCTGGCGGCAATCCGCTGGAGTACCTCAAGTATACCTTCACCGACCTGATTGTCGCCGTGGTTTCCCCGAGCGGCAGCCACGATGGTGAAATCGCCTCCCGTGAAACGGTGGAGCTTTCTTTCAGCACCGTGAAACAGGAGTACGTGGTGCAGAACCAGCAGGGCGGCAGCGGCGGCACCATCACCGCAGGCTACGACTTCAAGGCCAACAAAGAAATTTAACGGTTGTTTTTCCGGCCAGATTTATATCTGGCCGGATTTATTGTTTTGATTTTAAAGGAATTTACAGTGAATAAATGGCGTAACCCCACTCGGCGGTTATGTGCGGTAGCTATGCCTTTTGTACTGCTCCTGCTTTCCGGATGCGGCAGTAGCGATGCGTTACCTGACCCCTAATCGCAGCGGCCTGGCCTGAGCGTGAAAGCGTTTTACAAGGTGAATTCTGACAATCAGAAGAAAGCGGCGTCCATGAAGATACGTGTTGAGAATTAATGAGCTACACAGAATTTTTAGAGGGTAAGCAAAATGAACAGACCTTCATTCAATGAAGCGTGGCTAGCTTTTAGGAAGGTGAATCATTCCGTCGCTGATGTGGGTAGCATTATTGGTGGAAACGTTGGGAAAAATATAACTGGTGGTTATTTTCAAAATGCCTGTCCTATTCGAATGAGCTATGTTTTGAATGCGACAGGATTCCCAATAGCCCGTAACTCCCCGTATGCAAAGGTTAGTGGTGCCGATAATAAATTCTATATTTATCGCGTGAATGATATGATTGATCATCTTACTCATAACATGGGCAAGCCTGATCTTATTGTTAATAATCCGAAACAGAGTGACTTTATAGGGAAGAAAGGAATTATCGTAGTAAAAGGGCATGGCTGGAGCAATGCCAGAGGACACGTTACATTATGGAATGGCAGTATCTGTTCAGATCAGTGCCACTTATTAAATGACCCAGATAATGGACCATTTGTTCCTGAAGTTGGGACTCTGTGGATACTGCCGTGAAATGGTTAATATTAGTTACTTTCAGCATAAGTGGAATGCTGGTATGGCAGCCATCCTTTGCACAAGAAGCATTGACCACACGATATTCACAGTCGGAACTCTTAAAAAATTGGGCGCTGAGTCATTGTCTGGCATTAGTATACAAAGATGATGTCGTTAAAAACGATGCCAGAGCTACGGCCAGTGCTTACCTTGAATATGGTAAACAATCTGTGGAGATTTACCATGAAATTGATGAGATTGCGAAAAAATATTCAGGGTTGAAATATAACGGCTCGATATCATCAGATTTTAATACCATGAAGTGCATAGATTTTATCCACGACAGGGAATTAAATGAATTAATTAAAAGGCGTGTCGAGAAGTAAAATTCAAAGATATTAAAAGCATACATTCTCTTGCTCTGATGAATTTATGGGTAAGAAAGAGCTGTACAGGAATAGTTAATCTGTTCACCTAATAAAGCAGACAAATCAGGACGTTATTTAGGTAGTTAAAAGGATAGTAGATATGTCTTATGATATTTTTCTGAAAATTGACGGCATCGACGGTGAGTCGATGGATGACAAACACAAAAATGAAATTGAAGTACTGAGCTGGCGCTGGAATATCCATCAGGAATCCACCATGCACGCCGGTAGCGGCCTCGGTTCCGGTAAAGTATCTGTTACTCATCTTTCATTTGAACATTACATCGATCGCGCCAGCCCGAACCTGTTCAAATACTGCTCTTCCGGCAAGCACATTCCGCAGGCCATTCTGGCTATGCGTAAGGCTGGCGGCAATCCGCTGGAGTACCTCAAGTACACCTTCACAGATCTGATTATTGCAATGGTATCGCCCAGCGGAAGCCAGGGAGGGGAAATTGCGTCTCGCGAATCAATTGAACTCTCTTTCAGCACCGTGAAGCAGGAATACGTGGTGCAGAACCAGCAGGGTGGCAGCGGCGGCACCATTACCGCAGGCTACGACTTCAAGGCCAACAAAGAAATTTAACGGTTGTTTTCCGGGCAGATTTATGTCTGGTCGGATTTATTATTTTGATTTTAAAGGAATTTACAGTGAATAAATGGCGTAACCCCACTGGGTGGTTATGTGCGGTAGCTATGCCTTTTGTACTGCTCCTGCTTTCCGGATGCGGCAGTAGCGATGCGTTACCTGACCTCGAATCACAGCGACTCGACCTGAGCGTGAAAGCCTCCGATAAGGTGAATCCTGACAATCAGAAGAAGGCCGCGCCCATTGAGATTCGTGTTTATGAACTAAAAAATGACGCCGCTTTCACGACAGCCGATTACTGGTCGCTCCATGACAACGACAAATCCGTCCTTACCGACGATTTAGTGCGTCGCGACAGCTTTATTTTGCGTCCCGGCGAAGAGAAAAAACTGCGTCGCCCGCTGAATGCGCAGACCACGGCAATCGGCGTACTGGCCGGATACCGTAACCTGGCCAAATCGGTCTGGCGGGTAACCTACAAAATCCCGGAAGCCCCGGAAAAAGCCTGGTACAGCAGCTTCGTACCGGGGAAAGGAAAAGTGCAGTTGGAGGCGGAACTGGAACAAAGCGCCATTGTAATTACGGAACGGGATAAATGAATTATGAGCTGGAATGACCGCGTAGTCTGGAGTGAAGGACAGTTTTTACTGCCGCAGATGTTTCAGCAGCAAGAGCGTTATCTGGAACACGTCATGCATTACCGCAGCCTGCCGCTGACCCCCTTTTTCTGGGGATTCAGCCACTACAATATTGATGGCGAAGCGCTGAACATCGGTAAACTGATACTGAAAGAGGCATCAGGGATTTTTCCTGACGGCACGCCGTTTAACGCACCGGACCATACCCCGCTGCCGCCGCCGCTGACCATCCTGCCGGAGCACCTGAACCAGCAGATTTGTCTGGCGGTACCGGTTCGCGCGCCGAACAGCGAAGAAACTACGTTTGACAATAACCCGGAATCACTGGCGCGTTTCTCGGTACATGAACACGACATCCGCGACGCCAACTCGCTGGGACGTGGCGCGCAGTTATTACAGCTCAGTCACCTGCGCCTGCGGGTGCTGCCGGAAAAAGCGGTGACGGGCGCCTGGATTGGCCTGCCGCTGACCCGCATCACCGGGCTGAACCCTGACGGGCGGATAGATATCGACCACGACCTGATCCCGCCCATCATTAATTATCAGGCCAGTTCACTGATGTGTACCTGGCTGTCGTGGATCAACGATCTCATCCGGATGCGGGCCGATTCGCTGGCGGAACGGCTGACAGGCAGCGACAACCACGGCCATGAAGCAGCGGAGGTCTCCGATTACCTGCTGCTGCAAATTCTCAATCGCTTTGAGCCGCTGTTGACCCACCTGGCGAAAACGCCGCTGGCCCCGGAAGTGTTGTATCGCTACCTGTCCGAACTGGCCGGGGAACTCTCCACCTATGTGCGTCCACAAACGCGACGGCCCGCTGAATACAAAGAGTACAAACACCTGACGCCCTATGCCGGGTTGAAATCGCTGGTTGATGAGGTGCAGTTCCTGCTGAATGCGGTACTGATCCGGGGCGCGCAGCGCATCGAACTGAAAGAGGGGACTTACGGCATCCTGAATGCGGTGGTGGCTCCTTCCGATCTTGCCGATTTCAGCACGCTGGTACTGGCGATAAAGGCTTCAATGCCGACCGATGTGCTACTGCAACATTTTGCCGCCCAGACCAAAATCGGGCCATCCGATCGCCTGCCGGAACTGATCCGCTCGCATCTGCCGGGGCTGGCTTTGCAGGTTCTGCCTGTACCACCGCGCCAAATCCCGTTTCAGGCCGGATACATCTATTACGACATCCGCCGCGAGGGAGCATTGTGGGAACACATTGCCCGTTACGGCGGGATGGCCATGCATACCGCCGGGGAATTTCCGGGGCTGGAGACAGAACTGTGGGGAGTGCGCGATAAATGACAGACAGTACCCTGACGCCGCCAGCGGCGGACATGATGTCCTTTTTGTCCACCACACCGGAGCATAAGGACAGTGAATATGAAACGCCGGTACACACCAGCCAGCGCACGGAACTCAATGTCATCGTTGAAGACGGTCCGGACAGCAAACTCCGGCTGGCTGAAATCAGCGCGGCGGCTAACCCGTTGCTCGCCGCTGCCCGGCCTTTATTGTGCGCTCTCGCAGCCATGCCCGCTAAACTGGATGCGGCCCTGGTAGAGCCTTATCGTAATCTGTTGGTACGCGAGATGCATCTGTACCAGACATTATGCGATCAGGCGAACCTGCGGCGCGAGCACGTACTGGCGGTACGTTACTGCCTGTGTACGGCGCTTGATGAAGCCGCCAATAACACAACCTGGGGACGGCGCGGCATCTGGGCCGGAAAAAGCCTGCTGGTAACATTTCATGGTGAAAGCGAAGGCGGGATAAAACTTTTCCAGATCATCGGGCGTCTGGCGGCCAGCTTCCAGGAGCATGGCAACGTACTGGAGGTTATCTACCACCTGCTGGGGTTGGGATTTGAAGGCCGCTACAGCGTGCAGCCAGACGGGCGTAAGCAACTGGACAATATTCGCCAGCAACTGCTGACACAGCTTTCACAGCGTCGCGATCCGGTTATGCCCGCGCTCTCGCCTGACTTTCAGGGGGCGATAAGCGGACGACTGCGGCGGATGCGCCGGGTGCCGGTCTGGCTGAGCGCCGGGATAGCCCTGTTGGCGATGCTGACGCTGTTTGGCCTTTACAGCCACCGGATGGATGTGCAGACCGTCACCGTACAACAGCATATTGATGCGATTGGTATAAAACTGCCGCCGCCGCCCGTGCCGGTTCATAAGCTGCGGCTGAAAATCCTGCTGGCAAACGAAATCGCCCGTGGCCTGCTGACCGTGGACGAAGATGACCAGCACAGTAGGGTGGTCTTCCGTGGCGACGCCATGTTTGTGCCGGGACAGAAAACGGTGAGTGACGCAATCCGGCCAGTGATTAACAAAGCGGCGCGGGAAATCGCCCGCGTGGGCGGCGCAGTCACTGTAACGGGTCACACTGACAGCCAGCCCATTCATTCGGCTGAATTCCCATCCAACCTGGTGCTGTCGGAAAAACGGGCGGCGGAAGTTGCGGCGTTGCTGACCTCCGGCGGCGTACCTGCCGGACGGGTACATATCGTCGGCAAGGGCGATACGGTGCCGGTGGCGGATAACGGCAGTAAAGCCGGGCGGGCGAAAAACCGTCGGGTGGAAATTCTGGTAGTGGAGTGAATGAATGATGAAAAAATCAACCTATGATGTGTCTCATCATTCGGCAGTATGTGGCGTGACGGGGGATTATTATCGGATCTCAGCGACATATCACATAAAACGATCTATCCGTGTTTTTTTGATCATTTTATGTTGTTTATTACCCGGTGGCGTTTTTGCCGGGTCCCTGATTAACGCAGGATTCATTTCCCCCGATAATGTCAACCTCAGTATACGGGATTTTCTGGGATTTTATGCCAGTGATAACTTACAGGAAAAAGATAATACACTGATGTATGTGTTGGGGGTAGCGGATGCCACAGAAGGTAAGACGTGGTGTGGATATGGTCAGGTTGACAGTATAACAATAAACCATACTGTGCTGGCCTGGCTTGATCGGTACTCTGTGAAAAAGCCTGATGCAAGAGCTTCGGTGCTGATAGAGGAAGCATTAGTTAAAAATTTCCCCTGTCAGGGGACTGAACCCTCCGTAAAAATTGCTTCCCGGTCATCTCCTGTGTTATCCCTGACGCCGGATGCGCTTAATCTTTCAGGTAATGACTTTTTTAAATTTTGGGTATCTGGTAATCAACTGGATAAACTCAGGGCGGGTATCTATCTGCTTGGCGTGGAGGATGCAACGGAGAAAAAACTATGGTGTGGATACGATTTATTTAAGACGCTAACATTAAATGAAATTGTCTATGTTTTTCTTAAAAATAAAACACATAAAGAACTTAATTCTCGCGCGGCTGAGCTTATCATAAATAAATTAATAGAGTATCCCTGTAATATATAAAATCATTCAAGTTGCATCAAGGCGGCAAGGGAGTGAATCCCCAGGAACGTACATTAGTTCGTGACTGGGGTGAGCGAGGAAAGCCAACGCACATGCAGCCTGAAGTATGACAGGTATACCCTGTGATAATGTTATCGCTGCCAGTTCAGATAAGTATTGGTGGTAAAGTCTTGGTGGTAAGGGATTGATATGTTTAAGATAATGGTCTGTCTGTTGGTGGGTATTCCTGCCATTTCTTATGCGCACGATTATGGGTGTGCTACGGTTGGAGCATCAATGGAGTCATCATTATTTGATGCCATAAAAAATGACCTGAATATAGATGTCGCTACTATTATAAAGGATAAAACAAAGGTAGAGATTCTTGATATCTCACCTGTATCTAAGGTCTATGCAGAATCTCTGGCCAGGATGGATTATGAAAAAGATAAGGCCAAAAATAAAGTGGCAATATTAGATAAAAAATCCTATTTCGATAGTTATTATGAAAATCAGGTTAAATCTATCGTGGCAAAATATACCTATATTAACAAAGATAAAGAAAAAGATATTTTCATTGCATCCAGCTTCATGAATGCTGATGAGTGTTCTGTAAGATTTAATGGTTATATTACTTTATCCAGGGAATTTTAAAATATTGATTATTGGGTGGCGAGTCGAAATATAATGCAAAAATTTCTTAGTCTGCTTTTTTCCCGGCGCGCGCTGGCGATTGTGGGCGTTCTGGTTCTGGCGCTGCTGGTCTGGTTTGTCGGGCCGCTGGTGTCATTTGATACCCTGCGCCCGCTGGCCTCCGTGGGTAGCCGGGTAGTAACCATTGCCCTGTTGCTGATGCTGCTGGTACTGTGGCTGGTCAACTGGTCGATGAGTATCATCGGCATCAGTGTCCTGTGCCTGGCGATTGGCTTCGTCACACCGCTGCTGGCCCTGGGCGATGTCCATCCGTTTGCACCGCTGTGGGTCCGCCTGACATTAATTGGTTTCATCCTGCTGATGTACGCGCTGTACGGCCTGTACCGGCTGTGGCGTGCGCTGCGTATGGATGAACAACTGCTGCGTCGCTTCCTGCATCCGCGCGGGGAAGAGGTACCGGTGGCAGGCGAGATCAAAGCCGACCTGCGCACCGTCAACCATATTGTTACGCAGGCCATCCGGCAGCTGCGGCAGTTGCGGGTGGATATGCCTGGCTGGCGTAAAATCTTCGAGGGAAAACGCTTTCTGTATGAGCTGCCGTGGTTCATGGTGGTCGGCAGTCCCGGCGACGGCAAAACCACGGCCCTGCTGAACACCGGATTGCAGTTCCCGCTGGCGGAGCAAATGGAGCAGACCTCGCGTATCCTGACAGTACCGGGTGGCGGCACGCTACACTGCGACTGGTGGTTTACCAACGAAGCGGTGTTGATTGATACCGCCGGACGCTACGCCCGCCACGATGACGGCGGCGAAGCGAGCGCCGCGCAGCGTAACGCCGGAGAGTGGCAGGGCTTTCTCGGTCTGCTGCGTAAACATCGCCCCGGCGCGCCGCTTAACGGCGTGATCCTGACGCTAAACGTGGCGGATTTAACCGCACAGTCACCGGCGGAACGCCTGGCGGCCTGCGCCGCTCTGCGGGCGCGACTGGCAGAACTGCGCGAGACCCTGGGGATTCGCTTTCCGGTTTATCTGGTGGTCACCAAAATGGATTTGTTGCCGGGGTTCAGCGAGTATTTTCGCACGCTGACCAGCCATCTTCGCGCACAAATCTGGGGCTTCACGTTGCCGTACAGCCGCAGGCGAAAAACGGGCGACCCGCAGGCGCTGCATGCCGCCTGCGCGCAGGAGCTGGCGCGCCTGACGCTGCGGCTGGATCAGGGACTGGATACCCGGTTACAGGAAGAGTACGACCTTAAAAGCCGCCAGCGGCTGTATACCTTCCCGCGTGAGTTCGCCGCCCTCGGCGAGCCGTTGCTGGAGGCTATTGAACAGATCTTCCTCGATTCAAAATTCGATGCCACGCAACTGAATAACACGCTGCGCGGGGTGTTTTTCACCAGTGCCGCGCAGGCGCAGGCCGACGCCGTGGCCGACCAGTTGAGTATCTGGCAGCGCTTTGTCCGGGCGATAAAAACCGCCCGTGGCGAATCCTCCGCCTCTCTCCCACACGCTCTGCCGGACGGCAACCGCAGCTACTTTCTGCATGACCTGCTGACACAGTTTATTTTCCGTGAAGCGCACCTGGTGGAGCCAAACCTCCAGTGGGCCTGGCGTTACCGCCTGCTGCGCCTCGGCGGGCACCTGCTGGTACTGGTGCTGGCATTCCTGTTGTGGCAGGGGATGCAGACCAGCCAGCAGACCAACGGCGACTATCTGAATGAAATCAGCGCCCGCGCGACCCGGCTGGATGGTGAAGTGAAAGCCTACACCGGTAAACCGGCGATGGCTCCCGTCCCGGCACTGCTGGACAGCGCAAGGGAACTGTCCGCCTGGCCGGAACTGGACCCGGACGCGCCGCCGCTGACCTGGCGCTACGGCCTGTACAGCGTACCGCCGGTAACCGACAGCGTGGCGTCGCTGTACAACCGCCTGCTGGATCAACTGCTGCTGCCGCCGCTGGTGAAACGGATGGAGTATGTGCTGGCGGACGCCATTGCCCGTCAGGACAGTAAAGCTGCGTATGATGCCCTGCGCATCTATCTGCTACTGAATCTGGATAAAGATCACGAAGATAAATACAACGCGGCGGAGATCCAGTCGTGGGTGATTAACGATCTGGGAAACAGCGACAGCGTGGCCGGGTTCGGCGGGCGCGCCGCCGTGCTGACGCATATCGAAGCGCTGTTTGACGGCAGCCGGGTGGTGCATTCACCGTATGAGAAAGATGAGGCGCTGATCCGCCAGGCGCGGGCATTCCTCGACGGTCACACCAGTACCGAGCGTATCTATGCGCGGGCGCTGGCGGCGATGGAGAGCGAAGCGCCGCAGGAGTTCACGCTGGTACGCGCTGTGGGCGCGGATGCGGGAACGGTGTTTGTGCGTAGCAACGGCGCGCCGCTGGATCGGGGCGTGCCGGGTATTTTTACCCGTGAAGGTTACCGGGAGCTGTTCGACAAACGATTACCGGAATTTGTGGCGGCGGCGACGGCGAACGATGGCTGGGTGATGGGCCGGGAGAGTACGCCAAAAAAGCTGACTGACAGCCTGCGCAGCCAGATACCGGGGCAGGAGCAGTCTGTCGCCCGCGAAGTCCGCCGTTTGTACCTGACGGAATATGCCCGCCGCTGGCAGGATTTTCTGGACAGTATCCATAGTATCAACAGTGCCGGGGAAGAGGGCAGTTCCGGCCTGGCCTATGATTTACAGGTGCTGCGCACCCTGGCATCGCCGGACTCACCGCTGATGCGGCTGGGAAAAGCGGTGGTGGAGCAGACCACGCTGGTGCCGCCGCCGGACCCGCAGGCCAGACAGAAACAACTGGCGCAGCGCGCATCCGGTAACGCGGGGAAAGTGGTACAGACGGCAAAACTGTTCCAGGATATTCACCCGGAAGAGCGGCTGGAAAAAACGCTGGTGGATGATCGTTTCGCCGCGCTGCGCGAGGTCATTGCCGGGCGGGCGGACGGCGGACAGAGCGGTGGTGGGACGATGCAGATCGCTTCGCTGCTGACCATGCTCAACGAGTATTACACCCAACTGACCATTGCTGATAGCGCGCTGGCGGCGGGGACGTTGCCAGCGCGCATTACTGCCGCAGACAAGTTGCAACTGGAGGCGGCGAAACTGCCTGCGCCGCTGAAAAACATCCTGCTGGATCTGACGAAGCAGGGAACGCGCAAAATCAACGCCGGGACCGGCGACGTGCTGAACACCCAGATGGAGGCGATGATGGGCGACGACTGCCGTGACGCCATCGACGGGCGCTATCCGTTCGCCGACAGCCCGCAGGAGGTCAGCGCCGAGGACTTTAACCGCATCTTCGCCAGCGGCGGCGTACTGGATGCTTTCTGGAGCAAACAACTGGCTCCGCTGGCGGACACCGCCAGCGACCCGTGGCGCTACAAACCGACCGAAGGCAACATGACGTTGCAGGGGCCGGATTTAACGCCGTTTCAGCAGGCGAAGCAGATTCGCAGCGTGTTTTTTAACAGCGAGGGCGGGAAAAAATTTTCCTGGTCGATGCAGATTAGCGTGGTGGATATGGACCCGGCCATCACGGAACTGGTGATTGATATCGACGGTCAGGTGCTGCGCTACGCCCATGGTCCGGACCGGCCCCTGAAAGTGACGTGGCCGGGACCGCGCAACGGCTCGATGTCGGAAATCACCGCCAGCCCGCGTATCCGCCAGGACACCTCAACGCTACTGACCGGCGGGCCGTGGGCGCTGTTTCATCTGCTGGACGCCGGAATGGTACAGGAAACGGCGGTGCGGGGGCGTCAACTGGTGGAATATGATTTTGACGGTCGCCGGGTGGTGCTGGAAATCACCGCCGGGCGGGATTTTAACCCGGTCAGCCGGGAGCTGTTGCAGAACTTCAGTTGCCCGGCGAGGGCGCTGTAATGCGCCGGCCAGCGGTGGTATCAGCCCCGGCGATGTTCGGCAGGCTGCCGGACCAGCGCGACTATGTGCGCTGGCGGGTGGGCGCTGAAGAGGGACGAATATGGCAGGACTGGCTGAACCGCCAGACGTGGGTGGGCAGCGGGCGGCATATCGTGTTGCCGGAAGGCCAGACGACCGATGAAGAGCGTGACGGCTGGATGCACCTGTCGCCGCGTGGCGAACATGATATGCCCGCGCCGGAACACCATCCGCTGCCGTGGAGCTTTGTGATGTCGCCGGGATTTTTGCCGATGGGTGGGACGACTGACTGGCTGACCGGAGTGCTGATGGCGTCACGGGATAGCGTGGGACGCCCGTGGCCGCTGGTGATTTACCAGCGCTGCGGTCGGGAGTGGCTGGACGAGAGTTTGCAGGAGACGCAGGGCTGGCTGTACTGGCTGGCGAGGCTGGCGGCGCAGCATATCACGCTGGACACGATGCGGCGCGGGCGGCTGACGGAGCAGGTGGACCAGCTATGGGCGATGTGGCAGCCGGGGCCGTGGTGGGCGCAGTGGCTGCGCGGGTTACGACGTACATCGCAGCGCAGCCGGGAATTGACCGGGCTGCCGGATGAAGCACCGGTAGTAGAACTGCCGGGCGTGCGTTATCTGCCGTGGCCGGGCTGGCCGGGTAAGACGCTGGGGCAGGCAACACCGGGGCAAGGCTGGTTCTGGCAGCAGAACAGTGAAGGGCGGTATGTGGATGCGCTGCGACTGGCGGATAAATAATGAACATGGGGGTTTTAAAAACACCTGCTAAGGAATGAAGAAATGGGTAATTATGATAAAGCGTGTAATAACGTGGGTGCGGTAAGATTTGTCCAGGAGCACATGAAGGTTTGTGAGATAATTGCAAAAGAGCTTGACGTACCGGTAGAGAATATACTGGGTCTTGCTGCTGCCGAAAGTCAATATGGTACAGGTCGTATTGCCAGGGAATATAATAATTACTTTTCTCTCCAGGCTCCTGCATCATTTCAGTCAGGTCGGGTTCATCCAAAGGATAGTAACAAAACTTGGGTGGCTATTTTTCTTCGTTTTCAGTTTGTGCGCGATCTTTTGCTGTCAAGTATGGTGACGCTGCTCGGGGGGAAAAAGATGCTCTGGCCTTCTCTGAAGCTCTGGTAGCTGCTGGGTTTAATTCAGGATCTCATATTACTGGTGGTACGGATAATTACGCCAGGATAACTGCTGGAATAATTATTATGGTCGGTCGGAGAATAGCATGCCCCGTAAAATAATGCTTGTTTTTTTTCTCTTTATATCTGAGTTCTGTTATGCCCAAGTGGTTGTATCTGAATTTAATTTGTCAGATATAAATCGCGGTGGAATGACGAAAGCACAGGCAGAAAAACTACTCATTATTGCACTTAAATATCAAAAATATGATTTATCGCTGGATGGCGTTTTTGTTGACGGTGATTTGCAGGATAAACACGGAAACCCTCCCCATCCGGGATATTATGATTTTAGCCTTGGTTATGATACACCGACTGCCGGAGCAATCGATTATTGGGAACTGTTTTCAGTAAGTTCTCAAACTGGTGATATATGGGAAATAAATAAATGTGAGAGAATTATATTTCCGCAGTTGCAAAAAATACAACAAGAAATAATGAAAAAAACTGGCGCGACATTTGCCAGTGAAGTGGTACAGCGCCGGGGGCTGGGCTGTACAGATGAATAGCGGGATAGTTGGATCTACCGGGCATACGTTACCTGCCAGGGCAAGGCTGGTTCTGGCAGCAGAACAGTGAAGGGCGGTATGTGGATGCGCTGCGACTGGTGGATGAAAAAAATAGAGGTCAGATGCTGTGAAAAAGTACGCTGTAGAGGTTCTGTTTATGTCTGCCTGTGCAGGAATGTTCCTGCCCGTATTTGCCTGGGGCGGAACAGATGTAAACATTGATAACCCGCTGGCGGAGTGTGTGGATATCCATCCCGTTCATCGTCAGGAAATGGATAACCTTACCATTCTGAAAACAACGGTCACACTGAAAAAAAGCACCGGTGAATGTGGCTGTTTCTCAGCATTAATCAGCTACACCAGCTTACTGGCGCAGGATGTTGAGGGTTACGGACGCGGAAGTGCATATTCCCTTCAGGAGGGGAATATCTCACTGGCGAAGATGCAGGGACGTTATCCTTTCAGCTTTGTATTATCGGTGGATAACCAGTCTGTACGGGATCAGAAGCTGGCGCTAATGATACGTTGTACACCACCGCTGTAATACACAGAATAGTCAGGGAGAAGATGATGGCAGTAAGACTGACTTTTGACGGGCAAAAGCTGACATGGCCTGGTATCGGGATATTTAAGGCGACCACGGGGTTACCGGATTTACAGTGGCCAGATAAACAGTGTGTGCCGGATGCGGCGATACCGGAAGGGAATTATAAATTGTTTATTCAGTTTCAGGGGGAGGCACCGATAAGAAATGCTGCGGATTGTGATCTGGGACCATCATGGGGCTGGAGTACCATTCCGCGAGGCCAGGCTGCCGGAACATGTGAGATATACTGGGCGAACTGGGGATATAACCGTATCCGGCTGGAATCAGCGGATGAGAAGACCCGAAAAGCCTGTGGGGGCAAGCGGGGTGGTTTTTATATCCATGATTCCACCAAAGGTTACAGTCATGGTTGTATTGAAGTGGAACCGGTGTTTTTCCGTATTCTGAAACAGGAGACGGAAAAAGAAAATGGTGAAAAGACATTTACGGTTAATGTTAAGTATGTTTCTGGTCAGCAAACGAATGGTGGAACAAAACAATAATACCGTTAAAACCGGATGAAATTATCGTGTCTGGACGTGCTGTGGTTGACAATCATTACAATGGTGGCCAGATAAGTAACGAGCACCAATGATAAAGTATATGACTGGCGGTGTGCTGGTTATTAATCAAATTTTTATAAAATGCAATGCGAATCTGGTAAGCGTAATAAAAATAAAATCATAATATTGTTATATTCATTTCCTTATTTATGTAATTCAGTATTTATGTTATGTGCTAATTTTTGTGTTTTTATTTTCATGGCTCTTGTCAGCAATATACCCTGTTCTTCTGGTAAATATTTAAATATAACAGGCTGGTTGCATTATAAAGTGCGGGGCACTGTTTCCTGACGGTGAGTCTATTTATTTTAATCCGGTATTAAAGGAGTCACTACCATGAGTTTTGTATCCACAAATAATAAATCCGGTATAGGAGGGCTGACGACAACCACGCCGCCGATAACCGGAGAAAGTGGCGGTGTCACCGCAGATTCAGTCGCCGGAAGCGTGGCAGATGCGGCGGAAGCCGCCGTGGAACAGGCTGCGGGATCGCTGTTTGGCGCATTGCCGGAGCCATCAGGACTGGTGAAAGCCGCGGTAGCAGCGGCGCAGGCTGCCGCCGCCGCAGGTATGGCGCAGGATGCGGTATCGGCCATCGTCTCTGCTGTTGCAGGCGGGCCGGGGGCGCATAATGTGACGGTCAGCGGCAGCGCCGTACCGCCGGGCGCATTACTGTTCGCCAGCCTGGACGGCGGCGAAACATTAAGTGAACTGTTCAGCTATGTGGTACAGCTAAAAACGCCCGACACCCTGAATCTGGGCTATGTCTCCCCGGCGGCCAACCTGCCGCTCAAACCGATGGTGGGCAAAGATCTGTGCGTCAACATCGAACTGGATGGTGGCGGTAAACGACATATCAGCGGGCTGGTCACGGCGGCGCGGGTGGTGGGCCATGAAGGGCGTTCGGTTACCTATGAGCTGCGTATGGAGCCGTGGCTGAAACTGCTGACCCATACCAGCGACTACAAAGCATTCCAGAATAAAACCGTGGTGGATATTCTGGATGAAGTGCTGGCGGAATACCCCTACCCGGTGGAAAAGCGGCTGGTGGAAAGCTACCCGGTACGCACCTGGCAGGTGCAGTACGGTGAAACTGATTTTGATTTTCTTCAGCGACTGATGCAGGAGTGGGGCATCTACTGGTGGTTTGAGCACAGCGAGGACAGCCACACGCTGGTGCTGGCGGATGCCATCAGCGCCCACAAAGCATGTCCGGACTCGCCGCTGGTCGAGTGGCACCAGGAAGGGCTGAAGCTGGATAAGGAGTTTATCCACACTATCACGGCAAACGAGAGTCTGCGGACTGGCCAGTGGGTGCTGGATGATTTCGATTTTACGAAGCCACGTTCATTGCTGGCAAACACGGTGGCAAACCCGCGTGAAACCGGTCATGCCACCTACGAGCATTATGAGTGGCCGGGAGACTACTTCGACAAGAGTGAAGGCGAGATGCTGACGCGCATTCGTATGGAAGCGCAGCGCAGCCCCGGCAGCCGGGCTGGCGGAGTGGGGAATATCCGCACCCTCATGACTGGCCACACCTTTACGTTGATGAATCATCCGACGGCAGAGGTCAACCAGGAGTACCTGCTGGTACAGACCACGCTGTTTTTACGGGACAATGCGCAGCACAGCGGGCAAAACCAGCATTTTACCTATGTCACCACGTTTGAACTGCACCCCACCCGCGAGGTGTACCGCCCGCAGCGAACCATCAGCAAACCCCACACCAAAGGGCCGCAGAGCGCCATTGTCACCGGCCCGGCGGGGCAGGAAATCTGGACGGATCAATACGGGCGGGTAAAGGTGCAGTTTGGCTGGGACCGTTACGGCAAACGGGATGAAAACAGCTCCTGCTGGATACGCGTCAGCTACCCATGGGCGGGCAAAGGCTTCGGGATGATCCAGATCCCGCGTATCGGCCAGGAAGTGCTGGTGGATTTCAAAAACGGCGATCCGGATCTGCCGATCATCGTGGGGCGTACCTACAACCAGGACACCATGCCGCCGTGGGGACTGCCGGGCGCGGCAACACAGAGCGGGATATACAGCCACACTATCGGCGGCGGACCGACCAATGCCAACGCCCTGCGTTTTGAAGATAAACCCGGTAGTGAAGAGGTCTGGCTACATGCTGAAAAAGATCAGCGTATTGAAGTTAATAATAATGAAAGTCACTGGGTGGGGAATAATCGGGTTAAGGTCATTGATCAGTCAGAAATAGCCACTATTGGCGCTGTCCGCGATCATAAAGTTCAGTATGACGATACCTCTCTGGCCGGAGGAAATAAAACCATTCAGACGGTAAAAGAGTTATATCTGGCAGCGGGTGATTCTATTACTCTGAGTTGTGGTGACACCGTTCTGTACATGAGCAGTAAGGGGGAATTTTACGTAACCTGTAAAACGTTCAATATTACTGCAACAGATGCCGATGGTCAGATTAATACTATAAAAGGGCAGCTGGATTTAAATATGGATAAAAGAGAACCCAAAGTGGGAACATTTGGTGAGTCAGAAAAAACAGCAATGGCAGCAGTAATTAAGGAAACTTTTCCACCCAAAGAATAGTTTTTATTTTAGTGCCGGACTTATCAACACTTTCAGACCAAAAAGGATTTTATATAATCATGACGAACTATTATATCAACGAAGCCATCTTGAGTTTCTCCGGTAATATATCCCAGGACAGCACCCTCAATATGATCCGCCTGAGCGATCCGGATGCGGCGCTGATTATCAGCCGCGGCAAAATGCAGGACGGTGATGAACTGGCGTCCCAGGTTGAACAACAGATGAAAAAACTGGAAAAGCAGGTTAAGGAACTGCGTTATACGCCAGCACAGGTTGTCCGGCTGGGTATTGACGGGAAAATGGAAGGGCTGGAAATACAGAGTCAGTTCATCCGGGGTAATGAGCATGTATATCAGTACCAGGCGGTATTTGTGCTACAGAGCAGCCGGGTAATGATGGCCCTGACCTATGCCCGCTCAACAGCGTTAACCGAAGCGGATAGGGGGCGCTGGGCGGATATCAAAAAGAATCTGCGTTTCAGGTTGGACCCGGAAAACACGGCAACCGGACAATAACACAGGGAGTGTGGTATGGGAGAAGCATTCTGGGCGGCAAGGGAAGGTGACGCGCTGCTGCATACGTCCTTTCTGGCAGATCTGGTGGGCAGTGCGCTGGAATTCGCCATCAATGCGGTTATTGATTTTGCGGCACTGGCTGTTGTGGCGCTGGCGACGGGGGCTACGGTGGCAACGCTGGGATGCAGCGCCGTATTACTTGTGGGGACCGTGGTCGGCGCGACGATGTTGCTGAGTGGCGCCGGGGAGAAAATCAGTAAAGCCTGTGAAGACATAGCCAACAGCCTTTTTCCGCCGAAAATTGAGGGATATATCCTGACCGGCTCAGGCGACACCCGGATTAACAGCAAACGGGCGGCGCGGGCGGCGGCAACGGCATTATCACGCCATGATGTGGAAACCCTGGACGCGCAGGCGCAGGCAGAGGCAGAAGAAGAAAAACGCAGGCAGGACGCCAAATCAATGTGGGATGTGGCCGGGGAATATCTGGATGCAGTAAAAGGCCGGGCAGAGAATATGGTTAAGGGCGTCGTTTCCGTGGTGAGCCGGATGGGATCAGCGGAAGGATGGGCCTCGCTGGGAAATGATGCTCTGACGGAGGCGGGCGATATGCTTTCCGACACGGGCCACTTTATTTCAGCGATGTGGCAGCCCACGGTGGCAACGGCATATCCGGGGTCTGACCCGAAACAGGATGATAAAATCGACTGCCACAAACATCCCTCTTCATTCACCCAGTTTATGGCGCAGAAACTGCAGGCGCTGACGGATGACCCGGTGGGGACGGTACTGGGGGCGATGAACACTTTCGATGTGCTGGAAACCGGTTTTCAGGCGGCAAGCGCGCTTATCGGCAGCGTGTCGAACCTGTTCAAAGGCGACGATGAGCCGCCCGCAGCAGAATATATCGCCGAAGGGACGCGGGATGTGCGTATCAACAGCCAGCCTGCGGCGCGCAGCGGGGTACGCTGTACCTGCGAGGCAAAAGTGGTGGATGAGCCTGAGAACGGCGTACATGTATCCGGTGATGTACGTATCGGCGGGCCGCTTCTGGTGGTACGGGATATCAAAAGCGGTAAGTCACAAATAACCCTGGTGACCACCATTGCGCTGACGTTCATGCAGCCCGGACGGGCGTCAGCTAAAAGTGCCTGCTTTATGATGGGATTGGGCATTAACATGATGGTTCAGAAGGCGGGGAGTGCGCTGAACCGCCCGGTAAACGCCGCCACCGGAGCCAAGTACCTGGCAGGCGATGATGACGTTGATTTCAGTCTGCCCGGCCACTTCCCGCTGGAGTGGCAGCGGACCTACAGCAGCCGTGATGAACGGACGGAGGGGATGTTCGGGCGGGGCTGGAGCGTGCTGTATGAAGTGTGCCTGGAGCGTACGCCGGACAAACCGGATGAAAACTGCATGACGTATGTATCCCCAATGGGACGGCGAATTGACCTGCAGGCGGTGGAGCCGGGGAGCGGTTTTTACAGCCCCGGCGAGGGGCTGGCGGTACGGCGCAGCGAACAGGGCCACTGGCTTATCAGCAGTGATGACGGCGTGTACAGGCTGTTTGAAGCGGACCCGTCCAGCCCACAGCGCCGGCGGCTGAAAATGCTGGGCGACCGCAACAGTAACTGCCAGCACCTGACCTACGACAACCACGGGCGTCTGGTGGAAATCAGCGGCGATCGGCAGCGCCCCTGCATCCGGCTGCACTATGAGCTGGCAGCGTACCCGCAGCGCGTGACGCGCATCTTCCGCCATTACCCGGAAGGGGAGCCGGAGCTGCTGCGGCGTTACCGCTACGATGAGGCGGGGCGGCTGAACGGGGTAGTGGACAACGCAGGTCAGTATCAGCGCGAGTTTGCGTACGACGACAACGACTGCATGACGATGCACCGGGAGCCGGGCGGCGAACGGTATTACTACACCTGGTCGTGGTTTGAAGGCCCGGACGATGCGGCGTGGCGGGTGACGGGCCATCATACGGACAGCGGCGAGCAGTACCGTCTGGACTGGAATCTGGCAGAACGTTCGCTGTGTGTGACGGATAGCCTGGGGCGCATGCGCTGCCACTGGTGGGATGCGCAGGGCCAGGTGACGGCGTACCGGGACGAGGCCGGGCAGATGACCACTTTCCGCTGGAGCGATGAAGAGCGGTTACTGCTGGGGATGACGGACGCGCAGGGCGGCAAATGGCGTTATGTCTATGACCGTCTCGGCCACCTGACGGAGACGCATGACCCGCTGGGCCGGGTGGAGCAGACGCAGTGGCATCCGGTGTGGCACCAGCCGGAAACGGAGGTGGATGCCGCGGGGGCGGCGTGGCGTTATGAGTATGATGAGCGGGGCAACCTGCAGGCGGTCATCGACCCGCTGCACCAGCGAACGGTATACGGGTATGACCGGCACGGCCAGGTGGTGCGGATAACCGACGCGCGGGGCGGAGATAAATACCTGCAGTGGAACGAAGACGGGCAGCTTATGCGCCACACGGACTGTTCTGGCTCGCAGACGGCATGGTTTTATGATGAACGCACGCGGCTGGAAAGGGTGACGGACGCGGAGAGTAACAGTACGCGTTACAGCTATGACGGCAACGGACATCTGACGGAGGTCATGTTCGCGGACGGGCGTACGGAGCGTTACCAGCCGGATGCGGCGGGACGGCTGGTGAAATACACCAGCCCGGCAGGGCAGATAACACGCTGGCAGCGGGACGGCCAGGGGCGGGTGCGCAGGCAGACGGATGCGACGGGTCGCAGAACGGCGTATGAGTACGACGCTTACGGGCGGCTGACCACGCTCACGAACGAGAACGGGGAAAGCTACCGGTTCCGGTACGATGTTCTGGACCGGGTGACGGAACAGACGGACCCCGGCGGCAGCCGCCGGGTATACGGGTATAACGCGCTGAATGCGGTGACGGCAGTGATATACGGCGGGGAGCGCGGGGGCGAAATCCGCCACGGTCTGGAGCGTGATGCGGCGGGGAGGCTGACGGCGAAAATCACGCCGGAGACGCGCACGAAATACCGGTACGACGCGGCGGACCGTCTGCTGGAAATCCGCCGCAGGCAGCATGATGCGGCGGAAGGCGGAGAGCCGGAAGTTATCCGGTTCAGCTACGACAGTGCGGGTAACCTGCTGAGCGAGGAGACGGCGCAGGGCGTGCTGCAGCACCGGTACGATGTTCAGGGCAACCGCACAGAAACGCAGATGCCGGACGGGCGGACGCTGCGGTACCTGTACTACGGGAGCGGCCATCTCCAGCAAATCAACCTGGGGCGTGATGTCATCAGCGAGTTCACGCGCGACCACCTGCACCGTGAGGTGCAGCGGAGCCAGGGGCGGCTGGACACGCGGCGGATGTACGACCGGACGGGCCGGTTAACGCGGAAACTGACCTGTAAAGGAATGCGCGGTGTGGTGCCGGAGACGTTTATTGACCGGGAATATGCGTACAGCGGCCAGGACGAGCTGCTGAAAAAGCGGCACAGCCGGCAGGGGGTGACGGATTATTTTTACGACACGACGGGGCGCATCACGGCGTGCCGGAATGAGGCATACCTGGACAGCTGGCAGTACGACGCGGCGGCGAACCTGCTGGACAGGCGGCAGGGAGAGACCGCGCAGGCGGGTGCAGGCAGCGTGGTGCCGTTCAA
>NZ_JBGDOX010000015.1:0-75609 GCF_046558195.1 Salmonella sp. 5800 | reverse complement strand
GTTCCGTGTCAGTGGTGGCGCATTATAGGGAGTTATTTCTGCCTGACAAGAGGAAATTTAAAATAATTTTCTGAGTGTCTCTTTTTTCATCAACAGCGGGCTTAACGTGCCATAAAATAAGCAAATTGCCGTTATTGCAACTGCAATCACACTTCCAGGTGGCATACTAATAACCAAACGAAAGAGAAAGGAAGAACATTCATGCCTTTAAGCGCACAACAATTAGCCGCACAGAAAAATCTATCCTATGTTCTGGCTGAAAAGCTGGCGCAGCGGATATTAAAGGGTGACTACGCCCCCGGTACGATTCTTCCCGGCGAAATAGAACTGGGCGAGCAGTACGGCGTAAGTCGAACGGCAGTTCGCGAAGCGGTGAAAACGTTGACGGCTAAAGGTATGGTGCTACCCCGTCCGCGCATTGGTACGCGGGTGATGCCGCAGGGAAACTGGAACTTTCTGGATCAAGAGCTGCTGACCTGGTGGATGACGGAAGAAAATTTTCATCAGGTGGTAGATCATTTTCTGGTGATGCGTATTAGCCTGGAGCCGCAAGCCTGCCTGCTGGCGGCGACTCTTGGCACACCGGAGCAGAAAGCGCGGCTTAATGCCTTAATGGAAGAGATGGTCGCGCTGAAAAAGCATTTTAAGCGTGAACGATGGATTGAAGTGGATATGGCGTGGCACGAGCATATCTACGAAATGAGCGCCAATCCCTTTCTAATCTCTTTTGCGACGCTATTTCATTCGGTTTATCACACTTACTTTACCTCAATCACCTATAACGAGGTGGTAAAGCTGGATTTGCACCAGGCCATTGTTGATGCCATCGCTGATGGCGACGGCGAACGCGCTTTCCAGGCCTGCCAGGCGTTGTTAATAGCGCCTAATGAGAGACCAGATAATTAACAGGATATTGAATGACCAGCAAAAAAGCGCGCAGTATGGCTGGCCTGCCGTGGATCGCGGCGATGGCCTTCTTTATGCAGGCGCTAGACGCCACCATTTTGAATACCGCTTTACCGGCTATTGCGCATAGCCTTAACCGTTCACCACTCGCCATGCAGTCCGCTATTATCAGTTATACCCTGACAGTAGCTATGTTAATTCCGGTAAGCGGCTGGCTGGCTGACCGCTTCGGTACGCGTCGCGTCTTTATGGTTGCCGTAAGTCTGTTTACGTTAGGCTCGCTGGCCTGCGCGCTCTCCAGTTCACTATCTGAATTGGTTATTTTTCGCGTCGTACAAGGCGTCGGCGGAGCGATGATGATGCCAGTGGCGCGGCTTGCGTTATTGCGAGCCTATCCGCGTAGTGAGCTGCTGCCTGTTCTTAACTTTGTCACTATGCCGGGGCTGGTAGGTCCGATTCTGGGGCCGGTATTAGGCGGCGTACTGGTGACCTGGGCAAGCTGGCACTGGATCTTCCTGATTAATATTCCCATTGGTGTTGCAGGCATTCTGTATGCCCGCAAATATATGCCCAACTTCACCACGCCGCGTCGCAAGTTTGACATGACCGGCTTCTTTCTTTTTGGGTTAAGTCTGGTTTTATTTTCCAGCGGAATGGAACTGTTTGGCGAAAAGATTGTGGCGACATGGATCGCATCCGCCATTATTTTTTGCAGTATCGTTCTACTATTGGCCTATATCCGCCACGCCCGCCGTCATCCGACACCGTTAATATCACTATCGCTGTTTAAGACACGCACATTTTCCGTCGGTATTGCCGGCAACCTCGCCACGCGTCTGGGGACAGGCTGCGTACCTTTTTTGATGCCGTTAATGCTACAGGTTGGTTTTGGCTACCCGGCTCTGATCGCCGGCTGCATGATGGCGCCGACAGCTTTGGGTTCTATTATCGCGAAATCGACCGTAACGCAGGTTTTGCGACGTTTGGGATACCGGAAGACTCTGGTCGGCATTACGGTATTTATCGGTCTGATGATTGCCCAGTTTTCGTTTCAATCTCCCGCCATGCCGATCTGGATGCTCGTACTGCCGCTATTCATTCTTGGAATGGCGATGTCCACTCAATTTACGGCAATGAATACAATTACTCTTGCGGATCTGACGGACGATAACGCCAGCAGCGGCAACAGCGTTCTGGCGGTTACGCAGCAATTGTCTATCAGTTTAGGCGTGGCGATCAGCGCGGCGGTGTTACGTATTTATGAAGGTTTTGCGGGCACCAGTACCGTGGAACAGTTCCACTACACCTTTATCACGATGGGGGCGATCACTATCGTGTCCGCGCTGATGTTTATGCTGCTAAGAGCCAAAGACGGCAACAATCTGATTAAAGAACGGCATAAATCTAAACCGACCCACGCACCGTCAAAACCGGAGTAAGCTGAAGTCGCTGTTGTTGCAAGGCGGGCTGCGCCATCCGATGAATCAACACATCAATAGCCAGCTCGCCCAATTCATCTTTCGGCTGATGGATAGTCGTCAGCGGCGGCGTCATATAGCGCGCCAGCTCAATATCATCATAGCCAATGACCGCCATATCCTGCGGAATACGAAGCCCCGCCTGATATAGCGCCTGATAGGCGCCGACAGCCATCGCATCGTTTCCGGTAAAAACCGCTTGCGGTCGCTGTTGATGGGCGAGTAACGCCTGCATGGCGTCAAAGCCGCCGCCAAATTCAAAATCGCCGGTGATCTCATAGCCTTGCGGAATAACCAGCCCTGCGCGTTTCATCGCCGCCCGATACCCTTCCAGCCGCAAACGCGCTGGCGTTTTGTCCAGCGGGCCGGTAATACAGGCTATTCGGGTAAATCCTTTATCGATAAGGTGTTGGGTCGCAAGATCGCCGCCTAACAACGAATTATCCTGAATGAGATCGCTATCGCCCTCACCATCAAACGGCGACCAGTCCATCATGACGGTAGGAATAGACGGATAACGCTCCATGATTTCCCGAGAAGGCTGATGCGTTTCGGTACACAGCAGCAGTAAACCGTCTACCCGTTTTTGCATCAGCGTCTCCAGGTTACGGTTCATCCGTTGCTCGTCGCCTTCGGTATTGCACAGCACCAGACTATAACCGCGCTCAAAACAGCTTCGCTCAACGCCGCGCACCAGTTCGGAATAAAAAGGGTTGGTACTGGCGGTAATTAGCATACCAATCGTGCGGGTCTGGTTTAACTTGAGGCTTCGCGCCAGCGCGGAAGGCGCATAGTTAAGTGATTTAATCGCCGCTTCAACTTTTTCGGTTATCGTCTCACTCACAAAGCGATCTTTGTTAATAACGTGAGAGACCGTCGATGTAGAGACTCCCGCCAGGCGGGCAACATCTTTCATAGTAGCCAAGCGTTACCCCTGCTGATGTAAAAACGCTTCTATCTCTTCGCGCCACGGAACGGACGGTTGCGCGCCTTTACGCGTTACGGCAATCGCGGCGGCGGCATGGGCAAAGCGAATCGCTTCCGGCAACGGCGTCTCCTCCAGTATCGCGGTGATAAAGGCGCCGTTAAACGTATCTCCGGCGGCAATGGTATCGACAGCCTCAACGCTAAATCCAGGAACGCGGCGGCCCTCGCCGTCTACGCTGGCCCAGACGCCACGGCTTCCTAAGGTAATTAATACGGTTCGAATGCCTTTATCATGCAAAACCTGCGCAGCTTTCGCGGCATCGTTGTCATTTTCCACACGCACGCCCGTCAGCTTTTCAGCTTCCGTTTCATTTGGCGTGATGATGTCCACCAGCGCCAGCAGTTCATCCGGTAGCTCACGGGCAGGCGCCGGGTTAAGCGCAACAGTAGTATGATGTTGATGGGCGATTTTCGCCGCCGCCAGTACGCTTTCCAGCGGCGATTCCAGCTGCATCAGTAACGCATCCGCCTGCGCGATACGTTCACGTTGCGCATCAACCAACGCCGGCGATAACGCGGCATTCGCTCCGGCATGAATACCGATGACATTCTCGCCTTCGCCATTAACGAAAATCAGCGCCACCCCGGTAGACTCGCCTTTAATGACGCTAACTGGCGCGATATCAATACGATCGCTGACTAATTGTTTACGAATACTGTCGCCAATATCGTCATCGCCCGTGCAGGCGATAAACGCAATATTTGCCCCGCTACGTCCCGCAGCAACCGCCTGATTCGCGCCTTTCCCGCCAAACGCGACCTGATAATGGCTGCCGGTTACCGTTTCACCCGGGGTAGGGAAGGACTCAAGATTAAGGATATGATCGGCATTAATGCTGCCAAGGACGATGAGATTACCTGCGGTTTTCATATTCGGGGTTCCACGTCAAAGTGCGCCACCGGTTAGGGTGGCGCGTGCCCTGCTTTTCTTTTTTTACGTTCACCTCAGCGGAGGCTCGCGTATTTCTGTCGCCATCAGGCCATAGTTGACCCGTGTCGTTTATTACTGCTTGATGACCAGTTTCAGGTCAACCGGATATTTGGCCTGAACTTTTTCGCCTTTCAGCACCTTATCCGCCACCTCAACGCCTTTGGCGCCGATTTGATCCGGTAACTGAGCGATAGTCGCTGCCAGTTTGCCATCTTTTACGGCCTTTTCGCCATCCGGCGTACCGTCAAATCCAACCACCATCACATCTGCTTTACCGGCAGTTTGCAGCGCGCGCAGTGCGCCCAGCGCCATTTCATCGTTCTGGGCGAAGACAGCCTGAACATCCGGATGCGCGGTCAGCAGGTTCTGCATGACGTTCAGACCCTTAGTACGGTCGAAATCGGCAGGCTGGCTGGCCAGGACATTAAATTTGTGGGCGGCTACCGCCTGCTGGAAACCTTCGCCACGCTCACGCGCCGCAGATGTTCCGGCAATGCCTTGCAGCTCAATCACTTTGGCGCCTTCGCCAGCTTTTTTCGCGATATAGTCGCCAGCGATCTTACCGCCCAGCACGTTATCAGACGCGATATGGCTGACGACATCGCCTTTGGTTGCCTGGCGGTCAAGCGTGATAACCGGAATCTTCGCCTGGTTCGCCATCTTCACCGCGTTACCCACCGCATCGGAGTCAGTCGGGTTGATCAGCAGAATTTTGGTCCCGCGAACGGTTAAATCCTGCACGTTCGCCAGCTCTTTGGCAGGGTTGTTCTGGGAGTCCAGCACCACCAGGTTATAACCCAGTTTATCCGCCTCTTTTTGCGCCCCGTCTTTTAACGACACGAAGAAGGGATTATTGAGGGTAGAGATCACCAGCGCAATGGTGTCCTTCGCCATTGCATTCGCGCTCACGGTGGCGCTCAGCGCAACAGCAGATACCAGGGTAGCCAGTTTTTTCATGTTCATATTTCAGATGTCCTGTAGTCGTTGTTACTGCTTTTTGTTGTCTACCAGTACCGCCAGCAAAATCACCACCGCTTTGACGATCATCTGGTAATAGGAGGAAACACCTAACAAATTCAAACCATTATTAAGGAAGCCGAGAATCAATGCGCCGATCAATGTCCCAACAATGCGTCCTTTACCGCCAGCAAGGCTGGTGCCGCCCAGCACCACGGCGGCAATAGCATCCAGCTCATAGCCGGTACCCGCCGTCGGCTGCGCGGAAGAGAGGCGCGCCACTTCAATGATGCCCGCCAGCGACGCTGTCAGGCCGCAAAGTGAATAGACGATAATTTTCACTTTGCTCACGCTAATGCCAGACAGGCGCGTCGCCGCTTCGTTACCGCCCAGCGCGTAGATATAGCGTCCCAGACGGGTGTGATGCAGCATATACCAGGCGGCGATAAAGACGATAGCCATGATCCAGACCGGCGTAGGAACGCCCAGCGGACGGCCGATACCGAACCAGCCAAACAGATCGGCGTTATCGGTAAAGCCAGTGTTGACAGGGCTACCGTCGGTGTAAACCATCGTCACGCCGCGCAGTAGCAGCATCATCACCAGCGTAGCGATAAACGCCTGTACGCGGCCTTTCGCGACGATAACGCCAGTGACGGCGCCAATCGCAGCGCCCAGCGCCAGCGCGGCGGCAACCGCGACCAGCGCATTCACTTCAACGCCGACAATTGAAGCGGCAACCGCGCCGGTGAGCGCCAGCAGGGAACCGACGGACAGATCGATCCCCGATGTCAGAATCACCAACGTCATCCCCACCGCCATAATGGCGTTGACGGAGGTCTGTTGAAGAATATTGAACAGATTATTAACGGTAAAAAAGTTGGGGCTCAACGTCGAAACAATCGCGATCAACACCAGCAGGGCAATGAGCGACTTCTGCTCAAGAAGCCACGCTTTAGTGAAATAACGGCGACCAGAAACAGCCTGGGTTGTCATCTTTTTTACTCCTGATTCACGCGATTAAGCTTGCCCACTGCGGCAGCCATTAACACTTCCTGGGTGGCCTGCTCGCGAGTAAATTCACCGCTGAGATGCCCTTCATGCATGACGATGATGCGATCGCTCATGCCTAATACTTCTGGCATCTCAGATGAGACCAGAATGATGCTCAGGCCGTCGGCCTTAAACTGGTTGATAAGCTGATAAATCTCTTTCTTGGCGCCGACGTCCACACCGCGGGTCGGCTCGTCGAGAATGAGCACTTTCGGGCGCGTCATCAACCCGCGGGCAATCGCCACTTTTTGCTGATTACCGCCAGAAAGCAGGCCTATCGCCTGTTCCATTGACGGTGTCTTGACGTTGAACAGACGGATAAAATCCCCCACCGCCTGTTGCTCATCTTTGTGTTTCAGGCTTCCGCCAGCGCGGCTGAAATAGTCCAGCGCCGTCAGCGACATATTCTCTTTAACTGACATGCCGAGCACCAGTCCATCGCGCTTACGGTCTTCAGAGATATAAACGATGCCATTGGCCAGTCCGTCCTGCGGAGAACGCGTCACCACTTCGTGTCCATCAAGCGTCACGTAACCGCTGGTTCGCGGCATCGCGCCGTACAATACTTTCATCAGCTCGGTGCGACCGGCACCCATCAGGCCGGAAATGCCAAGAATCTCGCCTTTTCGCAGCACAAAAGAGACATCATTCACGCCCGGTCCGCACAGATTATCGACCTTGAGGCGAATCTCACCCGGCGCGTTATCCAGATGCGGGTACTGATCTTCCAGCTTACGTCCCACCATCATTTCGATAAGAGAATCTTCGGTCAACGTGGCCACTTCACGCTCGGCGATAAATTGCCCATCGCGGAAGACCGTCACGTCATCGCAAATTTCGAAGATCTCTTTCATACGGTGGGAGATATAGACAATGCCGCGCCCCTGCGATTTTAATTCGCGGATAACGCGGAACAGAGAGTCGGTTTCAGTGTCGGTCAGCGCATCGGTCGGTTCATCCATAATGATGACTTTGGATTCGAAGCTCAGCACTTTGGCGATTTCCACCATTTGCTGATCGCCGATAGAGAGTTCGCCCACCAGCTTATCGCTCTTAAAGCGCAGATTGAGTTTGTCTAAGAGGTGGTCGGCTTCGGCATACATCTTTTTCCAGTCGATTTTGCCAAAGCGATTCACAAATTCACGGCCCAGGAAGATATTTTCCGCAATGGTCAACTGCGGAATCAGGTTCAGTTCCTGATGAATAATGCCGATCCCGGCTTCCTGAGACGATTTAGGCCCGTTAAAGGTGGTCTCTTTACCCAGCCATAACAACGATCCCGCATCTCGCGTATAGATGCCGGTTAATACTTTCATCATGGTGGATTTTCCGGCGCCGTTTTCCCCCACCAGCGCCATAACGCGGCCAGGATAAACGTTTAACGCGGCGCCGGAGAGAGCCTTCACGCCGGGGAACGCTTTATCGATCCCTTTGAGTTGCAGTAATGCGTCCATAGCGGCCTCAGAAAGTGACGCCAGCGCAAAGAATGACGTTCGCATACGGGGAACACTCCCCGCTGCGAATCACTGCCTGACTGTCTGCAGTCAATTTTTTGAATTGTTCGTGTGTCGTATAACTAATTTTTATGGTGTTTCCCTGGTGTTGCTGCAGTTGCTCAAGGTGAGTGAGCAACGTTTCGTGGAGCTGCGGATTCTGTTGTTTGATTTCCGTTGCAAGAATCGCCGCCTCAACCTGCATTTCCCGGGTCACGACATCCACCACCTGCATAAAAGAAGGTACGCCCTGGGTTAGTGCCATATCGATACGCGCGGTGCTATTCGGGATGGGTAAACCCGCATCACAGACTACCAGAGTATCAGTATGCCCCAGACGGGAAATGACCGACGAGATTTCAGAGTTGAGTACGGTGCCTTTCTTCATTTTTCTGCTCCACTAGCGAAACGTTTCGCTGGCCGCAGTGTAACCCTGGATGTGTTCATAAAACCATCATGACGTAACAGAATTGTGATCGCCGTCGAAACGTTTCGCTAGCGGAAATCAGGCGATTATCTTGTGGGAATCTACGGATTGGTCAGGCCGGGTAAGCCAACGCGGCCCCCGGCATGTTGATGAGGGGTTAAATCTCGACCTGCGTACCTAACTCAATCACGCGGTTAGGCGGGATCTCGAACTGATCCGGCGCGCGCAGGGCGTTGCGTTGCAACAACAAATACAGCTTGCCGCGCAGACGCAAATACCACGGGCGTTTGCCGACAATCAACGACTCGTGCGACATAAAGAACGACGTTTCCATCATCCGACAGCTAAGCCCTTCCAGACCGCAGCGGTGGAACACCTCTTCAACGTTTGGCGTTTCGCGCCAGCCGTAGCTGGCCACCACGCGCCAGAATGTCGGAGACAACTGCTCAATCTGCACCCGGCGAACGTTATGCACATAAGGCGCATCTTCCGTACGCAACGTCAGTAAGATTACGCGCTCATGCAACACTTTGTTGTGCTTCAGGTTATGTAATAAAGCAAAAGGGATCACACTGAGCGCGCGCGACATGTATACGGCAGTACCCGGCACCCGAACCGGCGGTGACTTCTCCAGCGAAGCAATCATCGCTTCCAACGAATTACCGTGTTCATGCATACGACGCAACAGACGGAAACGCTCGCTCTTCCAGGTGGTCATGATCGTGAACATGATCAGGCCCAGGCTCAGCGGCAGCCAACCACCGGACAACAATTTGTCGAGGTTGGCCGAGAACAGCGGGATATCCACGCACAGGAATGCGATGAGGATCAGCGCGACAAAATATTTGTTCCAGTGCCAGTTCTTACGCGCCACGGTCGTAGAAAGAATAGACGTCAGCACCATCGTGCCGGTCACGGCGATACCATAGGCCGCCGCCAGGTTGCTGGAGTGCTCAAAGCTAACAATAACAACCACGACCGCGAAATAAAGCAGCCAGTTAACGAAAGGGATATAGATCTGACCGGACTCCATCTCGGAGGTATGGATAATGCGCATTGGCGACAAATAGCCAAGACGCACAGCCTGACGCGTCAGCGAAAAGACGCCGGAAATTACCGCCTGGGAGGCGATCACCGTCGCCAGCGCGGCCAGAATCAGCAGCGGAATTAACGCCCAGTCCGGCGCCAACAGGAAGAAGGGGTTTTTAATCGCTTCCGGATGCTTTAGTAGCAATGCGCCCTGACCGAAGTAGTTCAGTACTAACGACGGCAGTACCACGGTAAACCACGCCAGGCGAATCGGGAACTTACCGAAGTGTCCCATATCGGCGTACAACGCCTCTACGCCGGTAATCGACAGCACCACCGCGCCCAACGCAATAAATGATACGGTTTTATATTCAAGGAAAAAACGTACCGCCCAGACAGGATTCAGCGCATGTAACACTTCGGGATTGGCGATAATACTGCGCAGGCCAAGTACCGCCAGGATTAAAAACCAGGTCAGCATGATCGGCGCAAAGAGTTTCCCTACCATTCCCGTACCGTGCTTCTGAATCATAAACAACAGAGTCAGCACAATAATGGAGAGCGGGACAATCCAGGTATCCAGCTGCGGCGCGACAATCTCCAGGCCTTCAATCGCCGACATCACCGAAATCGCCGGCGTAATCACCACTTCGCCATAGAAGAAGCTGCCGCCTATCAGTCCCATGATAACTAACATGGATGTGGTGCGCGCCGAGGTATTACGCCCGGCAAGCGACATCAGCGTCAAAATTCCACCTTCACCCGCGTTATCGGCGCGCATCACGAAGGTGAGATATTTGATGGAAACCACAAAGATGAGTAGCCAGAAGATCAGCGACAGAAAACCAAACACGGCATCTCGTTCAACGCCAAAACCAAACTGACCGGACAAACATTCACGAAGCGTATAAAGCGGGCTGGTACCAATATCACCGTAGACAACCCCAATAGCTGCGAGGGTAATCGCAGGCAACGATTGCTTATTATCAGTGCTCATAGACTCATCTTTCGTTTATACACGTCACCCTTCACGCTACCTCCTTGTCGGCTGCATTCGCTTACCCCAGTCACACGTTGAATGTTAGTGCCAGGGGATTCACTCCTTTGCCGCCTTGATGTAGTTTGAATGAATGAGTGTATAGATATGAAATGTGTGCTTAGTCCCTTGGCCCACAAAAAAGCGCACAGTATGCACGATTAATCATAAAATCGTACCCCTAAATGAAGCCAGATTAACCTGGCTCAAAGAAAAATAAACAGCGCATCAGACGATTATAGCCCCGGTGGTGAAACGTCTATACTCGCAATTAGCATGATCCATTTGTCGAAAGGACGCCTCTTTATTATGGCTCACCCACATTTATTAGCGGAAAGAATTTCCCGTCTGAGCAGCGCCCTTGAGAAGGGGCTGTATGAACGTAGTCACGCCATACGCCTGTGCCTACTGGCGGCGTTAAGCGGTGAAAGCGTCTTTTTGTTGGGCCCGCCCGGTATCGCCAAGAGTCTGATTGCCCGCCGCCTGAAGTTTGCTTTCCAGCGCGCCCGCGCTTTTGAATATCTGATGACACGCTTTTCCACGCCGGAAGAGGTGTTTGGCCCGCTCTCTATTCAGGCGCTGAAAGATGAAGGTCGCTATGAACGCTTAACGACCGGCTATCTTCCCGAAGCCGAAATCGTTTTTCTGGATGAAATCTGGAAAGCCGGGCCCGCTATCCTGAACACATTGCTGACCGCCATTAACGAACGCCATTTCCGCAACGGCGCATTTGAGGAAAAAATTCCGATGCGGCTGCTGGTGGCGGCCTCCAACGAACTGCCCGAAGCGGACAGCAGCCTGGAAGCCTTGTACGACCGAATGTTGATTCGCCTGTGGCTGGATAAAGTTCAGGATAAAGCCAATTTCCGCTCCATGCTGATTAGTCAGCAGGATGAGAGTGATAACCCGGTCCCCGCCTCGTTACAGGTTAGCGACGAAGAATATCAACAGTGGCAAAAAGATATCGGCGCGATTTCACTGCCTGATCCGGTCTTTGAGCTGATATTTACTCTGCGCCAACAGCTGGATAATTTGCCGAATGCGCCTTATGTCTCCGACCGTCGCTGGAAGAAAGCCATCCGCCTGTTACAGGCCAGCGCCTTCTTTAGCGGACGCGACGCGGTTGCGCCGATTGACCTTATCCTGCTAAAAGATTGCTTGTGGTATGACGCGCAGAGTCTGAATCTCATGCAACAGCAACTGGAAATATTGATGACCGGACACGCCTGGCAGCAGCAGGCCATGCTGACTCGCCTCGGCGGTATTGTCCAGCGCCGCCTCCAGTTGCAGCAACAGCAAAGCGATAAAACCGCCTTCACCGTCATTAAAGAAGGCGGTATGTTCAGCCGCCGCCCGCATTACACTTTACCGCCGGAAGCCAGTGCGTCAACGTTGACGTTATTGCTACAAAAACCGCTAAAACTGCATGATATGGAAGTGATCCATATTACCTTTGACCGCAGCGCGCTGGAACTTTGGCTGACCAAAGGCGGCGAGATCCGCGGCAAACTGAACGGGATCGGCTTTGCCCAAACGTTGAATATGGAAGTCGATAACGCTCAACATCTGGTGGTGCGCGACATCAGTCTACAAGGTACCCGTCTGGCGTTACCGGGAGCGGCTGAAGACAGTATGCCTGCGGAGATCAAACAGCAGCTGGAAACGTTAGAAAACGACTGGCGCCAGCAGCATACCCGCTTCAGCGAGCAGCAACATTGCCTGTTTATTCACAGCGACTGGTTAGGGCGCATTGAGGCCAGCCTGCAGGATGTAGGAGAACAGATCCGCCAGGCGCAACAATGCTGACGCTGGATACGCTAAATACCATGCTGGCCGTCAGCGAAGAGGGAATGGTCGAAGAGATGATCCTCGCGCTACTGGCTTCCCCACAGCTGGTCATTTTCTTTGAAAAGTTTCCGCGTTTAAAAAACGCCGTGACCGCCGATCTCCCGCGCTGGCGGGAAGCGCTACGCAGCCGTCTTAAAGACGCACGCGTTCCGCCGGAACTCATGGAAGAGGTCATGTGTTATCAGCAAAGCCAACTTCTCTCTACCCCACAGTTCATCGTGCAACTGCCGCAAATACTGGCGTTGCTTCATCGCCTGCATTCACCGTATGCCGCGCAGGCGAAGCAGTTGACGGAGAGCAACAGTACCTTTACCCCTGCGCTACACACGCTTTTTTTGCAACGCTGGCGGTTAAGTCTGGTGGTGCAGGCCACCACGTTAAACCAGCAACTACTGGAAGAAGAGCGCGAGCAGTTGCTGAGTGACGTTCAGGAACGGATGACGTTGAGCGGGCAACTGGAACCGACGCTGGCGGAAAATGATAATGCCGCAGGCCGCCTGTGGGATATGAGCGCGGGACAGCTTAAACGTGGTGATTATCAACTGATCGTAAAATACGGCGAATTTCTCGCCGCCCAGCCGGAACTAATGCAACTGGCGGAACAACTGGGACGTTCGCGGGAAGCCAAATCAGTACCGAAAAAAGACGCGCCGATGGAAACCTTTCGTACACTGGTACGCGAACCCGCAACGGTGCCGGAGCAGGTTGACGGTATACAGCAAGGCGATGATATTCTGCGCCTGTTGCCGCCAGAGCTGGCGACGCTCGGCATCACCGAGCTGGAATATGAATTTTACCGCCGGTTAGTGGAAAAACAGCTCCTCACCTATCGCCTGCATGGCGAAGCGTGGCGTGAGAAAGTGACCGAACGGCCGGTAGTACACCAGGATGTCGACGAGCAGCCGCGCGGACCGTTTATTGTCTGCGTCGATACTTCAGGCTCGATGGGAGGATTTAACGAGCAGTGCGCAAAAGCGTTCTGCCTGGCGTTGATGCGCGTTGCGCTGGCGGATAACCGCCGCTGCTTTATTATGCTGTTTTCCACTGACGTTGTGCGTTATGAACTCTCCGGCCCGGAAGGTATTGAGCAGGCCATCCGCTTTTTAAGTCAACGTTTTCGCGGCGGCACGGATATCGCCAGCTGTTTTCGCGCCATTATTGAAAGAATGCAGGGACGGGAATGGTTTGATGCCGATGCGGTGGTCATTTCGGATTTTATCGCCCAGCGCTTGCCGGATGACGTGGTGAGCAAAGTGGGAGAGTTGCAGCGTCTTCATCAGCATCGATTCCATGCGGTGGCGATGTCGGCGCACGGCAAACCCGGCATCATGCGCATTTTCGATCATATCTGGCGCTTTGACACCGGGATGCGAAGCCGCCTGCTGAGACGCTGGCGGCGCTAACGGCTTATAAAATAGCAGGAATGCTTTCGCGAACCTGCGCGGGCCATACGCCGCACTGCACCTGACCAATATGCGGCAATTGCAGCAGCAACATCGTCAGACGCGACTGCCCAATCCCGCCGCCGATGGTCTGCGGCATTTCGCCGCGCAGCAGCGCCTGATGCCACTCCAGTTGCAGACGATCTTCATCACCGGTCAACGCCAGCTGGCGCATCAGCGTATCGGCATCTACGCGGATACCCATAGAGGAAAGCTCAAACGCATCTTCCAGCACCGGGTTCCACACCAGGATATCGCCGTTCAGACCGGCGTAGCCCAGCTCAGATGCGGAGCTCCAGTCATCATAATCCGGCGCACGTACATCATGGCGGTGGCCATCGCTCAGTTTACCGCCGATCCCCACCAGGAAAACGGCGCCAAGTTCTTTGGCGATCGCGCGTTCGCGCCCTTTCGCATCCAGATCCGGATAGCGAGACAACAGCTCCTGACTGTGAACAAAATGGATCTGATCCGGCAGGAACGGTGCCAGACCAAACTGTTTATGCACTTCCGCTTCCGTCGCCTTAATTCCTGCCCATATAGCCTCTACTGTGCTTTTCAGGGTGGAAAATTGGCGCTCGCCATCGCCCATGACACGCTCCCAGTCCCACTGATCCACATAGACCGAGTGGAGCGGAGAGAGTCGGTCTTCATCGGGGCGAAGGGCTTTCATGTGCGTGTACAGCCCTTCGCCCGCGCTGAAGTCATGCTGCCCCAGGGTTTGACGTTTCCACTTCGCCAGTGAATGCACCACTTCGAACTGGGCGTCAGGCAATGCTTTCACTTTTACCTGCACCGCTTTTTCACAGCCGGACAAATTATCCTGCGTACCATCTCCTACGCGACTCAGGATCGGCGCCTGGACCTCAATTAGACCCAGACGCTCCTCCAGCTGGCGAGAGAAATGTGATTTCACGAAGCTAATTTGACGTTGTTTGGCAATGTAAGCGGTTTTCATTTTTTTACTCCTGCGTCCTGTTGCCTATGATTAAGCAACAAAATGAGAGCACTATTCAATAATCAACAGATAAAAAGCCAACTTCGATTTTGATTCGTTAAAAATAATGGCTAAAATAGAGATAATCATTAATCTGCATAAGAAAAAGCGATGGAAAATTATCAGATCGACAATCTGGACCGCGGCATACTTGACGCCTTAATGGAAAATGCCCGCACTGCCTACGCCGAACTGGCCAAACAATTTGGCGTTAGCCCTGGAACCATTCACGTTCGCGTCGAGAAAATGAAGCAGGCCGGGATTATTACTGGCGCACGGATTGACGTCAGCCCCAAACAGCTGGGCTACGATGTGGGCTGCTTTATTGGCATCATTCTCAAAAGCGCCAAAGACTATCCCTCCGCACTGGCCCGGCTGGAAAGCCTGGATGAAGTGACGGAAGCGTATTACACCACCGGTCACTACAGCATCTTTATAAAAGTGATGTGCAAATCAATCGACGCGCTTCAGCACATACTTATCAACAAGATCCAAACAATTGATGAAATTCAGTCCACTGAGACACTGATCGTCTTGCAGAACCCGATCATGCGCACCATCAAGCCATGATCGGCTTTTTTAATCCCACATTTTTCCACAGGTAGATCCCAGCTCGTTCACAGAGTACAATGCAGCCTCTTTACCTGAGCGAGCGATCAATGGCAGACATTACTCTTATCAGCGGCAGCACCCTGGGCGGCGCCGAATACGTCGCGGAACATCTGGCGGAAAAGCTGGAAACTGCCGGTTTTTCAACCGAAACGGTGCACGGTCCGTTATTAGAGGATCTGTCAACTTCCGGGATCTGGCTGATAATCAGCTCAACGCACGGCGCCGGAGACATTCCGGACAACCTGACCCCTTTCTATGAAGACCTTCAGACGCAGAAACCCGATCTTTCCGCGGTACGTTTCGGCGCAATTGGCATTGGCAGTCGAGAATACGACACGTTTTGCGGCGCGATTGAGAAAATAGAAGCGGAACTGAAAGGCGCTGGCGCAAAACAGGTTGGGGAAACACTGAAGATCAACATCCTTGAACATGAGATTCCGGAAGATCCAGCGGAGATTTGGCTCGGATCCTGGATTAATTTACTCAAATAAGTGTAAAGATCGTGCGATCCATTGTGGATAAATCTGGTGGAAAGCTTGGATCAACCGGTAGTTATCCAAAGAATAACCGTTGTTCACTTTTTGAGTTGTGTATAAGTACCCGTTTTGATCCCAGCTTATACGGGCCACGATCACCGTTCATTCACAGCTAGTGATCCTTACCAACGCATTGATCTTTATTACAGGATCCGGGTTATCCACAGCCTGGAGCGATCCTAATAAGAGATCACAATAGAACAGATCTCTAAATAAAAAGATCTTCTTTTTAATAGCCCGGATCCCGGGGCTTTCTCCATCGGCTAAAGTTGAGTAGAATCCACCGCCCGGGCTTCAATCCATTTTCACACCGCGTTATGCGAGGCAATTACCATGTTTTATCAGGATCCTTTTGACGTCATTATTATTGGCGGGGGTCATGCAGGCACTGAGGCCGCGATGGCCGCGGCGCGTATGGGTCAACAGACTCTGCTTTTGACACACAATATTGACACGTTGGGACAGATGAGCTGCAACCCGGCGATCGGCGGTATTGGAAAGGGACATCTGGTAAAAGAGGTGGATGCGCTCGGCGGTCTGATGGCGAAAGCGATTGATCAGGCAGGTATTCAGTTTAGGATACTAAACGCCAGCAAAGGTCCGGCCGTTCGCGCTACCCGGGCTCAGGCGGATCGAGTCTTATATCGCCAGGCGGTGCGTACCGCGCTGGAGAACCAGCCGAACCTGATGATCTTCCAGCAAGCGGTTGAAGATCTGATTGTCGAAAACGATCGCGTTGTCGGCGCTGTGACCCAAATGGGGCTCAAATTCCGCGCGAAAGCGGTGGTGCTGACCGTCGGAACCTTCCTGGACGGCAAAATTCATATTGGTCTGGATAACTACAGCGGCGGTCGTGCTGGCGATCCGCCATCCATCCCGCTATCTCGCCGTCTGCGTGAGCTTCCGCTACGCGTCAGTCGCCTGAAAACCGGCACACCGCCGCGTATTGATGCGCGTACTATCGATTTCAGCGTGTTGGCTCAACAGCATGGCGATAACCCGATGCCGGTTTTCTCGTTTATGGGGAATGCTTCTCAGCATCCGCAACAGGTGCCGTGTTACATCACGCATACCAATGAGAAAACCCATGATGTGATTCGTAATAACCTCGATCGTAGCCCAATGTACGCTGGCGTGATCGAAGGGATCGGCCCACGCTACTGTCCTTCGATCGAAGACAAGGTGATGCGTTTTGCCGATCGTAACCAGCATCAGATCTTCCTTGAGCCGGAAGGACTGACCTCTAACGAGATTTACCCTAACGGTATCTCCACCAGTCTGCCGTTTGACGTGCAGATGCAGATTGTCCGTTCCATGCAGGGCATGGAGAACGCGAAGATCGTTCGCCCTGGTTACGCGATTGAGTACGATTTCTTCGACCCGCGCGATCTGAAACCGACACTGGAAAGTAAATTTATTCACGGCCTGTTCTTTGCTGGTCAAATCAACGGTACTACCGGCTATGAAGAGGCTGCGGCGCAGGGCTTGCTCGCTGGTCTGAATGCCGCGCGTCTTTCCGCCGACAAAGAGGGCTGGGCGCCTGCGCGTTCTCAGGCTTATCTCGGCGTGCTGGTGGACGATCTCTGTACGCTGGGCACCAAAGAGCCGTATCGCATGTTTACCTCCCGCGCCGAATATCGCCTGATGCTGCGTGAGGACAACGCCGATCTGCGTTTGACCGAAATGGGCCGCGAGCTGGGTCTGGTGGATGATGAACGCTGGGCGCGCTTCAACGAGAAGCTGGAAAATATCGAACGCGAACGTCAGCGGCTGAAATCGACATGGGTAACGCCGTCTGCGGAATCCGCCGATGAAGTGAATGCGCATTTGACCACGCCTCTCTCCCGTGAGGCCAGCGGCGAAGATCTGTTGCGTCGTCCGGAAATGACCTACGCGCAGCTCACTTCGCTTGCCGCATTCGCGCCTGCGCTTGAAGATGAGCAAGCCGCTGAGCAGGTGGAAATCCAGGTCAAATACGAAGGGTATATCGCTCGCCAGCAGGATGAGATTGAAAAACAACTACGTAACGAGAATACGTTGCTGCCTGCCACGCTGGATTATCGTCAGGTTTCCGGTCTGTCGAACGAAGTTATCGCCAAGCTGAACGATCATAAACCGGCGTCTATCGGCCAGGCATCGCGTATCTCCGGCGTTACGCCAGCGGCAATCTCCATTCTGCTGGTATGGCTGAAAAAACAAGGTATGCTGCGTCGTAGCGCTTGATAACACTAATTTGGCGGGGGCGCTTCGCTTGCCCGCCCTATAAATTTGTAGGCCCGATAAGCGAAAGCGCATCGGGCATTTGATTATTAACAGGTAATGACCGTGCTCAACAAACTCTCTCGTCTGCTGGCTGATGCCGGTATTTCTCTTACCGATCACCAGAAAACGCTGCTGGTCGCCTACGTTGATATGCTGCACAAATGGAACAAAGCATACAACCTGACGTCAGTGCGGGATCCCAACGAAATGTTGGTACGCCATATTCTCGACAGCATAGTCGTTGCGCCGTATCTTCAGGGACAGCGTTTTATCGACGTAGGAACAGGACCGGGGCTGCCGGGCATCCCGCTGGCTATTGTTCTCCCTGACGCGCATTTCACCTTACTCGACAGCCTGGGCAAGCGGGTACGTTTTCTGCGTCAGGTCCAGCACGAACTGAAACTGGAAAACATCACGCCGGTTCAAAGCCGCGTTGAAGCCTATCCCTCCGAACCGCCGTTTGATGGCGTTATCAGCCGCGCTTTCGCATCGTTGAATGATATGGTGAGCTGGTGTCACCATCTGCCGGGAGAGAAAGGGCGTTTTTATGCCTTAAAAGGGCAATTGCCAGGGGATGAAATTGCCTCACTACCTGACAATTTTAGCGTCGAATCTGTTGAAAAATTACGCGTTCCGCAACTGGAAGGCGAGCGGCATCTGGTGATTATTAAGTCAAACAAAGTTTAATTTTTATCAAAAAAAATAGAAAAAAAACGACGCGGCTTGTGTTAAAAATCGACAGATATAACGCATTTCAGCGTTGTTACATTTAACTCTGGATTTACGGTTTCGTTTCAACATGACAACGTCGCTTCTTTTGTTAAAACAGAGAGTAATCAACTTTGTAAATATCAGTCTGCTAAAAATCGAATCGAAAAATCACTTTTGCTTGTTAAATTTTTATTATAAATGTCAATGGGGCGTTTTTAAGGTGTAAGCTGGTATTTTTAAAACAGTACTTGGTTTTACGCTTAAATATCAAAAAGATGAAAAGGCATGAATTGACACGTAAATGAATTGCGTAAGCATGAATATGTTTAATGTGTGATCTGGTGCACGCTTTATCGCCAGTGTTTTCGCGCTATTTGCAGTTTTGTACGATCGTTCACACTTTGGCTAAAAGTTAAAAATGCGGGCCAGAGAAAAATATTTAAACATTTATTCACCTTTTGGCTACTTATTGTTTGAAATCACGGGTGCGCACCGTATAATTTGACCGCTTTTTGATGCTTGACTCTAAGTCTTAAAGAACGTTTTATACGACACGCGGCATACCTCGAAGTGAGCAGGAGTAAAAACGTGATGTCTGTGTCGCTCGTGAGTCGAAACGTTGCTCGTAAGCTTCTGTTCATTCAGTTTCTGGCGGTAATAGCAAGTGGATTGCTGTTTTGCCTCAAAGACCCCTTCTGGGGCATCTCCGCAGTATGTGGGGGATTGGCAGTGGCACTGCCTAATATGTTGTTTATGATATTTGCCTGGCGTCACCAGGCGCATACACCTGCTAAGGGCCGCGTGTCCTGGACTTTCGCCTTCGGTGAAGCCTTCAAGGTGTTAGCGATGCTGGTTTTACTGGTGGTGGCGTTGGCGGTTTTAAAGGCGGTGTTTTTGCCGCTGATCGTTACGTGGGTTTTGGTGCTGGTGGTTCAGATACTGGCGCCGGCTGTAATTAACAACAAAGGGTAAAAGGCATCATGGCTTCAGAAAATATGACGCCGCAGGAATACATAGGACACCATCTGAATAACCTTCAGCTGGACCTGCGTACTTTCTCGCTGGTGGATCCGCAGAACCCCCCAGCCACCTTCTGGACGCTCAATATTGACTCCATGTTCTTCTCGGTGGTGCTGGGTCTGTTGTTTCTGGTGATGTTCCGTAGCGTTGCTAAAAAAGCGACCAGCGGCGTGCCAGGCAAGTTTCAGACCGCGATTGAGCTGATAGTCGGCTTTGTGCATGGCAGCGTCAAAGACATGTACCATGGCAAAAGCAAGCTGATTGCGCCGCTGGCCCTGACGATTTTCGTCTGGGTATTCCTTATGAACCTGATGGACTTACTGCCTATCGACCTGCTGCCGTATATCGCTGAGCATTGGCTGGGTCTGCCGGCAACGCGCGTGGTGCCGTCTGCTGACGTCAACATCACCCTATCGATGGCGCTGGGCGTATTCATCCTTATTCTGTTCTACAGCATCAAAATGAAAGGCATCGGCGGCTTCGCTAAAGAGTTGACGCTGCAGCCGTTCAATCACTGGGCGTTCATTCCTGTCAACTTAATCCTTGAAGGGGTAAGTCTGCTGTCCAAACCGGTTTCTCTCGGTCTGCGACTGTTCGGCAACATGTATGCCGGTGAGCTGATTTTCATTCTGATTGCTGGTCTGTTGCCGTGGTGGTCACAGTGGATTCTGAATGTGCCGTGGGCCATTTTCCACATCCTGATTATTACGCTGCAAGCCTTCATTTTCATGGTTCTGACGATTGTCTATCTGTCGATGGCGTCCGAAGAGCATTAATTTACCAACACTACTACGTTTTAACTGAAACAAACTGGAGACTGTCATGGAAAACCTGAATATGGATCTGCTGTACATGGCTGCCGCTGTGATGATGGGTCTGGCGGCAATCGGTGCTGCGATCGGTATCGGCATCCTCGGGGGTAAATTCCTGGAAGGCGCGGCGCGTCAACCTGATCTGATTCCTCTGCTGCGTACTCAGTTCTTTATCGTTATGGGTCTGGTGGATGCTATCCCGATGATCGCTGTAGGTCTGGGTCTGTACGTGATGTTCGCTGTCGCGTAGTAAGCGTTGCTTGAATTAAGAGCAATATCAGAAGGTTAACTAGATAGAGGCATTGTGCTGTGAATCTTAACGCAACAATCCTCGGCCAGGCCATCGCGTTTATTCTCTTTGTCTGGTTTTGCATGAAGTACGTATGGCCGCCGTTAATGGCAGCCATCGAGAAACGTCAGAAAGAAATTGCTGACGGTCTCGCTTCTGCTGAACGAGCACATAAGGATCTTGACCTTGCAAAGGCCAGCGCGACCGACCAGCTGAAAAAAGCGAAAGCGGAAGCTCAGGTAATCATCGAGCAGGCAAACAAACGCCGCGCTCAGATCCTGGACGAAGCCAAAACTGAAGCAGAGCAGGAACGTACTAAAATCGTGGCGCAGGCGCAGGCGGAAATTGAAGCCGAGCGTAAACGCGCCCGTGAAGAGCTGCGTAAGCAAGTTGCTATCCTGGCTGTTGCTGGCGCCGAGAAGATCATCGAACGTTCCGTGGATGAAGCTGCTAACAGCGACATCGTGGATAAACTTGTCGCTGAACTGTAAGGAGGGAGGGGCTGATGTCTGAATTTGTTACGGTAGCTCGCCCCTACGCCAAAGCAGCTTTTGACTTTGCCGTTGAACACCAAAGCGTAGAGCGCTGGCAGGATATGCTGGCGTTTGCCGCCGAGGTAACCAAGAACGAACAAATGGCAGAGCTTCTCTCTGGCGCGCTGGCGCCGGAAACGCTCGCTGAGTCGTTTATCGCAGTCTGCGGTGAGCAGTTAGACGAAAACGGTCAGAACCTGATTCGGGTGATGGCTGAAAATAATCGTCTGAACGCGCTCCCGGATGTTCTGGAGCAGTTTATTCATCTGCGTGCCGCCAGTGAAGCTACCTCCGAGGTAGAAGTTACGTCGGCAACCGCATTGAGTGAAGAGCAGCTTTCGAAAATCAGCGCCGCGATGGAAAAACGTCTGTCACGCAAAGTGAAGCTGAATTGCAAAATCGATAAGTCTGTAATGGCAGGCGTTATCATCCGGGCGGGTGATATGGTCATTGATGGCAGCGTACGCGGCCGTCTTGAGCGCCTTGCAGACGTCTTGCAGTCTTAAGGGGACTGGAGCATGCAACTGAATTCCACCGAAATCAGCGAACTGATCAAGCAGCGCATTGCTCAGTTCAATGTGGTGAGCGAAGCTCACAACGAAGGTACTATTGTTTCTGTCAGTGACGGTGTTATCCGCATTCACGGCCTGGCCGATTGTATGCAGGGTGAAATGATCTCCCTGCCGGGTAACCGTTACGCTATCGCATTGAACCTGGAGCGCGACTCCGTGGGTGCGGTAGTCATGGGTCCATACGCTGACCTTGCCGAAGGCATGAAGGTTAAATGTACGGGTCGTATCCTGGAAGTTCCGGTTGGCCGCGGCCTGCTGGGACGTGTGGTAAACACCCTGGGTGCGCCAATCGACGGTAAAGGTCCGGTTGATAATGACGGCTTCTCTGCCGTTGAAGCGATTGCGCCGGGCGTTATCGATCGTCAGTCTGTCGATCAGCCGGTGCAGACCGGCTATAAAGCCGTTGACTCCATGATCCCAATCGGTCGTGGTCAGCGTGAACTGATCATCGGTGACCGTCAGACCGGTAAAACCGCGCTGGCTATCGACGCCATCATCAACCAGCGCGATTCCGGCATTAAATGTATCTATGTCGCTATCGGCCAGAAAGCGTCCACCATCTCTAACGTGGTGCGCAAACTGGAAGAACACGGCGCGCTGGCTAACACCATTGTTGTGGTGGCGACCGCGTCCGAATCCGCTGCGCTGCAATACCTGGCGCCATATGCCGGTTGCGCAATGGGCGAATACTTCCGCGACCGCGGCGAAGATGCGCTGATCATTTACGATGACCTGTCTAAACAGGCTGTTGCTTACCGTCAGATCTCCCTGCTGCTCCGTCGTCCGCCAGGACGTGAAGCATTCCCGGGCGACGTATTCTACCTCCACTCTCGTCTGCTGGAGCGTGCTGCGCGTGTTAACGTCGACTACGTCGAAGCCTTCACCAAAGGTGAAGTGAAAGGGAAAACCGGCTCTCTGACCGCGCTGCCGATTATCGAAACGCAGGCAGGTGACGTTTCCGCGTTCGTTCCGACCAACGTAATTTCGATTACCGATGGTCAGATCTTCCTGGAATCTAACCTGTTTAACGCCGGTATTCGTCCTGCGGTTAACCCGGGTATCTCGGTATCCCGTGTAGGTGGCGCAGCCCAGACCAAGATCATGAAAAAACTGTCCGGTGGTATTCGTACCGCGCTGGCGCAGTATCGTGAACTGGCGGCGTTCTCTCAGTTTGCATCCGACCTTGACGATGCCACCCGTAAACAGCTTGACCACGGTCAGAAAGTGACCGAACTGCTGAAACAGAAACAGTATGCGCCGATGTCCGTCGCGCAGCAGTCTCTGGTTCTGTTCGCAGCAGAACGTGGTTATCTGGCGGATGTCGAACTGGCGAAAATCGGTAGCTTCGAAGCCGCACTGCTGGCTTACGTCGACCGTGATCACGCTCCGCTGATGCAAGAGATCAACCAGTCCGGTGGCTATAACGACGAAATCGAAGGCAAGCTGAAAGGCATCCTCGATTCCTTCAAAGCAACCCAGTCCTGGTAACGTCTGGCGGCTTGCCTTAGGGCAGGCCGTAAGGCATTGAGGAGAAGCTCATGGCCGGCGCAAAAGAGATACGTAGTAAGATCGCAAGCGTCCAGAACACGCAAAAGATCACTAAAGCGATGGAGATGGTCGCCGCTTCCAAAATGCGTAAATCGCAGGATCGCATGGCGGCCAGCCGTCCTTATGCAGAGACCATGCGCAAAGTGATTGGTCACCTTGCGAACGGTAATCTGGAATATAAGCACCCCTACCTGGAAGAGCGCGACGTTAAGCGCGTGGGCTACCTGGTAGTGTCGACCGACCGTGGTTTGTGCGGTGGCTTGAACATTAACCTGTTCAAAAAGCTGCTGGCGGATATGAAGGCATGGTCCGATAAAGGCGTTCAGTGCGAACTCGCAATGATCGGCTCTAAGGGCGTGTCATTCTTTAATTCCGTAGGCGGCAACGTTGTCGCTCAGGTGACAGGTATGGGGGATAACCCTTCTCTGTCCGAACTGATCGGTCCGGTTAAAGTGATGTTGCAGGCCTACGACGAAGGCCGTCTGGACAAGCTTTACATTGTCAGCAACAAATTTATTAACACCATGTCTCAGGTGCCGACGATCACTCAACTGCTGCCGTTGCCGGCGTCAGAAGATGATGATCTGAAGCGTAAAGCCTGGGATTACCTGTATGAACCAGACCCGAAAGCGCTGCTGGATACTCTCCTGCGTCGTTATGTGGAGTCTCAGGTTTATCAGGGCGTGGTAGAAAACCTGGCCAGCGAGCAGGCCGCACGAATGGTGGCGATGAAAGCCGCAACCGATAATGGCGGCAGCCTGATTAAAGAGCTGCAGTTGGTATACAACAAAGCTCGTCAGGCCAGCATTACTCAGGAACTCACCGAGATCGTCTCGGGGGCCGCCGCGGTTTAACCAGGTTATTTCGTAGAGGATTTAAGATGGCTACTGGAAAGATTGTCCAGGTAATCGGCGCCGTGGTCGACGTCGAGTTCCCTCAGGATGCCGTACCACGCGTGTACGATGCCCTTGAGGTGCAGAATGGTAATGAGAAGCTGGTGCTGGAAGTTCAGCAGCAGCTTGGCGGCGGTATCGTGCGTACCATCGCGATGGGGTCTTCTGACGGTCTGCGTCGCGGTCTGGATGTAAAAGATCTCGAACACCCGATCGAAGTCCCGGTAGGTAAAGCCACGCTGGGTCGTATCATGAACGTCCTGGGCGAACCGGTCGACATGAAAGGCGAGATCGGCGAAGAAGAACGTTGGGCGATTCACCGCGCAGCGCCTTCCTACGAAGAGTTGTCAAACTCTCAGGAACTGCTGGAAACCGGTATCAAAGTTATCGACCTGATGTGTCCGTTCGCGAAGGGCGGTAAAGTCGGTCTGTTCGGTGGTGCGGGTGTAGGTAAAACCGTAAACATGATGGAGCTTATCCGTAACATCGCGATCGAGCACTCCGGTTACTCTGTGTTTGCGGGCGTAGGTGAACGTACTCGTGAGGGTAACGACTTCTACCACGAAATGACCGACTCCAACGTTATCGATAAAGTATCCCTGGTGTATGGCCAGATGAACGAGCCGCCGGGAAACCGTCTGCGCGTTGCACTGACCGGCCTGACCATGGCGGAGAAATTCCGTGACGAAGGTCGTGACGTACTGCTGTTCGTCGATAACATCTATCGTTACACCCTGGCCGGTACGGAAGTATCCGCACTGCTGGGCCGTATGCCTTCCGCAGTAGGTTATCAGCCGACTCTGGCGGAAGAGATGGGCGTTCTGCAGGAACGTATCACCTCCACCAAAACCGGTTCTATCACCTCCGTACAGGCGGTATACGTACCGGCGGATGACTTGACTGACCCGTCTCCAGCCACCACCTTTGCGCACTTAGATGCAACCGTGGTACTGAGCCGTCAGATCGCATCTCTGGGTATCTACCCGGCCGTTGACCCGCTGGACTCCACCAGCCGTCAGCTGGATCCGCTGGTTGTTGGTCAGGAACACTACGACACCGCGCGTGGCGTTCAGTCCATCCTGCAGCGTTATCAGGAACTGAAAGACATCATCGCCATCCTCGGTATGGATGAACTGTCTGAAGAAGATAAACTGGTGGTAGCACGCGCGCGTAAAATTCAGCGCTTCCTGTCCCAGCCGTTCTTCGTGGCGGAAGTATTTACCGGTTCTCCGGGCAAATACGTTTCCCTGAAAGACACCATCCGTGGCTTTAAAGGCATCATGGAAGGCGAATACGATCACCTGCCGGAGCAGGCGTTCTACATGGTCGGTTCCATCGACGAAGCCGTGGAAAAAGCCAAAAAACTTTAACGCCTTAATCGGAGGGTGATATGGCAATGACTTACCACCTGGATGTCGTCAGCGCGGAGCAACAAATGTTCTCCGGTCTGGTCGAGAAAATCCAGGTTACGGGTAGCGAAGGCGAACTGGGGATTTACCCGGGGCACGCGCCGCTGCTCACCGCCATTAAGCCTGGTATGATTCGCATCGTTAAGCAGCACGGTCATGAAGAGTTTATCTATCTGTCCGGCGGCATTCTGGAAGTGCAGCCTGGCAGCGTGACCGTTCTGGCGGATACCGCGATTCGCGGTCAGGATCTCGACGAAGCGCGAGCCCTGGAAGCGAAGCGTAAAGCCGAAGAGCACATTAAGAGCTCGCACGGTGACGTGGATTACGCTCAGGCGTCTGCGGAACTGGCCAAAGCGATCGCTAAACTGCGCGTTATCGAGTTGACCAAAAAAGCGATGTAACACCGGCTTGAAAGCATAAAACCAGTCTGATTGCGGACTGGTTTTTTTTTATCCTCTCAATTTTTATTCGATAAACTAGCAACGACAAAAACAAGCGGCTGAAGGCGATGCGTTTTCAGCGACAGCGCTGTTTTCATTAAATCCTTCTTTCTGTCATTGGCATCTGCACATTGTGCGAAGAAGGAAGGAATGGATGCGTTTTTATTGCATAAAATGAGGGATTATTACTATGTCATTTCAGCCATCCTTTGCGGGTCCACAACCCGACTCAAGGATTGATCGTACTACCTTTATTCGTCGCGCTTATCTTCATCTCGCCGTCGCCATCGTCGGTTTTATCGTATTGAGCGCGGCGTGGAGTTTTATAGGGGTCGGGGAGTATGCGCTTGATGTGCTGCTGGCTGGTGGAAGATATAGCTGGTTGGTTGTTCTCGGCGCTTTTATGCTGGTGGGAATGCTGGCGACCCGTCTGGCGGATAATGCGGGGACTAATCAAACGCAACTTATCGGGCTGGGGATTTATGTGTTGGCAGAATCCCTGATTTTTGCCCCCCTGTTAACGGTGGCGGCGTATATTAACCCGTCGAGCATTGGCGCGGCGGCAATAACGACCCTGTTGCTGGTTGGCGGTCTGACGTTTACCGCTTTTTCCATAAAAAAAGACTTTTCTTTTCTGCGCTCGTTTCTGACTATGGCTGGGTTCATTGCTTTTGGCGCGATTATTGCCAGCGTCATCTGCGGCTTCTCGCTGGGCGTCTGGTTTTCTGCGCTAATGGTACTGCTGTGCGCCGGGTTTATACTTTACGATACTTCTAACATTATTCACCATTACCTTACCGATCGCCCTGCTGGCGCGGCATTACATCTGTTTGCTTCTATCGCGACCATGTTCTGGTATATTTTGCGGATTTTTATGTCGCGTAATTAAGTAAAAAATACGCGCAACGGAAAACCAGCGGCCTCTGTCGCTGGTTTTTGCTTTTCTGACTCCCCTGCGCTTTATTACGTTATCTTCTTTATTTATGGAGTAAAAAAACAGCAAAAACATCGGACTACGATGCCAATACGCGGGTATTTTTACTTTTCAGGAGACAAGAGGCGCGGTAATGAACGAAAATGATTCATTAGCAGGCGGGGATGTTATCCCGGTGAGCGTTTTATCCTTCTTCCATTTTACGATGAAAAAAATGTAGTATTTTCAACGTGAAACAGTATAAATTCGTTCTCAAATTACAGTCAGGACGCGTATGTTAAATAGTGCTATGAGCGTAGTGATCCTTGCCGCAGGTAAAGGCACGCGCATGTATTCCGATATTCCTAAAGTGCTGCACACGCTGGCGGGTAAATCCATGGTGCAGCATGTCATTGATGCAGCTACTAAATTAGGGGCCGCACAGGTTCATCTGGTCTATGGCCACGGTGGCGAGTTGTTAAAACAGACCCTGAAAGATGACAAGCTGAACTGGGTGCTTCAGGCGGAACAGTTGGGAACAGGTCACGCAATGCAGCAGGCCGCGCCCTTCTTTAGCGACGATGAAGATATTTTAATGCTTTACGGCGACGTGCCGCTGATTTCGGTTGAAACCTTACAGCGCCTGCGCGATGCCAAACCGCAGGGTGGTATTGGTTTATTAACCGTGAAGCTGGACGATCCGAGCGGCTATGGCCGTATTACGCGTGAAAACGGTAAAGTGACCGGCATCGTTGAACATAAAGACGCCACTGATGAACAGCGTCAGATCCAGGAAATTAACACCGGTATTCTGATCGCCAACGGCGCGGACCTGAAACGCTGGTTGTCTAAGCTGACTAACAATAATGCGCAGGGTGAATATTACATCACAGATATCATCGCGCTGGCTTATCAGGAAGGACGGGAAATCGCCGCGGTGCATCCGGCTCGCATCAGCGAAACGGACGGCGTGAATAACCGTCTACAGCTTTCTCGTCTGGAGCGTATTTACCAGGCCGAACAGGCGGAGAAACTGCTGTTATCCGGCGTTATGTTGCGCGATCCGGCACGTTTTGATCTCCGCGGCACCCTTCATTGTGGAATGGATGTGGAAATTGACGCTAACGTTATCATCGAAGGTAACGTGACGTTCGGTCACCGCGTGAAGATCGGCGCGGGCTGCATTATTAAAAACAGCGTTATTGGCGATGACTGCGAAATTAGCCCATACAGCGTGGTGGAAGATGCGCATCTGGAAGCGGCCTGCACCATCGGCCCGTTTGCTCGCCTGCGTCCCGGCGCGGAGCTGTTAGCGGGCGCTCACGTCGGCAATTTTGTTGAGATGAAAAAAGCGCGTCTGGGTAAAGGTTCTAAAGCCGGTCATCTGACCTACCTGGGCGATGCGGAAATTGGCGACAACGTGAATATCGGCGCGGGGACCATCACCTGTAACTATGATGGCGCGAACAAATTCAAAACGGTTATTGGCGACGATGTGTTTGTCGGCTCCGATACCCAACTGGTGGCGCCGGTTACTGTTGGTAAAGGGGCTACCATCGCCGCAGGGACTACCGTCACCCGTAATGTAGCCGACAATGAGCTGGTATTAAGCCGCGTGCCGCAGGTGCATAAGCAAGGCTGGCAGCGTCCGGTGAAGAAAAAGTGATTTTGTAGGCCGGATAAGCGTCAGCGCCATCCGGCAGACCGGAGATGAGAGGATAAAATAATCCTCCGCTCCATGAGCAGTACTTATAAAAATAACCCCACTCTCTACAAGGCTCGGGGCGCCCGCAACGACGGGCATACAGGTCAGCGACAACGCATGGCGTAATGCCATAATCAGGAAATAAAACTATGTGTGGAATTGTTGGCGCTATCGCGCAGCGTGATGTAGCTGAAATCCTTCTCGAAGGTTTACGTCGTCTGGAATACCGCGGATATGACTCTGCCGGTCTGGCCGTGGTTGATGCAGAAGGTCATATGACCCGCCTGCGTCGCCTCGGTAAAGTCCAGATGCTGGCTCAGGCAGCGGAAGAACATCCTCTGCATGGCGGCACCGGTATTGCTCACACTCGTTGGGCGACGCACGGTGAACCTTCAGAAGCTAACGCGCATCCGCATGTTTCTGAACACATTGTGGTGGTGCATAACGGTATCATCGAAAACCATGAACCGCTGCGTGAAGCGTTAAAAGCGCGTGGCTATACCTTCGTTTCTGAAACCGACACCGAAGTGATTGCACACCTGGTAAACTGGGAACTGAAACAGGGCGGTACTCTGCGTGAGGCTGTTCTGCGTGCGATCCCGCAACTGCGTGGTGCGTACGGTACAGTGATCATGGATACCCGTCACCCGGATACCCTACTGGCGGCACGTTCTGGTAGCCCGCTGGTGATTGGCCTGGGTATGGGCGAAAACTTTATCGCTTCTGACCAGCTGGCGCTGTTGCCAGTGACTCGTCGCTTTATCTTCCTTGAAGAGGGCGATATCGCTGAAATCACTCGCCGTTCGGTAAATATCTTCGATAACACCGGCGCGGAAGTAAAACGTCAGGATATCGAATCCAATCTGCAATATGACGCGGGCGATAAAGGTATTTACCGCCACTACATGCAGAAAGAGATCTACGAACAGCCGAACGCGATTAAAAACACCCTTACCGGGCGCATCAGCCACGGTCAGGTGGATTTAAGCGAGCTGGGACCGAACGCCGACGAACTGCTGTCGAAGGTTGAGCATATTCAGATCCTCGCCTGCGGTACGTCTTACAACTCCGGTATGGTTTCCCGTTACTGGTTTGAATCGCTGGCAGGTATTCCGTGCGACGTTGAAATCGCCTCTGAATTCCGCTATCGCAAATCTGCCGTGCGCCGTAACAGCCTGATGATCACCCTGTCACAGTCTGGCGAAACGGCAGATACCCTGGCTGGCCTGCGTCTGTCGAAAGAGCTGGGATATTTGGGCTCTCTGGCAATTTGTAACGTGCCGGGCTCTTCGCTGGTGCGTGAATCCGATCTGGCGCTGATGACCAACGCGGGTACGGAAATTGGCGTAGCATCTACCAAAGCCTTCACCACCCAGTTAACCGTGCTGTTGATGCTGGTGGCGAAACTGGCGCGTCTGAAAGGTCTGGATGCGTCCATTGAGCATGATATCGTGCATGGCCTACAGGCGCTGCCGAGCCGTATTGAGCAGATGCTGTCGCAGGACAAACGCATCGAGCTGCTTGCAGAAGATTTCTCCGACAAGCATCACGCGCTATTCCTCGGTCGTGGCGATCAATATCCGATTGCGCTCGAAGGCGCGCTGAAGCTGAAAGAGATCTCTTACATTCACGCGGAAGCCTATGCTGCAGGCGAGCTGAAACACGGGCCGTTGGCGCTGATTGATGCCGATATGCCGGTGATTGTGGTGGCGCCGAACAACGAACTGCTGGAGAAACTGAAATCCAACATCGAAGAAGTTCGCGCGCGTGGCGGTCAGTTGTACGTCTTCGCCGATCAGGATGCGGGTTTTGTGAGCAGCGACAACATGCACATCATTGAGATGCCGCATGTGGAAGAAGTGATCGCGCCTATCTTCTACACCGTTCCGCTGCAACTGCTGGCGTATCACGTGGCGCTGATTAAAGGCACCGACGTTGACCAGCCGCGTAACCTGGCGAAATCGGTGACGGTAGAGTAAGTACAAATGTTGTACCAGAAAAAAGGCTGTCGACAGACGGCCTTTTTTTGTGCGCTGTGACAGGCGCTGTTCTTTCTCTATGGTGGCTGAAGAGCGACTAAGAGGTGCTACGCCTGCCTGCGCTACGGGCACCCGGTCATATTCTCTTCTTTAAGGCCCTGGCTCAATCCAGGTGGATCGGAAATCAAACCACCCCAGGTTATTCAGGTGGATCCCCCTGGCCCGGTCGGGGCTTTTGAGTCGCATCCAGTGGTGAAAAAGCGGCTGTAGCCAGCCTGAACGGGTGGTTTCCCTGACCAGTTGTTCCGCGCTGATGGTTTCGGCATGCCACTGGGTTTCCCATTGGGCCAGCAGCGCATCATCCCCACCGCTGATGGCGTGGCGCAGTAAAGGGGAGCCCAGTAGCCATGTACCGACGTTCCACTCTTCGGGAATGGGGAAATTGACCGTCCCCAGCCAGAGATCCACATTGGCTTTGCCATTCGCCCAGTCATCATAATTCAGCTCAACGCCCTCAAGTAAAATGCCCTGCTGGCGCATGATTTCTTGCATGATATCCAGGAGCATTGGAAATTCAGGGTGCTGATCGTGATAGGCCAGACGCAGTTTTGCGTAGGGCGACGACGAGATAAAAGGTGAACAGGCCGGGCCCGCCTCAATAGTATGAAACCAGGAGGACAGCAGGCTGCCGCCCGGTACCCAGAAGGGGCGAATTGCCTCACTCAGATGCTGGAGTATGGCGTAAGGGCTGAGTGTTTCCCGCAGCCAGCGGCGATGTTCGGCGGTATGCCAGTGCGGGGAGCGGCTGTCGCATAATAAAAAATATCCTCCACGCTCAAGAAACATCTCGCGCAGGTTGTCAGAAGGTTTGCCTGATACCTGGCTAAGCCGTCCGGAAACGTAATCCTCATCGCTCAGGCTGGAGCTGAGCCAGGCTGCCGTGTCGTTATCCGACAGCGATTCCGCCAGGTTGTCTGTCTCCGTTAAATTCGGCCAGATAAAGACCTCCACTTCATCCAGCAGCCCGCGCAGACCAAAGTAGTGGTCAAAGGCCTTCATTTGCAGATGAAAGCCATTGTTTTCCACCACCTCATAAGGGCCAGTCCCTACAGGATGTGCCGGGAAATCAGCGCGTTGTGTATGGTCAGGCGGTAGGATCATGGCATCAATATGGCTGAGCAGCAGCGGCAGTCGGTTATCCGGGTGCGTCAGCGTAATTTCAAGGCTCAGCGGCCCGGTGGCCTGAATGGTCTGCAAGTGCGAGAACAACGGCAGCTTAGCGCTGCGGGTCAGTGAAGCGATAACCGCGTCGATCGTCAGCTCCTGACCATCATGCCAGAGGACGGCGGGGCGCAGATAAAAACGCCAGCGCAGTGGATCAATCTGCCGCCAGTGGTGGGCAAGATCGGCTTCGACTTCACCTTTTTCCTCATTTATGCGCGTCAGGCCGCTAAAAATCTGCCTGACCAGATGCTGTTCAGAGCGACGCAGCGGCGTGCCGGGGCACAGCGACGGCATTGTCCGGTAATAGGGGATACACAGCCGCTGATAGTCTGCCCGCACGCTATAGCCCAGTTTTGAACGCAACAGTTGCGCCACCTGGTGCTTATTTTTACCCAGCAGCTGAATAGCCTGATCAACATGACCAGACTCCAGCAACTGCTCCGCCTTTTCGCTTAACAGCTGTTCTGGTTTATAGCGCAGGTGAAGCCGGGCGCGATGCCCACGTCCGGCCTGTGATTGCCAGATGAGCCACTTTGCCTCCTGCATCTGAAGCAACAGATTACGCATATGTCGCCGGGTGCAGAACAACACATCCGCCAGCTCCTGTAGCGTCACGCTAACAGGCTTGTCGCCATAGTGCTGGAGTAGCTTTAAGTATTTTTGTTCAGTGTGCCGGGTTGCCATAAAAGGTGAAATTTCCCTAACGGGAATGAGCAATTTTTAATATCCCCTTTTTAGCCGATGATTTTCTCTATCGCAACTTCTATGAGGATTCATCATGACAAAGCGCATTAATAAAGATACTCAGGTCTGCATGTCCCTGGCGGCACGCCCGAGTAACTTCGGTACACGCTTTCACAACTATCTGTACGAAGCGCTGGATCTCAATTATCTCTACAAAGCCTTTTCGCCGACCGATCTTACGCAGGCCATTAGCGGCGTGCGCGGTCTGGGGATCCGTGGGTGCGCGATCTCTATGCCATTTAAGGAAGCCTGCATTCCGCTGGTGGATGAACTGGATGCTTCCGCTCAGGCCATTCACTCAGTTAATACCATTGTGAATACCAATGGCCATCTGAAGGCGTACAACACCGATTACATTGCAATAGCTCGCTTGCTGGCGAATTACAAGGTCTCTCCCGACCTGGTGTTTGCTTTGCGTGGCAGCGGTGGTATGGCAAAGGCGGTGGCCTGCGCGCTGAAGGATGCGGGGTTTACCCGTGGTTATATTGTCGCGATTGATGAAGCGTCAGGTAAACAACTGGCCGAACTCTATGGCTATGAATGGCGCCCGGATACCGACGGTATTGAAGCCGATTTGTTAATTAACGCCACGCCTATCGGAATGGCTGGCGGTAATGATGCCGACAAACTCTCTTATTCCGAACAGGAAGTGGATAAGGCGAGCGTTATCTTTGATGTGGTGGCGCTACCGCCCGTCACGCCGCTGATCCGCTACGCCCGTGAACGCGGTAAAACCGTGATTACCGGTTCCGAAGTGTTTGCTATTCAGGCCGTGGAGCAATTTGTCCTTTATACCGGGATTCGCCCGGATGACGCACTGTTCCAGAAAGCCGCGGCCTGGTCACGTCTGTAACATTTTTTCCCGCTTTTTCTTTAAATTAAAAGAACAGGGTACCCTACTATGACTAAAAAAATTGTTGCTGTGACGGCCTGTCCGACGGGCGTCGCCCATACCTTTATGGCGGCAGAAGCGTTGGAAATTGAAGCCCGCAAGCGTGGTGACTGGATCAAGGTTGAAACTCGCGGTTCCGTCGGGGCGAAGAACACGCTGACCGCGGAAGAGATAGCGCAAGCGGATGTGGTGATTATCGCGGCGGATATTGAGCTGGATCTGTCAGGCTTTGTTGGCAAAAGACTCTATCGCACCAGTACCGGCGCGGCGCTAAAAAAGAGTGCGCAGGAAATGGATAATGCTTTCAATAGCGCCGAGGTCTATCAGGGAAGTGCCGGGCGCTCTTCTTCAGCTGGTAAAACAGAGCTACCTGGCGTTTATAAGCATTTAATGACCGGCGTATCCCATATGCTTCCTTTGGTGGTGGCGGGAGGGTTATGTATCGCGCTCTCTTTTGTCTTCGGTATCCAGGCCTTCAACGAGCCGGGCACGCTGGCAGCTGCGCTATTTCAAATTGGTGGTAAGGCGGCCTTTGCGCTGATGGTGCCGGTACTGGCTGGGTTTATTGCCTTCTCAATTGCCGATCGTCCGGGCCTGGCCCCGGGGCTTATTGGCGGGATGTTGGCCAGCCAGTGCGGCGCTGGTTTCCTGGGAGGGATTGTGGCCGGTTTTCTGGCTGGTTACAGCGTACGGTTTCTGGCGCAAAATATTAAGCTGCCGGCGTCAATGGAAGCACTTAAGCCTGTGCTGGTTCTGCCGCTACTGTCTACGCTGGTTACCGGCCTTATCATGATTTACGTGGTGGGTGGCCCGGTGTCTGCGGTGATGGAAGGGCTGACGACGTTCCTGGGGAATATGACCTCTACGAATGCTATTTTGCTGGGAATGTTGCTGGGCGCAATGCAAGGTTTTGACCTTGGTGGGCCGGTGAATAAAGCTGCGTATACCTTCGGCGTCGGTTTACTGGCTTCTCATTCTTATATGCCAATGGCGGCCATTATGGCGGCAGGGATGGTACCGGCATTAGGAATGGGCGTCGCAACCTGGGCGGCCAGAGCGAAATTCAATGCCGCTGAGCATGAAGCGGGTAATGCATCTTTTATCCTGGGGCTGTGCTTTATCTCTGAAGGGGCGATTCCCTTCGCCGCGCGTGACCCGATGCGCGTCATCCCTTCCACGATGGTCGGTGGCGCAATCGCCGGGGGTCTATCCATGTATTTCGGTTGTACACTGATGGCGCCACACGGTGGCCTCTTTGTCCTGGCGATCCCGCATGCGGTAGAACATGTGATGCAATATCTGCTCTCGATTGCCCTGGGCACGATTGTCTGCGGCCTGATGTATGCGCTGTTGAAACCGTCTGCGGTTGCGCAAACAGTCTAATTCATCTCCCCCTGCAGGCTGGTCTGGTGTCTCCCCGGGCCAGCTTTTTTTATTTCCATTGTCATCAAACCGTCATAATCAAGACATATAACTGTCATCAATTTGTCCTATTTTGCTCATCGTAGCAACTCAAACAACGATTTACCGAAACCGTGCAGGAGACATTATGAAAGTTATGCGTACCACTGTCGCAACTGTTGTCGCCGCGACCTTATCGATGAGCGCGTTCTCTGCCTTTGCAGCAGCAAGCCTGACAGGTGCCGGTGCAACGTTTCCTGCGCCGGTGTATGCCAAATGGGCGGATACCTACCAGAAAGAAACCGGTAACAAAGTCAATTACCAGGGGATAGGCTCTTCCGGCGGCGTGAAACAAATCACCGCGAATACCGTTGATTTTGGCGCTTCCGATGCGCCGCTGTCTGACGAAAAACTGAATCAGGAAGGCCTGTTCCAGTTTCCGACGGTGATCGGCGGCGTGGTGCTGGCGGTGAATATTCCAGGCCTCAAATCCGGCGAACTGGTGCTGGATGGTAAAACGCTGGGTGACATCTACCTCGGTAAAATCAAAAAGTGGGATGATGAAGCCATCACCAAATTGAACCCAGGCGTGAAGCTGCCTTCTCAGAACATCGCTGTGGTGCGTCGCGCTGACGGTTCCGGTACCTCCTTCGTGTTCACCAGTTACCTGGCGAAAGTCAACGACGAGTGGAAATCGAAAGTGGGCGCGGGTTCTACCGTGAACTGGCCAACCGGCCTGGGCGGTAAAGGTAACGACGGCATCGCGGCATTTGTACAGCGTCTGCCAGGCGCTATTGGCTACGTTGAGTATGCGTATGCCAAGCAGAACAACCTGGCCTACACCAAACTGGTTTCTGCCGACGGCAAACCGGTAAGCCCGACGGAAGAGAGCTTCTCTAATGCGGCGAAAGGCGCTGACTGGAGCAAAACCTTCGCGCAGGATCTGACCAACCAGAAAGGTGACGATGTGTGGCCAATCACCTCCACCACCTTTATCCTGGTCCACAAAGCGCAGAAGAAACCTGAGCAGGGTGCTGAAGTGCTGAAGTTCTTCGACTGGGCCTACAAAAATGGCGCTAAACAGGCGAATGATCTGGACTACGCCAGCCTGCCGGATAACGTCGTTGAGCAGGTTCGTACCGCCTGGAAGACCAGTATAAAAGACAGCAACGGTAAGGCGCTGTATTAATTAACGAATTGGCGGATGGCGCTACGCTTATCCGCCCTACGGTTTCGACCGCAGGCCCACGTTGTAGGCCGGATAAGCGTAGCGCCATCCGGCAGGGGCAACGTCGTAAAACGCGTTTAATGGAAAGAGTAATTTATGGCTGCAACCAAGCCTGCTTTTAACCCGCCGGGTAAAAAAGGCGACATGATTTTCAGCGCGCTGGTAAAACTGGCTGCGCTGATTGTGCTATTGATGTTGGGCGGTATTATCGTCTCATTGATCATCTCCTCCTGGCCAAGTATTCAGAAATTTGGTTTCTCATTTCTTTGGACTAAGGAATGGGACGCGCCAAACGATATCTACGGCGCACTGGTGCCCATTTACGGCACGCTGGTGACCTCCTTTATCGCACTGCTGATCGCCGTTCCAGTCAGTTTCGGCATTGCCCTGTTTTTAACCGAGTTGGCGCCAGGCTGGCTAAAACGTCCGCTCGGCATCGCCATTGAGCTGCTGGCGGCGATCCCCAGTATCGTGTACGGCATGTGGGGGCTGTTTATCTTCGCGCCGCTGTTTGCGACGTACTTCCAGGAGCCGGTCGGCAATATTCTTTCCAACATTCCGTTTGTCGGCGCGCTGTTCTCCGGCCCGGCGTTTGGTATCGGCATTCTGGCGGCGGGCGTCATCCTCGCCATCATGATCATCCCCTACATTGCGGCGGTTATGCGCGACGTCTTCGAGCAAACGCCGGTAATGATGAAAGAGTCCGCTTACGGTATCGGCTGCACTACCTGGGAAGTTATCTGGCGCATCGTGCTACCGTTCACCAAAAATGGCGTGATCGGCGGCATTATGCTGGGGCTGGGCCGTGCTCTGGGTGAAACGATGGCGGTCACTTTTATCATCGGCAATACCTACCAGCTCGACAGCGCGTCGCTGTATATGCCGGGCAACAGCATCACTTCCGCGCTGGCGAACGAATTCGCTGAGGCGGAATCGGGTCTGCACGTGGCAGCGTTGATGGAGCTGGGGCTGATCCTGTTTGTGATCACCTTTATCGTCCTGGCGGCGTCTAAGTTCATGATTATGCGTCTGGCGAAGAACGAGGGAGCACGTTAATGGCTACGCTTGATATGCAGAACACCGCGCAGCTCGCGGAATCCCGTCGCAAGATGCAGGCGCGTCGCCGCATGAAGAACCGTATCGCACTAACGCTCTCAATGGCGACGATGGCATTTGGCCTGTTCTGGCTGATCTGGATTTTGATGTCCACCATCACCCGTGGTATCGACGGGATGTCGCTGGCGCTGTTTACCGAAATGACGCCGCCGCCGAACACGGCGGGCGGCGGGCTGGCGAACGCCCTGGCGGGGAGTGGATTGTTGATTCTCTGGGCTACCGTATTGGGTACGCCGCTGGGAATTATGGCGGGTATTTACCTGGCCGAGTATGGCCGTAAATCCTGGCTGGCGGAAATCATTCGTTTTATTAACGACATTCTGCTTTCCGCGCCGTCAATTGTTGTGGGGCTGTTTGTTTACACCATCGTGGTGGCGCAGATGCAGCACTTCTCCGGCTGGGCAGGGGTGATTGCGCTGGCGCTGTTGCAGGTACCGATCGTTATCCGTACCACTGAAAACATGCTCAAATTGGTGCCGGATAGCCTGCGTGAAGCCGCTTATGCGCTGGGTACGCCGAAGTGGAAGATGATCTCCGCGATTACGCTGAAAGCCTCTATCTCCGGCATTATGACCGGTATCCTGCTGGCTATTGCGCGTATCGCCGGGGAAACGGCGCCATTGTTGTTTACCGCGCTCTCGAACCAGTTCTGGAGCACCGACATGATGCAGCCGATCGCCAACCTGCCGGTGACTATCTTTAAATTCGCGATGAGCCCGTTTGCCGAATGGCAACAATTAGCCTGGGCTGGCGTGCTGATTATTACCCTGTGCGTACTGCTGCTGAATATTCTGGCGCGTGTTGTTTTCGCGAAGAAAAAACACGGTTAAAGACATTGTAGGCCTGATAAGCGTAGCGCCATCAGGCATTATTTTACGGCGTGGCGGATGCGGCGCTGGATGAGGAAAAGAGTGAAATGAGTATGGTTGAAACTGCCCCGAGTAAGATTCAGGTTCGTGATTTGAACTTCTACTACGGCAAATTCCATGCCCTGAAGAACATTAATCTGGATATCGCGAAGAATCAGGTAACGGCATTTATCGGGCCATCCGGCTGCGGTAAATCAACGCTACTGCGTACCTTCAATAAAATGTATTCGCTTTATCCGGAGCAGCGCGCGGAAGGTGAAATTCTGCTGGATGGCGACAATATTCTCACCAACACCCAGGATATCGCGCTGCTGCGCGCAAAAGTGGGGATGGTATTCCAGAAGCCGACGCCGTTCCCGATGTCCATCTATGACAATATCGCCTTTGGCGTGCGTCTGTTTGAGAAGCTGTCTCGCGCCGATATGGACGAGCGCGTGCAGTGGGCGTTGACCAAAGCCGCATTATGGAACGAAACCAAAGATAAATTGCACCAGAGCGGGTACTCTCTCTCCGGTGGTCAGCAGCAGCGCCTGTGCATTGCGCGCGGTATCGCCATTCGCCCGGAAGTGCTGCTGTTGGATGAGCCATGTTCAGCTCTGGACCCGATCTCTACCGGGCGTATTGAAGAGCTGATCACCGAGCTGAAACAGGATTACACCGTGGTGATCGTGACCCACAACATGCAGCAGGCGGCACGTTGTTCCGATCATACGGCGTTTATGTACCTGGGCGAGTTGATTGAGTTCAGCAACACGGACGATCTGTTCACCAAGCCCGCGAAGAAACAAACAGAAGACTATATCACCGGTCGTTACGGTTAATTCAGGAGTGCGTAATGGACAGTCTGAACCTTAATAAACATATTTCCGGCCAGTTCAACGCCGAACTGGAAAGCATCCGCACTCAGGTAATGACCATGGGCGGCATGGTGGAGCAGCAGCTTTCTGACGCTATTACCGCCATGCACAACCAGGACAGCGAGCTGGCGAAGCGCGTGGTAGAAGGCGACCATCAGGTTAATATGATGGAAGTCGCCATCGATGAAGCCTGCGTGCGTATTATCGCCAAGCGCCAGCCGACGGCGAGCGATCTGCGTCTGGTGATGGCGATTATCAAAACCATCGCCGAACTGGAGCGCATTGGCGACGTGGCGGATAAAATCTGCCGTACCGCGCTGGAGAAATTCTCCCAGCAGCACCAGCCGCTGTTGGTGAGTCTGGAGTCGCTGGGCCGCCACACCGTGCAGATGCTGCACGACGTGCTGGATGCGTTCGCGCGGATGGATCTCGATGAAGCGGTGCGTATCTATCGTGAAGATAAGAAAGTTGACCAGGAATATGAAGGCATCGTGCGTCAGCTGATGACCTACATGATGGAAGACTCGCGCACCATTCCCAGCGTGCTGACCGCGCTGTTCTGCGCGCGCTCTATTGAGCGTATCGGTGACCGTTGCCAGAATATTTGCGAATACATCTTCTACTTCGTGAAGGGGCAAGACTTCCGTCACGTGGGCGGCGATGAGCTGGATAAGCTGCTGGCGGGGAAAGATCCGAAAGAGTAAATCTCATTCTTTTGCCCGGTGGCGCTGCGCTTACCGGGCCTACAGGTACAGATGCTGTAGGCCGGATAAGCGTTAGCGCCATCCGGCATTTCAGTTAACGCGTAATCTCCCACCCGCGCGCTTTCCACAATCCCGGCAACTGCGCCAAATCGGTAAACGTCGTCACGTTAGGGTGATCGATCGGCTTGTTATGCGGATCGGCGCAGAAATAAAACACTTCCATTCCCGCCGCAATTCCTGACTGCGCGCCTGCGCTGGAGTCATCCACCAGAATACACTTCTCAACATTGACCTTCATGGCGTTCGCCGCATGGAGCATCAGCGCCGGATCGGGCTTCCAGCGTTGAATATCGTAACCGCTAAACAGCAAATCGGGAAAATAATGCAACATGCCCAGTTTACCCAGCGAATGCTGCATCTTACTGACCGGCCCGTTGGATACCACGCACATCGGCGTCTTAATGCTCTCCAGCAAGGTATTTGCGCCCGCGATCGCTTCCAGTTCGGTATCGAACAGACGCGCCACTTCCGCGCGGTACACCGGCTCCAGCTCCGCCTTTGCCAGCGCAACGCCATGCTCTTTACTGATGGTATCGATAATTTCGTAGAGCTTTACGCCTTTAAAGCGTCTGAATACTTCCGTGAGCTCAAGCGTAATGCCGAACTGCCGGAACATAGTGACATAGGCGCGCGAGCAAATCACTTCACTGTCGACCAGCGTGCCGTCACAGTCAAAAAACACTGCTTCGATTTGGGACATGTCATTTCCATTTTAACAAGTTTAACGTTTACGTAATGCTGAATGAGGGGACGCAATCGTTGCCGTACTAACAAATTGAGTGAAAAAAATTACCACACAACTGCGCCAGGTGTCGCATTTTGGTATAGGATAACGGCGAATTTTCCCTCCTTTCTCCGGAAATTGATAATGAGTCAACAACACACCACCCAGGCTTCTGGTCAGGGTATGCTGGAACGCGTGTTTAAACTGCGCGAACATGGCACGACGGCACGTACCGAAGTGATCGCCGGTTTTACCACTTTCCTGACGATGGTTTATATCGTTTTTGTTAACCCGCAAATTCTGGGCGTAGCTGGCATGGACACCAGCGCCGTCTTTGTGACCACCTGTCTGATTGCGGCCTTTGGCAGTATTCTGATGGGCCTGTTCGCTAACCTGCCGGTGGCGCTGGCGCCCGCGATGGGGCTGAATGCGTTCTTTGCCTTCGTGGTTGTGCAGGCAATGGGACTGCCGTGGCAGGTAGGCATGGGTGCCATTTTCTGGGGCGCTGTTGGTCTTTTATTACTGACTATCTTCCGTGTGCGTTACTGGATGATCGCCAACATTCCGGTCAGCCTGCGCGTGGGCATCACCAGCGGCATCGGCCTGTTTATCGGCATGATGGGGCTGAAAAACGCCGGCGTGATCGTCGCTAACCCGGAAACGCTGGTCAGCATCGGCAACCTGACCTCGCACAGCGTGCTGCTGGGGGTTCTCGGATTCTTTATTATTGCGATTCTCGCTTCGCGCAACATTCATGCGGCGGTGCTAGTGTCCATCATCGTCACGACGCTGCTTGGCTGGATGATGGGCGATGTACATTACAACGGCATTGTCTCCGCGCCGCCAAGCGTCACCAGCGTGGTCGGGCATGTCGATTTGGCAGGCTCGTTCAATCTTGGCCTGGCGGGGGTTATTTTCTCCTTCATGCTGGTAAACCTGTTTGACTCCTCCGGTACGCTGATTGGCGTGACCGATAAAGCCGGCCTGGCGGATGCGAAAGGCAAATTCCCGCGCATGAAGCAGGCGCTGTTTGTTGATAGTATCTCTTCCGTCACTGGCGCATTTGTCGGAACTTCTTCTGTGACCGCTTATATTGAATCGTCTTCCGGCGTTTCGGTGGGCGGTCGCACCGGTTTGACGGCAGTAGTGGTCGGTATTTTGTTCCTGCTGGTTATCTTCCTGTCGCCGCTGGCGGGCATGGTGCCGCCTTACGCGGCGGCGGGCGCGCTGATTTACGTCGGCGTGCTGATGACCTCCAGCCTGGCGCGGGTAAACTGGCAGGATTTAACCGAATCGGTCCCGGCGTTTATTACGGCGGTAATGATGCCGTTTAGCTTCTCGATCACCGAAGGTATCGCGCTGGGCTTTATCTCTTACTGCGTGATGAAAATCGGTACCGGTCGCCTGCGCGACCTTAGCCCGTGCGTAGTGATTGTCGCGCTGTTATTCGTGCTGAAGATTGTGTTTATTGACGCACACTGATGAAATGAACCCTCGCCCCATCGGGGTGAGGGTTTTTAACGAGCTTACGCTTTAACGCGCTGAATAAACTCACCAAATGCGGTCAGCTGACCGGTCAAATGATCTAACGTTCCCTGATCCACCACTTCTCCAGTCTGCGGGTCGACTTTATTCTGAATCACGCCGCCCATAAACTCCGGTTTGTTCATCACCATTGCATCAAGGAACACCAGAATCTGGCGCAGATGATACTGGCAGCGCGCGCCGCCAATCGCCCCCATTGAACTGGTCTGGATAAGAACGGGCTTACCCGCCAGCGGCTGCTCAGGCAGACGGGATAGCCAGTCGATGGCATTCTTCAGGCCGCCGGGAACGGAATAGTTATATTCCGGCGTCACAATGACGACGCCGTCGGCGTTGCGAACCTGCTCCGCCAGCGCCTCTACGCTGGCTGGAAATCCCTCTTCCTGCTGGATATCGGCGTCATACAGCGGAATATCCCCGATCGAAGGCAGCGGCGATACCGTCATTCCTGCCGGCGCGACTTTAGGCAGAGTACGCGCCACCATCCCGTTAAAGGAACCTTTGCGTAAACTTCCCAGCAATGTAACCACATTCAGCGTTTCAGACATACGTGCCCCTTTTTTCATTATGAACGATTAAGCGTATACGATTTGGCGGCGGGGAGTTGGGCGAAGCGCATCAGACGACCGGTTGGCTCATTGGCGCGCGTCTGGATATCGGGCAGGCTTTTCCAGCCCAGTTTGCCATCGAACTCCCACACTTTTAATTTTTCTATCGCTGGCGTAACGGTTACGGACCATACCAGCACATCTTCCGCATCGCACACGGCTTCAAGCTGCGTGACATGCGCGCACTTCAGGCGTCCGGCAACGGGTAAAAGTTGCAGCTCCCGCGGATCGTCATTCATGACATCGCCGGTGAGTTTTAACACGCTCTGGCGCAATGTAATGAGTTGCGCTCGCGCTTCGTTGGGATCGTTTTGATTGGATACCCATAAGTTTTCATTACGGGAGAAAGGGTGGCGTTCGAGCGAATGCGGATGGTGAAAGCCGCGGGAGGTGCGCTGTAATTCCATATCCAGCCCGCACTCTCCTTCGGTGGTCAACGCCACGCCAACCATATTTCCGGCGTAGGAGATAGAAAAACCTGGCAGATTTTTGTCACGAAACGCGGGTTTACCTTTCGCCTGAATAATGATTTCCGGCAGCTCGCTAATTCCGTACAGCATAAACATCAGTTCGGCAAGAAGGCCTCTGGAGGCGAGAAAACGCGTTCGTCGGTGAGCAGGCAGCTTTCTGGCTTCAATATGGCAAGACGAAGAGAGACGAATTGAAACCAACTGTCCCTCCGTAAGTATCCCTCTGGCAAAGTGAGTCGCCATTTTTCGCTCCGTGATTAATGGGCCGTGATAATGACGAGAGTAACATTAACGTAAATTATGGACAGGTTTTACGCGCTAAAAATTCAATTTCAGAAGGTTCTTTAATCAGACGGTGACATTTCTGGTAAGAGGAAGGTTAATTTATCAACGCAGGTGGTCAGATAAGGCGACGGCAGAGCGTGTTGATAGCCTGTCGTAGCCACACAATCTTGGGATTATGACTATTACGTTTGTGCCATAATAGGGTAAACGGCACCATCAGCTTTTCCCTCTGTTGCGCATCAAAAGGCAGGGGGCGCGCCACTAACGGTAGCTGGTGGAGCTGATTGTAGTGGTGGCAATAGCGCGGCGCGGTTGCTATCAGGGTGTGATCCGGCTGGGCGGCCATAAAGAGCGACTGCTCGAACCCCGGCAGGCTCAACGCGATATGACGTTTGCGTCCCATTTCTTGCAGGACATCATCCAGCGCCCAGGTATCGCTTTGCTCCCAGCAAATACTGATATGCGGGTAGCGCAGAAATGTGTCCAGATCCCACGCTTCGCGCAGCGCCGGATGATCTTCCCGCAGCCAGACCCACGGCAAATCGCTAAACAACACCTCAAAATCAATCGCGAGCGGCAACAGACTGAGCAATTCTCGCGAGCGGGGATGGCTTTCGCGTCCGGTAAATCCGATATCGACTTCCCCACGCGTAATCGCCTCCAGCGAGTCATAATCCCAGTTGCGAACCTTAATGGTAGCCTGCGGATAGCGCTGATAAATCTGCTGCGACAGTGAATTAAACATAATCATCATCAGCGGCGACTCTGCCGCCAACTCAAATTTTAAACCGCGCGGCGTTTGATGATGCGGCTTATCAAGCAGTTGGTTCCCCATCTGCATCCAGTCCGCCAGACTTTGCTCCATACTGACCATCAGCGGCGTCGGCGCCAGGCCCAGCGGCGTATTGACGAACAGCGGATCGTCAAACCATGCCCGGAGTTTCGCCAGCGATTTGCTGACCGCAGAGGGCGTTACGTTCATCCGTTTTGCAGCTTTAGTGACGCTGCGCTCCTGCATGAGTAACTGTAGGCATAACAGCAGATTAAGATCGAGATTGGTAAGGGATTTCTTCATGCTCGGCTACGGACCTGTTGGGCGTGACGGAGAAGATCAGCAGAATACTCACTATGCTACAACCAATCAGAATCCCGATCAGCATATTCATCGCGCTGATACCGAGTATTGCCGCCAGCCAAATCCACAGTGATGAACCGCAAACCTGCGCGATACCCAGCGTGGAACTGGCCACTCCGGCGCGCAGCGAAAACGGCCCCAGCGCCTGGCTCATCGCGACGCCAAAACCAACCGAGAATCCGGCGCAGATAAGCGTCAGGCCAAAGAGCGTGACGGTATTGGTATGAGCAAGGCTTAACGTCACGCCAGCCGTCAAAAACAGCCCCTGTGAGACGAGCATTAAGGTTCGCGGCTTAAATAACCCAAGCGCAAAAGGGGTAGAAAAAGAGACGACCATGCTGACGCCTGCGGTGAGCGCCATGGTAATGGCATAGTCGCCACGGCTAAATCCCATCACCTCCATCAGCAGCACTGGAGAGGCATTGACGAAGGTCAGGATCACCGACACGCTAAGGGTGGTGATCGCCAGTCGACTGACGAAAAAACGGTTAACCAGCGACTCGGCGGCGGGCGACGATCGTGATAAATCGCGTGGAGCCAGCCTTGCCGGGCGCGTCTCGCGCAGGATAAACAGTGATAACAGGCCCACAATAATGCCCATCGCGGACATCGTATAGAACAGACTTTGCCAGGGGAAACGAAGCATAATCAAATGCCCCATCACCGGGGCGAGTACCGGCACAATACAGGTAATCCCATTCAATAATGACAGCACTTTCGCCCGACGATGCTCGTCGAGCGTGTCGCGCAGAATGGCGAACGCCACCACATAGCAGCCGCCTGCTCCTACCCCCTGAAGAAAACGCCCACTCAGAAATAGCGAGCCTTCCGACGCCCGTGAACAAAGCAGTGAGGCTATCATAAAGACGAGCGCGCCGACGATCGCGACCGGCTTGCGGCCTGACTGGTCGGCTATCTTCCCGGCAAACAGCATGGCCGTCGCCATTCCGGCCAGGTAAACGGAGAAGGCGATATGCAACTGCGCCTCGCTGGCGTTCAGATCGGCGGCTATACGCGGTAAACCGACCAGATACATATCAATACCGGCAGGATAGAGTAAAACCAGGGCAAAACTACACAGTAGAAAACGTTTCATAGCGGCCTCACGAAAAGTGTGGCGCTAAGAATACGGGGCGACGTTGCGCGAGACGAGTTGCCATTTGGACAACAGTGTTTTCCGCATGGGAAATTATTGTTGCCGGATGGCGGCGTAAACGCCTTATCCGACTTACGGGTTTTGTAGGCCCGGTAAGCATCGCGCCACCGGGCTACACAACGTTACTTACCAATACAGAAGCTGGAGAAAATCCGTCCCAGCAGATCGTCGGAGGTAAACTCGCCGGTAATCTCGCTTAAGCTTTGCTGCGCCAGGCGCAACTCTTCCGCCAGCAGTTCCCCCGCCCACGCGCCTAATAGCTGCGCTTTGCCCTGTTCAAGATGGTCAGCGGCTTCCGCCAGCGCCTGTAGGTGACGGCGGCGGGCCAGGAAGCCGCCTTCCATATTGGTATCAAACCCCATGCTCTGCTTGAGGTGGTTACGCAACACGTCGATGCCTTCGCCGGTACGCGCCGAGAGGCGAACCAGTGAGTGACCGTTTACTTCACTAATACCCAACGGTTCGCCGGTGATATCCGCCTTGTTACGTACCACGGTAATCGGTAGATTTTTGGGCAGACGGGCGATAAAGTCCGGCCAGATGTCGGCAGGGTCAACGGCGTCCGTCGTGGTGCCATCCACCATAAACAGCACGCGATCGGCCTGTTCAATCTCCTGCCAGGCGCGTTCGATGCCGATACGCTCAACTTCGTCGCTGGCGTCGCGCAGTCCGGCGGTATCGATGATATGCAGCGGCATCCCGTCGATGTGAATATGCTCGCGCAACACGTCGCGCGTGGTACCGGCGATATCGGTAACAATGGCCGCTTCACGGCCTGCCAGCGCATTCAGCAGGCTGGATTTCCCGGCATTCGGGCGTCCGGCAATCACTACCTTCATCCCTTCGCGCAGCAGGCTGCCCTGGCGCGCTTCGGTGCGCACGGCGTCAAGATCGGCGATGACGCCATTGAGCTGCGCTTCAATTTTGCCGTCAGAGAGAAAGTCGATCTCCTCATCCGGAAAATCGATAGCCGCTTCGACGTAGATTCGCAGGTGAGTAAGTGCTTCCACAAGGTGGTTAACGCGGGCGGAAAATGCCCCCTGTAACGAGTTTAGCGCCGAACGCGCCGCCTGTTCGGAACTGGCATCGATCAGGTCGGCAATGGCTTCCGCCTGGGCTAAATCGAGCTTATCGTTGAGGAACGCTCGCTCGGAGAACTCGCCCGGTCGGGCAATGCGCACGCCTGGAAGCGTCAGGATACGTTTTAACAGCAGGTCCAGGATCACCGGACCGCCGTGCCCTTGTAGCTCCAGCACATCTTCACCGGTGAAGGAGTTCGGGCCGGGGAACCACAGCGCAATACCCTGATCCAGCGCGCTGCCGTCAACGTCTTTAAACGGCAGGTAGTCGGCATAGCGCGGCTTCGGCAGCTTGCCCAGCACCTCTTGCGCAACGTCTCGCGCCTTCAGACCAGAGATACGCAGGATACCCACGCCACCGCGTCCCGGTGGGGTTGCCTGGGCGACGATAGTGTCGTTATGGCTCATGGTTAGTCTCAACTTTGTTGCAATAAAAAAAGGCGGTCATATGACCGCCTTTTGATTGTAGGCCTGATAAGCGTTAGCGCCATCAGGCTGACCGGCGCGCCTTGCCGGATGGCGGCTTCGCCTTATCCGGCCTACACCGAATCAGGATTTTTTCTTCTCGCGGCTATGCAGGCCACGCTTCTCCAGACCACGGTAAATCAGCTGCTGCTGAATGATGGTGACCAGGTTGCTGACGATATAGTACAGCACCAGACCTGACGGGAACCACAGGAAGAACACCGTAAAGATGACCGGCATAAAGGTCATGATCTTCTGCTGCATCGGGTCGGTCACGGTGGTCGGCGACATCTTCTGAATGAAGAACATCGTTACGCCCATCAGGATCGGCAGAATGTAGTACGGGTCCTGTGCGGACAGGTCATGAATCCACAGCGCGAACGGCGCATGACGCAGTTCAATGGAACCCATCAGCATGTAGTACAACGCCAGGAAGATAGGCATCTGGATGATCAGCGGGAAGCAGCCGCCCAGCGGGTTAACCTTCTCCGCTTTGTACAGGGCCATCATCTCCTGGCTTTGGCGCTGTTTATCATCGCCAAGACGTTCGCGCATCGCCTGAATTTTCGGCTGCAGCATACGCATCTTCGCCATTGACGTGTACTGCGCTTTGGTCAGCGGGTACATGATACCGCGAACGATAAAGGTAATGATGATAATGGAGAAGCCCCAGTTGCCCACAAAGCTGTGGATCCACTTCAGCAACTTGAACAGCGGCTGAGAGATGAACCACAACCAGCCGTAGTCCACGGTCAAATCCAGGTGCGGTGCAACAGCCGCCATTTTATCCTGAATTTCCGGGCCGACCCACAGGGTGCTGGTCATCGCGCCAGTCTGGCCTGGCTGTACCAGTACCGGCTGCGCTTTATAGCCGATAGCGACAATGCCGTTACCCAGATTGGCGGTGTAGAAATTGTTGGTGCCGTCGTTACGCGGAATCCATGCGGTAGCGAAATACTGTTGCAACATTGCCACCCAACCGCCTTTGGAGCTGACGTTGAGGTTTTCGTTATCGGCAATAGTGTCGAATTTGTATTTCTCATACTTCTCATCCGGCGTGGAGTACGCTGCGCCGCGGAACGTATGCAGCGCAAAGTTGCTGCTGCCGGTGTCGCGATGAGGAGGTAGGTTGACGGATTGTTTTAACTGACCAAAGGTGGAGACTTCCAGCGGTTTTTCGCCGGTGTTCTGCACGCTATAGTTCACGTTAACCGCATAATCGCCACGCTTAAAGACAAACGTTTTGGTAAACGTGTTGCCTGCGGCGTCAGTATAAGTCATCGGAACCTGCAGTTCGTTCTGACCGTCGGCCAGTACAAACGCATCTTTCTCGACGTTGTACAGCGGACGCGGGCCGTTCGCCGGGTTATCCGGGCCGTCGCGGCCTGTCAGGCCGCTTTGCGCCTGATAGATAAACTGCGGGGTGGTTTCCAGCAGCTGGAACGGTTCGTTGGAACCCAGTTCTTTCGGGTAAGCCGGGAGCAAGGCCTGCTCGACATCACCACCACGGGTGTTGATAGTCAAATCAAGCACATCGGTTTTCACCGTAATCATTTTCCCCTGGCCACTGGCTGGTACGCCCTGGTCGGCGGCGCTACCCGCTGCGGTGGTCGTTGTCTGCGTGGTCTGTTGAGTCTGAGGTTGCGGATTTTTATCCTGCTCCCAGGCTTGCCAGATCATGAAAGACACGAACAGCAAAGCGATGACTAAAAGATTGCGTTGCGAATCCATCGTTAGTGTTCTCTGGTATCAAATGGTCCGGGCGGGACGGGATCGTCACCACCAGGGTGTAAAGGGTGGCATTTTAATACGCGTTTCACCGTCAACCAACTGCCTTTTATCACTCCAAACCTGCGCAATGCCTCAATTCCGTAGCTTGAGCACGTTGGCGTGAAACGACAATGCGGCCCAAGCAGCGGACTGATCAGGCGTTGATAGACCCGAATAAGGGCTATCAGGACCCGCGAGCCAGGCGACAGTGGCGGCGCCATAATTTTTCCAACGCTTCCGAGAGAGCACGGTTATCGAGGTCGGCAACCCCTTTTTTCGCCACCACCACGAAATCCATTGCAGGAAGTTCATGCTGGCGCAGACGGAAGCTTTCACGCGTCAGACGTTTAATCCGGTTGCGTTCATGCGCACGTCGAACGTTTTTCTTGGCGACGGTAAGACCGATACGGGGATGCCCCAGCGAATTCAGGCGGCCGAGGATGGTGATTTGCGGCGTGCCAGCCCGTTGAGGTTGCTGGAAGACGAATGTGAAATGAGCGGGAGTTAACAAACGTAACTCCCTGGGAAATGCGAGCTTAACCACTCAGGGGTTAGCTTTATTACTTGGAAACGGTCAGACGAGCGCGGCCTTTAGCACGACGACGTGCCAGAACCTGACGACCATTTTTAGTAGCCATACGAGCACGGAAGCCGTGAGAACGGTTGCGCTTCAGTACAGACGGTTGAAAAGTGCGTTTCATGGCGATTTCTACCTAAACTTGAATAAATTCACTGACTTTTGCGTATACCCGAACAAACTTTGAACGACTTACGCCACAGTGTGGGTGATTAAAGAGGCCGGATTGTAATAATTGTACACTCCGGAGTCAATTCTCTTTCCTTATTTTCCCGCGATTTTCCACGCCTTTTTGTGCGGAAAATAAGCAGCGTTGACGCCATATGACGGGCATTGCGCGACGGGTGGAGAATTATACGGACTGCCAGGTAAAGCGCAAGGATCGCCTTGGATCTTTATGCGATCTTTTAGGCGTCTGCTCACCTTTACCTATTAATTTTTTCAATATGCGCGCGAAAGCGTACAGGAGTTCCCCTGGATCGATTACACTTATCCTTTCCTGGAAAGTCCTGTGGATAAATCGGGAAGAATCTGTGAGAAACAGAAGATCTCTTGCTCAGTTTAGGCTATGATCCGCGGTCCTGATCGTTTCAAACGATCCTGGTCAGGCATGAACACGAAATCTTTCAGACTGCGTGAAGTCGCGATCGTTTGAAAGATCCGTGAAAACCGCAGACAGCGGTTCGTGCGTCACCCTTCATGCAGGGTCTTATCGACGTGCGCCAACAATCATTAATGTATCAGCCTTTGTCATTTATCGACTTTTGTTCGAGTGGAGTCCGCCGTGTCACTTTCGCTTTGGCAGCAGTGTCTTGCCCGATTGCAGGATGAGTTACCAGCCACAGAATTCAGTATGTGGATACGCCCGTTGCAGGCGGAACTGAGCGATAACACGCTGGCTTTGTATGCGCCAAACCGTTTTGTGCTCGATTGGGTAAGAGATAAGTACCTCAACAATATCAATGGATTACTCAACACATTCTGCGGCGCGGATGCCCCACAACTGCGTTTTGAAGTGGGAACAAAGCCCGTTACGCAAACGCTAAAAACGCCTGTGCATAACGTTGTCGCGCCTGCGCAGACAACGACGGCGCAGCCGCAGCGCGTAGCGCCTGCGGCCCGTTCGGGCTGGGACAACGTACCAGCGCCGGCGGAGCCGACCTACCGCTCCAACGTCAATGTTAAACATACATTTGATAACTTCGTCGAAGGTAAATCCAACCAACTGGCGCGCGCGGCGGCACGTCAGGTGGCGGATAATCCTGGCGGCGCCTATAACCCGTTATTCCTCTATGGCGGCACCGGTCTGGGTAAAACTCACCTGCTGCACGCGGTGGGTAACGGCATTATGGCGCGCAAACCCAATGCGAAAGTCGTGTATATGCACTCCGAGCGCTTTGTGCAGGACATGGTAAAAGCCCTGCAAAATAACGCCATCGAAGAGTTTAAACGCTACTACCGTTCCGTTGACGCATTGCTGATCGACGATATTCAATTCTTCGCCAATAAAGAACGATCCCAGGAAGAGTTTTTCCATACCTTTAACGCTCTGCTGGAAGGCAATCAGCAGATCATTTTGACGTCGGATCGCTATCCGAAAGAGATCAACGGCGTTGAGGATCGTCTCAAGTCCCGCTTTGGTTGGGGGCTAACAGTGGCGATCGAACCGCCAGAACTGGAAACCCGCGTGGCGATACTGATGAAAAAAGCGGACGAAAATGATATTCGTCTGCCAGGCGAGGTCGCGTTCTTTATCGCCAAGCGTCTACGCTCTAACGTACGTGAACTGGAAGGCGCGCTGAACCGGGTGATCGCCAATGCCAACTTTACCGGCCGGGCGATCACTATCGACTTTGTGCGCGAAGCGCTGCGCGATTTACTGGCGTTGCAGGAAAAACTGGTCACCATCGACAATATTCAGAAGACGGTGGCGGAGTATTACAAAATCAAAATTGCGGATCTGCTTTCTAAGCGTCGATCTCGCTCGGTAGCACGTCCGCGCCAGATGGCTATGGCGCTGGCAAAAGAGCTCACCAACCACAGTCTGCCGGAAATCGGCGATGCGTTTGGCGGGCGCGACCACACTACCGTACTTCATGCCTGTCGTAAAATTGAGCAACTGCGTGAAGAAAGCCACGATATCAAAGAAGATTTTTCGAATTTAATCAGAACACTATCGTCGTGATCCTATGAAATTTACCGTTGAACGTGAACATTTATTAAAACCGCTTCAGCAGGTCAGCGGCCCGCTGGGCGGTCGTCCTACGCTGCCGATTCTCGGTAACCTGCTCCTCCAGGTAGCGGACGGTACGCTTTCTCTGACCGGCACCGATCTTGAAATGGAGATGGTCGCGCGCGTTACGCTTTCTCAGCCGCATGAGCCAGGCGCCACTACCGTGCCGGCGCGGAAATTCTTTGATATCTGCCGCGGCCTGCCGGAGGGCGCGGAGATTGCCGTTCAGTTGGAAGGCGATCGGATGCTGGTGCGTTCTGGCCGTAGCCGCTTCTCGCTGTCTACGCTGCCTGCCGCCGATTTCCCGAATCTTGACGACTGGCAAAGCGAAGTTGAATTTACGCTGCCGCAGGCCACGATGAAGCGCCTGATTGAAGCGACCCAGTTTTCGATGGCCCATCAGGATGTGCGCTACTACTTAAACGGTATGCTGTTTGAAACGGAAGGCAGCGAACTGCGCACTGTTGCGACCGACGGCCACCGTCTGGCGGTGTGCTCAATGCCGCTGGAGGCGTCTTTACCCAGCCACTCGGTGATTGTGCCGCGTAAAGGCGTGATTGAACTGATGCGTATGCTTGACGGTGGCGAAAACCCGCTGCGCGTGCAGATCGGCAGTAATAATATCCGCGCGCACGTCGGCGACTTTATCTTTACCTCGAAGCTGGTGGATGGTCGCTTCCCGGACTACCGTCGCGTTCTGCCAAAGAATCCGGATAAGCATCTGGAAGCGGGCTGCGATATCCTCAAGCAGGCGTTTGCCCGCGCGGCAATCCTCTCGAATGAGAAATTCCGCGGCGTGCGTCTGTACGTCAGTGAGAATCAGCTCAAAATCACCGCCAATAACCCGGAACAGGAAGAAGCGGAAGAGATTCTGGACGTGAGCTACGGCGGGACGGAGATGGAAATCGGCTTTAACGTCAGTTACGTGCTGGACGTGCTCAATGCGCTGAAGTGCGAAACCGTGCGCATTATGCTGACGGATTCCGTATCCAGCGTACAGATTGAGGATGCGGCGTCACAGTCGGCTGCTTATGTTGTTATGCCAATGCGCTTGTAAAGAATATCGGGCTATCTTACTTGTTATTCTGGCTCCGGGCAGTGCTCGCACAAAATACGAAGTATTTTGGACGTCTTATGGACGGCCCGAAGGGCGAGCGCAGCGAGCAATCCTCACGTACTCCAGTACGCTCCGGTTGCTGTGCGCTGGCCGTAACCAGACTAACTGCGCCGATAACGCCCTGGTTATGAGTTGATATGTCGCTATCCAGACTGCTAATCAAAGACTTCCGCAACATAGAAAATGCGGATCTCGCTTTATCCCCCGGCTTTAACTTCCTGGTTGGCGCCAACGGCAGCGGCAAAACCAGCGTGTTGGAAGCTATCTATACGCTTGGCCACGGTCGGGCGTTTCGCAGTTTGCAGCCTGGCCGCGTGATTCGTCATGAGCAGGAAGCGTTTGTTCTTCACGGGCGATTACAGGGCGAAGAGCGTGAGACATCGATTGGTTTAACCAAAGATAAGCAGGGCGACAGCAAAGTCCGTATCGATGGTACCGACGGTCACAAGATCGCGGAGCTGGCGCATTTAATGCCGATGCAGTTGATTACGCCGGAGGGGTTTACTTTACTCAACGGCGGCCCCAAATACAGAAGAGCGTTCCTTGACTGGGGATGCTTTCACAACGAAGCCGGATTCTTCACCGCCTGGAGCAACCTGAAACGATTGCTGAAACAGCGTAATGCCGCGCTGCGCCAGGTGAGTCGTTATGAGCAATTGCGCCCGTGGGATAAAGAGTTGATCCCGTTGGCGGAACAAATTAGTACCTGGCGGGCGGAGTACAGTAGCGCTATCGCACAGGACATAGCGGATACCTGTCAGCAGTTTTTACCTGAATTTTCCCTGACGTTCTCTTTCCAGCGCGGCTGGGAGAAAGAGACAGACTATGCGGACGTGCTGGAGCGAAGCTTTGAGCGTGACCGTATGTTGACCTACACCGCGCACGGGCCGCATAAAGCGGACTTTCGCATTCGCGCTGACGGCGCGCCGGTGGAAGATACCCTGTCGCGCGGGCAGCTAAAGTTATTGATGTGCGCCTTACGTCTGGCGCAGGGCGAGTTCCTCACCCGCGAAAGCGGGCGGCGCTGCCTGTACCTGATAGATGATTTTGCCTCTGAACTTGACGATGCGCGTCGCGGACTGCTGGCCAGCCGCTTAAAAGCCACGCAATCGCAGGTCTTTGTCAGCGCAATTAGCGCTGAACACGTTATAGACATGTCGGATGAAAATTCGAAGATGTTTACCGTGGAAAAGGGTAAAATAACGGATTAACCCAAGATTAAATGAGCGAGAAACGTTGATGTCGAATTCTTATGACTCCTCCAGTATCAAAGTCCTGAAAGGGCTGGATGCGGTGCGTAAGCGCCCGGGTATGTATATCGGCGACACGGATGACGGCACCGGTCTGCACCACATGGTATTCGAGGTGGTAGATAACGCTATCGACGAAGCGCTCGCAGGTCACTGTAAAGATATCGTCGTGACTATTCACGCCGATAACTCCGTGTCCGTAACGGATGATGGCCGTGGCATTCCTACCGGGATTCACCCGGAAGAAGGCGTTTCGGCGGCGGAAGTGATCATGACCGTTCTGCACGCGGGCGGTAAATTTGACGATAACTCCTATAAAGTCTCTGGTGGTCTGCACGGCGTGGGCGTCTCGGTAGTCAACGCTCTGTCGCAAAAACTGGAGCTGGTTATCCAGCGAGATGGCAAAATTCACCGTCAGATCTACGAGCACGGCGTGCCGCAGGCACCCCTGGCCGTCACTGGCGATACCGATAAAACCGGCACGATGGTACGTTTCTGGCCGAGCCACGAAACCTTCACCAACGTCACTGAATTTGAATATGAGATCCTGGCGAAACGCCTGCGTGAACTGTCATTCCTGAACTCAGGCGTCTCCATCCGTCTGCGCGACAAGCGCGATGGCAAAGAAGATCATTTCCACTACGAAGGCGGCATCAAGGCTTTCGTTGAGTACCTCAACAAGAACAAAACGCCGATCCACCCGAATATCTTCTACTTCTCCACCGAAAAAGACGGTATCGGCGTCGAAGTAGCGTTGCAGTGGAACGATGGTTTCCAGGAAAATATCTACTGCTTTACCAACAACATTCCGCAGCGCGACGGCGGTACTCACCTGGCAGGCTTCCGTGCGGCGATGACCCGTACGCTGAACGCCTACATGGACAAAGAAGGCTACAGCAAAAAAGCCAAAGTCAGCGCCACCGGCGATGATGCCCGTGAAGGTCTGATTGCGGTGGTTTCCGTAAAAGTACCGGACCCGAAATTCTCCTCACAGACCAAAGATAAGCTGGTCTCTTCCGAGGTGAAATCGGCGGTAGAACAGCAGATGAACGAACTGCTGAGCGAATACCTGCTGGAAAACCCATCTGACGCGAAAATCGTCGTCGGCAAAATTATCGACGCCGCGCGTGCGCGTGAAGCGGCGCGTCGCGCCCGTGAAATGACCCGTCGTAAAGGCGCGCTCGATTTAGCCGGTCTGCCGGGCAAACTGGCGGACTGTCAGGAACGCGACCCGGCGCTGTCCGAACTGTACCTGGTGGAAGGGGACTCCGCGGGCGGCTCTGCGAAGCAGGGGCGTAACCGTAAAAACCAGGCGATTCTGCCGCTGAAAGGTAAAATCCTCAACGTCGAGAAAGCGCGCTTCGACAAGATGCTCTCCTCTCAGGAAGTGGCGACGCTGATTACCGCGCTGGGCTGCGGTATCGGTCGCGACGAGTACAACCCGGACAAGCTGCGCTATCACAGCATCATCATCATGACCGATGCGGACGTCGACGGCTCGCACATCCGTACGCTGCTGTTGACCTTCTTCTATCGTCAGATGCCGGAAATCGTCGAGCGCGGCCACGTCTACATTGCGCAGCCGCCGCTGTACAAAGTCAAGAAAGGCAAGCAGGAACAGTACATTAAAGACGACGAAGCGATGGATCAGTACCAGATTTCCATCGCGCTTGACGGTGCGACTCTGCACGCGAACGCCCATGCGCCGGCGCTATCCGGCGAAGCGTTAGAAAAACTGGTCTCTGAATATAACGCCACGCAGAAAATGATTGGTCGTATGGAGCGTCGCTTCCCGAAAGCGCTGCTCAAAGAGCTGGTGTATCAGCCAACTCTGACCGAAGCCGATCTTTCTGATGAGCAGACTGTAACGCGCTGGGTGAATGCGCTGATTACCGAGCTGAACGAGAAAGAGCAGCACGGCAGTCAGTGGAAGTTCGATGTTCATACTAATACGGAACAGAATCTGTTCGAGCCGATCGTTCGCGTGCGTACGCATGGCGTGGATACCGATTATCCGTTGGATCACGAGTTTGTGACCGGCGCGGAATATCGTCGTATCTGCACGCTGGGCGAGAAGCTGCGCGGTCTGATTGAAGAGGACGCGTTTATCGAACGCGGCGAGCGTCGCCAGCCGGTAACCAGCTTCGAGCAGGCGCTGGAGTGGTTGGTGAAAGAATCACGTCGCGGTCTGGCTATCCAGCGTTATAAAGGTCTGGGTGAAATGAACCCGGATCAGCTGTGGGAAACCACCATGGACCCGGAAAGCCGCCGTATGCTGCGTGTGACCGTCAAAGATGCGATTGCTGCCGACCAGCTGTTCACCACGCTGATGGGTGATGCCGTTGAGCCGCGTCGTGCCTTTATTGAAGAGAACGCCCTGAAAGCAGCGAATATCGATATTTAACCTGCCTTAATCCCCGGCCTACCGCTGGTTGGCCGGGGCATCATGATGTTCATCGACATAGCTGAATAAAAAATCTCTAAAGCGCTGCGTGGCGGGCGTTTGTGCGCGCCACGCATGGAAATAAAGGTTCATATTGCGCCGCAGCGGAGGCGTGAGCGAACAGGTCGCTAATTGGTAGCTTTTGGCGTAATGGCGGGAAAAGGTTCCGGCGATCACCACGCCTTCACACTGCGCCGCCAGCGACATGGCGGTCGCCATATGTTCCACCGTCATTTTGGGCTTAATGCGCACGCCAGCGGTCGCGGAGATCATCGGAACGGATTCGTTGCCGACGGCGATCAGCTCTTCGCTTTGAATCTCTTCCCAGCGAACCGTTTTTTTATGCAGCCGATAGTCCGGATGGCAGTACAGGGCGATTTCCGTTGTGAACAGCGTTTGTTTGTCGATTTCCGGCTCCAGCGGCCGCTCCGGGCCGATACCAAAATCGGCTTCTCCCAACATAATGCTTTTTTGTAATTGCGACATGGGCTTATCAATAAGCTGTACGTGGGTATGCGGATGCTGCCGCTTAAAGGCATGGATGATTTGCGGCAGAAAAGCACAGGCGATCAGCGGCGCGCCAACAACCCGCACCAGGGATTTTTTGATCTCTTTCAGGTCGCGGGCATAATTTTCGGCCCGTTGAAACTCTTCAACAACCCGCATGGCGGCGGGTAAAAACTTTTCGCCGTCGGGCGATAGCTTCACCACGCGCGAAGTGCGGTCGAAAAGGGAAACCTCCATCTGGCTTTCCATTTCGTTGATTAAACCGCTAACAGCTCCCTGCGTGATGCACAGATATTTGCTGGCGGCGGTAAAGCTACGCAAATCCGCAACGGCCAGAAACGCGCGAAATTGCCGGATAGTTAAATTCATTTGCCACCTGTCTTACCCCTTTACAGAGAAGATTTTATCTCAGGCTGGATAAGGTCGCGTTGATACGACTCGCAAATACAGGGGGTCTGCCTGCGGCGCAGGCAGACAGTTGGCTTATTTTACGGTGATGGTTGGTGATTTTTTCATGGTTTCTTCGGTCAGTTCCTGGCCGATGCCGGGAAGCTCCGGAACGTCGTACATGCCGTTTTTCGGCAGGTAGTTGTATTTACAGGTCTGTGTATTCGGCTCCAGCAGCGCATACCGGTGCAGTTCGTGGATGACGAAGTTAGGGATTGCGGTTTCCATATGCAGCGCCACCGCTGTGGAAATCGGCCCGCCGCAAACGTGGATTTGCACCGTTTTGTCGTAAACATGCGCCATATCGCAGATTTTCTTCACTTCGGTGATGCCGCCGCAGGTGCAGATATCGGGCTGAATAACGCTCAGGCTGCCGTTTTCCAGGAAAGGACGGTATCCCCAGCGCCAGTAAATGCGTTCGCCAGCCGCCAGTGGAATATTAACTTTATCAGCCACTTGTTTCATTTGTCCGGGGTTTAACGGCATAACCGGTTCCTCGTAGTAGAAGATGCCCAGCTCTTCTATCATGCGGCCAAACTGAATCGCCGAGGTGGTGTCCGTAAAGGCGTGCATTTCGGCGATGATATCCACGTCCGGGCCGACCGCATCGCGAATGGCGGCCATACGGTCGTAGCCCAGGCGCAGGATTTTATCGGTGAGCGGCCCGTTGAGGTTTTGCTGGTTCCAGTTGCCGTGGCGATCCATTGCGACGGTATCCACTTTTATTGCGTCATAGCCTTCGCTGACGGCGGTCAGCGCCGCCTGTGCATACTGCTCCGGCTCGGTCAGCATATCTTTATCGCTGCCGTCCCCCCAACCAAACTGTAGCTGACTGGCGTAGGTTCTTATTTTCTCGCGGCTTTTGCCGCCAAGCATTTTATACAGCGGTACGCCCCACGCTTTGCCTTTGATATCCCACAGCGCGATATCGATGCCGCTCATCGCCGCGGAAAAAATGCCGCCGCCGCCCTGCCCCCAGAAGGTTTTTTTGAGCATTTTTTCCCAGATAGCTTCGTTATTCATCGGGTCCATGCCGATGATAATGGCGGCTAAATCTTTTGCCATGCCGATGCCCGCAGAGGCGCCGACGCCGTAAGCCAGCCCGACTTCGCCAAAACCGGAAATGCCTTCGTCGGTATTAATTTTTACCACCACCGGACGCCATTTGCTGGTGGCGGACGCAAAATCGTTCGCCACATCAATAATATCAACGCTGGTAATTTTCATCATTTACTCCTCGTAATTAATATTTTTTAATCGTTAAGATTAATGCCGATACCACGGCGATAGCGCTGATAAAAACCAGGCATAGTAAGCCGCCGGTATAAGTTCCAGTGATAGAAATAAATAAGCCGATAAATACGGGAGATAATGAAGAGAGTCCATTGGCGACGCCGTTCATTACGCCGCTGGCGGCGGATATGGATTTTCCTGGTATCATTCCCTGTAATAACGTCCAGGCAACGGGGGTGCCCATCGTACAGAAAGCCACAGCAAAGGAGAGGAGTACTGCTGACATATATTTATGTTCGGTTATGGTACCGAAATAGATACTGACGCCAGCGAAAAACATTAACACCATTAATATGGGAGCGCTGCGTCCTATTTTATCGACGAAGACGCCTGCGGCCGCTTTGGCAAATATCGACAGGACAAAGGGAAGCGACGCCAGCCAACCCATTTCCGCCCAACTGAACCCTCTGGCTGATTTTAGATAGGTTGGTAGCCAGGTAATCATTCCCCAATATAAACATTGCAGACACAGATACCACAGTACCAGCAGCCAATAGCTGTAGTTGGTAATCACCGGTTTTACCCGCAACATAAAACTTTCGCTGTTGCCTGCGCTTTCCGTTTCCTGTCCAGCTTTGATATAAGCCAGTTCTTGTTCGCTGATACTTTTATGTTGTTCTGGTTTATCAGCAACATATCGCCAAAGTAGCCAAAGAGGGATTAACCCGAGAGCGGCGCATAAGAAAAAGTTGGAACGCCAGCCGTGGGTGCCTATCCACCAGGTGAAAAAAGGCATCGCAATGGCGGGTGCCACCGACTGGCCGACGATCCACGCCGCGTTTGCTCTGCCGCGCTCCTGCTTCGGGAACCAGTTTTTAATAAATACGCTTTGCAGTGGATAATAAAATCCCTCTCCGATGCCCAGTAATATACGGCAAATAATAATTAGAGCGAATGATGTGGCGACGCCGCCAACCATTAAAGCGATAGTCCAGATCAGAATACAAAGTATCATTGCTTTTCTGGGGCCGAGATAATCGCCAAGCGGTGATAATACAACGTTAGCGATACCATAAGCGGCCAGAAAGACGGTCATCATCATGCCGATTTGCAAGGGCATACCTTCAATACCCATATAGGCTAAGAAGGGTTCATTCGCGGCTAATACCGAAACATTAACGCGATCGAGATAAGCAATAAATATTCCAATAAACAGACAGGCAACGATTAAAAATCTTTTCCTGGTTGGGGGGGCGGTAAGGGCCATCGACATTAGCGATCTCCTTCTCATCGGATAAGGTTATTTTAAAATATAAGTTTTTGTTGATTTTTACTGATTAAGAACCAATCCCATTAGGCTCTAAGTGATGATGTCCAAAGTAGCAATACGCATTCTTTTAGAAAAACGGTATTTTCTGTTTGATTAATGAGGTTATCTAATACATCAGGAGGGGAGAATACGGCCTGAAAAGGGGAATCTCGTTTGTGAATCTTATCCCCCTTTCTCTCGGATTCTTTACTGTTTTTTGAGCGGAATCGCGTTAGCATGAGTCAGGACTCATTTAATGCGGGGATTTCATGGCTATTAAACTCATTGCTATCGACATGGATGGCACCCTTCTGCTGCCCGATCACACCATTTCTCCGGCGGTTAAAAACGCGATTGCCGCTGCGCGTGAAAAAGGGGTAAACGTGGTGCTGACCACAGGCCGTCCGTATGCGGGTGTGCACAGTTACCTGAAAGAACTTCACATGGAACAGCCCGGTGATTATTGCATCACCTATAACGGGGCGCTGGTGCAGAAAGCAGGGGACGGCAGTACGGTTGCGCAAACGGCGCTCAGCTATGATGACTACCGTTACCTGGAAAAACTGTCCCGTGAGGTGGGTTCTCACTTCCACGCATTAGACCGAAATACGCTTTATACCGCTAACCGCGATATCAGCTACTACACGGTGCATGAATCGTATGTGGCGACCATTCCGCTGGTATTTTGTGAAGCGGAGAAGATGGACCCGAACACCCAGTTCCTGAAAGTTATGATGATCGATGAGCCTGCCGTTCTCGACCGGGCGATTGCGCGTATACCGGCAGAGGTGAAGGAAAAGTACACCGTGCTGAAAAGTGCGCCGTATTTCCTTGAAATCCTCGATAAACGGGTTAATAAAGGCACTGGCGTAAAATCACTGGCCGAGGCGCTGGGTATTAAGCCAGAGGAGGTGATGGCGATTGGCGATCAGGAAAACGACATTGCGATGATCGAATACGCCGGTATGGGCGTGGCAATGGACAACGCCATTCCGTCGGTCAAAGAGGTGGCTAACTTTGTGACTAAATCGAACCTTGAAGATGGTGTTGCCTGGGCGATTGAACAACATGTTCTGTCCTGATTCACTCCGGCCCGATCGCCGTCGGGCCGATAGTTCCACTCATGAAGCTAATGTGTTGCAACAAAGACGTTGTAGAAAATAGTTTTTTATTTCAAAAGATTAATTCGCACAGAAATCCCGCCCACCAGGCGACGATTACTATATTCTCCCTCCTCCTTTCGATCCGGCGGCGCTTCTCGCCAGAATAAACGCTTCATCATTATGAAAAAACGCTCCCTTTTGCTGTTGGCGCTGCCCGCTATGGCTTTTTCTACCTGGGCGGCTACCAGCTCCCCGGCGAACCTGTCGCCTGTTTATAGCTATCAGGATGACGCCCCATCTGCAGCCACATCGCCAGTCGCGATAACGCCGGTGGCAAAGCCTGCCAGTACATCAGTGTTGCCTTTTCTGGGTGATGAAGCCCGAAAGCGTGGCTATGAGCTTCCCGAGCCATTTGGCCTCAATATTAACTACATGAATATTGGGCAGAATATTAACGTTGATAGCATCAACTTTAATGGCCTGGCTTTAGGTCCCAACGGGGGAATTCCATTAGATAACGCATTTAAAATTAACGTCGGTCATACCCGTGAAAAGAGCAAGACCGAAACGGTCAAGCTGGATGCCTGGCTGCTGCCATTTATGAATGTGTACGGCCTGGTGGGCTATACCGATGGTCATTCCGTTTCGCAAATTGGTGTTGGGTTGATGACGAAAAATGGCCACGTTTTTCATCCCGCCGATCTGCAAAACCTCAAGTTTAAACTCGACTTTAAAGGCACTACCTATGGCATCGGCACCACGCTGGTCGGCGGCGTAAGTAACTGGTTTACCGCTGTTGATGCTAACTACACCCAGACACAGTTCGATATTCTTGATGGCAGCATCGACGCCTTTACCGTCTCACCTCGTGTTGGTTACCGTTTTACCACCCCGGGTATAGATAAGATGCATCTGCCGTCGGGCAAGCTAAACGTCTGGGTCGGCAGCATGTATCAGGATGTGCAGCAGGAGTTTAAAGGCAGCCTCGACGACCTGACCATGCCGTCAGCGACGCTACAAAGGCTGGTGAGTATGGCTAACTATAACAATAACGGCCGCTTTGACGTCAAACAGCATCTACAATCACCGTGGAACATGCTGCTGGGCGCTCAGTATGAAATAACCCGCCATTTCAACGTTACCACCGAGTTTGGCTTTGCCGAGCGCAATAGCTTCTTTGTGGCCGGTGAGTACCGCTTTTGAATCGCTGCCATTACCGACTGTTGCTTTGCGTCGCCGGTGTGCTGTCCGGCGTGGCGCAGGCGTCGCTGCCCAGCCGCAGTCAGGTGGACGGCTGGCTACAACAAATGGGGGATAGCGATACTTACGATGCCGCCAAAGGCGTCAACTGGGGAGTAATGCCCGGGCCATTTTATACCCCTGAACTGGGGCTGGGCATCGGCACCGCTATCGTCGGTATGTATCGCCCCGATCCTGCCGATAAGGTTAGCCAGGTATCCACGCTGTCGCTGAGCGGCTATTTCAGCTCCACAGGCGCTTTTGGCGTAAGCCTGCAAAATTACGCTTTTTTCGCGCAAGATCGCTGGCGTTTCTTCCTCACTGGCGCATTGAGCGACACGCCCACTTACTATTGGGGACAGGGTTTTGCCGCCGGTGGTAAAGACAGCCATAAGCAGGCCTATACTGCGCAGGTGCTGGATCTGCAACCCATGCTGTATCGTCGGCTGGTTAACAATATCTATCTTGGCGTTGGCTGGAGGCTGGATGTACAGCACGCCGCGCAAATTGATGAGACCGATCCGCCCAAAATTCAAAGTACCGCGCAGGGCTGTTCTTCACTGAGTAACGGCGGTAGCGTTGAGATTAGCTGGGATGATCGTGATTTTATACCTAACCCACGCAAAGGGCAGTATGCCACCCTTCGCTATACCCACTTCGCGTCGGACGTCGGTAGCGATACGCGGTTCGATGAATACCAACTGCACTATAGTCGTTACCATGCCGTCAATGATAAAGATGTGCTGGCCTGGGAAACGGACGGCGCCTTTACTCAGGGTGATGTGCCGTGGAATATGCTGCCGCTGCTGGGCAGTAACCATCGTATGCGCGGCTATTATGAAGGACGCTATCGCGATAAAAATGCTATCAGCGGTCAGCTGGAATATCGCCATAAGCTGAGCTGGCGGCATGGCGTTGTCGGTTGGGTGGGCGCGGGCACCATGGGATCGTCTTTGCATCATCTGGATGACGGGCGATGGCTGCCTTCTGCGGGCGTGGGCTATCGCTTTGAGTTCAAGCCGCGCGTCAATGTGCGGCTGGATTACGGCGTGGGCAAAGCTAGCAGCGGTTTTTATTTTCAGGTAGGAGAAGCATTTTGAGGTCCGTCGTTCGGGTTATCTTTCTGGCGCTGCTGTTTCTGGCGGGGAGTGCCCGCGCCGCCTTACCACTGTCGCTCTATCTGTCCACTCACCCAATGCCTGCTGCCAGTGAAGCCTGGCCGACGATGCCGCCGCAGCCGCTGCCAAAGGGGTTGCGGCCGTGTTGCGCTTTTGGTTACGACCTGCATGCCGAGCTGCTGGGACTGCCGGTTCCGTTCTATCAGTTAAATAACATCGTGACGGTGGACTCGCTGGGGCATCATCAGTACAACGACCATCTGTACTCGGGCGTGGCAAACCTGATTGGCCTTAGCGGTGAGAATAACGGTATTGTGTATACCTTGCGTGGCGGATTCATCGACACCGCACATGTGCGGGATACCGCTGATATGACAGTGTATATCTTCAGCCAACTACTACCAAAGCTGGGGCAGGCTTTTACGCTGAATCTGGGCGAGGAGCTGGCCGAACGGCGTCTGGTTTTTACTGCTTTTACCCCTCCGGTCGATGCACGCGAGCGTTACACGCTGGCCGCCTGGCTGTCGGCGCATCTGGCGTTCCAGGTGGCGGAGTGGCACGAAATCGCCCAATGGTACGGTTTCGAGTCTGTTCGCGGATTTTCTGAGGGAGTATCGGCTTTTTCGCCGGAAGATCTCTATTCTAACCTCGCGGGTGCCCGTCTGGCAGCGTCTTTAATTGTCGGCGGCCAGACGAAAACGCAAGAGATGTACAACACGGCGATGGAAACTGCGCTGAGGCAAGCGCTGACGCAGCTGGCAGCGCAGCCGGCGCAGATCACCCGTTTTCAGTTTGATATGCTTGATGGCCGTTGGTGGAACAGCCAGCGGCGGGTACCGGAAAAATATCTGGTGCTGCATCGTAATTATCAGATGGGCGATGACCGCCTGCCGACCGCCATTCCTGGCGAGATAATGCCGCTATTGCCGCTGAGCTTGCCCCATCGCTGGCGCGGTATCCAGCTTAGCACGCTGGCGCAACTACAATTGTGGCCCAGCGAGGATATGGCGCAGCTACCGCCTCCCGCGCACTATTACAGCGAAAAAGATTTTGCCGCCCTGGCGGAGCAGGCACGGCTACAGGACGAAAAAACACAGAATCATTAAACAGGCAGTAGCCGTAGGCTATTTCCCTCTTATACCCTCGGCGTACTGTTTTATGTCCTGATAACTGGCGATGTGAAACGCGTCGTTTGGCGAGCCGGAAGCTATTATGGCGAAGGATGACCGGCTATCCATGCGTCGAGCGCCGTCACTCCCTGCGTCACGATAGTTTTAATATCTATATCGCTAAGCGGTTGCAATTCCAGCTCCCGACAGGCTTCGGTTGCCTGCGTCATCCCCAGGCTGGCGCAGCCGCTTTTTAATTTATGCGCCAGCCGCTTAATGTTAACGTCGTCATTCATGGCGCGCGCCGCCTCGATCTCCTCGACTAAAGGCAGCGCGCTGTCTTTGAATAAGGCGACCCATTGCCGGAGCTTTTCCGGGCCGACAGACGCCATATCGCCGGCAAGCTGATGTTCATTCAGCATCGCCCGCGTATTGTGAGATTTGCCCTGTAAATAGTGCGCTATCATGCGGTAAAGCTCCTCGCGGGGAACGGGCTTTTGAATAATCCCGCAGAAAAGACCGGCGGTACGCTGACGAAGATTATCGTCTATCACATGCGCGCTAAAACCAATGCGTTTCATGGCGGGATACAGGCTCATCAACTGCTGCGCCAGGGTTAAGCCGTCATAATCCGGTAAATCAAAATCCACCAGCGCTACATCAAAGGACTCGCCTTCAGCTAAACAGCGTAGCGCGTCATTCGCGCTTTCAGCTACTGAGACCTTCACCCCTTTACCCGTGAGCATTTCAGCGGTAATACGCTGCGTCAGCATATTATCTTCAATCAGCAACAGACGTAGCCCGTTAAGATTTATCGGTTCCCTGAACGCATTTTTGCTTGCGGGTTTGGGGTGGCGAACCGGCAGTTGTAAGCGAAAACAACTGCCAACATGAAGCGTACTGGTGACGGTTAGCGTCCCGCCCATCGCCTCTGCCAGGCTGGCGCTGATAGCCAGCCCCAGGCCCGTCCCGCCCCGGCGTCCTGTCGCCTGCACAAACGGTTTGAAAATAGCCGTCAGCTTCGCTTCAGGGATACCGCACCCGGTATCTTCAACCTCAATAAACCAGCTCTGATCGTCGCAAAACATGCGCAGCACTATGCTGCCGCGATCGGTAAATTTCGCCGCATTACTTAAAAGATTAATCACAATTTGACGTATCCGGCGCGGATCGCCTTGTAGCGTGGAGGGGAGTTGCTCGCTAAAGTCGGCGATGAGCGCCACCTGCACGCGGCTGTGCATTAAATGCAGCGCGCTATTCAACAATTGTCGCGGTTCAAACGGCTCCTCGCTAATAGAAACGTTGGTGCCGCCTACTTCAATCGCCGAGTAATCAAGAATATCGTTAAGAATCGCCAGTAGCGATTCGCCTGAATCATTAATGGCCTGTAAGTCGTCGCGGTAGTTTGCCATGAGCGGTTTATCGGCCAGCAATTGTACCGTACCGAGAATGCCGTAAAGCGGCGTGCGAATTTCATGGCTCATGGCGGCAAGGAACGTCGATTTCGCCTCGTTGGCCTTTTCCGCTTCGGCGCGCGCCTGCCGGTGTTCCAGCACCAGCGCATGAAGCTCCGCCGTTTGCGAACGCACCTGTTCCGCCAAATCCTCACGATGGCGGTTTAATTTGCGCACGTTGGCGCGAAACGCTTCCATCAGACGGCTGATGGTATCCAGTTCGCTGACGCCAGCCGCCTCCGGAAACGGTGAGTCAATATCGCCCTCCAGTAGCCGCTGTAAGGCCTGAGTTTGTTGCGCCAGCGGGCGGGATACGGAACGGTAAACCACTCGCCAAAGAATAAAACTTAATGAGCACAGCGCCAGGATACCTAAGATCACTAACCCTATTTGCCCACGCTGACTGGCGTGTGTAAGACGCGCTAACCCAGCCTCGTTTCGTTTTTCGATGGCATTCACCAACTGCGACACTTCCGTACTGAAGCGGGTAAACTGAAAGAGGTTATTGGCCATAAGCGTTTGAAGCTGGTCGCGGATGGCGTTTTCCTTACGAAACAGGGTAACCAGTGTGGTGTACTGATTTATTTTCTCCAGCGCGTCGGCGATTTGGGCGCGAACGGTAGGATCTTCTATACGCTGCTGGCGGCGGGATAAAATTTTAACCAACTGATTAAGTTTTTCATCGGTGTCCTCGGCATCGCTCAGCCCTTGCGCGTCTTTTAAGGTCACAATGAGCTGCTTAAACCGCAGGGCATTGACCCGCAGCTCATTCATCTGATTCACATACTCAAGGTCGATATCAATTAGTCGGTCAAGCGCGCGTTCAGCCTGGTCCCCTTTACCGCTTTCGATAAGATCGTAAATACCGGCCTGGGTGGCGCCTGCAGATGTCGCTGCATTATTGGCCTGACCGTGAGCCTGGGCGGCAATGCTTTCCGCCGCCTCCGCAATCTGGCGGCTTAACTGCTGTTGCTGTGCGCGCAGCGTGAGAATTTCACCGACCAGCGTTCCCTGTTGCCCAAGCGTTTGTGCAATCTCTTTTTCTTGCCGGGCGATGGCCGAGGTATTAAACCCCTGCTCGCTTAATGCCTGCAAAAGATGGTTAATTTTAAGGCTTTGCGCTTTCAGCATCTTCCCCTGCGCCAGCCAAACGCCCTCACTGTCGGCATTGGTCAGATTTTGCGCGGAAAAGAGCTCGTAAGCGCTGGCTTCGCTTAACTGCCTGGCCATATTCATCGTCGGGAGCAGCGCTTGCGTATTGGTTTGCTCCACCTGACTAATGACGCGCAGGCTTATCCAGCCGATCACGGTGCTGAGCAGGGTGAGCGCCGCCATCAGGGCGAAGGCCAGCCATAATCTGCGGGTCAGTGAAGGCGTTGACATTTATGCGCCGCGGGTGAAATGGGTTGAGTTGCCGCCGGAAAAACCATTAGGATAAAACCTTGTTGCTGGTGGGGCTATCATGCGCGCGCTTATTTCGTTCTTTTTTTTGATAATCATCGTCTCGAATGTAGAAACGGCGTCAGCCGAAACCGGACTGCTACACTGGACGCGAGCCGATCGGGCGATTCCCTGGCGGCAAACGTCAGTCAATGCGAGTAAACCCTGGAAACTGTGCGCATTATACCCCAGCCTGAAAGATTCTTACTGGTTGTCCGTCAACTACGGGATGCAAAAAGCGGCCAAATTGTATGGCGTTGATTTAAAAGTGCTGGAAGCGAATGGCTATCGGCAACTGGCGACGCAACAACAGCAAATGATGCAATGCCGGGAGTGGGGCGCCGACGCTATTCTGCTTGGCAGCAGTACCGATCGTTTCCCGGAACTGGAACGGTATGCCGGTAATGTGCCGGTTATTGAACTGGTGAACATGATTCACGATGCCAGCGTCGCAACCCGCGTTGGTCTGCCGTGGTTTCAGATGGGGTATCTGCCGGGACGTTTCCTGGTGCAGTGGAGCAAAGGAAAAGCGCTTAACGTTTTACTCTTCCCGGGGCCGGAAGAAGCCGGCGGCAGTCAGGAGATGGTGGCGGGTTTTCGTCAGGCAATTAAAGGCAGCGCCATCAACATTGTGGATATCGCCTGGGGCGATAACGACATTGAAGTGCAGCGAAACTTACTCCAGGAAATGCTGGAGCGCCATCCGGACGCCAATGTGGTCGCCGGGTCGGCGATAGCGGCGGAGGCGGCGATGGGCGAAGGGCGAAATTTGACGACTCCGCTCACGATCGTCTCATTTTATCTGACGCATCAGGTTTATCGCGGTTTAAAACGCGGCCATATCCTGATGGCGCTCAGCGATCAGATGGCCTGGCAGGGAGAATTAGCGATAACGCAGTCGATTAAGGTCTTACAGGGGCAACCGGTGCCTGAAAATATCAGCCCGCCGGTGCTTATTTTGACGCATAACAACGCCGACAGCGCGCGCGTTCGCCGTTCGCTATCGCCTCCGGGATTTCGGCCCGTCTATCTGTATCAATACACCTCCGAGGCTAAAAAGTAGCCTTCGCCATGCTGTGTGACCAGCAGTTCCGGCGTAATTTTATGGCGTAAGCGGCGAACCAGGACATCAATCGTGCGGAGATCCGGAGTCTCTACGCGGCGGGCGGAAAGCATTCGCAGCAGACGTTCGCGATGCAGCACTTTGCCTGGGTTGGTCACAAAGGCCAGCAGTAACTCGTACTCCGCGCGCGTAAGCTTAATGGCTTCACCATTGTGCTCCAGCGTGTGATTCATCACGTTCAGGCAGTAACCGGAAAACATATAGCAGTTTTCACTGGCATTTTGCGGCGTGGGGCGGGCCAGATCGATGCGCCACAAAAGGTTTTTCACCCGCACTACCAGCTCGCGCAGTTCCAGCGGCTTGGTGACGTAGTCGTCCGCGCCCATCTCCAGCCCGACGATGCGGTCGATTTGGTCGCAACGCCCTGTCACCAGAATAATGCCCACCGTGGAGCGTTCGCGTAGCGCCCTGGTCAGCATCAACCCGTTTTCATCGGGGAGGTTGATATCCAGCAGGATCAGCGAAACGTGCTCATGCTCCATGATGTCGCGCAGGCCCGCGCCGCTGTCGGTCACCGAAACGCGATACCCCTCCTGCTCAAAATAGGCCTGTAATCTGGCCTGAGTAACAGGTTCATCCTCAACAATAACAATGTGATGTGACATCCTGCGCGCGGTCTCTTTCTGTTCATATCTGTTCATATATTGCCGTATCCCGTTCATCCTGACCAGTGACGCTGTTCATATTTGCGGAATAAGATCTGCGCATTAAACCATATAATTACAGGGGCTATTATGCGAAAACTCTGGAGAGCGCTACTCAGGCCAAGCGCCCGTTGGTCGATACTGGCGCTGGTCATTGTCGGGATTGTGATCGGCGTTGCGCTGATCGTGTTACCTCACGTCGGTATCAAACTGACCAGTACGACAGAGTTTTGCGTCAGCTGCCATAGTATGCAGCCGGTGTATCAGGAATATAAACAGTCCGTACATTTCCAGAACGCTTCCGGCGTACGCGCGGAATGCCACGATTGCCATATCCCCCCTGATATTCCAGGCATGGTGAAACGTAAGCTGGAAGCCAGCAACGATCTTTACCAGACATTTATCGCCCACTCGATTGATACCCCGGAAAAATTTGAAGCCAAACGCGCCGAGCTTGCCGAGCGTGAATGGGCGCGCATGAAAGAGAATAACTCCGCGACCTGTCGTTCCTGCCATAACTACGATGCGATGGATCACGCGAAACAGAACCCGGAAGCGGCGCGGCAAATGAAAATCGCCGCGAAAGAAAATCAATCCTGCATCGACTGTCATAAAGGGATTGCCCACCAGCTACCGGATATGAGCAGCGGTTTCCGCAAACAGTTTGATGAACTGCGCGCCAGCGCCAGTACGCATAATGACGGCGATACGCTCTATTCGCTGGATATCAAGCCGATTTACGCCGCTAAAGGCGATAAAGAACCGGCAGGTTCGCTGTTACCTGCTTCTGAAGTGAAAGTCCTTAAACGGGACGGTGACTGGCTGCAAGTGCAAATCGAAGGCTGGACGGAGACGGACGGTCGCCAGCGCGTGCTGACGCAGTTGCCCGGTAAACGTATTTTTGTCGCCTCGATTCGCGGCGATGTGCAACAGCATGTGAAAACGCTGGAAGAGACCACCGTCGCGGCGACCAATACTCAGTGGAGCAAATTACAGGCAACCGCGTGGATGCAAAAAGGCGACATGGTAAATGACATTAAACCGATTTGGGCCTATGCCGACTCCCTCTATAACGGCACCTGTAATCAGTGTCACGGCGCGCCGGACAAAGCGCACTTTGACGCTAACGGCTGGATCGGCACGCTCAACGGCATGATCGGTTTCACCAGTCTGGATAAGCGTGAAGAACGTACCTTGTTGAAATATCTCCAGATGAATGCGTCTGATACCACCAACACGCCGCACAGCGATAAGGGATAACACAATGAAAAATAAGGACTCGTTACACGTCTCTCGTCGACGTTTTCTGGCGCAGCTTGGCGGTTTGACGGTGGCAGGAATGCTGGGGCCGTCACTGCTGACGCCCCGTAGCGCCCGCGCAGCGGATGCCGTTGCGCCAGGCGCCGCGACGAAAGAGGGTATCCTTACCGGTTCTCACTGGGGGGCGATTCGCGCCACGGTGGTTGACGGTCGATTTGTGGCGGCAAAACCGTTTGAACAGGATAAATACCCGTCCAAAATGATCGCTGGTCTGCCCGATCACGTTCACAATGCGGCGCGTATTCGCTATCCGATGGTGCGCGTCGACTGGATGCGCAAAGGTCATCAAAGCGACACCTCGCAGCGCGGCGATAATCGTTTTGTGCGCGTCTCCTGGGATGAAGCGCTGGATCTGTTCTATCAGGAACTGGAGCGGGTGCAAAAAACCTACGGGCCGAGCGCGTTACTGACGGCGAGCGGCTGGCAATCTACCGGCATGTTCCATAACGCCTCCGGGATGCTGGCGCGCGCGATTGCGCTACATGGCAATAGCGTCAGCACGGGAGGGGACTATTCGACTGGCGCGGCACAGGTGATTCTGCCGCGCGTGGTGGGTTCAATGGAAGTGTACGAGCAGCAAACGTCATGGCCTCTGGTTTTACAGAACAGTAAAACAATTGTGCTATGGGGTTCTGATATGGTGAAAAACCAGCAGGCAAACTGGTGGTGCCCGGATCACGATGTCTATCAGTACTATGAACAATTAAAAGAGAAAGTTGCCAGCGGCGCTATCTCGGTCATCAGCATCGACCCGGTCGTCACCTCCACGCACGATTATCTGGGGCGCGATAAGGTCAAACATATCGCCATTAACCCGCAGACGGATGTCCCGTTACAACTGGCGCTGGCGCATACCCTGTACAGCGAGAAACTGTACGATAAAAATTTCCTCGATAATTATTGCGTCGGTTTTGACCAGTTCCTCCCCTATTTGCTGGGCGAAAAAGATGGACAGCCCAAAGATGCCGCCTGGGCGGAAAAACTGTGCGGTATTGACGCCGACACCATCCGCGCGTTGGCGCGGCAGATGGCGGGCGACAGAACGCAAATCATCGCTGGCTGGTGCGTACAACGTATGCAGCATGGCGAACAGTGGTCTTGGATGGTCGTCGTGCTGGCGGCAATGCTGGGACAGATTGGTTTACCGGGCGGCGGCTTTGGTTTTGGCTGGCACTACAACGGCGCCGGGACGCCTGGCCGTAAAGGGATCATTTTAAGCGGCTTTTCCGGTTCGACGACCGTTCCGCCAGTACACGACAGCACGGATTACAAAGGCTACAGCAGCACCATTCCTATTGCGCGTTTTATGGATGCCATTCTTGAACCGGGCAAGGTCATTAACTGGAACGGCAAATCGGTTAAATTACCGCCGCTGAAGATGTGCGTGTTCGCCGGGACTAACCCGTTCCACCGACACCAACAAATTAACCGCATAATTGAAGGGTGGCGCAAGCTGGAAACGGTCATCGCTATTGATAACCAGTGGACGTCGACCTGCCGCTTTGCGGATATCGTTTTGCCGGCTACCACCCAATTTGAGCGTAACGACCTCGATCAATTCGGCAACCACTCTAACCGCGGCATTATCGCCATGAAACAGGTGGTGTCGCCGCAGTTTGAAGCGCGTAACGACTTTGATATTTTCCGCGATCTCTGCCGACGCTTTAACCGTGAAGCGGCATTCACGGAAGGTCTTGATGAAATGGGCTGGCTGAAACGCATCTGGCAGGAAGGGAGCCAGCAGGGAAAAGGTCGCGGTATCCACTTACCGACTTTCGAGGTGTTCTGGAATCAACAGGAGTACATCGAGTTTGATCATCCGCAGATGTTTGTGCGCCATCAGGCTTTCCGTGAAGATCCGGACCTGGAGCCGTTGGGCACGCCAAGCGGTTTGATCGAGATTTACTCCAAAACGATCGCCGACATGCAATACGACGATTGTCAGGGCCATCCCATGTGGTTCGAAAAAATCGAACGCTCGCATGGCGGGCCGGGATCGCAGCGCTGGCCGCTGCACTTACAATCCGTCCACCCTGATTTCCGTCTGCATTCCCAACTGTGCGAGTCGGAAACGCTGCGTCAGCAATATGCCGTTGGCGGCAAGGAGCCGGTCTTTATTAACCCACAGGATGCCAGCGCACGCGGGATCCGCAACGGTGACATCGTGCGGGTATTCAATGCACGCGGGCAGGTACTGGCGGGAGCGGTAGTTTCCGATCGCTATGCGCCGGGCGTGGCGCGAATTCATGAAGGCGCCTGGTACGATCCTGATAAAGGCGGCGATCTCAACGCGTTATGTAAGTACGGCAACCCTAACGTATTAACGCTGGATATCGGTACATCACAGCTCGCGCAGGCGACCAGCGCGCATACGACGCTGGTGGAAATTGAAAAATATACCGGCCCTATTGATAACGTCACGGCGTTTAACGGTCCGGTCGAGATGGTCGCGCAGTGTGAATATGTACCCGCATCGCAGGGGAATCCGCATGATTAAGCAGCCAGCGCTTGCTCAGGAACAGTACGCCTGCGTATATGCATGGCTGGCGTTACTCTTTTTCCGGGAAGTGGATGATGAAGGGTTAATACAATTACAGTCCGCGGAAATCGCGGACTGGCTGGCGCTGTTAAAGCGTCAGCCAGCGCTGGCGGCGTCGGTGGCGTTACTCGAACAAAAAATTGCCGCGCTTAGCCTGCGCCAGGATGCGCAGCTGGAGCTGGCCGCAGATTTTTGCGGATTGTTCCTGATGACGGATAAAAAATCGGCGTTGCCCTACGCCTCGCAATACCCGCAGCAGGAACCCGGCATGATTAAACATTTATTGCTTGAAGCCGGGATGGAAGTCAACGACGATTTTAAAGAGCCGGCCGACCACCTGGCGATTTATCTGGAATTACTCAGCCATTTACATTTTTCATTGGGTGAATCGTTCCAACAACGGAGAATGAATAAATTACGCCAGAAAACATTGTCGTCATTACTGGAATGGCTTCCGGAATTTACAAATAATTGCCTTAAGCATGATCCCTATGGTTTTTATGCTGCGTTAAGTCAATTATTGTTGGCTATCGTTCGTTTTGATGACGGAAAAGAGGATTTATCCATTGTTGCGGCTGAATAAACCCTGTGACGGGCATCGCAAAATAAATCTTACGATAGTCGGGGGTTATCATATCTATAGGTTTAGCCAATTGTAATTATTGATACCAATCAATATCCATGATGGGTTTGTATTTAGTATTGACGGGCCTCATGAGTAAAAAAATAAAATTTAATTAATCATGCCGCAATACCCCATAAGGATAGTGATATGAAAAAAATTACCCTCTATGCGACAACGGTTATCACCGTTGGGCTGTTATGTTATTTAGGTTTGTCCGGGTATGTATGGTATTACGACAAACAGCGCAGTAAAAAAAGCGATGTGCAGGCCTCGGTTGTGGGTGAAAATAATAAAATACTGGGTTATTTCAGGGAGAAAGGATGTGATTATTGTCATACGCCTTCCGCTGAATTACCTTTTTATTCCTCTTTTCCGGTGGCAAAGCAGCTAATGGATTACGATATCCAGCTTGGCTACAAATCGTTTAACCTGGAGGCGGTACGGGCCGCCCTGATTGCGGATACGCCGGTGCCGCAAAGCGAACTGAATAAAATTGAATGGGTTATGCAACATCAGACTATGCCGCCAACCCGCTATGTCGCGCTGCACTGGGCGGGGGGCGTCAGCGATAAAGAGCGTACTGACATCCTGAACTGGATAGCCGATCAGCGTGAGCGCAACTATGCCAGCGCCGATACCGACCCGGCGCACCGGAATGAACCCGTTCAGCCTATTCCGCGCAATATTCCCGTCGATGCGAAAAAAGTCGACTTAGGTTTCCGTCTTTATCATGATGAACGTTTATCCGGCGACAGCACAATATCCTGTGCGCATTGTCACGCGTTAAATGCGGGCGGTGTCGATGGCAGAAAAACCTCAATTGGCGTTGGCGGTGCGGTAGGACCAATAAATGCGCCGACGGTATTCAACTCCGTATTTAATATCGAACAATTTTGGGATGGTCGTGCTGCAACCCTGCAGGAGCAAGCAGGCGGACCACCGTTAAATCCTATTGAAATGGCCTCTAAATCCTGGGATGAAATTATTAGCAAGCTTGATAAAGATCCTGTCCTGAAAAAAGATTTCCAGGCGGTTTATCCGCAAGGATTTACCGGGGAAAATATTACTGATGCGATCGCCGAATTCGAAAAAACGTTGATAACGCCGGATTCCGCCTTTGATAAATGGCTACGTGGAGATGAAAATGCGCTGACCGCGCAACAGAAACACGGTTATCAATTATTTAAAGAGAATAAATGTGCAACCTGTCACGGCGGTATCATTTTAGGCGGGCGCTCTTTTGAACCATTGGGATTAAAGCGAGACTTTAATTTTGGCGAAATTACCGCAGCGGATATTGGTCGTATGAACGTCACCAAAGAGGTTCGCGATAAATTACGGCAAAAAGTCCCGGGCTTACGCAACGTCGCGTTAACAGCGCCTTATTTCCATCGGGGCGACGTACCGACGCTGGATGGCGCGGTAAAACTGATGCTGCGTTATCAGGTTGGCACCGATCTGCCGCAAAACGATATTGACGATATCGTCGCCTTCCTGGAAAGCCTGACCGGTGTTTATACGCCATATCAACCTGAATATGCGCAATGACAATAATGCTTGAAGCCAGAGATCTGTACTGCGAGCGGGACGAGAGGACGCTGTTTCGCGGGCTGTCGTTCACCGTGGAGG
>NZ_JBGDOX010000014.1:0-91382 GCF_046558195.1 Salmonella sp. 5800 | reverse complement strand
TGCCGTTGTTCCGTGTCAGTGGTGGCGCATTATAGGGAGTTATTTCTGCCTGACAAGAGGAAATTTAAAATAATTTTCTGAGTGCGCACTTTTTATTCTTTGCGTTTATTTTGCCGACGATTTGTTGGTTAAATGGGCTATTTCACGGGCAAAGTGCGCAACCTGCTCCCAGTCGGTGTACACCACTTCTTTACTGGTATCCGTTTCGCCGCCCGACATCTTCATAATAAGCTTGATCATCAGACGGTCATACCAGCGATAGCGGGGATAGCGAAGCGCGCCTGCAATGACGGCACAGTAGTCAGGTCGCCACGGAGAGCTCATTAAAAACTTACGCGCATAGCTGTTAGTCTGCGGCGTCCGTTTTTCAGCTTTACGCGCCACCAGGTTAACGGAATAAAAGGCGCTCGGCATTCCGTTCAACCGCGTGGCGTATTTCTTAACGAACTCCTGAAAGGCGCTGTGGTAATGGCCATAACGAATAGACGCGCCAATCACTACGCGATCATAGCTATCCCAGTCCGGTTCTTCTGCGCGATGCAGATTAACGACATCGGCCCAGATCCCCATCTCTTTGAGTTCAGAAGCCAGATAAGAGGCAATTTCGCGCGTTTGTCCGTCCCGGGTAGAGAAAAGAATCAATGTTTTCACGTGTTACTCCATTATTCACGCCAGAAAGTCGGGGTAAAAAGTACCAGCAAAGTGAATACTTCCAGACGACCAAATAGCATGTTGGCGATGAGTATCCATTTCGCAACCGGATTCATACTGGCGAAGTTATCAGCAACCACCCCCAGCCCCGGTCCCAGGTTATTAAGCGTAGCCACTACCGAGGCGAAAGCCGAGAAATCATCTACGCCTGTAGCGATAATGGCCAGCATACTGACGATAAATACCAGCGCGTAGGCAGAAAAGAATCCCCAGACGGCTTCCAGAATACGTTCTGGCAGCGCCCGGTTCCCCAGCTTAATACTGTAAACGGCATTCGGATGCACCAGACGTTTGAGTTCGCGGTTCCCCTGTTTAAACAACAACAGAATACGGATGACCTTTAACCCCCCGCCCGTTGACCCGGCGCAACCGCCAATAAACGCGGAACATAGCAGCAAGACGGGCAAAAACAGCGGCCAGCGCGCAATGCTGTCCGTGGTAAACCCTGCCGTTGTCGCCATCGACACAACCTGGAAGAATGCCTGATTTAGCGTTGTCAGCGCCGAGTCGTAGATATTATGGAACCACAGTACCAGCGTGCAGATCACCACCAGCGTCAACTGTACGCCGATGAACATGCGGAATTCCGGATCGCGCCAGTATACCTTCAGGCTACGCCCGCTTAATAAAGAGAAATGCAGGCCATAGTTACAACCGGAGATCAGAAGGAAAATAGCGATGATGGTATTAATAGTGGGACTATCAAAATAGCCTACGCTGGCGTCATGCGTTGAGAAGCCGCCGATAGCGATAGTGGAGAAGCTGTGTCCGATAGCGTCAAACGCGGGCATCCCTGCAAACCATAGCGCCAGCGCGCAGGCTACCGTTAGCAAGACATAGATAAGCCACAGCGTTTTCGCCGTCTCGGCAATACGCGGGCGCATTTTGTTATCTTTCAACGGCCCCGGCATTTCCGCCCGATAGAGCTGCATCCCCCCGACGCCGAGGATAGGGAGAATCGCCACCGCCAGCACAATGATCCCCATACCGCCAAACCATTGCAGCATCTGACGATAAAAGAGAATGGCGTGCGGTAATGAATCCAGCCCCACCAGCGTAGTGGCGCCCGTGGTGGTTAACCCGGAGAACGATTCAAAAAAAGCATCGGTAATGGTGAGGTTTGGGCTTTCCGAGAAAATAAACGGCAGCGCACCCACGCTGCCCAGCACGGTCCAGAACAGCACCACGATAAGAAATCCTTCGCGGGATTTCAGCTCGCCCTTTTCCCTACGGTTCGGCCACCACAGTATGGAACCGATCGCCAGCGCGACAAAAAAGGTCTGCGTGAACGCTCTTCCTGCGCCATCACGATATATTAGCGCTACCAGTCCCGGGAGAATCATTGTCCCCGAAAATAAGATAACCAGTAGTCCAACGATTCGGGTAATGGCGCGAAAATGCATCTCTGCCGCTTCCTTTATTCTTAAAAATGAGGTGGGGATTATTCTTCAATCGCTAACAATTGCAATGAACCACGGCTAAAATCCGCCAGTTTTGTGGAAAATGCATTCACATGAGCAAAAGGAAGCGCCACCCTGAGCCGAACAGACGCCTGATAATCGCTGGAAACGATCTTCCCGGCAAACTGTCCTAATAATGCTTCGATTCCGGCCAACTGACCGTACTCACACTGCAAAGTATATTCGGTTAATGGCGTCTTGCGTTGTGTGGCAAGCTGACGTAATGCCTGATTCACACCGCCGCCATAGGCTTTTACCAGCCCGCCCGTACCCAGCAGAATACCACCATAGTAGCGCACGACGACGGCAGTAATCTCTCCGACGCCGCTGCCCATCAATTGCGCAAGCATCGGCTTGCCTGCCGTTCCCGCCGGTTCGCCGTCGTCTGAAAAGCCCAGTTGCTGTGAGTCGTCCGGCGCCCCCGCCACCCACGCCACACAATGGTGGCGCGCATCAGGGTGCTCAGCTCTGACTGACTCAACAAACGCTTTCGCCGCGTCTACGCCATCGGTATGCGCCAATAGCGTAATAAAGCGGCTTTTTTTGATCTCTTCAACAACGGTGACCGGCGCTGCAGGGATTAACCAACTGTCCATTACGCCAGTTTTAAATCCCGCGTCATGTTTTCCACGCCGTTTTCGTGGATGACCACGTTATCTTCAATGCGAATACCGCCGAAAGGCTTGAGCGCTTCAATTTTCTGCCAGTTGAAGTGCTTGCTGAACGGGCCTTCGCGCCACGGCGCTAACAGCGATTCGATGAAGTAAATCCCCGGTTCGATGGTCAACACCATTCGCGGCTGTAACACACGCGTGCAGCGCAGATACGGGTATTTGGACGGCGCGGCGAGATGCGTACCGGAATCATCCTGCATAAACCCGGCCACATCGTGTACCTGCAGACCCAACGGATGACCAATACCGTGCGGCATAAACGGCCCGGTGAGATCATTTTCCACCATCGCCTCTTCACTCATGTCGGTAATGATTTGATGTTTACGCAGCAGCTTTGCGATGCGCTGATGGAACTGAATATGATAATCCACATAGCTAACGCCCGCCTTCATGGTAGCGATCAGCGCCAACTGTTCGTCGTTAACATCTTTCACCAGGTGGGCGTAGTCGTTATCGCTTTTCGCCGACCAGGTTCGCGTCAGATCCGCCGCGTAGCCGTTGTATTCCGCGCCCGCATCCAGCAGGAAACTGCGCATTTCAGACGGTGCCTGATGATCCAGTTTCGTGTAATGCAGCACGGCGGCATGTTCGTTCAGCGCCACAATGTTGCTGTATGGAACATCGGTATCGCGATGTCCCGTGGCGGTCAGGTACGCCAGGTTGATGTCAAACTCGCTCATGCCGGAACGGAAGGCCTCTTCCGCCGCACGATGACCGCTCACCGCCATTTTCTGCGCTTCGCGCATACAGGCCAGTTCATAATCCGTTTTATAGGCGCGGTAGTAATGCAGATAGTCGATAACACCTTTCGGGTTGATGTTGCTGGCGGCGATATCCAATTGTAGCGCGCGCTCAGGAACCGGGCCGATATAGCCGATATTGCCACGCGCGGCAGGCAGCTGGCTGCCGATGCCATCCGCTTTCGGTAAGGCGACGACCTCGACTTCTTCTGTCCAGAAGGACGTTGGCAGCGGTTCAACGTTATGCCAGTAATCGACTGGCAGATAAAACCACAATTTGGGTTTGTTGACGCCATCGACCAGCAGCCAGCAATTTGGAACCTGAGTTACCGGCACCCACGCTTTAAACTGCGGATTGACCTTAAACGGATAAGGGTGATCGTCGAGAAAGACGTTGAAAAGCTCGCCGGAATGAATAAGTAACGCATCCAGCTTAAAGCGCGCCAGAACATCGCGCGTCCGTTCTTGTAAGGTAACAATATGATTTTTATAGAGCGCGGCCAGTGATTCCATTTTTTACCCTTCTGTTTTTTTGACCTCAAGTTTCCGCATCTTAGCACATCGCCCCACGAGAGCGTGATCTCTGCCGAGCGTGATCACATCGGCATTTCTTTAATCATTTATTTGCATTTTATTAACACAAAATACACACTTCGCTTCATCTGGTACGACCAGATCACCTTGTGGATTCAGGAGACTGACATGCTTTATAAAGGCGACACCCTGTACCTCGACTGGCTGGAAGATGGCATCGCCGAACTGGTGTTCGATGCTCCAGGCTCGGTCAATAAACTCGACACCGCAACCGTCGCCAGCCTCGGCCAGGCGCTTGAGGTGCTGGAAAAGCAACACGATTTAAAAGGGCTGCTGCTGCGCTCGAATAAAGCGGCCTTTATTGTCGGCGCGGACATCACCGAATTTCTTTCACTGTTCCTCGTCCCCGAAGAGCAGTTAAGCCAATGGCTGCATTTCGCTAATAGCGTCTTTAACCGTCTGGAAGATTTACCCGTACCGACCCTTGCCGCCGTAAACGGCTATGCGCTGGGGGGCGGGTGCGAATGCGTACTGGCCACCGATTACCGTCTGGCGACGCCAGACCTCCGTATCGGTCTGCCGGAAACTAAACTGGGCATCATGCCGGGTTTCGGCGGCTCCGTTCGTCTGCCGCGTATGCTGGGCGCAGACAGCGCGCTGGAGATTATCGCGGCAGGTAAAGATGTCGGTGCTGAGCACGCGCTGAAAATCGGCCTTGTGGACGGCGTGGTCAAACAAGAGAAGCTAATTGAAGGCGCGATAGCGGTGTTACGCCAGGCCATTACCGGCGATCTCGACTGGAGAGCTAAACGCCAGCCGAAACTGGAACCGTTGAAACTCAGTAAGATTGAAGCGGCGATGAGCTTTACCATCGCTAAAGGCATGGTCGCACAAACGGCGGGTAAACATTATCCGGCGCCGATGACCGCAGTGAAAACCATTGAAGCCGCCGCGCGTTTTGGTCGTGAAGAAGCGTTGAATCTGGAAAATAAAAGCTTTGTTCCGCTGGCGCATACCAATGAGGCTCGTGCGCTGGTCGGTATCTTCCTCAACGATCAATATGTAAAAGGTAAAGCCAAAAAGCTGACCAAAGATATTGAGACGCCGAAACAGGCAGCCGTACTGGGCGCGGGCATTATGGGCGGCGGTATCGCTTACCAGTCGGCCTGGAAAGGCGTACCGGTCATCATGAAAGATATCAACGATAAATCGTTGAACCTCGGCATGACCGAAGCGGCCAAGCTGCTGAACAAACAGCTGGAGCGCGGCAAGATCGACGGTCTGAAGCTGGCGGGCGTCATTTCGACCATCCACCCGACTCTCGATTATGCCGGTTTCGATCGCGTAGATGTTGTTGTCGAAGCGGTAGTCGAAAATCCGAAAGTCAAAAAAGCGGTACTGGCGGAAACCGAGCAGAAAGTGCGCCCGGAAACCGTGCTGGCCTCAAATACCTCCACCATCCCAATTGGCGAACTGGCAAGCGCCCTGGAACGTCCGGAAAACTTTTGCGGAATGCACTTCTTCAACCCGGTACACCGGATGCCGCTGGTTGAAATCATTCGCGGCGAGAAGAGTTCAGACGAAACCATTGCCAAAGTCGTCGCCTGGGCCAGCAAAATGGGCAAGACACCGATTGTAGTCAACGACTGCCCCGGCTTCTTTGTTAACCGCGTGCTGTTCCCCTATTTCGCCGGTTTCAGTCAACTGCTGCGCGACGGCGCGGATTTCCGCAAGGTCGATAAAGTGATGGAAAAACAGTTCGGCTGGCCGATGGGCCCGGCCTATCTGCTCGACGTGGTGGGTATTGATACCGCGCATCACGCGCAGGCGGTAATGGCGGCAGGCTTCCCGCAACGGATGCAGAAAGAGTATCGCGACGCGATCGACGCATTGTTTGACGCCAGCCGTTTTGGGCAAAAAAACGGTCTGGGCTTCTGGCGCTATAAAGAAGACAGCAAGGGTAAGCCGAAGAAAGAAGAAGATGCCGCGGTGGATGACCTGCTGGCAAGCGTCAGTCAGCCGAAACGCGACTTCAGCGACGACGAGATAATCGCCCGTATGATGATCCCGATGATTAACGAAGTGGTTCGCTGTCTGGAAGAAGGCATTATCGCAAGCCCGGCGGAAGCCGATATGGCGCTGGTCTACGGCCTGGGCTTCCCTCCGTTCCACGGCGGCGCATTCCGCTGGCTGGATACACAGGGCAGCGCGAAATATCTTGATATGGCGCAGCAGTATCAACACCTCGGCCCGCTGTATGAAGTGCCGGAAGGGCTGCGTGATAAAGCGCGCCATAACGAACCGTATTATCCCCCGGTTGAACCAGCCCGTCCGGTTGGTTCTCTGAAAACGGCTTAAGGAGTCACAATGGAACAGGTTGTCATTGTCGATGCTATTCGCACCCCGATGGGCCGTTCGAAGGGCGGCGCGTTTCGCAACGTGCGGGCAGAAGATCTCTCCGCCCACTTAATGCGTAGCCTGCTGGCGCGTAATCCGTCGCTTACAGCGGCGACCCTCGATGATATTTACTGGGGCTGCGTACAACAAACGCTGGAGCAAGGCTTCAACATTGCCCGTAACGCCGCGCTGCTGGCAGAAATTCCCCATTCGGTACCGGCGGTCACCGTCAACCGTCTGTGTGGTTCCTCGATGCAGGCGTTACACGATGCAGCGCGAATGATCATGACCGGCGATGCGCAGGTTTGTCTGGTTGGCGGCGTGGAGCATATGGGGCACGTGCCGATGAGCCACGGCGTGGATTTTCACCCGGGTCTGAGCCGCAACGTCGCCAAAGCGGCAGGGATGATGGGGCTAACGGCGGAAATGCTCTCCCGCCTGCACGGCATTAGCCGGGAAATGCAGGACCAGTTCGCCGCCCGCTCTCACGCTCGCGCCTGGGCCGCTACCCAGTCTGGCGCATTCAAAACGGAGATTATCCCGACTGGCGGTCATGATGCAGACGGCGTGTTGAAGCAGTTTAACTACGATGAAGTGATCCGCCCGGAAACCACGGTCGAAGCGCTATCAACGCTGCGTCCGGCATTTGATCCGGTTAGTGGCACGGTCACGGCGGGCACCTCATCCGCGCTTTCCGATGGCGCAGCCGCCATGCTGGTAATGAGCGAAAGTCGTGCCCGTGAGCTGGGCCTGAAACCTCGCGCCCGTATTCGCTCAATGGCAGTGGTGGGTTGTGATCCGTCAATTATGGGTTACGGGCCGGTTCCGGCATCAAAACTGGCGTTGAAAAAAGCGGGACTGTCGGCCAGCGATATCGATGTGTTTGAGATGAACGAAGCGTTTGCCGCACAGATCCTGCCATGCATTAAGGATCTGGGATTGATGGAGCAGATAGACGAGAAGATCAACCTCAACGGCGGCGCGATCGCGCTTGGTCATCCGCTCGGCTGCTCCGGAGCACGTATCAGCACCACGCTTATCAACCTGATGGAGCGCAAAGACGCGCAGTTTGGTCTGGCGACGATGTGTATTGGTCTGGGTCAGGGCATCGCCACGGTGTTTGAGCGGGTTTAATCAAAGATAATATCCCCTAAATAACTCGCATTGCAGCGCAGCGGCAACTGAGCGAATCCCCGGGCACATAGATAACTATGTGCCCGGGGTGAGCAAAGGCAGCCAACAAAGAGGCTGCGCGAATTATGACGGGAAACAGTTTAGTTGCCGTTTTTCCCGCCCGTCAGGGGCGGGTTTTTTCACCGTATGGCCCGTTCTACTCAGTAAGCGCTTTGGTCAGGCTAAATGGCATAGCTTGATATCCACGCGCACCATGTATTTGCATTTCGACCGCAGGCTCTTTTTCTCCCCATTTGAACTCTTCCAGATACGGATTAGGCAAGCTGGTAAATGCGCCTACCGACAAATCAAACGCACCACCTGCTGTTGCGGAATACACGAACACAGAATTCTTGTCAGTCTGGTACTCGGTGATAGAGGTTACCGGGCTAAACCACTCGTTCCCGCGCTCTTTACCGTATTGCCAGATCTGTTGGACTGTCTTGTTTTTCTGGTCGATTTTGTAAATCACGGAGCGGCTGTATTTCATACTCTGCATAGCAGGCTGTTCTAAGCCGCGGCCATCGCCATTGTCGAAAGCGGAAAGGTATAAGATATCGCCTTTACTCTTACTATCAATTTTAAAAGCCGTATGTTGCGTCCATGTCCAGTCGAAGTCACCCTCGCAGCCACTGTCCTGGCAAGCGATTTTTTGGCCTTTGCTATCCACTGGCGTCAGAATTGCGGCATTAAATGGCGCTTTCCAGCCAGCAGGCGTACCCAGTATCCACTTCACTTTCTTATCGCGGCCGATTTTGATAATCGCACTCTGGTGGCGGGAGCTGATGATGATGGAATCATCTTCACTGTCATAGTCGACGCTGTTGACATGCGCCCAGTTGCGGCCAGCCCCACTACCCACGATATCCCCGAATTTGTCGGAGGAGTCCAGCGCCGCCAGATCTTCTTCGCTCAACGTATGGCCGGACTGGCTGGCGTCGATATTCAGGCACACAGCGCCCTGATCGAGGGTTTTCATTATCACATCACGATAAGGATCGAGGATATCAAACAGACGCCATTCATCCACTACCACGCCGTTCTGATCAACTTCGGCAATCACATCACGCACGGTACGAACATTTTTCCCATCAGGACGTTTATAGTTAGAGCTGGCTACACGCAGGAAGTAGTGACCGTTGGCCGCGTTATCCATTGAGTGTGAAAAATCGTTATAATTATCCGGCAGGCGGCGGTTAAAGATTTCACGCCCCATGATATCGTATTTCACATAACGCTGACCGTAGCCCCACGATAGTGCGCCATCCTGGTTTTGTTTAAAGCCCATCATAACGCCAGCACGATAAATTGACTTTAAATCATAAATTGAACTTGGATTCATAAACCAACGAATATCACCGGAGGTGTCGATAATAGCGTTAGCTGTAGTGAAGTTCCATTCTAATGCACCCCCAGTAGGGTTGTTCCAGACAGTACGCGTTCCATTCCCAGACTTATCTTTCGTATTATTCAAAAGATACAAGCGATCTTTAAATTCTGGGGAAACCTTTTTAACATCGATAGTAAAGAGTGCTGATTGTTCTTCTTTTGTACCCGCCGATTCAATATAGGCAGGCGGTGCATACATTTTATAGCTTTCTTTTATATTTTCGGTTTTACTACCCTGGATTCTTGTATATTCAACTTCAACGGTATTGACATAATCTGGGTAAAGACCAAAGACGGGAATACCGCCATACGTTAAAAGGTATTTATTATTAACTTTATACGCGATCTCCTGGCCATTTTCTTTGGGGACAATCCGCACATGCACGTCACGTAACTGGTAACCGCCATTACGAATAACGGCGGTTAGCGGCGCGATATCATAGGGGTTCATAACAACTTCGCCAATTTTTCCCTGGACCTGATAGTCCACTTTAGCGCCGCTGGCGCCGCCGATGGCGAAAGCAGTAGAAGGTACTGATGACAAAATTGCAACAGATAATGCGAGAGAAGTTAAAGCATATTTAAATTTCATAACACTCTCCATCTTATAAATAAATAACTAACTTTCCATTTTATGTTTCTTTTATAAGAATAAATGAATCATATATAATTAACTATTTTTATTGATAGCCTCAGGACATAATATTACTTAATTTATTACACGCAATACAAAGCCTGTAGATATTCAATATCATAACGTTTTATAGTTGACGATTAATTAATAATTAAGAGGATTTTTAGGTAGGCTAACGTAAAAAGGGACGCTACTGCGTCCCATAAAATAGTTAAATAAATGCGAACGCATCGCCAAACAGACGATCTTCCCGCGCGTTACGCTCATGACAGAACAGATCGCGGGCGATTTTCGCCATCTCAAAACGTCCGGCAATATAAATATCGTGCCCCGCCAGCGTACCATAATCCTGCAATACCGCCGTAAGTACCGTTCCTGTACGTCCACGCCAGCCTTCTTCCGGCTGCTCGACAACAGGTTCAATACGCAAATTCGGATGGTTAACAGAGAGTGCTTCCAGCTCAGAGAGATCATAGAGGTGCTTTTCTTCGCGACCGCCCCAGTAAATGGTAATATCGCGGGCCGGGTTGCGCGCTAACGCCGTCAACAGGATGGAGCGCACATAAGAAAAGCCCGTACCGCCCGCGATCAGAATCAACGGACGCTCTTCATCGTCACGTAGCCAGGCGTCGCCATGCGGAATATCGACGACGATTTCCCGGTCTTTCAGAATCCGATCCATGACCGCCATCGCATACAGATTGAGCTCGGAAGCGCCAATGTGTAATTCAATAAACCCTTTCTCGTCCGGCGTTGAGGCCATCGAAAACGGGCGTTTGTCACGCTCGTCCATTACGACCATCAAATACTGACCAGCGCGGAATGAAAACGCCGCGTCCGGCACTAAACGAACCCGATATACGGTATCGGTGATAGCTTCTACCGAGGTCACTTTACAGCTTAAGGTTGTCATGCGCTCCCTCTGTCGGGTGTCGGGTCAATACCGACATTTTTCAAGCCGAGTCGCCACAGCCTGAAATGTCGATGTCCGCTTTCAGTTATTTAAAGATAGCCAGCTCATCCCAAATCGCATCAATACGCGCGGTAACTTCAGGATCTTTAACAATAGGACGACCCCACTCGCGTTGGGTTTCGCCCGGCCATTTGTTTGTGGCATCCAGCCCCATTTTTGAACCCAGCCCGGAGACCGGCGAGGCAAAATCCAGGTAGTCAATCGGCGTATTTTCAACCAGCACCGTATCCCGCGCAGGGTCCATACGGGTGGTAATCGCCCAGATCACATCATTCCAGTCGCGTGCGTTAACGTCATCATCGCAAACGATAACAAATTTCGTATACATAAACTGGCGCAAAAACGACCAGACGCCCATCATGACGCGTTTCGCATGACCAGCGTACTGCTTTTTCATCGTCACTACCGCCAGGCGGTAAGAACACCCTTCCGGCGGCAGATAAAAGTCGACGATTTCCGGAAACTGTTTTTGCAGAATAGGCACGAAGACTTCATTGAGCGCCACCCCTAATACCGCAGGCTCATCGGGCGGACGCCCGGTATAGGTGGAGTGATAGATGGCATCCTCACGCTGCGTAATATGCGTGACGGTAAAGACCGGAAAGCTATCCACTTCATTATAATAGCCCGTATGATCGCCATACGGTCCTTCCGGCGCCATCTCTTCCGGCTCAATGTAACCTTCAAGGATAATCTCGGCGCTGGCAGGCACTTCCAGATCGTTAGAAAGGCATTTAACCACTTCAGTTTTCGTGCCGCGCAGCAGGCCCGCAAAGGCATACTCCGACAGAGTATCGGGAACAGGAGTCACGGCACCAAGAATCGTCGCCGGATCGGCGCCCAATGCGACGGAGACCGGGAAACGTTCACCCGGACGCGCGGCTAACCACTCCTGAAAATCCAGCGCGCCGCCGCGGTGAGACAGCCAGCGCATAATAAGCTTATTTTTACCTATCAACTGCTGACGATAAATGCCCAGGTTTTGCCGTTCTTTGTGCGGGCCACGCGTTACCGTCAGTCCCCAGGTAATCAGCGGCGCGGCGTCGTCCGGCCAACAGGTCATGACAGGAAGACGCGTTAAATCGACATCATCGCCAGACGCGATTTTCTGCTGGCAAGGCGCGCCGCGTAACCGTTTCGTCGGCATATTCAGCACTTGCTTAAACTGCGGCAGCTTGTCAAACAGATCGCGAAAGCCTTTCGGCGGCTCAGGTTCTTTCAGAAACGCTAATAATTTACCCACTTCCCGTAATGCGGAAACATCATCCTGCCCCATGCCCATCGCCACGCGTTTTGGCGTGCCAAAAAGGTTGCACAGCACCGGCATGGCGTAACCTTTAGGATTTTCAAACAGCAACGCCGGTCCACCGGCACGCAGCGTGCGGTCAGCGATTTCCGTGATTTCCAGATGAGGATCCACAGGTAGCGTGATGCGTTTTAGTTCCCCCTGCTGCTCAAGTAGCGTCAGGAAGTCGCGTAAATCGTGATATTTCATGGCGTCCATTGTAGCCTCTTGGTAAGCGCATCATTATACGGCGTTCATCATCGGGATGCTGTATTTTTGTTAAATTAGCGTGAACTCTGGCAACCAACGCTAATCCAGATACGGCTTAAAGGATGAAGTGTATAATTAACTTCGCGCATGGCTTTTGCTATGCTTGCGCCCCGAACAAGCGGATAAGAGTTATTATGCAATCCTGGTATTTACTGTACTGCAAACGCGGGCAACTTCAGCGTGCTCAGGAACACCTCGAAAGACAAGCGGTAAGTTGCCTGACACCGATGATCACCCTGGAAAAAATGGTACGCGGAAAACGTACCTCCGTCAGCGAACCGCTCTTTCCTAATTATCTGTTCGTTGAATTTGATCCGGAAGTGATACATACCACTACAATCAACGCCACGCGCGGCGTCAGCCATTTTGTGCGCTTTGGCGCGCATCCTGCGATCGTGCCTTCCAGCGTTATTCATCAGCTTTCTATCTACAAGCCCGAAGGCGTTGTCGATCCTGAAACCCCCTATCCCGGCGATAGCGTCATCATCACGGAAGGCGCATTTGAAGGGCTGAAAGCGATTTTTACCGAACCGGATGGCGAAACGCGTTCGATGTTACTGCTTAATTTACTCAATAAAGAAGTGAAGCAGAGCGTAAAAAACACCGGTTTTCGCAAGATTTAGCGATCGTTCAGAATACAACCTCAAATAAGGTTCTGGCGTTGGCATCTGTCATCGCCGCTAACCATTGCGGATCTTCACCACGCCATAGCGCAATGCGCTCCAGGATGTGAGGCAGATACGCGGGCTCGTTGCGTCGTGACGTTGGTTTCGGCGTAAGATCGCGAGGCAACAGATACGGCGCGTCGGTTTCTATCAGTAGCTTTTCCGCTGGAATAAACGGTAAGAGTTCACGTAGCTCAAGCCCGCGTCGTTCGTCGCAAACCCACCCGGTAATACCGATATAGAGTCCTCTGTCCACACAGGCCTGCATTTGCTGGCGTGAACCGGTAAAGCAGTGCAGTATTGCACCAGGAAGACTATCCAGCCAGGGATCAAGCAATGCCAGAAATCGCTCATGCGCGTCCCGGCAGTGCATAAAGATTGGCATCTGTAATTCGGCGGCAATTTGTAGCTGCGCCTGAAAGGCACGCTCCTGCTCCTGCGGCGTGGAAAAATTGCGATTGAAATCCAGCCCGCACTCACCGATAGCGACGACTTCCGGCTGGTTCGCCAGCGCAATAATGGCGTCTTCAGACGCGGATGACCACTGACTGCTGTCATGGGGATGGACGCCAGCCGTCGACCAACAATGGGGGTAGCGCCGCGCCAGTTTTAACGCCTGCTGACTTTCATGGATGTTCGTTCCGGTCAGTAGCATACCTTTTACTCCCACCGCAAACGCACGGGCGACCACATCATCACGATCTTTTGCAAACTGGCTACTGGTTAAATTAACGCCAATATCAAACATGCTTGCCCCCATATGACAACCGCCCTGGCGGGCGGTTGTGTTTAGTCTTCAGTGTGCTCGGCCTTTTCGGTTTCGGCCTCGTTATCTTCGTCGCGCGTCCGTCGCTTACCGACATAAAAGCGTGAGCAGAAAACGCCAATTTCAAACAGGCAGTACATCGGTATCGCCAGCAACGTTTGCGAGAAAACATCTGGCGGCGTAAGCAGCATTCCCACAATGAATGCCCCGACCAGGATATAAGGCCGTTTTTTACGCAAATCTTCTGGCGTGGTGATGCCCATCCAGCACAGCAACACAATCGCCACCGGCACTTCAAAGGCTACGCCAAAGGCCATAAAAAGCGCCATAACAAAGCTAAGATAGCTGGCGATATCTGTCGAAACCTGTACCCCTTCCGGCGCCGTATGCGTCAGGAAACCAAAGGCCAAAGGGAATACGACAAAATAGGCGAAGGCCATACCAATGTAGAAAAGCAGCGAGCTGGATACCAGCAGCGGTACGACCAGACGACGCTCATGCTTATACAGCGCCGGGGCGATAAAGGCCCAAACCTGGTACAAAATGACAGGCGCGGATAAGATCAAAGACACCATGAAGGTGAGTTTGATAGGCGTAAAAAACGGCGACGCCACATCCGTCGCAATCATTGTCGCCCCTTGCGGCATCTGTTTAATCAGCGGTGCGGCGACTAAATGATAAATATCATTGGCGAAATAAATTAACGCCAGAAAAATCAGAAGTACTGCGACGATGCAGTTTAGCAGGCGCTTACGCAACTCGATCAGATGCGTGATAAGCGGTTGAGTATCTTCTACAGCCATGTTTACGGTTTATCACTCGACGAGGGGGAAGATTCGACAACAGGCGCAGCGGATTTCTTCTCGGCGTCTATCGTGGCTACGGAAGCGGTTTCCGTCGACTCAGGCACGTTAGCTTTAACGGGCTCCGGCTTTTGTTCCGGCGCGCTCGCCTGTGTTTCAGCGGCGGCAGGGGTAACGCCCTCATGCTGCGTTTCGTTCCCTTTTACCACCGGATTATGGATGGTATGCGCTTCATCGCTCGCTTGTTCGGGATCGTTAGCGCTGTAGGTGCGTTTCATCGACTCCGCCGCCTGACGCAGTTCATCCATAGATGCTTTCAGTTCGGGAGTCAGATTTTCCAGGCTCGCCTTTTCGACTTTTTTCAGACTGTCCTGGAACTCCTGAAGTTTCAGTTCCTGAGTCAGTTCATTCTGAACCGTTGTCGCAAGGGACCGCAACGCGCGAATCCAGCCCGCTACCGTTTTTACCGCTACTGGCAATCGTTGCGGCCCCAACACAATGAGGCCGATAACGAACACTAACAGCAGTTCGCTAAAACCGATATCAAACACGGATTATACCTGCTCTTTATCTTGGCTTTTAGCGTCTTCCTTTTTCGCTTCGCCTTGCTTATCCGCGATAGATTTAGCGGTAAAATCAGCGTCCTGACTGGTTTTATCCTGTTTGGCATCATCATCGCTCATGGCCTTTTTAAAGCCTTTGATAGACGCGCCAAGATCGGAACCGATGGAACCGAGTTTTTTGGTGCCGAACAGCAGTACGACGATAACGGCAACAATCAACAACTGCCAAATACTGATACCACCCATACATGTTCCTCTGTGATAGATGATGAATTAATAGGGCCGCATTATACACATTATCCTTCGCGCTGCCTCTTTGTTAGCCGCTTTCGCCCGCCCTATTCACATACTTTTACATACGACCGGGACGACATTGACTTGCGGCCTGAGTACTGCCTCGAGTGATAATATGTACCTGCGTGACACAACCGGCGTTGAGCGATAAAAAATCTCAACGAGTTTTACGCCAGCCAACCAGCCAGACAACTACGCCGCCGACCATGAGCCAGCCAGGCATCAATCCCCATTCAGGGCGGTTGACGAGTAAGAATGACCCGCTCAGTAACAGCGTTGCGCCAATTCCCAATAAATAACGAGACTGACTTTGGCGCACATGGTTTACCTGTAACTCGCGCGCAATCTTATCAACACTGTGCTGTAAATATTTGCCCTGGCGCAAACTGTCGTACACCAGTTCAGGTATTTCTGGCATTTTTTCGACCCAGAACGGCGCTTTTTCTTTAAGAGCCCGCGTGAGAGCCGGAATACCCACCTGATCTTTAATCCAGGACTCAAGAAACGGCTTCGCCGTTTTCCACAAATCAAGCTGAGGATAAAGTTGCCGCCCAACCCCTTCAACATACAATAATGTTTTCTGCAACAACACCAGTTGCGGCTGGACTTCCATGTTAAATCGACGCGCTGTATTGAAAAGGTTTAACAACACATGACCAAACGAGATTTCCGCGAGCGGCTTTTCAAAGATAGGTTCACAGACGGTGCGGATGGCAAACTCAAAATCTTCAACGTTGGTATCTGGCGGAACCCAGCCTGAATCGACATGCAGTTCTGCCACCTTTCGGTAATCGCGATTAAAAAACGCGATAAAGTTTTCAGCCAGATAACGCTTATCTTCTTTGTTTAGCGACCCGACGATACCGCAGTCAATGCCGATATATTGCGGATTTTCAGGGTGTTCATGGCTGACAAAAATATTTCCCGGATGCATGTCCGCATGGAAAAAGCTGTCGCGGAAAACCTGGGTGAAGAAAACTTTAACCCCGCGTTCCGCCAGCAGTTTCATGTTGGTGCCGTTCTTTTCCAGCGCCGCCACATCCGAAACCGGAATGCCGTATATCCGCTCCATCACCATCATGTTCTGGCTACAGTAATCGGAGTACACCTCCGGGATATATAGCATGGGACTATTTTCAAAATTGCGGCGTAACTGAATCGCGTTGGCCGATTCCCGCAGCAGATTCAGCTCATCGATCAGCGTTTTCTCATACTCACGCACCACTTCCGTCGGGCGCAGACGACGCCCATCCGGCAACAGGCGTGGTACCCAGCGAGCAAGGCGATAAATCAGTTTCAGGTCTGCCTGAATTACCGGCAAAATATCCGGGCGAATGACCTTAATAACCACTTCTTTACCGTTTGATTTCAATCGCGCGGTATGTACCTGGGCGATTGACGCCGACGCTAAAGGCTGGATATCAAAGTCGTCAAACCAGGCTTCGACTGGTAGCCCCCCCATCGCCTCTTCAATCTGGGCTTTCGCCAGCCGACCATCGAATGGCGCGACTTTATCCTGGAGCAAAGCGAGCTGATCGGCGATTTGCGGCGGGAACAGGTCACGGCGCGTGGAGAGCATCTGACCAAATTTGATCCAGACCGGTCCCAGCTCTTGCAACGCCAGTCTTAATCGTTCACCCAGCAATTTATCTTTATGCCGGTTTGGCATCCAGAACAGCGAATAGCGCCATAATCGGAGTGGCAGTGTAAGACGCATTCGGGGGATGAGTTCATCAAGGCCGTAGCTTAGAAACGTGCGGATGATGAAATATAGGCGCCGTACTTCACCTGGCGTCATTTGGCCTCCAGTTTTTCCAGCCGTGTGGTCAGAGAATCTACGGCGCGCTCAACAGCCGCGGTTTCTTCGGCAAACCATGCGACTTCCAGCGGGCCAGGCGCCATACGCCACTCTTCAGTGATCGCTTCAGCGGCATAACGCTGCTGGCGTTGAAACCCGTGGCGCAGGAATTTAGCCCCGCCACGCACGACCTTACCGATACTTTCCGCCGCAATATCACCCGTGTATGGCGCCAACAGCTCCGCAGGATCGAATTCGGCGAGATCGGCGAGCGCCACAAAATTTTGCACGACCTGAATATCGCCCTGCACTTCCAGTTCGCCGCTGCGAATAAGCGCGGCCAACTGCTGACGATCGCGTAGTTTTGGCAAAACGCTAGCTTGAGTGATTACCGTACAGTCCGCTTCGTCTTCCCATGCCCCCAGCACATCAACCTGGCGTTCACTGAATACCAGGACTAATGGCGTCGAAAATCCCTTTAGTTTCACACACAGTACTTTTCCCTGTAAGCGCGTTCTGGCTGATTTCAGCGCTGGCGAACGATACAGAAACGTATTGAGGAGACCTTCAATTCCTGCGGTCACTAAGGGTTTAAAAGGCATTCCACCCTCCTAGAATTTATAACCACGGTGCAATGCCACAACGCCCGCCGTCAGATTGTAATAATCCACGCTCTCAAATCCGGCGTCCTGCATCATGGCTTTTAAGGTATCCTGATCGGGATGCATACGGATGGATTCCGCGAGATACCGATAGCTATCCGCATCGTTTGCGACCATCGAGCCAATACGCGGTAAAATATGGAAAGAATAGGCGTCATACGCTTTACTCAGCGGCTCAATGATAGGCTTGGAAAATTCAAGCACCAGTAAACGTCCGCCGGGTTTCAACACACGGAACATTGACCGCAGCGCTTTTTCTTTTTCCGTTACATTGCGCAAACCAAACGAAATGGTAATGCAATCAAACGTATTATCAGGGAAAGGCAGAGCTTCGGCATTCGCCTGCACATACTCTACGTTGCCGATCACGCCGATATTACGCAGCTTCTCACGCCCCATTTTGAGCATAGAATCATTAATATCCGCCAGGATAACTTTGCCAGTTTCCCCGACCATACGTGAAAATTTCGCGGTAAGATCGCCCGTACCGCCCGCTAAATCGAGAACGGTTTGTCCACGACGCACGCCACTGCAATCAATGGTGAAGCGCTTCCACAAACGATGAATGCCAAATGACATTAAATCATTCATCACATCGTACTTTGACGCCACAGAATGAAAAACGTGGGCCACCATGTCAGCTTTCTGCTCTTTAGCGACGGTCTGAAAGCCAAAGTGCGTCGTTTCTTGTGAATCTTCCACCATCTCAGTGCCTGCTTATCGATAAAAATGTTCAAGAAGTGTAACAGATTGGGCCAATTTGCCCTACTCTGCGCCAGGACTAAACTACTCCGTATGGGTTAACTTAACTGCTGCTTCACCCGTTCATCATTGGGATAATGTTCATCCTGCCGCCCTTCAGGGATCGATCGTAAACGATATTCTTCATCTTGCGTAACGGCCTGTTCCGCTAAATCCGGATTAATCTCGCGTTTGATTTCCACGCCTAGCCCCCGGAAGGCCTCCGCCTGCGCCAAAACGTTGCCACGCCCCGACGCAAGTTTTTTCATCGCCTGGCGGTAGTTATCCTGCGCTTTATCCAGACTCTGACCGATCGCTGACATATCATCAACGAACAACCGCATTTTATCGTAGAGCTTACTGGCTCTGTCTGCGATGTGCTGCGCATTGCGGCTCTGGTGTTCATAGCGCCACAGGTTGGCGATTGTCCGTAATGCCACCAGTAGCGTCGTGGGGCTTACCAGCATAATGTTATTTTTCAGCGCCTCGGTTATCAGTTCGGGCTGTTTATCTAACGCCAGCAGGAAAGCGGGTTCTACGGGGATAAACATCAGAACATAGTCCAGCGAGCGGAGGCCGGGAAGCTGCTGGTAGTCTTTACGCCCCAGTAAGCGAATATGATTGCGCACCGAGGCGATGTGCTCTTGTAAAGCGGCCTCGCGCGTGTAGTCATCTTCAGCGTTAAAGTAACGCTCGTAGGCGACCAACGTCATTTTAGCGTCGATGACCACATCTTTGCCCTGCGGCAAGCGGACGATGACATCCGGCTGCATCCGCGAGCGCGCATCGTTCTCAATACTAACCTGGGTTTCGTATTCGTAGCCTTCACGCAGTCCGGATGCCTCCAGCACCCGCGCCAGCACAACTTCGCCCCAGTTTCCTTGCGCCTTATTGTCCCCTTTCAGGGCGCGCGTCAGGTTGATCGCTTCCTGCGCCATTTGCGCGTTAAGCTGCTGCAAATTACGAATTTCGTGCGCCAGCGTATGCCGCTCCTGCGCTTCTTTGCCAAAACTCTCCTGAACCTGGCGGCGAAAACCGTCCAGTTGCTCACGCAGCGGCGTCAGCAGGCTATTCAGGCTTTGTCGGTTTTGTTCGTCTACGCGACGATTACTGTGTTCAAAAATACGGTTCGCCAGATTTTCAAACTGCTCGCTTAAACGCTGTTCGCTGTTGATCATCTGACGGATTTTGTCTTCCGCGTGTTGTTGAGTCGCTTCCAGACGGGTCGTGACTTCACGCAGATCGGCTTCCAGAGAGGTATTAATACTGTGCAGGCTACGCAGTTCGTTATTAAGTAACTCGCATTCACTGCGCCAGTGCGCTTCTTGCGCTAATTGCTGCCGGGCCGCGCTAAGTTCGATATCCAGCTCACGCCGTTCTTCGATAAGATCGGCGCGGATTTGATCGGCGTGCGCTTTCGTCGCCAGCCAGCCAATCACCGCCCCAGCCGCCAGCGCCACGACGGCGCTTATCATAAGAGTAATATCCACAACACCTCTCCTGGAACCACACTGTCCTGCACAAAATAGAATTGTGCTGTATAAACGTCCAGTTTAAAAGGGATTTCCTGCGAGGCGCCACGCAAAAAGAAAAGGCCGAACGCGTCGGCCTTTGCAAAAGAGAGGAGAATTACAGCAGACGACGGGCCGCTTCCACGACGATTTTCACCGCGTGGCTTTCAGTTTGTTTCATCGTTTCCGCATTCGGAATCTCTTGTTGGGTACGGTTGACGATAACGCCCGCCACCATACCTGCGCGTAACCCCTGGCTTGCGCACATGGTTAACAGCGTAGCGGATTCCATTTCGTAGTTCATCACGCCCATCGCCTGCCACTCTTCCATAGAACCTTTGAAGCGACGCACAACGCGGCCAGAATAGGTGTCGTAACGTTCCTGACCCGGATAGAAAGTGTCGGAAGAGGCGGTTACGCCAACGTGAGTCGTGGCGCCAATCGATTTCGCGGCTTCAACCAGCGCAGTGGTGCAGGCAAAGTCGGCAACCGCCGGGAATTCCATCGGCGCAAAATGCAGGCTCGCCCCATCCAGACGTACGGATGCGGTCGTTACCAGAACGTCGCCGACGTTAATGTGCGGCTGAATAGCCCCCGTGGTGCCGATACGCAAGAAGGTACGAATACCCAGTTGCGCCAGTTCTTCCACGGCAATAGAGGTAGACGGGCCGCCGATACCGGTAGAGCAAACGATAACTGCTTTGCCATCCAGCTCAGCGCGCCAGGAGGTGAATTCGCGGTGAGATGCCAGCTTAACCGGCTTATCCATCAGCGCGGCGATCTTTTCCACACGCTCAGGATCGCCAGGGACGATGGCGAGCTGGGCCCCTTGTAAATCGTTTTTGGTGAGGCCGAGATGAAAAACATCAGACTTGGACATATAAAACTCCTCTGTGAATCGGGTTTGTCAGAAGAAGCAAAAAGACACTTTACCTAAGGCATAAAGATATTTTCGTGACAGCCATCACTATGGCGTAAAACAATTGCACTCGATTACCATTAAAAAGTGATGCGCATCACAATAAATAATCAATATCGCCAGGCATTGCACAAAAGATAGCCGCTTTAAGGCAATGTGGTTTGTTACACACTGTCTATAGTTAAGATTGCGCTATTTTTTAAGGGTACGGAGAATACCATGACAACGACACATCCATCCGGCTTTGCACCTGCAGCTTCCCCACTGATTCATACGCCTGATGGGGCCATTAGCGCGGGGATAACGTCGATTCCCTCTCAGGGCGACGATATGCCAGCCTATTACGCCAGACCAAAAGCGAGCGACGGCGCGCTGCCTGTGGTCATTGTGGTACAGGAAATTTTTGGCGTACATGAACACATTCGCGATATTTGCCGACGACTGGCGCTGGAAGGCTATCTCGCTATCGCGCCGGAGCTCTATTTCCGCGAAGGCGACCCCAATGATTTCGCCGATATACCCACATTATTGAGCGGGCTGGTGGCTAAAGTACCCGATTCGCAAGTCCTTGCCGACCTGGATCACGTCGCCAGTTGGGCTTCGCGCAACGGCGGGGATGCGCATCGGCTGATGATCACCGGTTTTTGTTGGGGAGGCCGGATTACCTGGCTGTACGCCGCGCACAACCCACAGTTAAAAGCAGCGGTAGCGTGGTACGGCAAGCTGGTGGGCGACACGTCACTCAATTCGCCGAAGCATCCCGTTGATATCGCCACCGATCTTAACGCGCCGATACTGGGTTTATACGGCGGGCAGGATACCAGTATTCCACAGGAGAGCGTGGAAACCATGCGTCAGGCGCTACGCGCCGCTAATGCGAAGGCGGAAATCGTGGTCTATCCCGATGCAGGGCACGCGTTTAATGCCGATTATCGTCCGGGATACCACGAAGCCTCGGCGAAAGACGGCTGGCAAAGAATGCTGGAATGGTTCGCGCAGTACGGCGGGAAAAAAGGCTAACCACAGCGAATTACGATGTTTGTTGGGCCTACGAGACCGGAGTCGGTGTAGGCTCAACAAAGCGTCATCGCCACGTTAGCTATGCTTTACCACAGCATTTTTTATATTTTTTACCGCTGCCGCAGGGACAGAGATGGTTACGACTGACGGCTCCTGTGTCTTTACGCGCGTCCTGCGCCAGCCAGCGCATGATCGATGCCATCGGATAGCCTTGCGCCAGCAGCTCCCGCCAGACATTCATATACGGCGTAACGTGCTGGAAAAAATGCTTATAGCCCGCACACAAGTAATTATGCGCAGGATGACCGGACGGCGAGACGGCAAAGCGATGCTTCGGACAGCCGCCATGACACGCAAAGCGGTAGTCACAGCGACGACAATCGGCGGTCAGGGTCTCCCGCTTGGCCTCGCCAAACGCAATAGCCCGCTCGCTATTATTTAAGGCTTTGATGCTGTGCTGGTGGATATTCCCCAGCAGATGCTCCGGGTAGACAAAGTGGTCGCAGTTGTAGAGATCGCCGTTCGACTCCAACGCGAAGGCATGTCCACAAGTCTCGGAATGTACACACAGTACCGGCTGCTGCGCCGTCCAGGCGGCTAACGCCACGTCAAACATCTGCACATAGACGCGGTCTACGTCGCGACGAACCCAGATATCAAAGATCTGGTTGAGAAATTCGCCATATTGCCACGACGGTACCGTCCATGGCGCCAGCGTCGCCGCGCTTTCGCCGGGCATCACCAGATTAAGTACCGATGAGTTATCGGTGCTCATTCGCTCTACCAGCGGGATAAACTGAATAAAACGCGATCCCGCCGCCAGAAGAAATTCGTAGACGTCTGCTGCATGACCGACGTTATGTTTTCCCACGACGGTTAAGGTATTAAAGTCGACATGGTGCGCTTTAAGCCGCGCCATTGCTGCGACGACCTGTTCATGAGTTCCTTTTCCAGCGCGATTAAGCCGATAGTGGTTGTGTAACGACGCCGGGCCGTCGATAGAGAGACCGATGAGAAAATGCTGTTCAGCGAAAAAGCGCGCCCACTCGTCATTCACCAGGATGCCGTTCGTCTGCAACGCATGAGTGATTTTTCGCCCATCGCCGTACTTTTCACATAATGCGACAACCCGGCGGAAAAACGGTAGCCCCATCATGGTCGGTTCGCCGCCCTGCCAGGCAAAGTCAATGCGGTCGCCACTCTGCGCGGCAATATGCTGGCGTATAAACTGTTCCAGCGTCTCGTCCGACATTCGCCAGTTTTTATTGCGTTCTGGGTACAGCGCCTCTTTTTCAAGATAGAAGCAATATGTGCAATCAATATTGCAGATCGCGCCGCCGGGTTTGGCCATTACGTGACAACCTGCTACCGCCATGTCAGACATCTCCGTTAAAAAATAAGGTTCACCAGCGCCATGAGACAATGCGACGTTTATCGTCGCCAGGGAACATAACAGAATGGAAAACCTCGTTTTGTGCTATGAGAGCGCTGGGCGATCATGACAGGAAAAACGATCTGCGAGGCAATAAAAGCCGCCGCGCTGCTTCCGGGGACGCTATCCGCCTGGTTGTCATTCATACGGAGAACCTTTTTATTATCAAGATCGCCAAATAGCCAGATCCTGAAAAAGACAGCGCGGAAAATAAGAAAAAGGGAAATGAGAAGAAAGAGGCGCTGTTAATCAGGTCAGACACGGGCGCTACCCGTCAAAGGGTAGCGCCGCATTGCTGCCGGATAAAAGCAGCGGTCAGGATGGGCTATTTCGCCTGACGCAGATTATGCGCCGCTTTGACCATGTTCGCTAACGCCGCGCGGGTTTCCGGCCAACCGCGAGTTTTCAGACCGCAGTCCGGATTCACCCACAGGCGTTGTGCCGGAATACGTTGTGCCGCCTTCTTCAGCAGGGCTTCAATCCACTCGACGCTCGGCACGTTCGGCGAGTGAATATCGTACACGCCCGGCCCGATTTCGTTCGGGTAGTCGAACGCTTCGAACGACTCCAGCAACTCCATATCCGAGCGGGAGGTCTCAATGGTGATCACATCCGCATCCAGCGCGGCGATCGAATCCATAATGTCGTTGAACTCGCAGTAACACATGTGGGTGTGGATCTGAGTTTCATCCTTCGCCACCGCCGCGTTGATGCGGAAGGCTTCCACACCCCATTCCAGATAGGCGTCCCAGTCGCTGCGACGCAATGGTAAACCTTCACGCAGCGCCGGTTCGTCGATCTGAATAATCCCGATCCCCGCCGCCTCCAGATCCGCGACTTCATCACGCAGCGCCAGCGCAATCTGTTTCGCAATCGTTTCGCGGGTCACGTCTTCGCGGGGGAATGACCAGCAAAGAATAGTCACCGGGCCGGTCAACATCCCTTTTACCGGCTTGTCGGTCAGCGACTGGGCATATTTCGCCCACTCCACGGTAATCGGTGCCGGACGGCTGATATCGCCAATCACTACCGGCGGTTTCACACAGCGGGAGCCATAGCTTTGCACCCAACCATTCTGGGTAAAGACGAAGCCGTCCAGATGCTCGCCGAAGTATTCCACCATGTCGTTTCGCTCGGCTTCGCCGTGTACCAGCACATCCAGCCCTAAACGCTCCTGCTCGATGATAGCCTGTTTGATATGTTCGGCGATGCCGGTGCGGTAGTTATTCGCGTCGAGGTTGCCCTTTTTGAAGTCCAGACGCAGGCCGCGAATTTCCGTGGTTTGCGGAAACGAACCGATAGTCGTCGTCGGCCAGGCGGGAAGTTTAAAGCGGGCGCGTTGCGCTTCAGCGCGCACCTCATACGGATTCTCACGCTGGCTGTCCTGCGCGGTGATCGCCGCCAGGCGTTTTTCTACCGCGGTATTATGTACGCGACGGGAGTGACGACGAGCCTGAATCGGTGCGCTCCATTCCTCAAGCGCCGCCGTTTCGCCGCTGTTCAGCGCATCGCGCAGCAACGCCAGTTCACCGCATTTTTGCAGCGCAAAGGCAAACCAGCTTTTAACTTCCGTATCCAGACGCGTTTCGACGCTGAGATCGATCGGGCTGTGCAGCAAAGAGCAGGAGGATGCTACCCACAGCGCGCGTTTGCCCACAAGGGCGTTAATCTGCGCGTATTTTTCGGTCAAATCGGCGCGCCAGACATTACGCCCGTTAATCAAGCCTGCGGAAAGCAGCCAGTCGACCGGCAGACGTTGATGCAGTTCCGCTACATCATCTTTGCCATGAATGAGGTCAACATGTAGCCCCTGTACCGGCAGCGCGATAATAGTGTCCAGGTTTGGCGTCACGCCTTCAAAATAGGTCGTCAGCAACAGCTTCACCTGGCCGGCGAGCGCGTCGTAAGCCGGTTTGAAGGCATCCAGCCACACCTGCGGCAGTTCCAGCACCAGCGCTGGCTCATCAATTTGGACCCACTCAATACCACGTTTTGCCAGTTCAGCCAGCACGTGCTGATACACTGGCAAAATGTCTTTCAGCAACGTCAGGCGGTCAAACGGCTCGCCTTTCACTTTACCCAGCCACAGATACGTGACAGGCCCCAGCAGTACGGGTTTGATCTTATGCCCCAGCGCCAGCGCTTCGTCCACTTCCTCCAGCAACTGTGTCCAGGTGAGTCTGAACTGCTGGCCTTTGCTGAACTCCGGTACTATGTAGTGATAGTTAGTATTAAACCATTTGGTCATTTCCGCTGCCGCCGCCGGTTCGCCGGTTGGCGCGCGACCGCGGCCAATGCGGAACAGAGTGTCGATGTCCACGGAACCGTCGTTGTTCTGATGACGAGCCGGCACATTGCCTAACAGCAGGCTGGTGGTCAGAACATGGTCGTACCAGGCAAAGTCGCCTACCGGTAACAGGTCAATACCCGCTTGTTTCTGCTGCTCCCAGTGACGCGCGCGCAGTTCGCGCCCCACCGCCAGTAACGCTTCACGCGTTGAGTTCCCCGCCCAGTAGCTCTCTTGCGCTTTTTTCAACTCGCGACGCAGGCCAACGCGAGGAAAACCGAGGGTATGAGTCAATATTGTCATTTTACTTCCTCTAATTATATGTAAATCCTAAGTATTTTAAATTCAGGGAAGGCGGCAAGTTTGCTCATCCCCGGGAGCTTACATCAGTAAGTGACCGGGGTGAGGAAACGCAGCCAACGCACCATCAATTTAAAAGACGACGGATTTTGGACGTCTGGATGTTTACACATCCATAATGTAAAGGTACTGTATATTCCTCAAGCGCAATTTGTTCATGGCGAAGTGAAGGACTTTCATGATCGAAATTAAACATCTGAAAACACTCCAGGCATTGCGGAATAGTGGATCGCTGGCTGCCGCGGCGGCGGTGCTACACCAGACCCAATCCGCTCTGTCTCATCAGTTCAGCGATCTGGAACAACGCCTTGGCTTTCGCCTGTTCGTGCGTAAAAGCCAGCCGCTACGCTTTACGCCGCAGGGGGAAGTTCTGCTGCAACTGGCAAACCAGGTGCTGCCGCAAATCAGCCGTGCGCTGCAGGCGTGCAACGAACCGCAGCAAACTCGTCTGCGCATCGCTATTGAATGTCATAGCTGTATTCAGTGGCTGACCCCGGCGCTGGAAAACTTCCGTGCAAGCTGGCCGCAGGTAGAAATGGATTTCACATCCGGCGTCACTTTTGATCCGCAACCGGCCTTGCAACAAGGCGAGCTGGATTTGGTGATGACGTCGGATATTTTGCCGCGCAGCGGGCTGCATTATTCGCCGATGTTTGATTTTGAAGTCCGACTGGTGCTGGCGCCCGACCATCCGCTGGCCAGCAAAACGCAGATTACGCCGGAAGATTTAGCCAGCGAAACGCTGTTGATTTACCCGGTGCAGCGCAGCCGACTGGATGTCTGGCGACATTTCCTGCAACCGGCGGGTATCAGTCCGCTGCTGAAAAGCGTGGATAATACGCTACTGCTGATTCAGATGGTGGCGGCCAGAATGGGTATTGCCGCCCTGCCGCACTGGGTGGTGGAAAGCGTTGAGCGCCAGGGTCTGGTGGTGACCAAAACCCTGGGTGATGGTCTGTGGAGCCGCCTGTATGCCGCCGTGCGCGACGGCGACCAGCGTAAGGCGGTGACCGAGGCGTTTATTCGCTCGACGCGGGATCACGCCTGCGATCATCTGCCGTTTGTGCGGAGCGCGGAGCGACCCATTTTCGATGCACCCACAGCGAAGCCAGGATCACAGCCGCGCCTGTAATAAAGCTTGGCCAGTGGGGCTGCTGATGCCAGATGGCAAGATTAACCAGTAGTCCTGCAGGAACATGCATATTATTCATGATACCCAGAGTCCCGGCGTCTACCTGGGTAGCGCCATAGTTCCACATAAAGTAGCCAATGCCGGACGCCACCACGCCGAGAAACACCAGAATGCTCCATTGCAGCGTGGTTTCCGGCAGCTTTTGCGCGTTCCCCAACAGCGACCACGCCACCGCCGCCACCAAAAACGCCCCCAGATAGAACCATGCAAAGGCGTTGTGCTGCGGCATGGGACGGGTCTCCATCAGACGTTTATACCCCACCATTCCGATAGCGAAACTGATATTAGAAAGCTGCACCAGGAGCAAACCGACCCAAAAATGGTCGGTCACGCGATCGTAGCGAATAATCCCGGCGCCAATCACCGCCAGCAACGCGCTAAATGCATAGCCCCAGCGCAAACGACGCTGACTCATCACATCGTAAATCAGCGTGATATAGAGCGGCGTCAGAACGGTAAACAGCAGCAGTTCGGATACGGTCAGGTAGAGGTAAGCATGGAAGCTCAACATATACATGATGCCAAGCTGCATCGCCCCCACCAGCATATACAGGCTGATGGTTTTTAGGTTGTGCCCGCGAGTACGCAAAAACGGCAGAAAAACGAGCGCCGCCAGCCCAACGCGTATCAGCACCGCGAAATAGCTATCGACATGCCCGGCAAGATACTCGCCAAATAGACTAAAGGAGAAAGCCCACAGGATAGTGGTAATGATGAGTAGCGCCACAATGGATGTCTCTTAAAACAGGGAACACCCATTGTAGCGGAGAGTGAAGTTGACAACTGGTCAACTAACAAACAATCACATCAGCGTAAGAAAAGATCGCGCAGGTAATGCGGCACGGCGTTATCCGCGTTGATGCCGATCACCTCAAGTTCGGGATACAGGTCTTTCAGACGCTGGTGCGCATTGCCCATGATGCAGCCTTTGCCCGCCATCGTGAGCATTTCAGCGTCGTTCATTCCGTCGCCAAAGGCGATACACTCTTTCAGGCTGTACCCCATCGCCTGAGCGACCGCTTCCAGCGCATGACCTTTCGACACTCCGCCCGCCATCACTTCCAGACAGGTTAGCGTAGAGAAGCTCACGTTTACCCGATCGCCCCAGCGCGCGTTAATCGCCTGCTCCAGCGGCAACAACTTTTCATGAGTGTCGCTGGTGAAAAACACTTTGCTGACGCCCTCCGGCTCCAGCAGCGCAGGCTCAAACAGCGAGTAGTTAAATACCGCCTCTTTGAAAAAACGCATTTCATCGGGGCGATGACGATTCATAAACCATTCGTCGTCGCGATAAACGTTAGTCACGATGTCCGGGTTCGCATTCACCACCCCGAACAGGTCGCTGGCAATGTCGCTGTCCAGATTATGCGTAAAAACCAAATTCCCGTCGGTATCGTGCACTCGCGCGCCGTTGGAGGTGATCATGTAAGACTTGATTTCAAGATTATCGCGGATTTGCCCTACATCGACATGATGACGACCAGTGGCAAAGACAAAATGGATGCCGCGTGCGGTCAACAGCTTCAGAGTCTCTTTGGCATAAGGGGACAACGTATGGTCGGGGGAGAGCAGCGTGCCATCTAAATCAGACGCAACAACCTGATACATAATAAAATTTAACCTCTAAGCAAAGCGATTTCCGCTGGATAAATTAGGCTTGTTGAAAAATTCAACAATGGCGTTAAGCGCGACTGAGCGCATGGCGTCCTTTTCAAAAAGGATCTCATGGTACGCGCCTTTGATAACCAGCGGTTTTCCCCCTTCACAAGGGTATCCCGCCGCGGCGCGAATTTCACAAAAACGATCGTGGGTGCGGTTATCCACTACCCGCTCTTCTTCCGCCTGAATCAGTAGCGTAGGCGTCGTGTCATCGCTCGCCCCAGCCAGAACCTGCTCACCCGCCAGAATGCCTTCGCGTACCCAATGCCAGGTGGGGCCGCCAACGCGCAGCTGCGGCTCGTCGGCATAAAATCGTAAGTTGCGCTGATAACGCTGGCGGCTGTGGGTCAGCGCATTCATCCCAAACGGCAACGCCCGCCACTGACCGGTACCAATAGCGTAATCTTCACGGATACGCTGGTGCCCCTCGGCCCAGTCGAGAATATGGCGCACCATAAAGGAAGGCAAGCGTATCACAATACCAAACATCGGCGCGGTGAGCGCAATAGCGTCGCACCGAACACGATGGCGTTGCAGGAACAGGGTGGCTATCGCGCCCCCCATTGAGTGCGCCAGGATATAACGCTTACGCCACGGCCCCGGCTCAATTTCCTGCTGCCAGAACGCCGCTAAGTCCTCAACATAATCGTTAAAATGATCAACATGACCCCGATGCGGGTCCGATAACATCCGCCCGGAGCGCCCTTGACCACGATGGTCGATGATGAAGATATCAAAACCGAGATGAAAAAGGTCATACGCCAGTTCAGCGTATTTTACATAACTCTCAATGCGGCCAGGACAAATGACGATCGTCCGATCGTTGGAATCATTTCGAAAACGGACAAAGCGCACCGGAATGTTACCCACGCCGATAAACTCCGCCTCTTCCCGCTGACGCCAGAAATCGGTCAGCGGCCCCATAGCAAAAGCGGCAAACGCATTTTCTCTTGTTTCCCAGTCATTTTGCTGCTGAAACATCGGGTTTTCGGCCTCGTTTACCAGGTAAAATCGTTTTTTGCGTCGTGCCTGACACAACACAGCGGCAGTAGCGTATTGTGGCACAAAAACAGACAACCAGGGAGTTTCGCATGACCTTTGAATGGTGGTTCGCCTATCTACTGACCTCAACTCTGCTGAGTCTTTCTCCGGGTTCAGGCGCCATCAATACCATGACGACGTCTATCAACCATGGATATCGTGGCGCAGCGGCTTCTATCGCCGGACTCCAGACCGGACTGGGGATACATATCGTACTGGTGGGCGTCGGACTGGGTACGCTCTTTTCGCGCTCGCTCCTCGCTTTTGAAATTCTGAAATGGGCTGGCGCGGCTTATCTTATCTGGCTGGGTATTCAGCAGTGGCGCGCCGCAGGCGCTATCGATCTGCATACTCTCGCCCAGACGCAATCGCGGGGTCGACTGTTCAAACGGGCGATATTTGTCAATCTAACCAATCCCAAAAGTATTGTCTTTCTTGCCGCCCTGTTTCCGCAATTCATCATGCCGCAGCAACCGCAACTGGCGCAGTACCTCATTCTCGGCGTCACTACGATTGTGGTGGATATGATTGTGATGACCGGTTACGCCACGCTGGCGCAGCGCATTGCCGCCTGGATTAAAGGACCAAAGCAGATGAAGGCGCTGAATAAAGCGTTTGGTTCGTTGTTTATGCTGGTAGGCGCGCTCCTGGCGTCGGCAAGACACGCGTGATAGTCGTGCCGGATGATGTTTATCCGGCCCGGAGGTAAATTAGCGCGAAATAATCAGGTGAATACCAAAGCCCGCAAACAAAGCGCCGGCAAAGCCATCAATCCATTTCGCCAGACGCTGATAGCCGCGGCGCATTTTCGGCAGCGCGAACAGGCTGGCGACTACGGTAAACCAGGCCAGCGTTTCCAGGGTGATTAACGCGAAAATACCCCAGCGCGCCGCAGCGCCGACGTTATCGCCGACAAACAGTGAAAAAACGGAACCAAAATAGATAATCGCTTTCGGATTCGACAGATTGGTCAACAGCCCTTTGAGAAAGCTGCGCCCGCTCTGCGCCAGTTCAATGTGCGGAGAAGACGCCGCCGCATCCTGTTTTTTCAGCGCGCCGCGCAGCATCTGATAGCCCATCCAGCACAGGTACAGGCCGCCACCTACCATAATGATCGTATGCAGCCAGGCCATTTTTTCGATGATGAGATGCAGGCCAAGCAGCGCCACGCCCGCCCATACCATCACGCCGCAGGTAATGCCCAGTACGCCCATCATCGCTTCTTTACGCGAACGGCTGACAGCAGTTTGAGACACGAAGAAAAAGTCGGGGCCGGGGCTCATTAGCGCAACGATGTGCACCATTGCCACGGTGAAAAATAGCATCATCATAAAAATGGCTCGCGGGGAAATAGTTCAGTGAGTCACCATCCTGGCACTTTTTTGCCGGGCTGACTACTCTTCGTCATCACCATCGACATGCGCGCGGATGAGCGCCATGAATTCTTTCCCGAAGCGCTCCAGTTTGCGCATCCCAACCCCGTTAACGCTTAACATCTCGCTGGCGGAAACTGGCATCTGTTCCGCCATTTCTATCAGCGTGGCGTCGTTAAAGACCACATACGGCGGGATATTCTCTTCATCAGCGATAGCTTTACGCAGCTTGCGCAACTTAGCGAACAATTTGCGATCGTAATTACCGCCGAACGATTTCTGCATCACGCGGGGTTTGAGGGCGACGATGCGCGGCACTGCAAGCTTTAGCGGAACGTCTCCACGGAGTACCGGACGCGCGGCATCCGTCAGCTGTAATGCGGAGTGCTGCGCAATATTTTGCATTACCAGCCCCAGATGAATGAGCTGGCGAATCACGCTCACCCAGTGCTCATGGCTCTTTTCGCGTCCCATGCCATAAACCTTGAGTTTGTCATGACCGAAATCGCGGATGCGTTGGTTATTCGCGCCGCGGATCACCTCGACAACGTAGCCCATGCCAAAACGCTGGTTAACCCGACCAATGGTAGAAAGCGCAATCTGGGCATCGTTTAAGCCATCATATTGTTTGGGCGGATCGAGACAGATATCGCAGTTGCCGCACGGTTCTTGTCGGCCTTCGCCAAAGTAATTAAGCAATACCAGGCGGCGGCAGGTTTGCGCTTCGGCAAAAGCGCCCATCGCATTCAGTTTATGCCGTTCAATATCCTGAAGCTGTCCGGCTGGTTTCTCTTCCAGACAACGACGTAGCCAGGCCATATCAGCCGGATCGTAAAATAGCATGGCTTCCGCAGGCAGTCCGTCGCGCCCGGCGCGGCCCGTTTCCTGATAGTAGGATTCAATATTGCGCGGGATATCGAAATGCACGACGAAACGTACGTTAGGTTTGTTTATGCCCATTCCAAAAGCGACGGTCGCCACCACGATTTGCAGATCGTCGCGCTGAAATTTTTCCTGCACATCGGCGCGAATAGCGTTTTCCAGCCCCGCATGATAGGCCGCCGCGCTAATGCCGCGACTTTGCAAGCGCGCGGCGGTATCTTCCACTTTCGCCCGGCTGTTACAGTAGATGATACCCGATTTGCCGCGTTGCTCCTGAACATAGCGCATTAGCTGGTCGAGCGGCTTAAACTTCTCCATCAGCATGTAGCGGATATTCGGTCGGTCAAAGCTACTGATCTGGATTAACGGATCGTTAAGCCCAAGCAGACGAATAATATCCTGGCGCGTGGTGTCGTCGGCGGTGGCGGTCAATGCCATAAACGGCAAAGCGGGAAAACGCTGGCGAAGCTGACCGAGAGCCGCATATTCCGGACGGAAATCATGCCCCCATTGCGAGATACAGTGCGCTTCATCCACCGCCAGCAATACCGGATTCCAGTGCGCCAGATGATCAAGAAAGTTGTCCAGCATCAGGCGTTCCGGCGCAATATACAGCAGACGAATCTGTCCGGTACGGCACCCCGCCATCACCTCAAGCTGCTGCTCGCGGCTTTGAGTGGAGTTCAGACAGGCCGCCGCCACCCCGTTCGCCAGTAGCTGATCGACCTGGTCTTTCATCAACGAGATCAGGGGCGAAACGACGACGGTCAATCCGTCCAGCAACAACGCGGGGATTTGATAGCACAGAGATTTGCCGCCGCCGGTGGGCATAACGACCAGACAGTCGCGACCGGAGAGCGCAGTATCAATAATAGCTTCCTGACCCGGGCGAAACTGTTGGTAGCCAAAGGTTTCCTGCAAAACCTGTTTGGCCCCTGATTCCAGATTCAACACTTCCGCCTGCGCCACATTAACCCCGTTCACCATAAATCAAAACAGGCGCTATTTTCAGCGCCTGCGAGAGAAACTGCAATGTTTAAAACACAATCCAATCAGAAGATATCGTTAAGCATCACGCCGACGCCGACACGTGTCTGATTAAAATTATAGTCGATCAGCGATTCGCCATAGCCGCTGTACACCTGGGTATAAAGCCGGACATGTTTGGTGACCGGATAGCTTAATCCAACTTCCGCGCCGCCGTAGCCTGTATTCCAGTTGTACTGGCCTTTGGCGCTTAATACCGCCTCGCCCAGGTGATAACCGATTTTAAGCTGGTAATAACCCATATATTTGGTGATGTCCGGATTATCGTCGGTACTGCCAATCACGTACCACGGTTTGACCTCTACCAGCCAGTTACCGTTTTCGGCCATCAGACGGGTATACAGACGGTTCCAGCTACGCGAGGTGGGGTCCGAACGTCCGTTAGAGTCATGGTTGTAGCCCATCTCTACGTCGCGCAGCGTCCAGCCGGCAAAGCGATAATCGGTAGCAAAACCAAGAAAAAGCTGCGGTTCGTAGTTGGTTTCGCGAAACGGCGAAGACTCTTTACTGTTGGAAAGCTGCCACCAGGATTTCTGCGTATAGGAAGCGCCCAGTACCGAGTTCGGCCCCAGTATTCCGCGCCACAGCGGAAACGCCAGGCTCAACTGAAATTTCACTTCATCTTTACGTGCGTTTTCAGACCAGTTGTAGGTACTTATGGCCTCTTTGTTCAGATCGCTGGTGTTCGTGTAGATCAAGTAGTTCGTGTCATAAGGGTAAAGCGTAAAAGGGTTATCATGCTCCTGTAGCATGTTAGCGATGATACTTCCCCGTACTGCAGGCGCATCATGAACCTCTTTTATCGTAGCTTCTTGTGCATATGCCGCTAATGGCAGTAGCGTGGCTGGCAACAACCCTCTCAAAATCGCCCGCATTCTTGACGTTCTCCTGACGAAGTATTTTCAGCTTGAATCATTCTCTGCCAACCATTTTTACATATTTACACACATAGCCGTTAGTTATCCCTTCTTAAAGTAGAAAACAACAATTAAGAAGCATAATATCAACATTTCATTAACCAATGAGGTGTCAGGAATCTATGTCCGCTGTACTTACCGCTGAACAAGCTCTGAAATTAGTGGGTGAAATGTTTGTCTACCACATGCCGTTTAATCGGGCGTTAGGGCTGGAGCTGGTACGCTATGAAAAAGCGTTCGCCCAACTGGCCTTCAACAACCAGCCGATGATGGTCGGCAACTGGGCGCAAAGCATTTTACACGGCGGCGTGATCGCCTCTGCGCTGGATGTCGCCGCCGGACTGGTATGCGTCGGCAGCACGCTAACTCGCCACGAAACCATCAGCGAAGATGAACTACGCCAGCGCCTGTCGCGGATGGGAACGATTGACCTGCGCGTCGATTACCTGCGTCCGGGCAGAGGCAACCGCTTTACGGCCACCAGTAGCCTGCTGCGCGCAGGGAATAAAGTGGCCGTCGCCCGCGTGGAATTACACAATGAAGATCAGCTGTACATCGCCAGCGCCACCGCTACTTATATGGTGGGATAAAAGCAGGTAAACTGTTGTTACACTTCAGATACGAGTTTTCCGGATGGACGCAAAACAAACACGGCAGGGCGTATTACTCGCTCTTGCCGCCTATTTTATTTGGGGGATCGCCCCCGCGTATTTCAAGCTGATCTATTACGTTCCCGCAGATGAGATCCTGACGCACCGCGTGATTTGGTCATTTTTCTTTATGGTGGCGCTGCTTAGCGTCAGCCGGCAGTGGCGACAGGTTAAGCGCTTACTGAAAACGCCAAAGAAGATTTTCCTGCTGGCCCTGTCCGCCGTACTGGTCGGCGGTAACTGGCTATTATTCATTTGGGCGGTAAATAATCACCATATGCTGGAGGCCAGCCTGGGTTATTTCATTAATCCACTGGTTAACATCTTGCTGGGGATGATTTTTCTTGGCGAACGCTTCCGTCGAATGCAGTGGCTGGCGGTGATTCTGGCGGTGTGCGGCGTGCTGGTGCAACTCTGGACGTTTGGTTCACTGCCGATTATCGCGCTGGGGCTGGCGTTTAGTTTTGCGTTTTACGGCCTGGTGCGTAAGAAGATCGCCGTTGAAGCGCAGACGGGTATGCTGGTCGAAACGCTATGGCTGTTGCCGGTCGCCGCGATTTATCTGTTTGGCATCGCCGATAGCCCTACCAGCCATATGGGGCAAAACGCACTATCGTTGAACTTGCTGTTAATGGCGGCGGGTGTGGTCACTACGATTCCGCTGCTGTGCTTCACCGGAGCGGCTACGCGTCTGCGTCTTTCTACACTGGGCTTTTTCCAGTATATCGGCCCAACGCTGATGTTTTTACTGGCGGTGACGTTTTATGGCGAAGTGCCGGGCGCGGATAAGATGGTGACATTTGCGTTTATCTGGGTCGCGCTGGCGATTTTCGTGATGGATGCGATTTATACGCAACGGCGTAAGCATTAAATAATAAAATGGCAGCTATTATCTGGCTGCCATTTTATGTTATTTCTTTTTAGTAAATAGCAATACAATAAATAATATAATATTTGTTACTGGAAACACGCCCAACACACCAATAAACTTATTCCAACCAACAAACGTTAAATAACGGGCATGGATCTGGCAAAAGCCGAATCCCAACGCTATTCCAATCCCCCTCAAATTTAATGAAGTACAAATCGACAGTACAACGAGCAGGACAATAGCAATCACCCACCATCCAATCCAGGCTTTAATGAATTCGGCTTTAGAAAAAGGGTCTTTACCAAAATAAACTTGCCAGAAATTTTTCTCTTGCATTTTATGAAATCCATTCATTGAAATTGTTAATTACCAGATAATATATTTAATTATTATCTATTGCTGTGCAACGTAATTATCATGCCATTATTTACCATTACTGTCATTAGAAAATTCAGTGTGATATATTTACATGTGAGACCTGAAGTTGGTTATCAATATGGAAAAAATAATATGATTAGGATTATTAAAGATATTTTTCACCCTTCCCCCAAGGATACATTGAAGCGAGCAAAGTTTGTTATTTATACATTATCATCATGGATAATATTATTTACTATAATGCCTAAAAACCAATATCTTGATTTAATATTTATTATTGTCAATACCTATATCCATATTAATATTGGCGCGAAGAGAATCAGAGATTCAGGTTGCAGGGCACTTTATTTCATCGCATTGTCTATAGGTGTAAATGTCTTCTGTACAGTCAGTGTCGCACTCAATGGGGCTGATTGCGATAATATTGGTATACAACTCAATATTGCCTGGGTAATACTCACAACACTACTGCTATCTTTCATCGCTTCTTCAAAACAAGAACTTTCCTCATGATGAAGAACTTCCAACGGACTGGCGGTTAAATCGCCAGTCCGTTGATTTTACAACCAGTTCTTGCGCTTAAAGTACAGATACGGCGCAAGCCCCGCCAGAATCATAAAGATAATCGCGCCTGGATAACCAAAGCTCCACTTCAGTTCCGGCATAAACTCGAAGTTCATCCCATAGCTGGAAGCGACCAGCGTCGGCGGCAGGAACACCACGGAAACCACCGAGAAGATTTTGATAATGCGGTTCTGCTCAATGTTGATGAAACCCATCGCCGCCTGCATCAGGAAGTTCACCTTCTGGAACAGCGATTCATTGTGCGGCAGCAGAGATTCGATATCGCGCAGGATCTCACGCGCCTGCTCCAGCTGTCCGCCCGGTAAGCGCGCCTTGCGCACCAGGAAGTTCAGCGCGCGTTGGGTATCCATCAGACACAGGCGTACCTTCCAGCCGATATCTTCCAGTTCCGCCAGCGTGGAGAGCGCTTCGTCGTATTCATCGCCCTGATGCCCTTCCATAATGACGCGGCTCAGTTTTTCCAGATCGCTGTAGATGTTTTCGATCTCATCCGCCAACTGTTCAATTTTAGTTTCGAACAGATCGAGCAGTAATTCATAAGCATTACCGTCGACCATCGCCTGGCTGCGGGCGCGCATACGATACAAACGGAAGGCGGGCAGTTCGCGTTCACGCAGCGTAAACAGACGGCCATCGCGAATAGTGAATGCCACCGTAGAGTTACCGGCATGATCTTCCGCATCTTCGAAGAAGAAGAAGGAGTGGATATGCAGTCCGTCTTCGTCTTCAAAGAAGCGCGCGGATGCTTCGATATCTTCCAGTTCAGGACGCGTCGCCAGACTCTGGCCCAGCTCAGATTGTACGCGCAATCGCTCGTCGTCGTCCGGTTCGACCAAATCGACCCATACGGCATCAATCAGGCTTTGTGACTCCTCGACTTCCAGCCGGGTTAGTCGGTTTTTTTCCAGTTGAAATGCGCTCAGCATGACCGGGACTCCCAATGCGTAAAAATATCGGACAGTTCAGATGGGCACACAGAAACAAATTGGGTTTCAGACCATTAAACAGCCTGACTCAACGCGACGGGAAAAAATGAAAGGTCGCTGACAACCGCTAAGGCTATCAGCAAAAAGGGATAGCCTTAGGAGTTGATCCTGGATGACAGGATAATGAGCCAGTATCTACTGGGTGTGTCCAAGGCGAATGTCCTCTTAGCGTAATCGTGGGCGCATGTTACGCCAGCAAAAATTTGCCGTCAACACGCAACGAAACGCGAAAAAGCAATAATTTCCCCTTATGCAGAAAGGTTAGCAGAGTGAGAGTATTTATCTATGATTTCAGAATATTAACATCAATATATCGCCGGATGGCGGCTTCGCCTTATCCGGCCTACAAATCAAAATGTTAGCCAGCGCGTAGGCCGGATAAGAGGCGTCATCCGGCAATATGAGAGTCGGTCAAACCGTTTCCAGCTTCGCATATGCGGCAACCAGCCATTTGATCCCTTGCCCCTGAAAAGCCACCTGCAACCGGCTATGTTCGCCGCTGCCCTCCAGGTTGACAATAGTTCCCTCGCCGAACTTCGCATGGCGCACGCGTTGGCCGAGTTTGTAGCCTGTGTCGTTTTCCGCCAGCGGCGTTCCCATTCGTTGATGGCTCACCGGACGACTGACGGTGGCGCGCAGACGGACCTCTTCCACGCACTCCTCCGGCAACTCGCCGATGAAACGCGACGGGCGATGGTAGACCTCTTTACCGTACAGACGACGCGTTTCCGCATAGGTTAGCGTCAGTTTCTGCATGGCACGGGTAACGCCGACGTAGGCCAGACGACGCTCCTCTTCCAAACGCCCGCCCTCATCCAGCGACATCTGGCTGGGGAACATGCCCTCTTCCATGCCGACGATAAACACCTGCGGAAACTCCAGCCCTTTGGCCGAGTGCAGCGTCATCAGCTGCACCGCATCCTGCCAGGTATCCGCCTGCCCCTCGCCCGCTTCCAGCGCGGCGTGAGAGAGGAAAGCCTGCAACGGCATCAAATCTTCATCTTCGTCGTTGTAGCTGAACTGCCGCGTCGCCGTCACCAGTTCCTCTAAGTTTTCGATGCGCGTCTGGCCTTTCTCGCCTTTTTCTTGCTCATACATGGTGCGCAGGCCGGAATCTTTGATCACCCGGTCAGTCTGCACATGCAGCGGCATGTCGGCGGTTTCCTGCGCCAGAGCGTCGATCAGTTCCATAAAGCGTTGTAGCGCGCTGGCCGCACGCCCGGCCAGGGCTTTTTCCTGTAACAATTCACGGCACGCCTGCCACAATGTTAGCTGGCGATCGCGCGAGGTCTGGCGCACCACGTCCAGCGTGCGGTCGCCGATGCCGCGCGTTGGGGTATTCACCACGCGTTCAAAGGCGGCATCATCGTTGCGATTGGCAATCAAACGCAGATAAGAGAGCGCATCTTTGATCTCCTGGCGTTCGAAGAAGCGCATACCGCCGTAAATGCGGTACGGCATACTGGCCTGTAATAACGCTTCTTCCAGCACGCGCGACTGGGCGTTGCTGCGATAAAGAATGGCGCATTGCGCAAGCGCGCCGCCGTTGTCCTGCCAGGTTTTGATACGGTTAACCACAAAGCGCGCTTCATCCAGTTCGTTGAAAGCGCAGTACAGCGATATCGGTTCGCCGTCAACGCCGTCAGTCCACAGCTTTTTACCCAAACGCCCATTGTTATTCTCAATCAGAGCGTTCGCCGCGCTAAGGATGTTGCTGGTCGAGCGGTAATTCTGCTCCAGACGAATGGTCTGCGCGCCGGGGAAATCATTGAGGAAGCGCTGGATGTTCTCTACCTGGGCCCCGCGCCAGCCGTAGATCGACTGGTCATCGTCGCCGACAATCATCACTTTACCGGTATCGCCCGCCAGCAGACGAACCCAGGCGTACTGAATGTTGTTGGTATCCTGGAATTCGTCCACCAGGATGTTAGTAAACCGCTCGCGATAGTGTTGCAGGATGTGCGGCTTGTTCAGCCATAGTTCATGAGCGCGCAGCAGTAGCTCGGCAAAATCCACCAGACCAGCGCGATCGCACGCTTCCTGATAGGCCTGATACACCTTCTGCCAGGTCTGCTCCACCGGGTTGCCATAGCTTTGGATATGGTGCGGGCGTAGCCCTTCGTCTTTCTGGCTATTGATGTACCACATCGCCTGACGCGGCGGCCACTGCTTCTCATCAAGATTCATCGCCTTAATCAGGCGTTTAAGCAAACGCATCTGATCTTCGCTGTCGAGAATCTGGAAATCCTGCGGCAAATTAGCGTCCATATGATGCGCGCGCAGCAGGCGGTGCGCCAGACCGTGGAACGTCCCTACCCACATTCCGCCCTGGCTGGTCCCCATCAACTGGCCAATACGATGGCGCATTTCCGCCGCCGCTTTATTGGTAAAGGTCACCGCCATGATGGAATATGGCGAGTTGTTTTCTACGCTCAGTAACCAGGCGATACGGTGCACCAGCACGCGGGTTTTCCCGCTTCCCGCGCCCGCCAACACCAGCATGTTGCTACGTGGCGCGGCCACCGCTTCGCGCTGTTTATCATTAAGGCTGTCGAGCAGGTAAGAAACGTCCATTGGCACCGCCGCGTAAAAACATGAAAACTAAAAACGCCCGGTGGCGCTTCGCTTACCGGGGCTACTTATCGTAGGGCGGATAAGCATAGCGCCATCCGCCAGAATAACTGGGAATTTATACAGAACTACTGGTGATTATATCAGCGAGGTGAGAGATGCCAACCGCGAAATTTCGATATGCGGCAGTAAACGGCTGTCCTGCGTCCGCATCAGGTCGGCATTTTCCGGCTTGATCCAGCAGGCCTGCATCCCACAGCGAATAGCGCCAGCCACATCGGTAGTCAGATCGTCGCCGACATGCAGGATCTCGCCGATCGGCACATGCAGCTTTTCCGCCGCCAGGAAATACATGTCGCTAAACGGCTTGGAACGTCCATCCGGGCCGGCGCGCAGTACAAACTTAAAGTAATCGCCGAGGCCAAACAGTTCCGGCTGGGCGTTGCCGTTAGTGATCGCCACCAGCGGCCATTTTTTCGCAAGCTGCTGTAACGTCTCATGGGTAGCCTGCGGAACCTCAATCTGGCTGCGCCATTTGGCAAAATGCATCATCGCCGCATTCGCGCCGGCAATGGCCTCCTGCGCCGATAATCCCGCATCCCGCATGGCCTGCTCTATCGCGCGATGGCGCCAGCGGGTAACGTCATGATAGATTTCCGGCTCCGCTTCACGCACCGCCTGCCGTATCCGCTGTAAATCGACGTTTTGAAACGAACGTAGCGACGGGTGATAATTTTGCATAAAAGCGAGCGCTTCCTGCTCAGTACGCAAAATCACCGGACGGTTATCATAAAGGGTATCATCCAGGTCAAAGGTGAGCGCGGCAATACGCCCCAAAGGCCGGTAAAAACGCATTATTTCCCCCGTTTAGCGCGCGGATGCGCCGCGTCGTACACTGAAGCAAGGTGTTGAAAATCAAGATGAGTATAAATTTGGGTGGTGGAAAGGTTGGCATGACCCAGCAGCTCTTGCACGCCGCGCAGATCGCCGCTCGATTCCAGCATATGGGTCGCGAACGAATGGCGCAGCTTATGTGGATGCACGTGGCTGTTTAGCCCCTGCTTTATGCCCCATTCGGCGAACCGTTTTTGGACATTGCGCGCGGAGATACGCTTGCCGAGCTTCGACAGGAATAACGCCTCTTCGTCGCTGGCGAACAGGCCGCGCAGATCCAGCCAGTGCTCAATCCACGTCACCGCGTTACGGCCAATCGGCAGGCGTCGCTCTTTGCTGCCTTTACCCATTACCCACACTTCGCCGGTATCAAGATCGAGGTGCTTTATATCCAGGCCAACCAGTTCGGATAAACGCAGTCCCGCGCCGTACATGACCTCCAGCATCGCCCGGTCACGTACGGCGAGCGGATCGTTAAGATCGATGTCCAGCAGGCGGTTAACGTCGTCGACATCAATATTTTTCGGCAGATGACGCGGCGCTTTCGGTGCGGAGACGCCCTTCGCCGGGTTAGCTTTCAATTCGCCCTGACTGACTAACCAGTCAAAAAAGCTTCGCAATGCCGAGAGACGTAGCGCCAGACTGGCAGGGCCAAGCCCTTTGCGCCGACTGCGCACCGCAAAACTGCGCACAATCGCAGCGTCACATTGTTGCCAGCTTTTCAGCCCGGTTTCTCCGGCTAAAGCGATAATGGCATCAAGCTGACGCTGGTAGTTCAGCAGGGTAATGGGGCTAAGCTGGCGCTCCACGCCTAAATAGCGCAGGAAACGCGAGACATCCTGAGAAAGCGCGACATCCGTCATACGCGTTTAATCCAGCGTTCCAGCAGTTCCGGCAGCATCAGCGCGATCTCCTGTAAAAGCTGCGTCCCCTGCCCCGGCTGATAGTGGTGCGGGTCACGGCTGCTGAAGAGAATCACCCCGAGGTCGCCATCGCTGCCCATCATCGACATGGCTACCGAGCCTACAGCCTTCGCCTCCGGCAAGACCACCAGCAGTTCCGGACCGTTTAGCGGGCCAAGATAATGCTGCGACTGTCCCAGTCGTTGAATACGCAGCGGCTCGAAGGCCTGACGGTTTAAAGCCAGATGCGTATAGCGCGATGGCGCGCCAAGACGCCACCGATCCGGGAACAAACGCAGCGTCGCGCCGGCAAGCCCCAAATCGCGCGCCCAGCGGTGAAACCGCATCAGCATCTCATCCAGACTATCCGCGGCGACCAGACGGCTTTGCAGATGCAGCAAGCGATAAAACAGGCTTTCATTGGCATGAGCCTGTTCCATCAGCAGCGTCATATTTTCTTCAAGCACATTGATATGATTACGCGCGCGGGCCATATGCCACTCAACGAGCGAAACCGTTCCCCGCACGGGATGTGGAACACGCATCGCTTCCACGGCATGGGCGTTACGGATAAAAAACTCAGGGTGGTGGCGCAGGTAATTGACGACCGCTCGATCGTCCAGTTCCGTGAGCGTTTCCTGTAGTTCTTCCTCTGGTTGCTTCATAAATGGATAAATCCGTCGTAGATATGTGCCGCCGGACCAGTCATGTATAACGGATGACCCGGACCTTTCCAGGCGATATCCAGCCGACCGCCCGGTAATTCCACGCGTACTTCTTCAGCCAGCAGCCCCTGCTGAATCCCCACGGCAACGGCAGCGCACGCGCCGCTGCCGCACGCGCGGGTCTCCCCTGCGCCGCGTTCATAGACTCGCAGCCGGATATGCTCACGTCTTACAACCTGCATAAAACCAATGTTGGCGCGTTCCGGAAAACGCTCATGGCTTTCCAGAACCGGCCCCAGTGTTTCAACGGCCGCCGTGTCGACGTTATCAACCTGAATGACACAGTGCGGATTGCCCATTGAAACCACGCCGCACAATATGGTCTGTTCCGCCGCTCGCATAATATACGTCTTTTCCGCTTTGTTGGCGCGAAAAGGCACCTGCGCGGGTTCAAAGTTTGGTTCCCCCATGTTCACCCGCACCAGTTCATCTTCCGTGACGCTCAGTACCATCCGGCCATTCGCGGTACTGACCCGAATATCGCGTTTATTGGTTAGCCCTTTCAGGCGAACAAATCGCGCGAAACAGCGCGCGCCATTGCCGCACTGCGAGACTTCACTGCCGTCGGCGTTGAAGATGCGGTAATGAAAGTCCAACTCAGGATCATAGGGCGGCTCAACCACCAGCAGCTGATCGAACCCTACGCCCAGGTGTCTGTCGGATAGCCGACGAATCAGTTCCGGCGAAAAAAAGACATTCTGCGTTACCGCGTCGACGACCATAAAATCGTTGCCAAGGCCATGCATTTTAGAGAATTGCATCATTCACTCCGTTCACGCGGGGACAGAAAACTATCCTCAGTAATTGACCTGGGACGGGCCATCTCCCGTTGCGCGATCGTTCTTATCGGGCATCGTGGACTGCGTTTGCGAATCGACTTTTTTCGTCGGCGGCGGCGCATTTTTATCGGCTGGCGGGAAATAAAGCGGCCCTTTCAAACCGCAGCCCGTCAGGCTGAACAGAGTCAGAAGTACAGCGAGTGTCTTAAACACGTTTTTCATTATGGATTGCCTGTAAGTTCATGCTTTCTATTTTCTATCATCGCAGGAGAAGGCGTAAAAGCAAGCGTTTAGGGGCTCTTTATAAAATCAGAAAAGCGGCGCGTTGCCATGATTATTGCGCATTTACATCAGGGAACATGCTTTGCTAATCACTTTAGGTTTACGTACCACGTCCGGATGACCTTATGCAATATCGTAATTTGTTTTGCCTTTTTTCGCTTTCACTTCTGCTGCCTCCCGCCTGGGGATGCCGGCTGAGTGAATCTCCGCACAATGTTTATCAACGGCAAGGCAGCGGCGTGGTTTATCTTCAGCCAGAAGAGGAGAACAATCTTTCGTTGCCGGAGGTGAATTTCAAACGCCTGCGTCGGTTACCCAATTCATTGATTAACCCGGCAACTCAGGGCTGGAACTGGATAGCCCAGCCCCCTTCCTGAACCGGGAAATTAACGCCGGAAAAGAGCATGGCTATTTTATGCGTGATAGCCAGCAAGGTCAGGGTATTCATGTCTTTAGCATCAATGGGCCGCTAAAAGTCACCGAGCGTTTTGCGTATGACAACCGCTATGTTTATACGTGGATTGGCAGCCAGCTTTACCGAACAGCATCCCCCTGCCCGGATAAGACGCATACTCTGAATAGGAACGTCATGTACACCAACAATAAAGACATCATCATCATAACGCAGGCACCGGAATGCCAAAAATGACGCCGCTAAACCGTTTTGCGCGTTTGAATAAACATCTGAAAAACGCCCTTCGGGGCGTGGGGATCGGTTCATGCATTTACGTCATTGTTGAAAGCGTTATGCACGGCACGATAAACGGTGTTGAAGCTGCCGGGGTTCTGACGATAAGCGCGGTACTCGGTCTGCTTAGCGCTCTTTTGGATATCAAAGCAAAGCCGCGCGCCCCCTTAATCCTGTTGCATTTTCTCCTCTGCGGCGGCTGTGTCGCGCTGATGGTGGCAATGCTGTCGGCGCTGAACCATTTCCCGGTTAACGCGTCCGTTATACTTATCACCAGTGCGCTATTTATCGTCATTTATCTACCGCTGGGTTTTATCCTTTACCGCTCACAACGGTAATTCGTATCGGTTCCAGAAGCTGACGCTTCCCCTTATACTGGCGCTATCACTCAATAGCGGGATAAAACAATGAACGACAGTGAATTTCATCGCCTTGCCGACACTCTGTGGTTAGCCATTGAAGAACGTCTGGACGACTGGGATGGCGACAGCGATATCGACTGTGAAATCAACGGCGGCGTGTTGACCATCAGCTTTGAAAACGGCAGTAAGATCATTATTAACCGTCAGGAGCCGTTGCACCAGGTGTGGCTGGCGACCAAACAGGGCGGCTATCATTTTGATCTGAAAGGCGACGAGTGGATTTGCGATCGCAGCGGCGAAACCTTCTGGGATCTGCTGGAGCAGGCGGCAACGCAGCAGGCGGGTGAAAAGGTGAGTTTTCGCTAAGTTTTAATTCCGCAGGAGAGCCAGAAGAATAGCGCTTTCCTGCGTATATTTAACGAGATATGCGGTCGTATTACCAACCCCGAAATGTGAAATACAGCCAGGTTGCCAGAAACAGCGCGGGCCATACACTCAACCAACCAACCCAAAAACCGTAGCGTTGCCAAAAGGTTAGGTTAAATAGTGGCTTCTGCTCGGTAAAAAGTTGACGTAACGCTGGTGACCAACGTTTTCCCTTGATTTCATTGCTGCAATGATTGCATATCGCTAAACCAAACTTATCTCTTTTTCTCGCTTGAGACAGACCACATGTACGGGTCCTTTTTTGGCGAATAATCAACCATACATCCTGATTATTACAATAAGGGCATGTTTCATGTGTGGGTAGGGTTGCCAGAGGCAGCACATCAATATGGTGAGTAATAACAAAAAACATATATCTCTACCCTATTGTTCCAGGTTTCTGGCAACAGCCATTTTAAAAATATCCTATAACTCATCTGAATCATAATCGAGATCGTTTAGAGAGATATTCATCACGCGATTACTTTCATGCTTATTTAATAATGACAGAAAATTATTACGCATTTTCTCATTAGTAATTCGCTGACAATAAAGCTCAACATCTTTGACAAAAACGGCCAGCACAGGCGTATTATCGCTAACACGCTCACCAACATAGTCGATTTCATGCCAGTAAACTATTGGTAGCCTGGTTGTGTGTAATGTTACTCCCTCCTGGTTCAACGTTAGCTGTGGCTTTCCTGAAAAGGCGGAGTACCAGTAAGCACTTGCGCCTGCTATCATGAGGAGTATTAAAAAAACACACACCATCTTTAGCATAATACTATAATTTAGAAAGAGGCTCATCATAAGAGCTATAGCTACCACTGAATAAAACAGAGCTAATTTTATTTGTCGTTTCTTATTCACGTAAATAAGAATAGGGTTGTTTATTGACATATAATATCCTTTTATAAAAACATCCATAAGAAACCATTAAAGAGCTTTTGTTTCTAATATGGTTTTTCAAAACATATTTACGAAAACAATGAAAGACGCGATAGCGTTTTGAACGGTCTGGATATTACTACATAAATTGTATAAGAAAAAATATTGTCTAAACCTTGTTCCGCTCAATGAGCATTCTTCGAATGTAGGCTGGATAAGGCGTGTTAGCGCCGCCATCCGGCACAGTATCGTTCTAAAGCCATAATCATATTGATAAGAATAATGGCCGCACATGTGAGCATTAACGCGGTAAAGAACAAAAAGGCGATACCGTACAATTCCCATCCCAAGTCATAGAGAAAATGGTAATTGTCGCAGGAGATGATCACATCCTCCAGACCGGGACATACTTTTCCCCATCGCCCCCAGTAAGACGCATCCCAGAGTTGAAAACTGGCCATGCTGGCGCATAGCGAGAGCAGGCACCCAGCAGATATAAAACAGAATAACTTATTTATAAGAATGAAGCCGAGGCTGACCATCGCCATGACTATCCCTAACAAAATGAACGCATCTGCCACCTCAAACCTCCTCCTGTAAACCAAATGCGGAGGTCACGGTAACGAAGTTGGGTGAAGTTAATGTGAAGCGGTGAACGCCGGCCGGGCAGCTTTGCCCGGCGCAGCACTTACGAAAAATACTGCTGCAATAGCGGCGCGTCATGATCCTGGTTTGCTGGCGGCACGGTGTTGATAGGCTGCGTACGGAATGGGATCACCTGCGCGCGGCCATCGGTTTTCACTATCTGGTAGAACTGCGGCAGGTTGAAGTTGATAAAGCTGGAGCCATACGTGAAGCGATCGTGCGATGACGAATAGAAGCGACTGACGTCGCGCACCAGTTCTTCCTTGCTACCTTCGCAGTGGTGATACACTTCCGCCCGGTTACTTTCATCCAGAATATAAATATTAAAGCCTTTCTCATCGCCCGTTTCTTCAAAGAAGAACTGGATAATCCCTTCGCTGGCGAAGCCATCCACCACTGACGGCAATTTCACCTGGTTGGTTTCCACCTGTACCGACAGCCCGTGCAGCTTGTTATGCGAAATCGCGCCGTAAAATTCGATAGCGTTCTCCAGCTTCTGCACCGAGACATTCAAGCGTTCGAAGAATAGTCCCCACGTCTGCCCGGAAACCCGCAGCGCCTTGAAGCGACCGGTCTCCTGACGGGTGCTGGAAAGACGTAACTCGATACATTCGGAGACCAGTTGCTGCACACGGGTGCGAATCAGACCGCGAAGATGCTGACTGTAGCAGAACACCTCCACGCTATCCGGCGGCGCGGCATCCTGGTGCATTTTCCCCAGAATCGTTTTCAGCGCTTCGATCATCGCCTGCTCGCCGTTAAAGTGCAGAGTACGCACTTCGTTCCACGAGTTGCGATATAACAAGTCGATACTGCCTATCAGACAGTTTTGCTCTTCGCCAAAGCTGAAAACGTCCAGCTTACGGAAGTCAAAATGGACCACTTTATTGCGAAACGCCGCCGTCGGGTCATATTCGAGGTTAACGATAATCGCCAGATGGCGAATTTCACAGGGGCTGTAGAGCGCTTTCGGCGTCGGAGCAGGCAAGCGCAGCGGGAAATGGTGCGAAACATCGGCGACCATCTCCTGCAACTTAGGCAGGTCGACAATACCGTTGCCCTTAATAAACAGATGCGTTCGCGACGTCAGCAGGCCGTTGAACCACGCCCACGCGACCAGCTTATTAAGATAACGGTTATATTCCAGCGGCTGATGGCTGATGATGGAATCCATGTTCGGCGCGCGGTTGTAGAGATACCAACCTGAACGGTTGGCGCGTCCCGGCGGCACATGGATAAAGGTTAAATTCGGCTCGGACAGATCCGGCGATATCTGCGGGTTCACCAGCGTGACTTTACCCGGCAACGCTTCAAACGCCGCGTACAGCTTACGCGTCAGTACGCCGATATCTTGCGGGCTGGCACTCACGCTGAGGTTGTTGCGCCGCGCAAAGCGAATCAGATTACGATAGCTCTGCATCATGGCGTCGAGCAATTCGTTGTGGGCTTCGCGCACCTGATCGATTTTCCAGTTTGCGCGATTATCGAGCATGGTCAGACGCGCGTCGTCCCATCCCCACTCGCTGACTAACTGGCTTAATACTTCCCGACGCCAGCCTACGCAGGCGCGCTCGCGACTTAATTTCTCGCACACTTTCAGGTAAAAGCAGCGGCGGACTAAATCCAGCCGCGTCGGATCTTCAATCGCCATCAGGTATTCAGTGACCCGTTCCAGCATCATGCAGTAGGGATCGAGTCCAAACGATACGATTTCACCGTCATGCAGACGTTGTTTAATATCTTTCGCCAGCAGACGTGGGTTGGGATATTCCCATGAGTAGGCTTCCAGCAGCAGCGTTTTCAGCACCGCTTTGTACGGCGAGTCAATACTCTTGTATAGCTGCCACAGGCTGGCGCCAAAGTACTCTTCGGCGGAGAGCGAGCTTAAGCCCCCCAGATCCAGCCATTCGTTTGGCGTTAATACGCCCTGCGCGTAGAGCGTCATGACATAGTCGTCGTAATGCTCTTCTTCGTCGCACGGCACCATACTCCACAGGATACGCTTCCCGGCCAGGCGCACAGCGGTACGATAAAACTCATCAAGCAACAGGATATGCTGCGTAGAACCACAGTCTTCCCCGCCCAGACTGCCGCTTTCGTTATGGCGGAAACGGTTCTCGTCGATCAGGAAGAAGCTCACCTCAACGCCAAGCGAGGCGGCCCAGCTTTCCAGCAGGCTACACTTACGTTGCAGCAACTGACGCTCTTCGCCGTCGAGCCAGGACTGATGGCACACCCAGATATCCAGGTCGGACGAGCAGCTCTGCCCGACCGAGGAGGTGCTGCCCATGGTGTAAACACCGGTAATCGGCAGCTCGCCCTTCGGCGGGTCCTGCGGCGTCATACCGCGGTACAGCTCAAGTTCGTTCAGATAGTGGCGTTGGGTTTCATCAGGCGTGTAGAAGCAAATACCGCTGGGAACGTTACCATCAAGGTAACCCGGCATCAGTGGATGGTGATAGTGCAATAATGTCGGCAGAAGACTGTAAACCTGCTGAAAAGCGGGTCCCATGGCAGCAAGCGCGCGATCCACACGCAGTTGATTTATGGCATCCAGTCTCTGTTTCAGAGTCTCAATATAGAGGTACAAGACGTATCGCCTGATGTTGCTACCCGTCATGGTGCAGGTCAGTACTTGACCGTCGCCATTCGGGATAAACCGTATGTCAAAAATAACCGTTACCCTTTCTCGTCTGCATATTTTTATCTAATACCGACGAAAAAATGGTCTAAAACGTGATCAATTTAACACCTTGCTCATTGACCGTAAAGAAAGATGCGCTACATACAAGTGTAGCACCGTTCGCTGCGTGTAAATTCTTAAATACGGGCTGGCGGTTTCTCGTCATTATTCACTGTCATTGACGACACTGCGCCTTATCCTCTCACTCACGGTGACCGGAAAACTAACATACTCTCTATAAGGATGTTAGGATGGTCAATGATTGATAATGACGGTAACAAGCATGTTAGACAATGTTTTAAGAATTGCCACACGCCAAAGTCCCCTTGCGCTTTGGCAGGCACATTATGTCAAAGACGCATTGATGGCAACCCATCCGGGACTGACGGTAGAACTGGTGCCGATGGTCACACGCGGCGACGTGATCCTTGATACTCCCCTGGCGAAAGTGGGCGGTAAGGGACTGTTTGTTAAAGAGCTTGAAATCGCGCTGCTGGAAAAGCGCGCTGATATCGCCGTGCACTCTATGAAAGACGTTCCGGTGGCCTTCCCGGACGGTCTCGGTCTGGTGACCATTTGCGAGCGCGAAGATCCGCGCGACGCGTTTGTCTCGAATAAATATCACAGTCTGGACGATCTGCCCGCGGGTAGTATCGTCGGGACGTCCAGTTTGCGTCGTCAGTGTCAACTAGCGGAACGCCGTCCGGACCTCATTATCCGTTCGTTGCGCGGCAACGTCGGCACACGTCTCGGCAAGCTGGACAACGGCGACTATGACGCCATTATCCTGGCCGTGGCCGGTCTGAAACGCTTAGGTCTGGAGTCGCGCATTCGCACAGCCTTGCCGCCCGACGTTTCGCTTCCTGCCGTAGGCCAGGGCGCTGTCGGGATTGAGTGTCGTCTTGACGACGCGCGAACGCAGGCGCTGCTCGCACCGTTGAATCACTCGCAAACCGCGCTGCGCGTAACGGCGGAACGCGCTATGAACACCCGCCTGGAAGGCGGGTGTCAGGTGCCGATTGGCAGCTATGCAGAAATCATCAACGGTGAAATTTGGCTACGCGCGCTGGTTGGCGCGCCGGACGGTTCGGTGATGGTGCGCGGCGAACGTCGTGGTTCTCCCGAGCAGGCGGAGCAAATGGGCATCTCGCTTGCAGAGGAACTGCTGGAAAACGGCGCGCGCGCGATTCTGACGGAAGTTTATAACGGCGAGACGCCCGCATGAGTATTCTGATCACCCGCCCCTCTCCTGCAGGGGAAGCATTAGTGAGCCGTCTGCGCGCACTGGGGCAGGTGGCCTGGAGTTTTCCACTGATTGAATTTGTCGCCGGCCGGGAGCTACCCACCCTGGCCGACCGCCTGGCGACGCTGACGGAAAACGATCTGGTTTTTGCCCTTTCACAGCACGCCGTCGCCTTTGCTCACGCCCAGCTCCAGCGGGATGGCCGAAACTGGCCTGCGTCGCCGCGCTATTTCGCGATTGGCCGCACCACGGCGCTCGCCCTTCATACCGTTAGCGGGTTCGATATTCGTTATCCATTGGATCGGGAAATCAGCGAAGCCTTGCTACAATTACCTGAATTACAAAATATTGCGGGCAAACGCGCGCTGATTTTGCGTGGCAATGGCGGCCGCGAACTGCTGGGCGAAACCCTGACAGCGCGCGGAGCCGAAGTCAGTTTTTGTGAATGTTATCAACGATGTGCGAAACATTACGATGGCGCGGAAGAAGCGATGCGCTGGCATACTCGCGGCGTAACAACGCTTGTTGTTACCAGCGGCGAGATGTTGCAACGGCTCTGGTCGCTGACTCCCCAGTGGTATCGTGAGCACTGGTTACTACGCTGTCGGCTATTGGTCGTCAGTGAGCGTCTGGCGCACCTCGCCCGGGAACTGGGCTGGCAAGATATTAAGGTCGCTGATAACGCCGACAACGATGCGCTGTTGCGCGCATTACAATAACTCTCATAATGGGATGCCATAATGACGGAACAAGAAAAATCCTCCGCCGTGGTTGATGAGACCCGGGAGAGCGTGGAAACCACGCCACAGCCAGTTAATACCGAGAAAAAAAGTAAGAACGGCGCCGCGCTGGTATTAAGCGCGGTGGCGATTGCGATTGCCCTGGCGGCAGGTATTGGGCTTTATGGCTGGGGGAAACAGCAAGCAACCGTGCAAACGGAAACCAGCGATGCGCTGGCGACGCAACTGACCGCCTTGCAAAAGGCGCAGGAGAGCCAAAAAGCGGAGCTGGAAGGGATTATCAAAAAACAAGCGGCGCAGTTAGATGACGCGAATCGCCAACAGGCGGCGCTGGCGAAACAGCTTGATGAAGTACAACAAAAAGTCGCCACCATTTCCGGCAGCGATGCCAAAACCTGGCTGCTGGCGCAGGCTGATTTCCTGGTGAAACTCGCCGGACGTAAGCTGTGGAGCGATCAGGACGTCACTACCGCCGCTGCGCTGCTCAAAAGCGCTGACGCCAGTCTGGCGGACATGAATGACCCCAGCCTGATTACCGCACGACGCGCGATTACTGACGATATCGCCAGCCTGTCATCCGTTGCGCAGATCGACTACGACGGCATTATTCTCAAGCTCAATCAGCTCTCTAACCAAATCGATAACCTGCGTCTGGCGGATAACGATACCGATGGTTCGCCGATGGATTCAGACAGCAGCGAGCTGTCCAGCTCGCTAAGCGAATGGCGCGTTAACCTGCAAAAAAGCTGGCAGAACTTTATGGACAGCTTTATTACCATTCGTCGCCGCGATGATACCGCCGTACCGCTGTTGGCGCCCAACCAGGACGTCTATTTACGCGAAAATATTCGCTCCCGCCTGTTAGTCGCCGCGCAGGCCGTGCCACGCCATCAGGAAGAAACATACCGTCAGGCGCTGGATAACGTTTCGACCTGGGTTCGCGCTTATTACGATACTGACGACGCCGCGACAAAAGCCTTCCTGGAGGAGGTCGATAAATTAAGCCAGCAAAATATCACGATGGATCTGCCGGAAACCCTGGGAAGCCAGGCGATTCTTGAAAAACTGATGCAAACCCGCGTGCGTAATCTGCTGGCGCAACCGACAGTCTCTACGGCAGCGCCTGCCACGCAGACAGACGCTCCGGCAGCCGCGCCGCAAGGAGAATAATGATGCTAAAAGTATTATTGCTCTTTGTGTTGTTGCTCGCGGGTATCGTGGTCGGCCCGATGATAGCCGGTCACCAGGGCTATGTGTTAATCCAGACCGATAACTACAACATTGAAACCAGCGTCACCGGCCTGGCGATCATTCTCATCGTCGCTATGGTGGTGCTATTCGCCATTGAGGGGTTACTACGCCGTCTGTTTCGTACCGGCGCGCACACCCGCGGTTGGTTTGCCGGCCGTAAACGCCGTCGCGCCCGCAAGCAGACCGAACAGGCGCTGCTGAAGCTGGCGGAGGGCGACTATCAGCAGGTTGAAAAGCTGATGTCAAAAAACGCCGACCATGCTGAACAACCGGTGGTAAATTATCTGCTGGCGGCAGAAGCGGCGCAGCAGCGCGGCGATGAAGCGCGCGCTAATCAACACCTTGAACGTGCGGCAGAACTGGCGGGGAACGACACCATCCCGGTCGAGATCACGCGCGTGCGCTTACAGCTGGCGCGCAATGAAAATCACGCGGCGCGTCACGGCGTGGACAAACTGCTGGAGGTCACGCCGCGTCACCCGGAAGTTCTGCGTCTGGCGGAGCAGGCCTATATTCGTACCAGCGCATGGAGTTCTTTACTGGATATCATCCCATCCATGGCGAAAGCGCACGTCGGCGATGAAGCGCATCGCGCCATGCTCGAACAACAGGCGTGGATAGGACTCATGGATCAGGCGCGCGCCGAGCAGGGCAGCGAAGGATTACGCACCTGGTGGAAAAACCAAAGCCGTAAAACCCGCCATCAGGTGGCGCTGCAGGTCGCGATGGCCGAGCATCTAATCGAGTGTGACGATCATGATATGGCGCAGCAGATTATCATCGACGGTCTGAAACGCCAGTATGACGATCGGCTGGTGCTGCCCATTCCTCGCCTCAGAACCAATAATCCGGAACAACTGGAGAAAGTGCTGCGTCAGCAAATCAAGACGGTAGGCGATCGCCCGCTGTTATGGAGCACGCTCGGCCAGTCGCTAATGAAACACGGTGAATGGCAGGAGGCGACTCTGGCTTTCCGCGCCGCGCTGAAACAACGCCCGGACGCGTATGATTATGCCTGGCTTGCCGATGCGCTTGATCGACTGCATCAACCGGAAGAGGCCGCCGCCATGCGGCGCGACGGCCTGATGCTGACATTACAGAACAATCCCCCGCAGTAATTCCCTCTTGCCCGGTGGCGCTTCGCTTACCGGGCCTACCACCTACACAAAATCATTCGGGATGCATAAAAAAACGCCTGCCCGGTTAAGGGGCAGGCGTCAAAACAGGTCTGTATGACAACATAAAGGGGTGCTTCACTCAACGTTGTGTCCAGGGTGTTTGATGAGGCGTAAGCGACATCTGTCAGTGGACGATAAGCACCGTAAACGGCTCTGCATCATTCCTGAGTTTATGAGGCCAGAAGGCGAACATAAGAGATGGAATGAGCATCTACCCGTACATTATTGCACATAACGTGCCATCTTTGCACCGCTAAAAAACAGGCGCAGGCATTAAAAAAACGTAGAGAATTCACGCGATTGTCATCCCCCCGCCGCTGGCGAGGTTTTAGCATGTCGCCCGGCGGAGACAGAACAGGATGCTTTTTATAAAGTGATTATAAATCAATAGATTATTCGTCACCGAATAGCGACAAATAAAGTCTGGGATATCGCCAATAAACCATAATGGCAACACGTGCGGGATAAGTAGTTGAAAATGAACAGAAAACAAAAAACCCCGCCGAAGCGGGGTTCAAAATTGGTCGGCGAGAGAGGATTCGAACCTCCGACCCACTGGTCCCAAACCAGTTGCGCTACCAAGCTGCGCTACTCGCCGATATACTGCTTTTTTGAATTTTTAGTTCAATTCATTGAGTCGTGGTGCGAGGGGGGGGACTTGAACCCCCACGTCCGTAAGGACACTAACACCTGAAGCTAGCGCGTCTACCAATTCCGCCACCTTCGCGTTTCACAACTCTATATTAATGGGGTGGCTAATGGGATTCGAACCCACGACAACTGGAATCACAATCCAGGGCTCTACCAACTGAGCTATAGCCACCACTGAAACTTTTTACGCGGTATTAAACCACCGCAGCTCAAGCACCTAAATAAATGGTACGCCCGACAGGATTCGAACCTGAGACCTCTGCCTCCGGAGGGCAGCGCTCTATCCAGCTGAGCTACGGGCGCTTAGCGCCGTTGCGGGGGTGGATAATACGGACTTCACACCCCGCTGTCCAGTGCCTTTTTAAATAAAATGCGCGTTTGGTTATGCTTTGCGCATTTTGGCGCTTATTCCCCCACCTTGTGGGCGGTTCCGTGACGATTCAGACCGAAAACTTTGTAGACCAGCGTGACGGCCAGCAGGAAGATGACGCCGACAAACAGCGACATGCGCGTATCTTCATTAAAGTACATGCCGATTAAAACGCAAACCAGAAACGCCATCGTCAAATAGTTCGCCCACGGAAACATAATGGAACGAAAAGGATGATCCGCAATCGCTTCTTTATGCGCCCGACGAAAGCGCAGTTGGCTAATCAGAATGACAAACCACGGCACCATCCCCGGCAGTACGCTGGCGCTATAAACGTAAACAAAGACGCGCTGCGGATTGGGGATGATGTAGTTCAGGCAAGAGCCTACCAGCAAAATCAAAATAGAGAGCGCCACGCCCGCGACCGGCACGCCGTGGCGAGAGACTTTCGCGACTGCCGCCGGCAGTTGACGGTTTTTCGCCAGCGCGTAAAGCATACGCCCACAGCTATACATTCCGCTGTTACAGCCGGAGAGCGCCGCCGTCAGCACGACAAAGTTGATAATGCCTGCCGCGGCGGTGATGCCGATTTTCGCGAAGGTGAGCACAAAGGGACTGCCGTTGCTGCCAATCTCATTCCACGGGAAAATGGTGACGATCACGAAAATCGCGCCAACATAAAAAATCAGGATACGCCACAGCACTTTACCCACCGCGCTACGCAACGTCACCTGCGGATTCTTCGCTTCACCGGCGGTAATACCGATCAACTCAACCCCCTGATAAGAGGCCACCACGATACATAATGCGGTCAGAAAGCCTTTCCAGCCGCCGGCAAAAAAGCCGCCATGCTCGGTCAGATTACCAAAGCCAATCGCCTGGCCGCCGTTACCAAAGCCGAAGAAAATCACCCCCAGGCCGATGATGATCATCACAATAATCGTGGTGACTTTGATCATCGCAAACCAGAATTCGATTTCACCATACAGGCGCACCGCAGCCAGATTCGCCAACGCGACCAGTCCGACGGCAATCAGCGCCGGTATCCACTGCGCCATCTCCGGAAACCAGAACTGGACGTAGACCCCAATGGCGGTAATTTCCGAGATCCCGACCGCCATCCACATAAACCAGTATGACCAGGCGGTAAGATAGCCAAAAAAAGGACTCATATACCGGTGGGCGTACACGGCAAAGGAGCCGGTAACAGGTTCCAGAAAGAGCATCTCCCCCATCGAACGCATGATGAAAAAGACGAACAATCCGGCGATGATATACGCCAGCAGCACTGACGGGCCCGCCCATTTCAGCGTACTGGCGGCGCCCATAAAGAGTCCGACGCCGATGGTGCCCCCGAGGGCAATCAATTCAATATGACGAGCTTCCAGCCCACGCTGTAGCTCCGGTTTTTTCTCTGCCATAAATCCTCATGTCGTGTTTGCAACGGTTCCGGTAGTACCGGTTATTGTTATGGGTACATCGATTGTTGCGAATATTTTCTTAAATTTGGACAAATGGCAAATGGAGCATTAAAAAAATGCACTTATTGTGTAAGAAATCATCGATTATGTTGTAAATGAGCAGCGCCATAAGCACAATCCGCTGCTCAAGTCATCAGAAGGGAGAATTAGAGATCGCCAGTATAGTGCCAGCGAAGGTAGCGCAGCAGACGCATCTGGCGGGTAATACGCTTCGGTTGCGAAAGCAGACGATACAACCACTCCAGCCCCAGGTTCTGCCATATTTTTGGGGCGCGTTTGACGTGACCGGTAAACACATCATAGGTCCCGCCCACCCCCATATATAGCGCATGGGGATGCACTTCCCGACAATCGCGCATGAGTAATTCCTGTTTTGGCGATCCCATCGCGACGGTGACAATTTTCGCGCCGCTGGCATGGATACGCGCAAATAGCGCCTGACGCTGCTCCGGCGTAAAGTAACCATCCTGGCTACCCACAATATTGACGTTCCACTGCGTCCGCAGTTTTGCTTCCGTCTGCGCCAGCACCTCAGGCTTGCCGCCGACAAGAAATACCGGCGTGCCTTCTTTCCCCGCGCGCGCCATTAACGCTTCCCAAAGGTCGGCGCCAGCCACGCGAGAAACCTGCGCCTGCGGAAATTTTTTACGTATTGAACGCACCACGCTGATGCCATCGGCATATTTAAATTCCGCCGCCGCTATCAACGCGCGGACTTCCGGATTATCTTCCGCCGTCAGCAGCTTTTCGGCGTTGATCGCCACCAACGTGCCTTGCTTCAGTTGACCATCGGCAAACAGATAATTCAGCGCGTGTGACATGTCGCGCCAGCCAATCAGAGGTAATCCACGCAGCGAGTAAAGGGGCGCAGCGGCATTATTGGTCATAGTTTTCCTTCCACCTGTGCCTGAGGGAGCGAAGTTGTACGTTTATGAATCAGTCCGGCGCTATCAAATAACCAGAACAGAAGCTTAGCGACCAGCAGGCTGGCGCCAAAAACCACCAGGAAGAAAACCACGCGCGAAACAAACGAATCCAGCCCTTCTCGCGCCAGCACAATCATATTAAAGATGGCGCCAAAGCAGAAACTGTGCAGAATCGCCGCCTTATAGCGATTGGGCTCCCGGTTACCCAGTTCATACAGCCAGTCGAACCATTTGATAATCAGCCCGACGACGATCGCGCCGAGCGGAATAAACAGCGCCCCGCCCATGACCACCAGCGATCCAATAAGCGTTGGCGATATCGCCAGGCCAGAATGGTTGTTCAGGACTTCCCAGGTGAAGTAATTCGCAGAGTTCAGCACGATACTGGGTCGTCCCGGCCATAACCAGGTGGGAATAAAGACGTAGAAATCACGCACGATAGGGGCCAGCCCCTGAAAATCGATATTGTGGTAATTTTGCAACAGCAGCGCCAGATTCTCCCACGGCGAAAAGGTATCGCGCGTCAGATAAAGAAACGTATAAAACGCCTCATCGCCGCTCACATTTAATCCGTAGCGTTTGAGCGCCAGCCAGAACATACCGACAATCCCCAGCACGCCCGCCGCTGCCAGCATCCACAGGCTGATCCAGCCCCGAATAATGCCGATAAACAGGAAGATAGCAAACGCAATAATGATGTTGGCGCGCGTGCCGCCGACAATCATGTAGGTCAACAGGCCAAACGCGACGGTGCTCACCAGAAAAAACAGCCACGCTTTGCTGTCCTGGCGCAGGAAATAGACCACCAGCATCGCCGGAATGAAGAAATAGAAGAACCGTTTTAACGCCACGCCGGAGACTTCGCTGGAAAATATCTGGCTGTAGGAGTGCAGCCGGAACAGCAAAAAGCCGTTATGCATAAAGAAAATCGCCACGCTCACCAGCGCGATGCCCATCAGGATCACCCAGGTAAGGTGGGTTTCCACCCGGTTCATGGTAAATAGCGGCTTGCGTGGTACATCCACAACGCGTTTGCGTAAACGCGTTTTATAGGTCACGTAATACACGCCGTAGAAACAGGCGGCGGATAATAGAGCCTGCAATAAGATTTCCGGCGGCGCGACGCCAACGTCGAAACGAAATACCAGCACGCTGGTTAGCGGAAAACCAAAAAAGAAGGTCAACAAAAACAGCAACGAAAAGAAAACGTTGAAGTTAAAACGCACGCGGCGGAATTCAAACCAGGTCAGCGTGGCGATAAACAGCGTAGAGAGCAGCCAGACCACCAGCAGCCCGCTGAATTGCATTAAACTCATTCGGCTTCTCCTGCGGCGATTCTCAACGCATTATGCCACGGTTGCAGGTAGTTGGGGCTAAAGAAGGTGATGCCGCTTTTATCTACCGATGCGAGCTGACGCTGCGCCTCGCGCACGACCTGCTCATTAAGATCGTCCGTGGTAAACAGGACGGGCAGATGCTGTTCCGCCATATCCTGCCAGAAAGGATTGTCGCGATTCAGTACGCACGGGATATCGGCCTGAATTAGCAGACATAACGTCCCGATCCCCTGTTGGCGGGCAAAAATAAAATAACCGAGGTCGCACTGGCGCAACAGCGCAAGATAGGCATCAAATTCCATTTTTTCGCTAAGAATTTGTAAATTTTCGGCGCTAAATAGCGCCAGACCGGCCTGACGAACCTCATCAATATAGTCCTGGTTATTGGCCGGATAGCCCATCGGCACCACCACGTTTACCGTGTCGCCAAACTGCTGATACACCGCCCGTAACGCCGCAATATGTTGGTTACTGCGATCGCCGGAGTTCCCTACCAAAATGGTCAATTTCCCCGCACGTTGGCGCTCTTTTGCCATAGCATTCAGGGAAGGGTCCATGCGCGTCGGGAAATAGAGCAACTCGCCGCGTACGCCCGGGTGCTGGCGCGCAAAATAGCTGAGATCGCCGCGCGTCGCGAATACGCCCCCTACTCGTCCCTGCGCGATACGACGAAGCGGGTAGAAAAGGCGGAATTTCAGCCCGTGGGACACTTCGTAGAGATCCGCGCCCCAGATATGCCAGTAAAACTGAGCAGGCTTAATACCGCCGCTTAACAGCGCCAGCCACAGGCTGGTGTTGAACTGACCGTGAAAGAAGAATCTTTGTCGACGATTTGCTTTCGCTTTGGCGATGACCGCCTGCGCCAGCGCTTTCTTACTGCCATAAAAACGAAGCGAGAGCGCCGGACAGCTTTCCGTGAAGCCGTTATCCTCGCCGGCAACCATAAATTCGCGCGCGTGCTCGCTTGTGGCGGCCAGCGTATCATTGAAAAACCGCAGCACGGTGTGGTTATGGTGAGGGATATCCGATCCCAGGACGTGAATCAGTACAGTCATGCTCGCCTACGCCAGAGTAAAAATACGCCGCAACAAAGTGAAAAATAGACAATATAGGTGGCCATATAAGCCTGTGCCGCACCCAGCGCGCCGTGAGCGGGAATCAGCCAGTGAGCGAACGCCGTTAACAGAATGAACTGACTAATTTCGGCCAGAATGTAAAATCGCAACGACGCTTTGGCAATCACCAGATAACCGAAAACATAGGCGCCGACTTTCAGCACGTCGCCCACTAACTGCCAGGCGAACAGATCGCGCATCGCGGTGAATTTGGCGGAAAAAAGCAGCCAGATAGCAAAATCGCGCAGTAGCCAGACGGTAAAACTCGCCGCCGCAACCGCCGGTAAAACAAATTTCAGCGCTTTTACCACTTCACGCGTAATGTCCTGTTTTTCCGTCAGGCGTGAGAGCGTGGGTAACAGGTAAACGCTGAAGGAGGCGGTGATAAATTGCAGATAGGCGTCAGAAATACTGCTTACGCCCTGCCAGATCCCGACATCGCTCCAGCTATAGTGCGCGGCCAGTTGGTTTCGCATCATCACATAGGCGACCGGCATCGTAACGGAGGTAATCAGCGCCATCAGGGTAAATTTACTGAGCTGCCCTGCCAGACCATTGTCCCAGGAGGGCTTGAGATAGCGTAGCGGGACGGTGCCGCGCTTAATCAGTATTATACCGGCTGGCACTACCACCAGCGCCGGCACCAGCGCCAGGCCAAGCAGAGCGCCTTCATAGCCGCCGACACGGTAGCAGAGATACCAGGCGGCGACGCCCAAAAAGCTGCCGACAATTAACGATAAGGCATTACCCGACGCGTCACGAAAGCCCTTCATTAGCGCCAGCAGCAGGTTCGCCCAGGCGATCCCCATTTGTACCAGCGCAACCAGACGCACCAGCCCTTGATAGTCCGTATGACCGAACAATCCCTGGCTAATCGGCGCCGCCGCCAGCAGGAAGACCAGCGCCAGCAGCGTAGAGAACCCCAATACCATCGCGGAGGAGGTTCCCACCACGGTACGTAACTGCGCCGGGTCATCATGATGTTGTGCGACGAGTTTGGTAACGCCGTTAAATATCCCGGCGCCAGCCAATACGCCCAGCACGGTGATCATCTGGCGGAAGTTACCCGCTTGTCCGACGCCCGCCGGACCAAAAGAGACGGCCAGTAGTTTCACCACCAGCAGTCCGGCGCCAATTTTTACCAGCGTACTGACCGCCGTCCACAGGGAGGCTTTAGCAAGCGACATATCAGGAGAAATAATTTAGCAAGGTAGTAATCACCGTTCGTTGATCGACGGGCGCAAGGTTATAAAACAGCGGCAGACGCAACAAACGTTCGCTCTCTTTTGTGGTGTAGACATCGTCCCCGATAAACTCGCCGAATTTATCGCCCGCCGGACAATCATGCAGCGGAATGTAATGGAATACCGCCATGATTTCCGCCTCTTTCAGGAAATTAATCAGCGCGCTGCGATCGGCGATATCCCGCAGTTTGATGTAAAACATGTGGGCATTATGCCCGCAGTTTTCCGGAATAGAAGGCAGCTCGATACGCCCGGAGCGCGCCAGCGGCGTTAACGCATCGTAGTAAGTCTGCCACAGCGACAGACGCTGTTGATTGATACGATCGGCGGCCTCCAGTTGCGCCCACAGGTAGGCAGCCTGCAGATCGGACATCAAATAACTGGAGCCGATATCCCGCCAGGTGTATTTGTCCACCTGACCACGGAAGAACTGGCTGCGGTTGGTGCCTTTTTCGCGGATGATCTCCGCGCGTTCAATCAGCGTACGATCGTTGATCAGCGTCGCGCCGCCTTCGCCGCCAGCGGTGTAATTTTTGGTTTCATGGAAGCTAAAACAGCCGATGTGACCGATCGTTCCTAACGCGCGCCCTTTGTACGTGGACATCACGCCCTGGGCGGCATCCTCGACAACGAACAGATTATACTTATCCGCCAGCGCCATGATGACATCCATTTCACAAGCGACGCCAGCGTAGTGTACCGGCACGATAGCGCGGGTTTTATCAGTAATTGCCGCCTCAATCAGCGTTTCGTCAATATTCATCGTATCCGGACGAATATCGACAAACACAATTTTCGCGCCGCGCAGGACAAAAGCGTTAGCGGTGGAGACAAACGTAAAGCTCGGCATGATCACTTCATCGCCGGGCTGAATATCCAACAACAGAGCCGCCATCTCCAGCGATGCGGTACAGGAAGGCGTTAGCAACACCTTCGCGCTGCCGAAATGTTGCTCCAGCCACTGCTGGCAACGACGCGTAAAGCCGCCGTCGCCGCACAGTTTGCCGCTGCTCATTGCAGACTGCATGTATTCGAGTTCGGTTCCCACCACCGGCGGCGCATTAAAAGGAATCATGTTGTCACCTGTATAACCAGTACGCAGTGCTTTCGATGTTGGCACCGCTTTGTATGTAACGTTTAAGCGCGGCGGTGTTGCCCAACTGGGTCGCCACCCGCAATGTTGCTTTGCCGCGACTCTGCGCCCAACAGATCGCCGCCTGCATAAGTTCCGCTCCCGCGCCGCGTCCGGCCAACAGGCCAATGCGCGCGTCGGTATCATTCAATTCCCGCAGCGAGACGTAACCGCGGATAGCGCCTGTCTCTGTGCGAAGCACCAAGCATTGGTGATCAAACGTGCCGCGTACCGCATTCTCAATCCACTGGGCGTAAAAACGGGCGCTGGCGTCGGGCGCATACCACGGCGCGCGAAAACGACTCTGCGTAAACGCCTCTCCGGCCAACTGACGCAAAGCAGGAATGTCCGTAAGGTGTGCAATTTCCGCGCCATGCTGGTCGCGATGCCCTTTTACCGGCAACGCAAAATCCACTTCGCCTTCAACCAAAGAGAATCCCAGCGATTGCAACGCCGACAGCCAGGCGATGTTTTCAGCCGGCACTTTTACCTGCACGCGTTGCCACGCCTGCAGCGCTTCTGGCGTTAATTCGGGCGCTGAGGCATCGATACGCACAATGCCGCTATTCACGCCAAAGAACGTATTTTCCCAGAGTAACGGTTCAATACTGGCGCGGACGGGCACGGAGCAACTCCAGTAAATATTGGCCATAGCCGGTTTTTTCAAGCTGACTGGCGGCGCGTTTCAAACCATCATCATCCAGCCAGCCGTTGCGCCAGGCAATCTCCTCCAGACAGGCAATTTTGAAGCCCTGGCGCTTTTCCACCGTCTGCACAAAAGTGCTCGCCTCAATCAGACTGTCGTGGGTGCCCGTATCCAGCCAGGCGAAGCCGCGGCCCAGCAGTTCAACGGTCAGCTTACCTTCCTCCAGATACATCTGGTTGATAGAAGTGATCTCCAGCTCGCCACGTCCGGACGGTTTCACGCGCTTCGCATACTCAACGACCTTGCTGTCATAGAAATAGAGGCCGGTGACCGCCCAGTTAGATTTAGGCTGTTTCGGCTTTTCTTCCAGCGAGAGCGCGCGAAAATCATCGTCAAACTCCACGACGCCAAAGCGTTCCGGGTCCATGACCTGATAGCCAAATACTGTAGCGCCTTCGGTACGCGCCGCGACCTGACGGAGTTTGGGGCTAAAGCCCTGACCAAAAAAGATATTGTCGCCCAATACCAGGCATGAGGGTTCACCGTTGAGGAACGCTTCGCCAATGATAAAGGCCTGCGCCAGCCCGTCCGGACTGGGCTGCTCGGCATAATGTAAATCGATACCGAATGCTGCGCCGTCACCCAGCAAACGCTGAAAGTCGCGTTTATCCTCCGGCGTGGTGATGATCAAGATCTCACGAATGCCCGCCAGCATTAGCACCGATAACGGATAGTAAATCATCGGTTTATCGTAGACGGGCAGAAGCTGCTTTGATACGCCGCGCGTAATGGGATGCAACCGGGTACCGGAACCTCCCGCCAGAATGATGCCTTTCATTCGTTTCTCCTCCAGGAGTAAGAACCTGCCGTTTAGCGTTTCAGACCTAAGCGTTCGCCCTGATAACTGCCATCCTGCACGGGTTTCCACCAGGCCTCATTGGCGAGATACCACTGAACGGTTTTTCGCATCCCGCTTTCGAAGGTTTCCTGCGGCGTCCAGCCCAGCTCGCGGGCGATTTTCGACGCGTCGATGGCATAACGTAAGTCATGGCCGGGTCGATCGTCGACGAAGGTAATCAGATCGTGATAATTCGCCACACCCTGCGGTTTTTGCGGGGCCAGTTCCTCCAGCAGAGCGCAGATCGTCCTGACCACATCCAGATTTTTACGTTCGTTATGACCGCCGATATTATACGTTTCGCCCACCGCTCCGTTCGTCACCACGTGATACAACGCACGGGCATGATCTTCCACATACAGCCAGTCGCGAATTTGCTGGCCGTTGCCATAGACCGGCAATGGTTTACCCGCCAGCGCGTTCAGAATCATCAGCGGGATCAGTTTTTCCGGGAAATGGTAGGGCCCGTAGTTATTAGAGCAGTTGGTGACAAGCGTAGGCAAACCGTAGGTACGTAACCAGGCGCGTACCAGATGGTCGCTGCTGGCTTTGGAGGCGGAATAAGGGCTGCTTGGCGCATATGGCGTGGTTTCGGTGAAGAAATCGTCTGCAGTATGCAGATCGCCATACACTTCATCGGTGGAGATATGGTGGAAGCGGAACGCCGCTTTAGCGTCCGCGTCAAGCGCGGACCAGTAAGCGCGAGCGGCTTCCAGCAAGGTGTAAGTACCAACGATATTCGTTTCAATAAACGCCGCGGGGCCGTCGATGGAACGGTCTACATGGCTTTCCGCCGCCAGGTGCATCACGCTATCGGGCTGATACTGCTGGAAAACTCGCTCCAGTGATGCCCGATCGCAGATATCCACCTTCTCAAAGGCGAAACGGTCGCTTTGCGCCACCGATGCCAGAGACATCAGGTTGCCCGCATAGGTGAGTTTATCCACCACCACCACCGCGTCTGCCGTTTCATGGATGATATGCCGCACCACCGCAGATCCGATAAAGCCTGCGCCGCCGGTCACCAGAATCCGTTTCATCAGCGCCAGACTCCTTTGGTATCAACCACATAACGTTGATGAACCGCATCGCCGGGAATCGCTTTAAATTCGTCGTGATCGACCAGCATCACCAGCACATCGGCGGCGGCCAGCGCCGCGTCCAGTTTCGCCAGCGTGCAAAGTCCGTCCAATTTTTTCGGCAACTGACGGATATTCGGTTCGACGACCAGGGTTTCGCCGCTGTGCCAGCGGGCGATACTTTGCGCGATCCCCATCGCCGGGCTTTCGCGCAGATCGTCGATATTCGGCTTAAAGGCCAGCCCAAAACAGGCGATTTTCACTTCGCTGGCGCGTTTATCGGTGGCCGCCAGGCAATCTGCGACCGCGGCTTTTACCTGATCGACCACCCAGTGCGGTTTGCCGTCGTTCACTTCACGCGCGGTGCGAATCAGTCTCGCCTGTTGCGGATTTTGCGCCACAATAAACCACGGATCGACCGCAATGCAGTGCCCGCCAACGCCTGGACCCGGCTGCAAAATATTGACGCGCGGATGGCGGTTCGCCAGGCGGATCAATTCCCAGACGTTAATCCCCTGTTCGGCGCAAATCAGCGACAATTCATTCGCAAAGGCGATATTCACATCACGGAAGCTATTTTCCGTCAGCTTGCACATCTCTGCGGTGCGCGAGTTGGTGACAACGCATTCGCCCTCAAGGAAAATTTTGTACAGCGCGCTGGCGCGAGCCGAACATACTGGCGTCATACCGCCAATCACGCGGTCATTTTTAATGAGTTCCACCATCACCTGACCCGGCAGCACGCGCTCTGGACAATAGGCGATATTCACGTCGGCCTGCTCGCCCGCCTGCTGGGGAAAGGTCAGATCCGGACGCATCCCGGCCAGCCAGCCAGCCATTTGCTCCGTTGCGCCGACCGGCGATGTTGATTCCAGAATCACCAGTGCCCCTTTTTTTAATACCGGCGCAATGGATTTCGCCGCGGCTTCCACATAGGCCATGTCAGGGTCGTGATCGCCTTTGAATGGCGTAGGCACGGCAATCAGGTACGCATCGGCCTCGACAGGTGTCGTCGTCGCACGCAGAAAGCCGCCTTCCACCGCCATCTTCACCACATTGCCCAACGCCGGCTCCACGATGTGAATTTCACCGCGATTTATGGTGTCTACCGCATGTTGGTTGATATCCACGCCGATAACCTGCTTCTGGCGGGAAGCAAAAGCGGCCGCAGTCGGTAATCCGATATACCCCAGCCCAATAACAGAAATGGTCGTAAAACTCATAACGATACCCGATAACTTTTTAACGCCTGTAAAATGCGCGCGCATGATTGCCCGTCACCATAAGGATTATGGGCGCGGCTCATGGTTTGATATTCATTTTCGTCGTGCAGCAGACGCATAACTTCCGCCACAATGCGCCGGGAGTCCGTGCCGATCAGTCTTACCGTACCAGCGGTAATGGCTTCCGGACGCTCTGTGGTTTCACGCATGACCAATACCGGCTTACCTAATGACGGCGCTTCTTCCTGAATACCGCCGGAATCGGTCAGAATGAGCCAGGCGTGATTCATCAGCCAGACAAAAGGTAAGTAGTCCTGCGGCTCAATCAGTACCACGTTTTCAACATGGCCGAGGATACGGTTGACAGGTTCGCTGACGTTGGGATTGAGATGCACCGGATAGACAATTTGCACATTCTGGTTCGCGGCGGCGATTTCCGCCAGCGCCTGGCAGATATGCTCAAAGCCCTGACCAAAGCTTTCACGCCGATGACCGGTCACCAAAATCATCTTCTTATTCGCGTTGAGGAAAGGATACTGCTCGGCCAGTTCAGCCTGTAATGTATCGTTCGTCAGAACGCGATCGCGTACCCAGATCAGCGCGTCGATAACGGTATTGCCAGTGACAAAAATGCGCTCATCCGGAATGTTCTCCCGCAACAGATTCTGCCGCGAGTTTTCCGTCGGCGCAAAGTGGTACATCGCCAGATGTCCGGTCAGCGTGCGGTTTGCCTCTTCCGGCCAGGGGGAATAGAGATCGCCGGTTCGCAACCCGGCTTCTACGTGCCCTACCGGAATTCGTTGATAGAAAGCCGCCAGGCTGGTAGCAATCGTAGTGGTGGTATCGCCATGAACCAGCACCACATCAGGTTTAAAATCTGCCAGGATCGGCTTTAATCCCTCCAGAATTCGGCAGGTAATTTCCGTCAACCCCTGTCCCGGCTGCATAATGTTGAGATCGTAATCAGGCACAATAGAAAAAAGAGTTAATACCTGATCAAGCATCTCCCGATGCTGCGCAGTAACGCATACTTTGGCCTCGAAATGAGGATCTTTTTCCAGCGCATGGACCAGAGGCGCCATCTTAATGGCCTCCGGTCGTGTACCAAATACAGTCAGTACTTTCACATCGATTCTCTTCGAATAGACAGTAGGGGCCCAGCCCCCTACTGCAGAGGTGTTGCTAAATCGTGCGGCGACGGGTTAAGGCAACGCCCGCACCGATTAGCGCCCCAACGATACCCCACATAATCATCAGGAAGGCTCGGCGTGGGCTATCACGTTTTACCGGTTCTTCCGGCGTACGCAAATAACGATAGGTCTGAAAACGAGGGTCCAGGGTCGGCCCCACATTAAGCGTATTCAACATTGCCCGATTTTGAAAGTAGTCCAAATCGAACGCAGGGCCAACCGCTTGCAGATTTTCAAGACGCGCCTGCAACATAGGGCGACCGAGTAAAAAAAGCTCTGAGTCCGGTAATTCATCCGCCGGGACATCCGTCGCGCTACGAGAAATATTATGTTGTTCCGCAATTTTGAGCGCCTGCTCAATACTGTTTACACGACGTGAATAGATCGCTTTCGCAACCTCCTCCTGCCGTTTGACCTGGGCTTTCATCTGCACGGTACGCGCAGCCCAGGCACCTTTTAATTCATCATTCAGATGGCTCGCCGCCCGCTGGCTGGCGAATGCAACATACTGACGCAGCAAATTATTGGCGTCCGGCGCAGTTTCAGCAATCAGCTTCACATTGTCGTTGATGGCGCGTGTAAAATCGCCGGGCGTAAACTGTATGTTATTGATCAGTTCATCAAGCATCGCCGCATCAGCTTTGCTATTCCCGACCATTCGCTGCTTGTAATAGTCCGTCTGTAACCAGAAATCGCGACGCGTATCCCAGGAGGCAAGTTGCATGATGAACTCTTTATACGCTTCATCCATCACCGAGGGCTTATCGGAAGAAGAGGGATCGGTCTTAATATCCAGGTTGCGCAGAAACTGCTGCTGGGAGTAATAACCGCCCAACATATTTACGGTTGGGCGATCGGTGATCGCCGTCGCACTCCACTCCTGACGAGCAAAAAAGGTATAGGCTAACGCGATAAGGGCAAATAGCAGGCCAATGCCGATAATCCAGAATTTGCCAGCCCATAAAGTACGAAACAACCCGCGAATATCCAGTTCATTTTCAGCGCTCACCGCGCGTGCCCCCGGTAATGGTTGTGTCATCGTATCCTCATTTACTTGGTTAAGTTTGGCCGGTTCTCACGTTGCCTGCGCAGGCGACGCTTCACACGCTTAATAAATCTCGCCACCTTCCAGGCCCGCTTAATGCAGTAGCCATAGAGGAAGAATGCTAGCAAAAAGAGCACCAACATAACCCATTCAGGAACAAAATGAGAGTATTCTGCCGTTACGCCTACTCCCGCCAGAATCGCCGCTGCGAGCGTAATAAGAACAAATGCCTGGCGGGAAGTAAACCCTGCTCGCATAACCAAATGATGAATATGTTGGCGATCAGGGGAAAAGGGGCTCATCCCTTTACGCAGACGGCGATACATAATCGCCACCATATCCATCAATGGAATAGCGATAATCCATAGCGCGGTAACCGGGCTGATAGAGTGAGTTTTCCCCTGCGTCGTTTCCAGTAAAAGCCAGATGACGGTAAAGCCAATCAGTGTACTACCGGCATCGCCCATAAAGACTTTATAACGCCGCCCCAAAATACCGAGATTAAGCATAATGTAAGGCAGAATCGCGGCGATCATGGCAAAGCACCACATTGCCAGACTAGTCTGACCATCAAACCATAAAATCAGCCCCATCGCCGCAAATGAGACGCTGGATAACCCACCCAGCAGGCCGTCAATACCGTCCACCATATTGAAAGCGTTGATCGCCGCCCATACCGCAAACAGGGTAAGGAAATAGCCAAAGGGGCCAAGCACTAACTCCCAAGGCCCAAAGATGTAACCAAGGCTACCTAAGTGAAGTTTTGCGATAACCATCATTACAACCGCAATAACAGCCTGAACCACAGCACGAATTTTTACACTGATATCAAAACGGTCATCCATCGCACCAACAAAAACCAATACACCAGCGCAAATAAGATATAGCGATAAGTGCGGTATGTAGTAATCCGAGAGGCCAAACATAAAGCAGATTCCTGCAAACACAGAAATCCCGCCGACTAATGGGATAACACCCTGATGTCGTTTACGAAAGTTTGGTTTATCCACTAAACCAATTTTTATGGCTACTTTTCGCGCAAGAAAAATAAAAATGGTCGTGAATAAAAAAATACTGATTAGCTCAGATAAAGCGGTGAGTAACTTCACAGTGTATGTGCTCTCAGCATATATCATTTCCTTAAAGTATAATGCGTTACGCCAGCTCCTAGAAGAGACCTGTTAGAACATTACACTTTTTACCGCAAACAATGTGTATTGTGCATGGTGTTACTCTGTAGCGCATATCCCGATGACCAGTTTATATGACATGATGCTAAGATGAATCGCAAAACAAAAACGCCACGTAAAAACGTGGCGTTTTCAGGTAAAGACCAGGTTATGAGCGCTTCATCATCTCGAAAAAGTCGTCATTAGTTTTGGTCATCGCCAGTTTGTTAATGAGGAATTCCATCGCGTCAATTTCACCCATCGGATGGATGATTTTACGCAGGATCCACATTTTCTGCAGCTCTTCCTGAGTGGTGAGCAGCTCTTCTTTACGGGTACCGGAACGGTTGTAGTCGATAGCCGGGAAGACACGTTTTTCAGCGATCTTACGCGAGAGGTGCAGCTCCATGTTACCGGTGCCTTTAAACTCTTCGTAGATAACTTCGTCCATCTTGGAACCGGTATCGATTAGCGCCGTCGCGATGATAGTCAGGCTACCGCCCTCTTCCACGTTACGCGCCGCGCCGAAGAAACGCTTCGGACGATGCAGGGCGTTAGCGTCCACACCACCGGTCAATACTTTACCGGAAGCCGGCACCACGGTGTTATAGGCACGCGCCAGACGGGTGATGGAGTCGAGCAGGATGATAACGTCTTTCTTGTGTTCAACCAGACGTTTCGCCTTCTCGATAACCATTTCGGCAACCTGAACGTGGCGGGATGCCGGTTCGTCAAAGGTAGACGCAACCACTTCGCCTTTCACCAGACGCTGCATCTCGGTCACTTCTTCCGGACGTTCGTCAATCAGCAGCACCATCAGCACGCAGTCCGGGTGGTTATACGCGATGCTCTGCGCGATGTTCTGCAGCAGCATGGTTTTACCCGCCTTCGGCGGCGCGACAATCAGACCGCGCTGGCCGCGACCGATCGGCGAAGCCAGATCCAGAACGCGTGCCGTTAAGTCTTCGGTAGAACCGTTACCACGCTCCATACGCAGACGAGAGTTTGCGTGCAGCGGGGTTAAGTTCTCAAAGAGGATTTTGTTACGGGCGTTTTCCGGTTTGTCGTAGTTAACTTCGTTAACTTTCAACAGCGCAAAATAGCGTTCACCTTCTTTCGGCGGGCGAATCTTACCAGAAATGGTATCACCAGTGCGGAGGTTGAAACGGCGGATTTGGCTGGGGGAAACGTAGATATCATCAGGACCGGCGAGGTAGGAGCTGTCTGCAGAACGGAGGAAACCAAATCCATCCTGCAATATCTCCAGCACACCGTCGCCAAAGATATCTTCGCCACTCTTTGCGTGCTGCTTCAGGATGGCAAAAATAATGTCCTGCTTGCGCATACGGGCCAGGTTTTCCAGCCCCATACTTTCGCCGAGAGTGATCAGCTCAGAAACCGGCGTATTCTTTAATTCGGTAAGATTCATAATGGTGTGAGTTCTTAAACTTGGGGTAAATCTCGAACTTAATGTTGTGAATGGTATGGCAGGGTCATCCATGCCTGTTTACGGCTATCAACTCATGTCTGTTCGCTGTCTGGTCACAGGAAAGTACGCAGAACTGAAACGACAAGACGGAATGAGCGAAGAGCCAGGAATCTTTCCACTTCTCGTGCGAGAAAAAACGGGAAGTGACGGATAAAACCAGATTCAAACTTAATAAGGTATGTTTAATTCGAAGTCAATACTAACTTAGCACGACTCAGACCGGGCGTCCAGAGATCCTGACAATTTAAGAATAACGTAAGGACAACAGACGCCACGAAACTGCCTGATACCTTAATCATTCGTCGAATGACAGACGCCTGACCATACAGCGCCTTTGTCATTCGACGTATAAAAGGTATTACGCCAGATTGGCGTCGAGAAACTCTTTCAACTGACCTTTAGACAGTGCGCCTACTTTGGTTGCCGCCACTTCGCCGTTTTTAAACAGCAGCAGAGTCGGAATACCGCGGATGCCATATTTAGGCGCAGTACCTGGGTTCTGGTCAATGTTCAGTTTGGCAACGGTCAATTTGCCCTGATATTCGTCAGCGATTTCATCCAGAATCGGAGCGATCATTTTACACGGCCCGCACCACTCTGCCCAGAAATCAACGAGGATAGCCCCGTCCGCTTTGAGTACATCCGTGTCAAAACTGTCGTCAGTCAGGTGAATAATTTTATCGCTCATATATAACTCCACAGGAATAAGCCTGGCGTGTTGGTGTAGCATTAACCAACGAGGTGCTGATGTTAACTTCGCCAACAAAGGTTGACTTTATTTCACCGGATACGCTTTCGTAAAGCAATAGTAAGCTGATATTCTACCACACTATGAGCAAAACACATTTAACAGAACAGAAGTTTTCCGACTTCGCCCTGCACCCACAGGTGGTTGAAGCCCTTGAAAAAAAAGGGTTTTATAATTGTACGCCCATTCAGGCACTGGCCCTTCCGCTAACGCTGGCGGGTCGTGACGTTGCAGGGCAGGCGCAAACCGGTACCGGGAAAACGATGGCGTTTCTGACGTCAACGTTTCATTATTTACTTTCTCATCCCGCGATCGACGATCGCAAGGTGAACCAGCCGCGCGCGCTGATCATGGCGCCGACGCGTGAATTAGCCGTACAAATTCACGCAGACGCGGAGCCGTTGGCGCAAGCGACAGGCTTAAAATTAGGCCTGGCTTACGGCGGCGATGGTTACGACAAGCAGCTTAAAGTGCTGGAAAGCGGCGTTGATATTCTTATTGGTACGACGGGCCGACTGATCGACTACGCCAAACAAAATCACATTAACCTCGGCGCCATTCAGGTCGTCGTACTCGATGAAGCCGATCGCATGTACGATTTGGGCTTTATTAAAGATATCCGCTGGCTGTTCCGTCGTATGCCGCCGGCTGCGCAGCGTCTGAACATGTTGTTCTCCGCCACCCTGTCTTATCGGGTTCGCGAGCTGGCGTTTGAACAGATGAACAACGCCGAATATGTTGAAGTGGAACCGGAGCAAAAGACCGGCCACCGCATTAAAGAAGAGCTTTTCTACCCCTCTAATGAAGAGAAAATGCGTTTACTGCAAACGCTGATCGAAGAAGAGTGGCCGGATCGCGCCATTATTTTCGCCAACACCAAGCATCGTTGCGAAGATATCTGGGGACATCTGGCGGCAGATGGCCATCGTGTTGGTCTGCTGACCGGCGACGTCGCGCAGAAAAAGCGCCTGCGGATTCTGGATGAGTTCACCCGCGGCGATCTGGATATTCTTGTGGCGACCGATGTCGCGGCGCGCGGGTTGCATATCCCCGCCGTAACGCACGTCTTTAACTACGATCTGCCAGACGATTGTGAAGACTATGTTCACCGTATCGGTCGTACCGGTCGCGCTGGCGCCAGCGGGCATTCCATCAGCCTGGCTTGCGAAGAGTATGCGCTGAATCTGCCCGCTATTGAGAGCTATATCGGCCACTCGATTCCGGTCAGCAAATACAATCCGGAAGCGCTCATGAACGATCTGCCCAAGCCGTTGCGTCTGACGCGTTCGCGTCCTGGCAATGGTCCGCGCCGCGCTGGCGCTCCGCGTAATCGTCGTCGTTCAGGTTAAGAAAAGTTATGCCATACACAAAATCATTTAGCCTGTATCAAGGCGGCAAGAAAACAAATCCCGATGAGCTTAGGAAGAGTACGCAGCCAACACGGATACAGGTTGAAGGATGAAGTGTATGAATTCCACCTCGTTGTATGCCGCCATTGATCTCGGTTCCAATAGTTTTCATATGCTGGTCGTGCGCGAGGCGGCGGGAAGCATCCAGACGCTGACCCGAATAAAACGCAAGGTGCGTCTGGCCGCGGGTCTGAACAACGACAACCACCTTTCAGCCGAAGCGATGGAACGCGGCTGGCAATGCCTGCGTCTATTTGCTGAACGTTTGCAGGATATCCCGCAGCCACAAATCCGCGTGGTTGCCACCGCAACATTGCGTCTCGCCGTCAATGCGGGTGAATTTATCGCGAAAGCGCAGACTATCCTTGGTTGTCCGGTGCAGGTTATCAGCGGCGAAGAAGAGGCGCGGCTGATTTATCAGGGAGTCGCTCATACCACCGGCGGCGCAGATCAGCGACTGGTGGTGGATATCGGCGGCGCCAGCACTGAACTGGTTACCGGCACTGGCGCGCAAACCACGTCGCTGTTTAGCCTGTCGATGGGCTGCGTAACGTGGCTTGAACGCTATTTTAGCGATCGTAATCTGGCGCAAGAAAATTTTGATGACGCGGAGAAAGCCGCGCGCGATGTACTGCGTCCGGTCGCCGATGAACTGCGTTTTCATGGCTGGAAGGTCTGCGTGGGTGCCTCCGGCACCGTACAGGCATTGCAGGAAATCATGATGGCGCAGGGGATGGACGAGCGCATTACGCTCGCCAAACTGCAGCAGCTAAAACAACGCGCGATACAGTGCGGGCGTCTGGAAGAGCTGGAAATCGAAGGCCTGACGCTGGAGCGCGCGCTGGTTTTCCCAAGCGGGCTGGCTATTCTGATCGCGATATTTACCGAACTGAACATCCAGAGCATGACGCTGGCAGGCGGCGCGTTACGCGAAGGGCTGGTGTATGGGATGTTGCATCTGGCGGTAGATCAGGATATCCGCAGCCGCACGCTGCGAAACATTCAGCGTCGGTTTATCGTCGATACCGATCAGGCAAATCGCGTGGCGAAGCTGGCAGATAACTTCCTCAAACAGGTAGAAAATGCCTGGCATATTGAGCCTATCAGTCGTGAACTGTTGCTTAGCGCTTGCCAGTTGCATGAGATCGGTCTGAGCGTTGATTTTAAACAGGCGCCCTATCATGCCGCCTATTTAGTACGCCATTTGGATCTGCCTGGCTATACGCCCGCGCAGAAAAAGTTGCTCGCCACCCTCTTACTGAATCAGACCAATCCGGTCGATCTCTCTTCGCTTCATCAGCAAAACGCGGTACCGCCCCGTGTTGCGGAACAGCTATGCCGTTTGCTGCGCCTGGCGATTCTCTTTGCCGGTCGCCGTCGTGACGATCTGGTACCAGAAATTACGCTACAGGCGCTAAATGAAAATCTGACGTTAACCTTGCCTGGCGACTGGCTGGCGCATCACCCGCTGGGTAAAGAGTTGATTGATCAGGAAAGCCAGTGGCAAAGCTATGTACACTGGCCGCTGGACGTTCGCTAACCGTAGTCTGATTGCCGGATGACGCTTCGCTTATCCGGCCTACGATTTCGCTCGCTTTGCCGCCATCATGGCTTTCAGATTAGCCAGGTGACTTTGCCCTTTTTGCATTCGCTCCTCAGCGCTTACCACTTTGCGCTCCTGCTCCCAGATTAAATCATCCTGCGGCAGTTCTAACAGGAAGCGACTGGGTTCCGGGCGCACCAGTTCCCCATACTGACGGCGCTCTTTACATAATGTAAAGGTGAGCTCTTTCTGCGCACGAGTGATCCCGACATAGGCCAGCCGACGCTCTTCCTCAATATTGTCTTCGTCAATGCTGCTTTGATGCGGCAAAAATCCTTCTTCCATTCCCACCATATAGACATACGGGAATTCCAGTCCTTTCGACGCATGAAGCGTCATCAACTGTACGTGATCCAGCTCTTCTTCGCTCTCGCCGCGCTCCATCATATCGCGCAGCGTAAAGCGTGTAACCACCTGGGTGAGCGTCATCGGCTCATCGAGTTCGTTGCCTTCCAGCATCTCAGTCATCCAGCTAAAGAGCTGATTAACGTTTTTCATACGCATTTCCGCCGCTTTGGGGCTCGGCGAGGTTTCGTACAACCAGGATTCATAGTCAATACCGTGGATGAGATCGCGCACGGCGGCGACAGGCTCGCGTTCGGCCAGACGCTGGATTTCCCCCAGCCAGTGGGTAAAACGCGTCAATGAATCGTAACCACGTCCGGTCAGCTTTTGGCTAAGTCCCATATCAAAGCTGGCGGTAAACAGGCTCTTATTACGCGTCATTGCCCATTCACCCAGCTTTTGCAGAGTAGCCGGACCGATTTCGCGTTTTGGCGTATTCACGATGCGCAGGAAAGCGCTGTCATCATCCGGGTTGGTCAACACCCGCAGGTAGGCCAGCAGGTCTTTAATCTCCGGACGGGAGAAGAATGAGGTGCCGCCGGAAATTTTGTACGGAATGCGGTTCTGCATGAGGAATTTTTCAAATACCCGCGACTGATGATTCCCGCGATACAGAATGGCGTAATCCTTGTACTGGGTCTTGTTCACAAAGTGATGGGCAATCAGTTCGCCGGTAACGCGCTCAGCTTCATGCTCTTCATTGTTTGCGCTTAACACTTTGAGTTCTGCGCCGTAACCGAGTTCGGAAAAGAGGCGCTTTTCAAAGACGTGCGGATTGTTGGCGATGAGAATATTCGCCGCTTTCAGGATGCGGCCCGAAGAACGATAGTTTTGCTCCAGCTTAATCACCTGCAGCGCCGGAAAGTCCTGGCTCAGTAACACCAGGTTTTGCGGACGCGCCCCGCGCCAGGAGTAGATAGACTGATCGTCATCGCCTACGACCGTAAAGCGCGCGCGTTGCCCGACCAGCAGCTTAACCAACTCATACTGGCTGGTGTTAGTATCCTGATATTCATCCACCAACAGATAACGAATTTTATTCTGCCAGCGCTCGCGCACCTCGTCATTGCGTTGCAGCAGCAGCGTCGGCAGCAAAATCAAATCATCAAAATCGAGAACGTTACATGCCTTCATATGGGCGTCGTAAAGCCCGTAGCAGTGGGCAAAAATACGATCGCGTTCACCTTTCGCCCCCGCCGCTGCCTGTGCAGGCGTTTTGAGATCGTTTTTCCAGTTGGAGATCGTGGAGATCAGCTGTTGCAACAGAACCTTGTCGTCTTCGATCAGGCCTTCGGTCAGCTCTTTGAGCAAGGCGACCTGGTCGGTATCGTCAAACAATGAAAAGTTCGATTTCATCCCCAGCGCAGCGTACTCGCGCTTAATAATATCCAGCCCTAGCGTATGAAAGGTGGAGATCATCAAACCGCGCGCTTCCTTACGGCCGAGCGTCTGCCCGACGCGTTCTTTCATCTCACGCGCTGCCTTGTTGGTAAACGTCACCGCCGCAATATGCCGGGCCTGATAGCCGCATCCGCGGATCAGGTGGGCGATTTTATTGGTAATTACGCGAGTTTTACCAGAACCCGCTCCTGCCAGCACCAGGCAGGGTCCGGTGACGAATTCGACAGCGTGTTGTTGGCCGGGATTTAAACGCATGGGAATAGTGCTCAATCTTCGAACGGGGGAGGGATTGTAGCAGAAAGCGAGGCCCAGAGAAGACCAGGCTGCTTTTTCAGGCAGCCTGGAAAAGGTCAATCAGCAGGCTCTGGCGGCAAGCGGCGTATAGCCATTACGCTGTGCGCTCTTGATCCAACTGTAAGAATCCCCGTCAGCAGAACATACTCAAGCGACATCGCATAAACGCCCTGTACTGCATGATTTCCAACGGGCAGTATTTGAGTAATTCATAGAGCACTGGGTCGCGTACGACCTGGCGTAGCCCTAAAAGCCAGTCGTCTGGAAATTCTGCGTTTTTCATTATGTTCATGGTATCTCGCCCCTTGTCAGAAAGGACAGGACCGCCGTCCCGCGCATCCGAAATACGCCCGCTAAAAATGCCGCTTATCTCCCGGTTCATTAAATCAGGCGGGACATCTGTCCTGTAATGGCGAAGAGTATATGTCTGACGGCCTAAGGAGTGATAAAGTGACGGCCAATCTTTGCGACGTGAGAACACAATAATGGCAAAAATGGCAGCAGCACTGCATATTCTTGTAAAAGAAGAGAAACTGGCTTTAGATCTTCTGGAGCAAATTAAAAACGGCGGCGATTTTGAGAAGCTGGCGAAGAAGCATTCTATCTGCCCATCCGGTAAAAAAGGCGGTCATTTAGGCGAATTTCGTCAGGGCCAGATGGTTCCGGCATTCGATAAAGTAGTCTTTTCCTGCCCGGTACTGGAGCCAACCGGCCCGCTGCATACTCAGTTCGGTTACCACATCATTAAAGTATTGTATCGCAAATAAAAAGCCGGGTGGCGGCTACGCCTTACCCGGCCTACATCGTCTGCTTGATTTTGTAGGTCGGGTAAGCGCTAGCGCCACCCGACACTGCCTACATTAACCCGCTACCGCAATACGCTTCATATCCGTCATATAGCCGCGCAGTTTCTTACCTACCTGCTCAATCGCATGACTACGAATCGCGTCGTTCACGTCGCGAAGCTGTGCGTTGTCTACCGCGCCTTCCGGGATAGCACTACCCAGATCGCCCGGTTGCAATTCCGCCATAAACGGTTTCAGCAGCGGTACGCAAGCGTAAGAGAACAGATAGTTACCGTATTCTGCGGTATCGGAGATAACCACGTTCATTTCGTACAGACGCTTACGGGCGATGGTGTTCGCGATCAGCGGCAGCTCGTGCAGTGATTCGTAGTAAGCGGATTCTTCGATGATGCCGGAATCGACCATGGTTTCGAACGCCAGCTCAACGCCCGCTTTCACCATCGCAATCATCAGCACGCCTTTATCGAAGTACTCCTGCTCGCCGATTTTACCTTCAAACTGCGGCGCGGTTTCGAACGCGGTTTTACCGGTCTCTTCACGCCAGGTCAGCAGTTTCTTATCGTCGTTAGCCCAGTCAGCCATCATGCCGGAAGAGAATTCGCCGGAGATGATGTCATCCATGTGTTTCTGGAACAGCGGCGCCATGATCTCTTTCAATTGTTCGGACAGCGCGTAAGCACGCAGTTTCGCCGGGTTAGACAGACGGTCCATCATCAGAGTGATACCACCCTGCTTCAGCGCTTCGGTGATGGTTTCCCAGCCGAACTGAATCAGTTTTTCCGCGTATGCCGGGTCGGTGCCTTCTGCCACCAGCTTGTCGAAGCACAGCAGGGAGCCGGCCTGCAGCATACCGCACAGAATAGTCTGCTCGCCCATCAGGTCGGATTTCACTTCTGCAACGAAAGAAGATTCCAGTACGCCCGCACGGTGACCGCCGGTGGCCGCCGCCCAGGCTTTCGCAATCGCCATACCTTCGCCTTTCGGGTCGTTTTCCGGGTGAACGGCGATCAGCGTCGGCACGCCGAAACCACGTTTGTACTCTTCACGCACTTCGGTGCCCGGGCATTTCGGCGCTACCATCACCACGGTGATGTCTTTACGGATCTGCTCTCCCACTTCCACGATGTTGAAGCCGTGGGAGTAGCCCAGCGCCGCGCCGTCTTTCATCAGCGGCTGTACGGAGCGCACCACGTCGGAGTGCTGTTTGTCCGGCGTCAGGTTAACCACCAGATCCGCCTGCGGGATCAGCTCTTCGTAGGTGCCTACTTTGAAGCCGTTTTCGGTCGCTTTACGCCAGGAAGCACGCTTCTCAGCAATCGCTTCTTTACGCAGGGCGTAGGAAATATCCAGACCGGAGTCACGCATGTTCAGGCCCTGGTTCAGACCCTGAGCGCCACAGCCGACGATGACCACTTTTTTACCCTGCAGGTAGCTCGCGCCGTCGGCGAATTCGTCGCGGCCCATAAAGCGACATTTACCCAGCTGCGCCAGCTGCTGGCGCAGATTCAGTGTATTAAAGTAGTTAGCCATGATGGTGTACTCCGTGATGTTGTGTTGTCGCGCTTATTGTTCGGTTTACAGATTGCTATCTGTGTGAATGAACCCACATTACAACAGGAAATTTATTGCGGAAATTGATATATTCACAACGTTATGTTGCGGTTTATGCAACGTCAAAAACCGGAGGTCTGTCTGTGGATTTACGCGATCTAAAAACCTTCCTGCATCTGGCGGAAAGCCGCCACTTTGGCCGCAGCGCGCGGGCGATGCACGTCAGCCCCTCCACGCTCTCCCGGCAGATCCAGCGGCTGGAAGAAGATCTCGGCCAGCCGCTGTTTGTGCGTGATAACCGCACGGTCACGCTGACCGAAGCCGGCGAAGAGCTGCGAGTGTTTGCCCAACAGACGCTTTTGCAATATCAGCAGTTGCGCCATACCCTCGATCAGCAGGGGCCGTCCCTTTCCGGCGAACTCCATATCTTCTGTTCAGTGACCGCAGCATACAGTCATCTGCCGCCGATCCTCGACCGTTTTCGCGCCGAACACCCTTCTGTTGAAATCAAATTGACGACCGGAGACGCTGCCGATGCGATGGAAAAGGTGGTAACGGGAGAAGCGGACCTGGCAATCGCCGGCAAACCAGAAACGCTGCCCGGCGCGGTGGCGTTTTCGATGCTGGAAAATCTGGCGGTGGTGCTGATCGCCCCGGCGCTGCCCTGCCCGGTGCGTAATCAGGTTTCGGTTGATAAGCCCGACTGGTCGACGGTGCCGTTTATCATGGCCGATCAGGGGCCGGTACGCCGCCGCATTGAGCTGTGGTTTCGCCGCCATAAAATCAGCAATCCGCAGATTTACGCCACCGTCGGCGGTCATGAAGCGATGGTCTCAATGGTGGCGCTGGGCTGCGGCGTGGCGCTGCTGCCGGAAGTGGTGCTGGAAAACAGCCCGGAACCAGTGCGCAATCGGGTGATGATTTTAGAGCGCAGCGACGAAAAAACGCCGTTTGAACTGGGCGTCTGCGCGCAAAAAAAGCGGCTGCATGAGCCGCTAATTGATGCGTTCTGGAAGATTTTACCGAATTAGTTTTACGGCCCTACCATTACCCGAACAGGCTTCCCAATACGGCTAAGCATATTCACCAGAGCATCAATGGTGAATTTGCTGCATTTCTTGTTGACGACATCAGAAACGCGCGGTCGGGATATATGCAAAACTGTAGCAACCTCGGCTTGCTTCATCTGGTTTCGCGTAATCCAGAGGGTAATTTCTTCCATGAGCTGTTCTTTAATGGCTAACGTGTTTTCGATTTCACTCAGGGAATCAGCGTAAAACTTTTCTGCGTCCTGCTTATGAAACCCCAAATCAGCAAAAACATTACCGCCAGATGGCGTCACATGGCGAATATCACTATCAGTTTTGGCAATCACAAGCTGTTTCTCCGTTGTTGCACCAGCCGGTTATAACGCGTTCTGGCGATGTTTTTATCGTGCTGACTGGTTTGTTGCGTCTGTTTTTGGAAACTATGCAAAACGTAGAGTGCTTCTTCAAACTTAGCGACATACATAACGCGATAGATACCATTGTTGTCACGAATCCGAATTTCATTTACCCCAGTCCCAATTTCTGAAAACAGTTTCCAGTCATCCGGTTCAATTCCATATTGAATTTTATGAAGCTGATAACCGACTGCTTTACGTACCGTTATGGGAAAAGCCAGGAGATCCTCCAGAGAAGATCCCACTCATCGAATTTCTTTTTCATTGGAGAGAGCTCGGGTGAGTAACATAACATCCTTGTGTATAAAATTTTATACATTGTTTTTAACAGGTGCAAGTGATAGCGGTGCTAACGATATGGTGAGCCGAGTTTCACCACAAGCAGATTGGGCGCCTTCTGGAAAACGTCTCGCAAAATTAAATGAGTGGATGCTCCGGGCTGGCAGAAAAGCCCAATAACTGAGGGAAGATCATATCTGGATATCAGGCCCACTTTACTTTGTGGGCCTGAAAAACTAAACGCTGAATTAACCCGCCAGAAAGAACCGGAACGCCGGGTTATTGCTCTCATCATGGCATTCATAGCCCAGCTCATGCAGCCGGGTTTCGAAATCCGGCTCATGATCGCCTAACTCGAACGCCGCCAGCACGCGACCATAATCGGTACCGTGGCTGCGGTAATGGAATAGCGAAATATTCCAGTGCGTGCCAAGCGTATGCAGGAATTTGAGCAACGCGCCGGGCGACTCTGGAAATTCAAAGCTGTAGAGGCGTTCCTGTAGCGGATGGGATGGACGCCCACCGACCATATAGCGCACATGCAGCTTCGCCATTTCATCGTCGGAGAGATCCACTACGCTATAACCGCCGTCGCACAGTTGGGTGATAATCTCTTTTCGCTCCTCTAGCCCCTGACTGACGCGTACGCCGACAAAAATACAGGCATTTTTCGCGTCGGCAAAACGGTAGTTAAATTCGGTGACCATACGCCCGCCAAGCAACTGGCAGAATTTGAGGAAGCTCCCCTTTTCTTCCGGAATGGTCACCGCCAGTAACGCTTCGCGCTGTTCCCCCAGCTCGCAGCGTTCAGACACATAGCGCAAGCCGTGGAAGTTGACGTTGGCGCCGGAAAGGACGTGCGCCAGGCGTTCGCCGCGAATATTGTGCTGGGCGATATATTTTTTCATCCCCGCCAGCGCCAGCGCGCCGGACGGTTCCGCCACCGCACGCACATCTTCAAACAGATCTTTCATCGCCGCGCAGATAGCGTCGCTATCCACGGTGACAATATCATCAAGGTATTCCTGACACAGCCGGAACGTTTCGTCGCCGATGCGTTTTACCGCTACGCCTTCAGCAAATAACCCAACGCGCGGGAGATCTACTGGATGACCGGCTTCCAACGCCGCTTTCAGGCAGGCGGAATCCTCCGCTTCGACGGCAATCACTTTGATTTGCGGCATCAATTGTTTGATCAGTACCGCTACGCCCGCCGCCAGGCCGCCGCCGCCAACCGGCACAAAGACACGATCGAGATGCGAATCCTGCTGAAGCAGTTCCAGCGCCAGCGTGCCCTGCCCGGCGATCACCATTGGGTGATCAAACGGCGGCACCCAGGTAAAACCCTGCTGCTGCGCCAGCTCAATAGCTTTCGCTTTCGCTTCATCAAAATTAGCGCCGTGCAACAGCACTTCGCCGCCAAAACCGCGTACCGCATCGACTTTAATATCCGCCGTTGCTTTTGGCATGACGATCAGCGACTTCACGCCAAGCCGCGCGGAGGAGAACGCCACGCCCTGTGCATGGTTCCCCGCCGACGCGGTAATCACGCCGTGGGCTTTTTGTTCTTCGGTCAATCCGGCCATCATCGCGTAAGCGCCGCGCAGCTTAAAGCTATGTACCGGCTGCCGGTCTTCGCGTTTGACGAGAATAACGTTATCCAGACGTGACGAGAGCTTTTCCATTTTTTGCAGCGGCGTCACCTGCGCCGCTTCGTATACTGGCGCGCGTAGCACCGCGCGCAGATACTCCGCCCCTTCCGGCGCGACTGACAGTGGTTGAGATTCCGCCATCATCAACCTCCCAGTTTCGATTTATCGCGCACCGCGCCTTTATCGGCGCTGGTCGCCAGGCTGGCGTAGGCACGCAGGGCAAACGAAACCTGACGCTGACGATTTTTCGGCGTCCAGGCTTTGTCGCCACGAGCCTCCTGCGCCTCGCGGCGTGCGGCGATTTCAGCCTCACTCAACTGCAACTGAATGCTGCGGTTCGGGATATCAATCGCAATGGTGTCGCCATCTTCAATCAGCGCAATAGTGCCGCCGCTGGCCGCTTCCGGCGAGACGTGGCCGATGGAAAGACCCGAAGTACCGCCGGAAAAACGCCCATCAGTGATGAGCGCGCAGGCTTTGCCCAGCCCCATCGACTTCAGGAAACTGGTCGGATAGAGCATTTCCTGCATTCCCGGCCCGCCTTTCGGCCCTTCGTAGCGGATAACGACTACATCGCCTTCCACTACTTTGCCGCCGAGAATCGCCTCTACCGCGTCGTCCTGGCTTTCATACACTTTAGCCGGGCCGGTAAATTTAAGGATGCTGTCATCCACGCCTGCGGTTTTCACAATGCAGCCGTTTTCGGCGAAGTTGCCATACAGCACCGCCAGACCGCCGTCTTTGCTATAGGCATATTCCAGCGAGCGGATGCAACCCGCTGCGCGGTCGTCATCTAGCGAATCCCAGCGACAATCCTGCGAGAACGCCTGGGTAGTACGGATACCGGCAGGGCCAGCACGGAACATTTTTTTAACCGCTTCGTCCTGCGTAATCGTGATGTCGTACTGTTCCAGCGTTTGTGGCAGCGTCAGGCCTAATACGTTTTTCACGTTGCGGTTCAGCAGCCCGGCGCGATCCAGCTCGCCTAAAATGCCCAGCACACCGCCGGCACGGTGAACGTCTTCCATATGGTATTTCTGGGTACTTGGCGCCACTTTACACAACTGCGGCACCTTGCGGGACAGCTTGTCGATATCACTCATGGTGAAGTCGATTTCCGCTTCCTGCGCCGCCGCCAGTAGATGCAGAACGGTATTGGTCGAACCGCCCATCGCAATATCCAGCGTCATCGCATTCTCAAACGCCGCCTTGTTGGCAATGCTTCGTGGCAGTGCGCTTTCGTCATCCTGCTCGTAATAGCGTTTAGTCAGTTCAACAATCCGCTTACCGGCATTGAGGAACAACTGCTTCCGGTCAGCATGGGTCGCCAGCAGCGAACCGTTGCCCGGCTGCGACAGGCCCAGCGCTTCGGTCAGGCAATTCATGGAGTTAGCGGTAAACATGCCGGAGCAGGAGCCGCAGGTTGGACAGGCGGAGCGCTCCACCTGGTTACTTTGATCGTCAGAGACTTTCGGGTCCGCTCCCTGAATCATGGCATCAACCAGATCGAGCTTGATGATCTGATCGGACAGTTTGGTTTTCCCGGCTTCCATCGGTCCGCCGGAAACAAAGATCACCGGAATATTCAGGCGCAGCGAGGCCATGAGCATCCCTGGGGTGATTTTGTCGCAGTTAGAGATACACACCATCGCGTCAGCGCAGTGAGCGTTCACCATGTACTCCACGGAGTCGGCGATCAGCTCGCGCGACGGCAGTGAATAGAGCATACCCCCGTGCCCCATGGCGATCCCGTCATCCACGGCAATAGTGTTGAACTCTTTCGCCACACCGCCGGAAGCTTCAATCTGTTCGGCGACCAGCTTACCGAGATCGCGCAGATGAACGTGACCCGGCACAAATTGAGTGAATGAGTTCACCACGGCGATAATCGGTTTGCCAAAATCACTGTCGGTCATTCCGGTGGCGCGCCACAACGCGCGGGCACCCGCCATATTACGACCATGGGTGGTGGTGGCGGAACGGTACTTAGGCATGCTTTATTTACTCCCCATCTTTTCCCTTCATACTTCACGCCACAGGTGCGTTGGCTGCCTCACTCACCCCAGTCACTTACTACAGTAAGTCCTGGGGATTCGCTGCGTTGCCGCCTTCCTGTGACGCAAATTATTTTGGGAAAATATTAATTTTATTTATTATGAATTTACCGGATCCAACCAGCCCCATTTATCCTCGGTTTCTCCAGTAAAGAGACCAAAGAAGGCTTGTTGAATACGCTTGGTAACAGGGCCGCAACGGCCTTCACCTACCTGGATACCATCAACGCTGCGTACCGGAGTAATTTCTGCCGCGGTTCCGGACATAAACACTTCGTCGGCCAGATACAGCGATTCACGGGACAGCACCTGCTCGCGCACTTCAATACCCAGCTCTTTCGCCAGTTTGATGATCGCATCGCGAGTAATGCCTGGCAGCGCGGAAGAGGTAAACGGCGGAGTAAACAGCACGCCATCTTTTACCTCAAACAGGTTTTCGCCTGCGCCTTCGGAGATATAGCCGTTTACATCCAGGGCGATGCCTTCCTGATAGCCGTGGCGGCGCGCTTCGCTACCCACCAGCAGTGAGGAAAGATAGTTACCGCCCGCTTTCGCGGCGGTTGGAATGGTGTTCGGCGCAGCGCGATTCCAGGAAGAAACCATCGCATCGATCCCCTGATCCAGCGCTTCGGCGCCCAGGTATGCCCCCCACGGGAACGCGGCGATGATGACGTCAGTGGTGTATCCCGGGGGCGGGTTAACGCCCATACCGACATCGCCGACAAATACCAACGGACGGATATAGGCGCTGGTCAGATTATTTTTACGAATTACGTCGCGGCAGGCTTCCATCAGCTCATCAATGCTCTGGGAAACCGGAAAACGATAAATTTTTGCTGAGTCGCGCAGGCGCTGCATATGTTCACGATGACGAAACACTACCGGGCCTTTGTGAGAGTCGTAGCACCGAATCCCTTCAAATACCGACGTACCGTAGTGCAGCGCGTGAGACATTACGTGAACCTTCGCGTCTTCCCAGCGCACCATCTCGCCATTGAACCAAATGTAATCAGCTTTTTTCGTCGTCATTTTTCTTCCTTTTGCGCTCAGGCGCGGATTTGTTGTGATGTGGCAGCGCTCTGGCAGATTGCGACATGCGCAACATCTACCAGTTTACTTAACTGACTAAACAGTAAGTCGACCGACCGGGGACTGGCAACGGTCAATTCAATATTTATATTCTGCGCATCGGTCGCGGCTTCCATATTCATGGAGCACACCTGAAAACCACGATGGCGTACCACGCGTAAAACACGTTCTAAGGTTTCTGGATTAAAGCGTGCCGATACATTGACCTGATGTTGCATCATGATAATTTCTCCAGCATTTCAGAGTTACTGGCGCCAGGCGGCACCAACGGCCAGACATTTTCAAGTTCGTCGATTGAGACGTGAAGCAGGTACGGCCCTTCGCTTGCCAACATCGTGTCGAGTGCCGCTTCAACCTGGTCTTTACGAGTAATGTGCTGGCCTGGAATGCCGAAGGCGCTGGCCAGCATGAGGAAATCGGGGTTATCGGTCAGGGTGGTTTCGCTATATCGCTCCTGGAAAAACAGTTGCTGCCATTGTCGAACCATCCCTAACCGCTGGTTGTCGAGTAAGACTATCTTCAACGGTAACTGCTTGCGTTTTACGGTGCCCAACTCCTGAACATTCATCATGAAAGAGCCGTCACCGGAGATACAGATAACGGTATCATTCGGTCGCGCTACCTGTGCGCCAACGGCCGCCGGTAAGCCGAATCCCATCGTCCCCAGACCGCTGGAAGTGATGAAGTTCTCCGGGCGGGTGTAAGTCATATGCTGGGCTGACCACATCTGATGCTGCCCCACATCCGTCGTCACCACGCTGTCTGCGGGTTTGCGTTCCGACAATTGCTTCAACAACAACGGCGCATAGATAGTCTCGCCAGGATGGTCATAGCGCCAGGCGTGTTCTGCGCGCAGCTCTGCACAGGACTGACGCCATGCGTCGATCTTCAGCGGTTGCTGTAATGCCGGCAACAGCGAATTTAAATCGCCCTGCAACGCGACGTGTGCCTGACGCAGTTTGTTCATTTCCGCCGGGTCGATATCCATATGGATTACGCTGGCGTTCGGCGCAAACGTATTCAGCTTACCGGTCACCCGGTCATCAAAACGTGCACCAACGGCGATCAGTAAATCACACTCTTGCACCGCGAAATTAGCCGCTTTAGTACCGTGCATTCCCAGCATGCCCAGATAGTACGGATAATCAGCTTCAACAGCCCCCAGCCCTTTCAGCGTGCAGGTAACTGGCATTTGCGTTACCGCGATAAATTTACGCAGCGCCGGAACCGCCTGCGCCATACCAACTCCACCGCCGACGTACAGCATGGGTTTTTTCGCCTGTTCCAGCATCTGGCGCGCCTGTTCCACATCAGCCTGCGGGAATGTCGCTTCGTTAGCAACGGTAGTGAACCAGGGCTCCAGCGCTCCGCTGGCTAACTGGATATCTTTCGGGATATCCACCAGAACCGGGCCAGGACGACCAGCGTTGGCGACTTCAAAAGCCTCCGCCATGATGCGCGGCAACTCTTCCAGCGACTGCACCAGGAAGCTGTGTTTGGTACAAGCCAGCGACAGGCCTAACACATCCACCTCCTGGAACGCATCAGTGCCGATGAACGGGGCGGAAACCTGACCCGTGATCGCGACGACGGGGACCGAATCTAACAACGCATCCGCCAGGCCAGTGATCAGGTTAGTGGCGCCAGGGCCGGAAGTAGCGATACAAACACCGGTTTTGCCGGTAGAACGGGCATAACCGATTGCCGCCATTGCGGCACCCTGCTCGTGTCGGCACAACAAATGCTCCACACCACCGTCATACAACGCGTCGTAAACCGGCATAATTGCGCCGCCAGGATAACCAAATACGGTTTTCACCCCCTGCGCTCGCAAAGCATGTACCACCCACTGTGCCCCGTTCATAGTTACATCCCCGTCGTAAATCTTGAGAAACAGAATTTTATGCTGTTATTCACGCTCTGCTCCTCGCTTAAGTTTTTCAGGCCAAAAAAAACCCCCGGACCTTTCGGTGCGGGGGTCTTAGTTCGTTAAGGCTTGATTTCTAAGCCTTTCCTCGTCCAAGTGCAGCCCCGCACGGTGGGATAATAATCACCACCACGCTAATCACGACCAGGCTAATCACTCGTAGAAGGGCTGTCATTTTTGTCTATTCTTGCATCTTGTTCGAAGGAATACCTAAAGAGTTACCATAGGTTTTGCCAATAGCACAAGATATTTTTTTAACCACGTTTCAGATAATGCAGGTGAATGCCTAAAAGGGCTTTGTTTTTTATAAGAAAAATTAGCAACTGAAAAATTTTCACGTTTTCCTCCCCCTTTTGGTGCGCTTTACACCCTGTTTTCCTTCTTTTCGCTTCTGCGAGCGTTCTTCCAGTTTGATGTTTCTTACCTGAAAATGACGCCAAAATTCAGGAATCAGCCGCTAAAAAACCAAAAATCAGTAATTCGATTTTCTCTTTTATTCCGCATAATCCACGTAACAGGAGGGATTATGTCACTGGCGATTGTTCATACCCGCGCCGCACTTGGCGTCAATGCGCCGCCTATCACTATAGAGGTGCATATCAGTAATGGATTACCGGGATTAACCATGGTTGGCCTACCGGAAACCACGGTAAAAGAGGCGCGTGACCGGGTACGTAGTGCGATTATTAATAGCGGATATGAATTTCCGGCTAAAAAAATAACCATTAACCTTGCTCCAGCCGATCTACCGAAAGAGGGCGGAAGGTATGACCTGCCTATTGCTGTTGCGCTTCTGGCCGCGTCTGAGCAGCTTACAGCGTCGAATCTTGAGGCATATGAGCTGGTGGGTGAGTTAGCGCTTACAGGCGCATTACGTGGCGTTCCTGGCGCAATATCAAGTGCAACGGAAGCCATCAAGGCCGGCAGAAATATTATCGTCGCAACAGAGAACGCGGCGGAGGTTGGGCTTATCAGCAAAGAAGGATGTTTTATCGCCGATCATCTACAAACCGTCTGCGCCTTTCTGGAAGGGAAACACGCCCTGGAAAGACCTTTAGCTCAGGATATGGCATCGCCTACCGCAACTGCCGATCTTCGCGATGTGATCGGTCAGGAGCAGGGTAAACGCGGCCTGGAGATTACAGCGGCAGGGGGACATAATCTGCTATTGATCGGCCCGCCGGGTACGGGTAAAACCATGCTGGCCAGTCGACTAAGCGGGATTCTTCCACCATTAAGCAATGAAGAGGCGTTGGAAAGCGCCGCGATCCTCAGTCTGGTTAATGCCGATACGGTACAAAAACGATGGCAGCAACGTCCCTTTCGCTCACCTCATCATAGCGCCTCACTTACTGCTATGGTCGGCGGCGGCGCAATACCCGCACCGGGAGAGATATCGCTGGCGCACAACGGAATTTTGTTCCTTGATGAATTGCCTGAATTTGAACGACGCACACTGGATGCGCTACGTGAACCTATAGAATCCGGTCAAATTCATTTATCCCGTACCAGAGCGAAAATAACGTATCCTGCCAGGTTCCAGTTAATCGCCGCAATGAATCCCAGCCCGACCGGACATTATCAGGGAAACCATAATCGCTGCACGCCAGAACAGACACTACGTTACCTTAATCGGTTGTCAGGCCCGTTTCTTGATCGTTTTGACCTTTCGCTTGAGATACCGCTTCCACCGCCCGGGATTCTTAGCCAACACGCCTCAAAGGGTGAGAGCAGCGCTACGGTAAAAAAGCGGGTCATCGCCGCCCATGAACGGCAGTACCGACGCCAGAAGAAGTTAAACGCGCGTCTGGAGGGTCGCGAAATCCAAAAATATTGTGTTTTGCATCACGATGACGCTCGCTGGCTTGAAGACACGCTGGTGCATCTTGGATTATCCATTCGCGCCTGGCAGCGTTTACTAAAAGTGGCCAGAACCATTGCCGACATAGAACTGGCTGACCAGATCTCGCGCCAGCATTTGCAGGAGGCGGTAAGCTATCGGGCGATAGACAGGTTGTTAATTCATTTGCAAAAGCTGCTGGCGTAAAAAAAGGGCATTACGCCCTTTTTATTAATCATCAGCTTCGGTGTAGTCTTCTGCGCCTTCAACTTGCGGCTTGCCGCCAGACAAGGTGTGGAAGCGTTTTGGACGCTTGATACGCGTCATATACTTGGACCAGACGCGTTCTGCATCCGTTACCGGCTCGCGTTCACCGCGACATACCGCTACAAACAGCTTCTCTTCTTCAGTCACAGGCTCACGCTTGCCAAGATCCAGATCATTAAAGGCATGACCATGACGCTCAAGCAGTTGTGCCTCTTTAATCGTGAAATCACCGTGACGAGAGAATCCACGTGGATAATGTTTATTGTCAAAATATCGATTAGTCGTCGTAAAGCTTTCCGCCATCCTGCACGCTCCTAATTCTTTGTCTGAGCTATTTATGGCGCGGAGTATTAGTTACGCTTGACAGAGTGTAAAACAAAACATTTAAATCATAACGACAAATAATTTTGTGGAGAGCACAGTGGATACGGAATTGTTAAAAACTTTCCTGGAAGTTAGCCGGACACGCCATTTCGGGCGGGCCGCAGAAGCACTTTACCTGACGCAATCCGCGGTGAGCTTTCGTATCAGGCAACTGGAGAATCAACTGGGCGTAAACCTTTTTACGCGGCACAGAAACAATATCCGTTTAACCACGGCTGGCGAAAAACTTTTACCGTATGCGGAAACGCTGATGAATACGTGGCAGGCGGCACGTAAAGAGGTGGCGCATACCTCACGACATAACGAGTTTTCCATCGGCGCCAGCGCGTCTTTATGGGAGTGTATGCTTAACGCCTGGCTGGGGCGACTGTACCAACTACAGGAGCCGCAAAGCGGCCTGCAGTTCGAAGCCAGAATCGCTCAACGGCAATCGCTTGTGAAGCAACTTCATGAACGCCAGCTTGATCTCCTCATTACTACCGAAGCGCCCAAAATGGATGAGTTCAGCAGTCAGCTGTTAGGGCACTTCACTTTGGCGTTATATTGCAGCAGCCCTGCCCGTAAGAAATCAGAACTCAATTATCTGCGGCTGGAGTGGGGACCAGACTTCCAACAGCATGAAACAGGGCTGATCGCAGCAGATGAAGTGCCGGTATTAACAACCAGCTCAGCCGAACTCGCCCGACAGCAGCTTAGCGCATTAAATGGCTGTAGCTGGCTTCCTGTAAACTGGGCAAATGAAAAGGGCGGATTACATACCGTTGCCGACAGCGCAACGCTTTCACGGCCGCTATACGCCATTTGGCTGCAAAACAGCGATAAATACTCGCTGATCTGCGATCTGTTAAAAACGGATGTGCTGGATGAACAATGAAAATGATGAAAAGAAAAAGAAGGGAACTTACGATTACCTGACCAGGTAATCAGGTAATTTCAGGCAAAAAAAAATCCTTAGCAGATGCTAAGGATTATTTCTGGCAGGGGCGGAGAGACTCGAACTCCCAACACCCGGTTTTGGAGACCGGTGCTCTACCAATTGAACTACGCCCCTAATTAGGGTGGCGGAACGGACGGGACTCGAACCCGCGACCCCCTGCGTGACAGGCAGGTATTCTAACCAACTGAACTACCGCTCCACCGAATTCTTTTACAACCACTGATTTTTACATCAGTTTACTGCTTAATTTGATGCCTGGCAGTTTATGAATCACTTCGTGATTCACCCTTCGGGCCGTTGCTTCGCAACGTTCAAAAGCTTTCGCTTTTGTCCTACTCTCTGTCGAGTAGTGAACTGCCCCGAAAGTTAATGCCATACTTCTAATTTGATGCCTGGCAGTTCCCTACTCTCGCATGGGGAGACCCCACACTACCATCGGCGCTACGGCGTTTCACTTC
>NZ_JBGDOX010000013.1:0-129968 GCF_046558195.1 Salmonella sp. 5800 | reverse complement strand
TGTTAGGGCGCGGCTGGTAAGAGAGCCTTACAGGCGCATCTGAAAAACCTCCGGCTATGCCGGAGGATATTTATTCGGGAGGAAATTATGCATACTTTATTGCTCCTTGCCGCACTTTCAAATCAGATTACGTTTACCACGACTCAGCAAGGCGATATTTACACGGTGATCCCTCAGGTCACATTAAACGAACCCTGCGTCTGTCAGGTGCAAATTCTCTCTGTGCGCGACGGCGTCGGGGGACAAAGCCATACACAGCAAAAACAAACGCTATCTTTACCTGCTAATCAACCGATTGAGTTGTCTCGTCTTAGTGTAAATATATCTTCAGAGGACTCGGTTAAAATTATTGTTACTGTTTCGGACGGACAATCACTGCATTTATCACAACAATGGCCGCCTTCTGCACAGTAGTTTTTGATGGTGGCGGAAATGGATTGGCTGACCTGGGTATAAAGAGGCGATAAAAGCGTCTCATCGTCTCGGCATGTCGCTAAAAGGTAACGCCGAACCCTCGAGGATGACTAATCATTGAGGAGTTAACATGTCCGTAATCAAGAAAAATATCCCTGCCATAGGCCTGTGTATCTGCGCTTTTTTTATCCATTCTGCGGTAGGGCAACAAACGGTACAGGGCGGCGTTATCCATTTTCGCGGCGCGATTGTTGAGCCACTGTGCGATATTTCTACTCACGCCGAAAATATTGATTTAACCTGCCTGCGCGAAGGTAAAAAGCAAATGCACCGGATTGACCTTCGGCAGGCATCTGGATTACTGCAGGATATTCAGTCCATTGCGACGGTGAGGCTGCATTATCTCGATGCGCAAAAAAGCCTGGCGGTGATGAATATTGAGTACCGTTAACGGCGGTGTCATAGATATAAAAAGAGCGACTCTGTTGAAAGCCCTGCTGTACACTTTGCAGATAAGGTGAGACAAAAGGGGGGGTTATGACATCACGTCTTCAGGTCATACAGGGTGATATCACTCAACTTAGCGTCGATGCGATTGTGAATGCCGCTAACGCATCATTAATGGGCGGCGGTGGCGTAGACGGCGCGATTCATCGCGCGGCGGGGCCGGCATTGCTGGACGCCTGTAAACTCATCCGTCAGCAACAGGGCGAATGTCAGACGGGACATGCGGTTATCACGCCTGCTGGCAAGCTTTCGGCAAAGGCGGTTATTCACACAGTGGGGCCCGTCTGGCGAGGCGGCGAACACCAGGAAGCTGAGCTACTCGAAGAGGCATACCGGAATTGTTTGCTGCTTGCCGAGGCGAATCACTTTCGTTCCATCGCTTTTCCGGCAATCAGTACCGGCGTTTATGGCTATCCACGCGCCCAGGCCGCTGAGATCGCCGTCAGGACGGTTTCAGATTTTATTACCCGTTACGCTCTGCCTGAACAGGTATACTTTGTCTGTTATGATGAAGAAACTGCCCGGCTTTACGCAAGATTACTTACTCAGCAAGGCGACGACCCTGCCTGATAAAACACGCCTGGAGCGTGCCGTTGAACCGCTATGCGCGCGCCATCCCGGAGAGTGCGGCATTCTCGCGCTGGATAACAGTCTGGACGCTTTTGCCGCCCGCTACCGCCTGACCGAAATGGCGGCGCGGACGCTGGATGTGCAGTATTATATTTGGGAAGACGATATGTCCGGGCGGCTGCTCTTTTCGGTTCTGCTGTCGGCGGCGAAGCGCGGCGTTCATGTTCGTCTGCTGCTGGATGATAACAATACGCCTGGTCTGGATGATACGTTGCGCTTGCTGGACAGCCATCCTAATATCGAAGTTCGTCTGTTTAATCCTTTCTCTTTTCGTACGCTACGCGCGCTGGGATATTTGACGGATTTTGCGCGGCTGAATCGGCGGATGCACAATAAAAGTTACACTGCCGACGGCGTAGTGACGCTGGTCGGTGGGCGCAACATCGGCGATGCCTATTTCGGCGCTGGCGAGGAGCCGCTATTTTCCGATCTGGACGTGATGGCCATTGGCCCGGTGGTCAATGATGTCGCCAATGATTTTGAACGTTACTGGCGCTGTAGTTCAGTGTCGACATTGCAGCAAGTATTATCCCTTTCTGAGCAGGAACTGACGCAGCGTATCGAACTTCCCGAATCCTGGTATAACGATGAGATCACCCGCCGTTATCTGCATAAGCTGGAAACCAGCCAGTTTATGGCGGATCTCGATCGCGGAACGTTGCCGCTGATTTGGGCAAAAACACGCTTGCTTAGCGATGACCCTTCTAAAGGCGAGGGGAAGGCGCAGCGCCATTCGCTTCTTCCGCAGCGATTATTTGACGTGATGGGGTCGCCGACGGAGCGTATCGACATTATTTCCGCTTACTTTGTCCCTACGCGCGCAGGCGTGGCGCAGTTGCTTAATCTGGTCAGGAAAGGTGTGAAGATCGCCATCTTAACTAACTCTCTGGCGGCCAACGATGTGGCGGTCGTTCACGCAGGGTACGCGCGCTGGCGCAAGAAATTACTGCGCTATGGCGTGGAGCTCTACGAACTGAAACCGACCCGCGAACATGAAACCGCCGTACATGATCGCGGACTCACCGGGAACTCAGGTTCCAGCTTACATGCTAAAACGTTCAGTATTGATGGTAGTAAGGTGTTTATCGGGTCGCTTAATTTTGATCCCCGTTCAACGCTTTTAAATACCGAAATGGGCTTTGTCATTGAAAGTGAAACGCTGGCGACGCTTATTCATAAGCGTTTTACGCAGAGCCAACGCGATGCGGCCTGGCAACTGCGGCTGGATCGCTGGGGACGAATTAACTGGATCGATCGTCAGCAAGAAGAGGAAAAGGTGTTAAAGAAAGAACCCGCTACGCGTTTCTGGCAGCGAGTTCTGGTACGGTTGGCGGCAATTTTACCTGTGGAATGGTTGCTGTGAACCCGCGCGCGGAAAACTACCCGATCGCGGCGCGGCTTTCTTGTTTTACCGGCGGTTTACCTGAAAAGAGAAATTTCAGGAGCGGGATGCGTAAATGAATTTCATACAGAATTAACGCAATACCCATAACAAATATCAGCCCGCACAAGAACCCGATCAGGTTGGAGGAGATATGCGGCGTAATATACGCGCCAAAGAAAAGCGTTAAGGGATGATGCACCAGATAAATAAACAGCGAAGCATTCACGAAATAGGTGACGCGCGCGGACTGGAAGTTTAACAAGCGATGCCCCAGTGAGAATACCACGTTCACCATCCACAGCCCCATTACCATCGTAATCACGGATTCGGTTTCGTACATCCAGGCGTCGCCGCTCCCATAACGTTGATTCAGCAGATAGGCGATAAAAGCAACGGCAGCGCCTAAAGTGCATCCGCGTGAGGGCGTGGTGAAGCGCGCTTTCAGATCGGGGTGAATGAAGGCCAACGCGCCGAGAATAAAAAACGGCACATAAAATAGCGTTTGCATCACAATAAAATTGAACATGCCGTCACTGAGGATTGCTGGATATACGATGAAAATAATGCGCCTGATAGCGGCGTAAGCGATCCCCAGCAGGAAAAAAATAAGCGAAAGCCTGGCCAGTGAAATAGCGGCGGGACGAGGCTTGCTTGTTTCCTGCCTTTTTTGGAACCAGGTAAAAATCCCGATGCTGACTGTGGTTAATATCACCAGCACCAGTAAAAACCACAGGTGTGAAATGAGTTCCCACGCTAACGTATTATATTTTTCATAGGCAGAGAGTGTAGGCCAGTTCTCTGTTTTCTCTTTGACATATTGCAACAGGATAAATTGCGGCAAGGTAAGCAAAGGGATTGCGGTAAGCATGGGAATACCCACACGTTCTACCCGTACTTTCCACCAGCGTTTTAACGGATAACGTAAAAACAACATGTACGAAAAATAACCAGAAATAACAAAAAACACCTGCATACGAAAAGCGTGGATAAAATCGTTAAACAGGGTTAGCCACCACGATGGCGTGGCGCTATTGACATGCCAACTGTGAGTGGAATAGATCAACGAGATATGAAAGGGAATCCCTAACAACATCAACCATGCGCGGATAGAGTCAAGAAAATATTCACGCGGCGCGGGTACAGAGCTCATATAAGGTCACGTATTCTCAGATTTTTCACCTTATCCATAAGGCGAATTATAGTTACATTCGGTAGCAACCCTACACCAACTCCGACAACCTGTCTCCAGGATAAGCACGCAAAGTGAAAACAGGCGCGGGAGGTGCTTAATCCATGAGCCAGCGCGCTGAACAAAGCCTGGATTCAGTTGTCGTAATGCCTGATTATCCATTAAAATGGATCGGATCGATATAAGCACACAAAGGGGGAAGTGCTTACTTATTATGAAACATAAACGACAAATGATGAAAATGCGTTGGTTGGGCGCAGCTATTATGTTAACGCTCTACGCATCATCGAGCTGGGCGTTCAGTATTGATGACGTGGCAAAACAAGCTCAATCTTTAGCCGGGAAAGGCTATGAGGCGCCTAAAAGCAACTTGCCCTCCGTTTTCCGCGACATGAAATATGCGGATTATCAGCAGATCCAGTTTAACAGCGATAAAGCCTACTGGAACAACTTAAAGACCCCTTTTAAGCTCGAATTTTACCATCAGGGGATGTACTTCGATACGCCGGTCAAGATTAACGAAGTGACGGCGACGACGGTCAAAAGAATCAAATACAGCCCGGATTACTTCAATTTTGGCAATGTTCAGCACGATAAAGACACGGTAAAAGATTTAGGCTTCGCCGGGTTCAAAGTCCTGTACCCCATCAACAGTAAAGATAAGAACGACGAAATCGTCAGTATGCTTGGCGCCAGCTATTTCCGTGTTATCGGCGCAGGCCAGGTATATGGCTTATCTGCGCGCGGCCTGGCGATTGATACCGCCTTACCATCTGGTGAAGAGTTTCCCCGCTTTCGCGAGTTCTGGATTGAGCGTCCAAAACCCACCGATAAGCGTTTGACCGTCTATGCATTACTGGATTCTCCGCGCGCGACCGGCGCTTACCGTTTTGTGATCATTCCTGGCCGCGATACCGTGGTGGACGTGCAGTCAAAAGTCTATCTGCGCGATAAAGTGGGCAAGCTGGGCGTTGCGCCATTAACCAGTATGTTCCTGTTTGGGCCAAACCAGCCGTCGCCGACGACCAACTATCGTCCGGAACTGCATGACTCGAACGGCTTATCCATTCATGCGGGTAATGGCGAGTGGATTTGGCGTCCGCTGAACAATCCAAAACACCTCGCTGTGAGCAGCTATGCAATGGAAAACCCTCAGGGATTCGGCCTGTTGCAGCGTGGTCGCGAGTTCTCGCGCTTTGAAGATTTAGACGATCGCTACGACCTGCGTCCAAGCGCCTGGATTACCCCGAAAGGCGACTGGGGCAAAGGTAAGGTTGAACTGGTTGAAATTCCGACCAATGATGAAACCAACGATAACATCGTCGCTTACTGGACTCCGGATCAACTGCCGGAACCGGGTAAAGAGATGAACTTCAAGTACACTCTGACCTTCAGCCGCGATGAAGATAAACTTCATGCGCCGGATAATGCCTGGGTGCTGCAAACACGCCGCTCAACGGGCGACGTTAAACAGTCAAATCTGATTCGCCAGCCCGACGGCACTATTGCCTTTGTGGTGGATTTCGTTGGCGCCGACATGAAAAAACTGCCGCCGGATACGCCCGTCGCTGCGCAAACCAGCATTGGCGATAACGGTGAAATCGTTGACAGTAATGTACGCTATAACCCAGTCACTAAAGGCTGGCGTTTAATGCTGCGCGTGAAAGTCAAAGACGCGAAGAAAACCACGGAAATGCGTGCCGCATTGGTGAATGCCGATCAGACGCTAAGTGAAACCTGGAGCTACCAGTTACCTGCCAATGAATAAAACAACTGAGTATATTGACGCACTGCTGCTTTCTGAACGTGAGAAAGCGGCATTGCCGAAAACTGACATCCGCGCCGTGCATCAGGCGCTGGATGCCGAGCATCGGACTTACTCGCGAGAAGACGATTCACCGCAGGGTTCCGTAAAAGCCCGCCTTGAACACGCCTGGCCGGATTCATTGGCGAAGGGGCAGTTAATTAAAGATGATGAAGGGCGCGATCAGTTGCAGGCTATGCCAAAAGCGACGCGCTCTTCGATGTTTCCCGATCCCTGGCGAACCAACCCGGTTGGACGTTTCTGGGATCGTCTGCGTGGGCGGGATGTAACGCCGCGCTATGTTTCTCGTCTGACAAAAGAAGAGCAGGCGAGCGAGCAAAAATGGCGTACCGTCGGCACTATACGCCGCTATATTTTGTTAATTTTGACTCTGGCGCAAACCGTCGTCGCGACCTGGTATATGAAGACCATTCTGCCTTATCAGGGATGGGCGCTCATCAATCCTATGGATATGGTGGGGCAGGATATTTGGGTCTCTTTTATGCAGCTCCTGCCCTACATGCTGCAAACCGGTATCCTGATTCTGTTTGCCGTGCTGTTCTGCTGGGTGTCAGCCGGATTCTGGACGGCGCTGATGGGCTTCCTGCAACTGCTTATCGGGCGCGATAAGTACAGCATCTCCGCGTCTACGGTTGGCGATGAGCCCCTCAATCCGGAACACCGGACGGCGCTGATCATGCCTATCTGTAATGAAGACGTTAGCCGCGTTTTCGCCGGTCTGCGCGCGACCTGGGAGTCCGTTAAAGCCACAGGCAACGCCGCGCATTTCGACGTCTATATCCTTAGCGACAGTTATAACCCGGATATCTGCGTGGCGGAGCAAAAGGCGTGGATGGAGCTTATCGCGGAAGTGCAGGGCGAAGGCCAAATTTTTTACCGTCGCCGCCGCCGCCGTATGAAACGCAAAAGCGGCAATATTGACGATTTTTGCCGCCGCTGGGGCAATCAGTACAGCTATATGGTGGTGCTGGACGCGGACTCAGTGATGAGCGGCGAGTGTCTGAGCGGGCTGGTGCGCCTGATGGAAGCGAATCCAAACGCCGGGATTATCCAGTCTTCGCCGAAAGCGTCGGGGATGGATACTCTGTATGCCCGCTGCCAACAGTTCGCGACCCGTGTTTATGGGCCGCTGTTTACCGCCGGGCTGCACTTCTGGCAGTTGGGGGAGTCGCACTACTGGGGGCACAATGCCATTATCCGCGTGAAGCCGTTTATCGAGCACTGCGCTCTGGCGCCGCTGCCGGGAGAAGGTTCGTTCGCCGGATCGATTCTTTCCCACGACTTTGTGGAGGCGGCGCTAATGCGTCGGGCAGGGTGGGGCGTCTGGATTGCCTACGATCTCCCCGGTTCCTATGAAGAGCTGCCGCCAAACCTGCTGGATGAGCTTAAACGCGACCGCCGCTGGTGTCACGGCAACCTGATGAACTTTCGTCTGTTCCTGGTGAAAGGAATGCACCCGGTGCATCGCGCCGTGTTCCTGACGGGGGTAATGTCATATCTGTCCGCGCCGTTATGGTTCATGTTCCTCGCGCTTTCTACCGCGCTGCAGGTCGTTCATGCGTTAACGGAGCCGCAATATTTCCTTCAGCCGCGCCAGCTTTTTCCGGTCTGGCCGCAGTGGCGTCCGGAACTGGCAATCGCGCTGTTTGCGTCAACGATGGTGCTGCTGTTCCTGCCGAAGCTGCTCAGTATTATGCTGATCTGGTGTAAAGGCACCAAAGAGTATGGCGGTTTCTGGCGCGTTACGCTGTCGCTGTTGTTGGAAGTGCTGTTCTCCGTGTTGCTGGCGCCGGTGCGTATGCTGTTTCATACCGTGTTTGTGGTCAGCGCGTTCCTCGGCTGGGAAGTGGTCTGGAACTCACCGCAACGCGACGATGATTCTACGCCGTGGGGAGAAGCCTTTATGCGTCACGGCTCTCAACTGCTGCTGGGGCTGGTCTGGGCGGTGGGTATGGCGTGGCTGGATTTACGCTTTCTGTTCTGGCTGGCGCCGATTGTCTTTTCGCTGATTCTGTCGCCATTTGTTTCGGTGATCTCCAGTCGTTCAACGGTAGGATTACGCACCAAACGCTGGAAGCTGTTCCTGATCCCGGAAGAGTATTCGCCGCCTCAGGTGTTGGTCGATACCGATAAATATCTGGAGATGAATCGCCGCCGTATTCTGGACGATGGCTTTATGCATGCGGTATTTAACCCGTCGCTTAATGCGCTGGCGACCGCGATGGCCACTGCGCGTCACCGCGCCAGTAAGGTGCTGGAAATAGCCCGCGATCGTCATGTGGAGCAGGCGCTAAACGAAACGCCGGAGAAACTGAACCGCGATCGGCGTCTGGTTTTGCTCAGCGATCCGGTGACAATGGCGCGTTTACACTATCGGGTCTGGAATGCGCCAGAGAGATACTCTTCCTGGGTAAACCATTATCAGTCTCTCGTCCTGAATCCGCAGGCGTTGCAGGGACGAGCATCGTCAGCGGGATAAGGTCTTCAGGTCTGGAGTGAGGTGAAAAATACCGGCGTGATGCCGGTATTTTTATAGTGAAATGAGGTATCAGGTGCGTATATTCGCGGTGAGCATAATGGTGATTACCCTGAGCGGCTGCGGCAGTATTATCAGCAGAACGATCCCCGGACAAGGACACGGCAACCAGTATTACCCTGGCGTGCAGTGGGATATGCGTGATTCCGCATGGCGCTATATCACTATCCTCGATCTGCCCTTCTCACTGATCTTCGATACACTGCTACTGCCGCTCGATATTCACCACGGGCCTTATGAGTAATTAACGCTCATCCCATTCGTCTGCCGCAGTACGGCCTTCCTCGGTATCAAGCGGGGGTTCAAGCTGGAATTCCCCTTCATCCCATTCATGCAAAGTATTCTCTTCCTGCCATTCCTGGCGGATCTCTATCTCATCATAATCGCCGTCAAACACGCTCTGCGCGGCTTCACCACTCAGCATCGGCAGACATTCGCCATCTGCACCTTCATCGGCGAAAAATTCGACCTGCCACATGATGTCCCCATCCTGCAGTACATATTTCTGAACGTTGAACTGCTGCACATTCGCTTCATCTTGTTCGAGGCCTGGATGGTCAGCCAGAAATTCTTCCCGGGCTGCATCGATAGCTTCTTCCAGCGTGGCATACATGGTCATCAGTGTCTCCCTTTGATTTGACGAGGTATTTAGGGAAAGAATAGCTGATTCTGTGATATTGCAAGTATGAAAGCGCAAAAATCATTCTATTGCCAGTCTGCGCCGTCGTAAGCTGTTCCATGAATAGATAACATTGAACAACACCACGCCTGCCGTGACGCAGAATACGGCGCGGAAGCCATAGTTTGCGGAAATTGCGGCGCCCATGAGAGGGCCGGTGACGTTGCCGATATCGCGGAAAGATTGGTTGTAACTGAATATGCGCCCGGCTATCTGGTTGGTAGAGTTGTAAACCAGCAGAGTTTGAACGGCTGGCAGCAGCGCGCCATCCGCCGCGCCAAGCAGAAACCGCAATAGCGCGAGCTGCCACGGCGTTTGCACAAAAGACATTGGAATCAGCAGCAGTACGGAAATAATCAGCGCGACGATAAGAATCTTTTCCGGGCCAATTCTGTCGCCGAGCTTGCCGAGTCGGGGGGCGCTAAGTAATGCCGCCACGCCGGGAACGGACGCTATCATCCCGCTAATGAACGCAATATTACTGACATTTCCCGCGAGTTCGCGCACATAGAGCGTCAGGATGGGCGCAATAGACCCCGTCGCCACCTGAATAATCAGCGTGGTGACAAACAGGCTTAACACCAGGCGGGGATTTTTTAACGAGGCGACCACTTCCCGAACGTGAAGCATCTCTTTTTTGCTCACTGGCAGGAAATTCTCGCGAATAAAAAAGAAGGTGAGCAGAAAACAGATAAACAAAACGCTGGCGGTAATAAAAAAGACCGGGCGAAGGCCGTAATGGTCGGCGAGCAGACCGCCCGCAAGTGGGCCAAGCAGAGCGCCGCTGACGCCGCCAGTAGAGAGCGTCCCTAACGCCCAGCCGCTTTTGTGGCGCGGCACCTGAGTGGCGATGAGCGCATTGGCGTTGGGAATAAATCCGCCCAGCAGGCCTAATAACGCGCGGAGGATCAGAAATTGCCAGATATTTTGCGCCATGCCCATTAACAGCATCACAATGGCCATGCCGAGAGCGGAACGCAACAGCATGATCTTACGCCCTTTACGATCCGCCAGACCGCCCCAAAAAGGGGAAGCGATAGCTGAAAAGAGGAACGTAATACTAAAGACCAGTCCGGACCACATGTTGAGCGCGCTATGGCCTGTTACGCCGAGTTGCTCAACGTAGAGAGGGAGAAAAGGCATGACCAGACTGAATGCCGCGCCGGTTAAAAAACAGCCCAGCCAGGTAACGGTTAGATTGCGTTTCCAGTTTATGGGGACATCAGAGGGTGACATAGCGTTCCACAGTATGATAGCGCGGTTTGCGCTATCATCAATTTAATTATGAGCGTACTAATTATAATTATGCGCCGACCTTACCAGCCTCGCAATGTGGGGAGCTTTTAAAGCTAAAAGAGGGGAAAAATTGCAGCCTGACGGCTGCAATCCTGTCAATAGCGCGACGGTACGCCTTCAGGGCGAGTTTTAAAGCGGCGATGCAGCCACATATACTGCTCTGGCGCCATCATAATGCACTGCTCAACAATCTTATTCATCCACGCGGCAGTCGCTTCTGCGCTCTCCAGCGGAGGCGAATATTCCGCAGGAAGAATGATCAGTTCGTAGCCTTTCCCATCGGGTTTACGGCGAGGCACGAAGGGGATAATACAGGCTTTAGACATGCGCGCGAGCATCCAGGTACCGGAGGTCGTGGCGGCCTGGTCGACGGCGAATAATGGTACAAAAACGCTGGCGCGCGGACCATAATCGTGATCCGGCGCATACCAGATCAATTCGCCGCTTTTCAATGCCTTAACCATGCCTTTCAGATCTTTGCGATCCAACATCGATTTATTGGATCGTAAGCGCCCCCAGGTCTGTAACCAGTCGAGCAACGGATTATCATTCGGGCGATAAACTCCGATACCCGGGTTATGCATACCAAACATGCGGGCGCCAAACTCAAGGGTAAGAAAATGTATTCCTACCAGAATGAACCCCAGCCCCTGCGCCTTAACTTCACGGATATGCTCCAGACCGCTCGCTTCCATCCAGCGGTTCACTCGCCGATCGGGCCAGAACCAGGCCATGCCGGTTTCCATCACGCCCATACCGACGGATTCAAAGTTTTTGACCACCATGGTGTGGCGTTCCTGCGCGCTCATTTCCGGAAAGCATAATTCAAGGTTGCGATAGGCGATTTTCGCGCGGCGTTTCATTACGCGTCGCGCCAGGTGGCCCAATGCGCAACCCAATTTATAGATGACCGGGTAGGGGAGTTGCACGACCAACCAAAGCGCGCCTATACCCAACCAGGTTAACCAATAGCGCGGGTGCAGTAAGGCCACGGAGAACTTAGGCAACTTCGTCATTTCTATCCTGTCTTTCAACGAACAATTCCCCGTATTCTCGCATCTTTTTGCGTTGAGCAAAAATATGTAGCAGGAGAGTGGCGATTAAATCGACAATTGTTGTTAATTATTTAGTGTAAAGCAGGAAATGTAGCGCAAAATGTGTGGATGTAAATTGGCGAGACTTGCCTTATCATGCCTGCCCACTTTATTTTTTGCTGATTGCAGGATACGTACACCATGCCAGTGTTACACAACCGCATCTCTAATGACGAGCTGAAAGCCAAAATGCTGGCGGAAAGCGAGCCGCGTACGACAATTTCTTTTTATAAATATTTCACTATCGCCTCGCCGCAACAGACGCGGGATGCGTTGTATCAGGTGTTTACGGCGTTGGACGTTTTTGGTCGCGTTTACCTGGCACATGAAGGCATCAATGCGCAAATCAGCGTGCCGCAAAGCAAGGTCGAGACGTTTCGTCAACAGCTTTATACGTTCGACCCCGCGCTGGACGGGCTGCGTTTAAATATCGCGCTGGAGGATGACGGAAAGTCATTTTGGGTGCTGCGTATGAAAGTTCGCGACCGTATCGTTGCTGACGGTATTGACGATCCGAGTTTTGACGCCAGTAATGTCGGCGATTATCTGAAGGCGGCAGATGTGAATGCGATGCTGGACGATCCTGATGCGGTCTTTATTGATATGCGCAACCACTATGAGTATGAAGTCGGCCATTTCGAAAATGCTTTGGAAATTCCGGCGGATACGTTTCGTGAACAGTTGCCAAAAGCGGTTGAAATGCTGCGGGAACATGCAGATAAAAAGATAGTGATGTACTGTACCGGCGGTATTCGTTGTGAGAAAGCCAGCGCCTGGATGAAACACAACGGTTTCAATAAAGTCTGGCATATTGAGGGTGGCATCATTGAGTACGCCCGTCGCGCGCGCGAGCAGGGGCTTCCCGTTCGCTTTATTGGCAAAAACTTTGTATTTGATGAGCGAATGGGCGAACGAATCTCGGATGAGGTTATCGCGCATTGCCATCAGTGCGGCGCGCCCTGCGATAGCCATACCAACTGCAAAAATGACGGTTGCCATCTGCTGTTTATCCAGTGTCCGCAGTGCGCCAGTAAATTTAACGGCTGCTGTAGTGAACAATGCTGTGAAGAGTTGGCCTTGCCGGAGGAAGAACAGCGCCGACGTCGCGCGGGTCGCGAAAACGGCAACAAAATTTTTAATAAATCGCGTGGTCGGCTTAATAGCAAACTGAGCATTCCCGATCCGGCTGAGTAATATTTTGCCGGATAGCAGCGTAAAGGCCGCTATCCGGCATTTCGCCAGGCGTTACTTCTGCTGAACGCCTTCTACTGAGATGATAAGCTCAACCTCTTGTGAGGCCGGGCCGAGATCGGTAGTTATATTGAAATCCTTCAGCTTAATTTTTCCTTCGGCCTCAAAGCCCGCGCGCTTACCGCCCCACGGATCGTCGCCCTGGCCCATCAGCTTCGCTTCCAGCGTCACCGGTTTAGTCACGCCATTGAGCGTCAGATTGCCGGTAATATCCAGTTCATCGCCCTCTTTTTTCACGCTGGTAGAGGTGAAGGTTGCCTGCGGGAATTTCGCAACATTAAGAAATTCCGCGCTACGCAGGTGTTTGTCACGTTCGGCATGGTTAGTGTCGACGCTATTGGTGTTAATGGTCACGTTCACTTTGTCGGCCGACGGATTTTTTTCGTCAAAAGTGAACGTGCCGTCGAAATCTTTAAAGGTGCCGTATAGCCAGCTGTAGCCCAGATGCTGAATGCGGAAATTGACGAACGCATGTTGGCCTTCTTTATCAATTTTATACTCCGCCGCCACGGCGGAACCGGTCGTGAATAACAAGGATGCGAGGGTGAATCCCAGCAGGTTTTTTTTCATTTTTGAGCTCCATAGTCAGATGACGACATTCCTGTCATACGTTTCAGTGTGTCGTCTTTATCGATGAAATGGTGTTTTAGCGCCATAACCCCATGCGAGAGCGAGATAATGACCAGCGACCAGGCAAACCACAGATGCAGCGTTCCGGCGATGTCAGCCTGCGCACCCGCGTCCGTAAGCGTGGCCGGAATCTCAAACCAGCCAAAGACGCTAATCGGTTTACCGTCGGCGGTGGAAATCAGGTAGCCGCTAATGATTATCGCAAAGAGCAGGAGATACAGGAGGAGATGACCTGCGGCGGCGCCAGCGCGCGTTAAACGGGAATAGCTGGTCAACGCAACGGGTGGTGGAGAATAAAGCCGCCAGATAATACGCACGATCAGCGCCATCATCAGTAATATGCCAATACTTTTATGTATTTCCGGTGCCTGGTGATACCAGCCGTCGTAATAACTGAGCGTGACCATCCATAAACCCAACGCAAACATGCCATAGACCACCAGGGCGGTCAGCCAGTGGAGCGCGGCGGAAACCACGCCATAACGCTGTGGAGTATTTTTAAATTGCATAAACACACCAATGAATATTTCACGAGAGAATGAAAATGGCGTGGAAAAGCGCCGAATGCAACTTATAAATAAGAATTTGAATGATATTTATTTTTATTTCAATAATTTTGATGTTGTTTGCGGTTCAGCTTCAGAAGTTTCGAGATATTTCCCCCTGATAACCGCGCAATGGCAGGAACTGGCATTATTGCCGTGCTTAACGTTATGAAATAAAAAGCGAGGAACTTTCAGGAAGTGTCAGTTAACGTCAATGAAAAGCAATCAAAAGAAAAGGAGATAAACAATATCCATCACCGCCAGCAGCGACCAAAGAATAACGTAAAGCATGAAATGTTCGCGAATATTATTCATCAGAAAATGAAAGAGACGACGCATAGCTTACCTTAATAAACAGCCCCTTTACGGGGCCGACAAATTATTGGCTAAAACGGGAAAGCCGGAACGGCGTCAGATCAAAGGAGGATGTTTTTCCCAACGCAAAATCTGCAGCGATTTCTCCTAACACCGGGGCGAATTTAAAACCATGTCCGCTGAGTCCAGTGATGACAAGCGTGTTCTCATGGCCAGGCAGCGTATCGATAATAAAATCCTCGTCCGGCGAATTATCATAGGTACATGCCGCCCCATGTAAACAACCGCCGATACCCGGCAGTACGTTACGCAGGAAAGGAAATGCTTCCGCGCCATCGCTGGCAACGGCGGCAAAGGGCTTGCGCTCTTCCGGAGCCTGTATTAGCTGTCCGCCATTGTGTTTGCCGATTTTTAACTCGTCGTTCTCCGCCGGGAAGCCGTAATATTGATCGCCGTTGGGCATTTCGCCGGTAAAGGCCGGAAAGCGGTTTTTAGTGCTGTAACGTCCATCCGCCTTAAACCAGGCAAAAACTTTACGTACGGGCTGAACGGGCAGCTCCGGTACCAGCGCTTTGACCCAAGTGCCCGCGCTAATCAGCGCCTTGCTGGCGTGGTAGCTGCCTTCACTCGTCTCTATCGTCACACCGTTATCATCATGATGAATATGGCTTACCGGGCTGTTAAATAGCTGTGCGCAGCCTGCCTCTCGGGCCAGACGAAGCCATGTGGTAATGGCTAATTCGCTGCGCAGGAAACCGGAGTCAGCTTCAAACAGCCCGATATAATTATCGGGCACGCGAATTTCCGGCCAGCGCGTCATGAGGGCCGTCGCGTCCAGGCGCTCGACGTTCAATTGCCACTGTTGCGCGCTTCGTGCGACGTTGGCTAAGAAAGCGGAATCGGCCGGGCCGAGGTTGACGACGCCGGAGCGGACAAAAATAGGCTCTTCATTGTGTGTGGAGAGTTCATCCCAAAGCGTCTGGGCGCGAAGCACCAGCGGGACATATTTTTCGCCTTCACCATAAGCGTGGCGGATAAGACGGGTATCGCCGTGGTGGCTGCCCTGTTGATGAGGCGGCATATGCGCATCGGTCATCAGGACCTTTAGCCCGGCGCGGGTGGCGTAATAACCAGCGGCGGCGCCAACCGAACCGCTGCCGATAATAATAAGGTCGTATTTCATCAGCTTCTCTCTGCTATCGCGATGATTTCAGGGTAAATAACTGCGCTGAGATATACAAGCCAGAAATAAGTGAGGCACCTTACGGTGCCTGAGAGAGGGGGAGCGCGTCACGCTAATGGCGACGATACTCGTTTTCCTGGTAATCGCCTGATTCTATTTTGGCGATGCCGGCTTCTAATATTGAAATAAATTGCCTGGCTACATCTGTTGTTAACCAGAGCGTTTGACCAACTTCAGTCCCTTCCGGTTCCGGACGATTTGGGGTCTGGTAGTGTAAACGCAGCATCAGCGCATCATAGCTATCTACGGTGCTGATGTCCCATCCTACAAGCGGATGGGTCTGAATGACTTCATTATTCTTTTCCATCATGCCCCCCTGGTACGTGTTATAAGACAACGGTTCTCGAGGTTCAATGCGTGTTTTTCTTCTGAAGCAACTTCAGTATACCAATTAATAAGGCTATTCACTGCGTTTTTAAAGAGACCGGAGGATAAATTTCTCTTTTTAAGAATTATATGAACAATAAAGCGGCAGTTCATTCATATTTTTTTAGGATGTTGTGCAATTATTTTGACGGTAAGGCGAAATATTCATCAGTTGCGCAAATAAAAAAGCCGGGGCGACCCGGCAAACATACATCACTGCATATCATTTTTTATTCATTGATGAACCAGTCATCAGCGCTCTCCCAGGTCTCCTGGAGAATCTCGCTAATGCGTTCTTTGTCCTCTTTTGATGCGCCAATGACGGACAAGTTGTTGGCGGTAGCGTAACGCACGGTGACGTTACCCAAATTCTCCGGAAAATGATGGCTAATACGACGGGAGAGTTCGCCCGCCAGCGCATCAATCGCACCGGCAGGCAGAGGTGACGTTTTGGCTATAGTGACTTCAATACGCATAATGGTCCCCTGTTGAATATACTGGATATATATACAGTTAAATCCAATATATAGCAACAGGTAAGCGCATTTTTTATTTTTTTACTGACCAGCGTACTGTTTCACCCGCTAAAAAAGGCACCAGCGAATCATCAGCCAGCGCGATATTTTCCGGTACCTGTTGTTCATCGCGAACCAGTTCCACCCACCCCGTATTCACCGGCAGGCCATAGAATTGCGGGCCATTCAGTGAACAGAACGCTTCAAAGTGCGCCAGCGCGTTCATTTCCTCAAACACGGCGGCATAACTGCCAAGGGCGGAGGGGGCGTTGAAACAACCGGCGCAGCCGCAACTGGTCTCTTTACGATGACGTGAATGCGGCGCTGAATCCGTCCCCAGGAAGGCGCGCGTAAAACCACTGGCAACCAGGTCGCGTAACGCCTGTTGGTGAATATTGCGTTTCAGAATCGGCAGACAGTACAGGTGAGGACGAATGCCGCCGACCAGCATATCATTACGGTTAAACATTAAATGTTGGGGCGTAATGGTAGCCGCCAGGTAGTCGTTGCCGTCACGTACATACTGCGCGGCATCTTTGGTCGTGATGTGCTCAAAGACCACTTTAAGCGCGGTCAGACGCTGGCGTAGCGGTTCCATTACGGTGTCGATAAAACGCGCTTCGCGATCGAAGATATCAACCTCCGCATGGGTCACCTCACCGTGGACCAGTAATGGCATTCCGAGTTTTTCCATCCGCTCCAGTACCGGCATGATAGCGTCGACTGACGTTACGCCATGACTGGAGTTAGTGGTGGCATTGGCCGGGTAAAGCTTAGCCGCAGTAAACACGCCTTCATGGAAACCACGCTCCAGTTCATCGGCATCGAGCGAATCCGTTAAATAGCAGGTCATTAACGGCGTGAAATCATGCCCGGCGGGCACCGCATCGAGAATACGCTGGCGGTAGGCGATCGCTGCATCAACGGTCGTGATGGGGGACGCCAGGTTCGGCATCACGATAGCGCGACCATAAATTTCGCTGGTATAGGGTACGACCGTTTTTAACATGTCGCCATCGCGAAGGTGAACGTGCCAGTCGTCCGGGCGGCGGATCTTTAAAACCTGGGATGGTGCAGTCATTAATAAGCTCCGGCTGAGGAATAGTCTTTTTGCCGGAAACAAAGGATAAGCGGAAACGTTTTCGTTTGCACGTAAAAAAAAGGGCGCGAGCGCGCCCTCCGAAATCAATTGGTGAAAGGAATAACGATTTCACCCGGTTTAACTTCAATGCCTTTCGCGAGTTTCTTCGCTAACGCTTCGCCTTTACTACTGTCCTCACGCAACACGTAAGCGGGCCGCTGGTTAAAGTAGCTACGTAAAGACTGATTTAAATAAGGCAGGAGCGTTTGTAGCACCGATTGCATTTTCTCCGGCGTCACGGTGGCGTCTACTACTTCCATCTCCTGAAGATAGATGGCGCCTTTTTCTTTATCAAAGACCGGCAGGGCTTTTAGCTTGAGTTTCATCGTCGCTTTTTGACTGCCAAACAGGGAATTCATATCCAGCCTGGCATCGCCAGTAAGGGTGACTTTATTAGGTTCTTCCCGACCAATCTGGCTGACAAGGTTAGTCAATACGATATGCGCGTCGGCAATGCCGGGCAGACCAATATCTTTTGAGAAATTATTCCGTTTTTCAAGCGCTTGATTGATTTCTTGTTCGCTAATGGTGTATTGCGTAAGTTGATTACAACCCACTAACAGGCCGCTAACTACCAGCGCAGCGGCAAAAAAAAACTTTTTCATGGCGTTCCTTAGCATGTTGCCTGTGCCCTAATCTTGACACAAAGCAGCATGTCGCGCCAGCGGACATGGCGCCACTAGAAAAAGCTGAAAAAGGCGGCAAGAAAGGGTTGCCGCCTGGCGGGCGTTAGATAGCCATTGAGGAGAGTAAATTAATTTGCGTCTGCTTTGCCATATTATCGCGATAGTCCGCGACTTTTGTCGGCCAGTGAATACCGGCGACCAGCGTCAGATTACGCAGAAGCGGAAACAGATGAATATCATCTTCCGATAATTCGCCGTTAACGGCGTTAGGCTGTACGATGAGTTTATCCAGCAAACGTAAATCATCGCCGATCTTTTTAATCAGTCCGGCAGAGTGCGCAAGATGGTTGTCAAAACTGCCAGATGAGGCTTCTTTTTTGCGGATAAAATACTGACGCGCCGCAGGGGTAGAAAATTCATCGAAAGCGGATTTTGCAAATCGCGGCAGCAGTAGCTGATTAACGTAACCGTTAACTTTGCGCAACCACTCTTCAATGGCTGGATTGCGTTTCCCGGTTAACAGCGGTTTGCCGTCGAGGTTGTCGACATAATGTACAATATCCATACTTTCAGGAAGGTAGCGACTATCATCTTTTTGCAGGATGGGCACCATCTTTTGACCAATCATCCGGGTGGGCGTCGCCTCGTCGTCATTTTGTAACACGTTAAGTTCAACGGGGATGTTCTTCAGGCCGAAAATCATGCGGGCTTTAACGCAGAAAGGGCAATGATCGTAAATATAAAGCTTCACGTTTCTCCTCCATTTGACTGTCGGTATCTGACCAGTATGGAGGAGATAGCGACAGGTATCAAATCAGGCGCCGGGTTCCAGCATCCGGCGCGGCGTGCGTTTATGACTAAATTGCCAGCCTAAAGCCAAAAAGGTGATGAAGCCGATAATACCGAGCATCATCCACGGTAGTTCAGGCTGCGCAAGCGCTTTCCCCATATCAAACAACCAGCCGCCGCCGATATAACCAATCGCGCCGCCAATGGCTAATCCCAGACGGCTAAAGCCCATATAGCTTCCCCGCGCCCTCGCGTCCGCGAGCGACGCGCTGAGCGTTTCGCGCGCTGGTTCGGCGATAACCGAGCCGATGTAGAAAGCGCAAATAAGCGTAAAAAGCTGCTGTAAATTGCCCACCATCCCGATGGGGAGCATGCTCAGCGACATGACGAGCAAACCGGCCATCAGCCGATGCTCCAGCCGAAAACGCTTTTCGCTCCAGCGGGCAATCGGGTAGAGCAACGTCAGCGAGAGACACGCCTCAATAGCGTACATCCATTTCACGGCAGCAGGCGAACCGGCGATATCGTTTACCATAATCGGCAGCATTAACATGACCTGTACCGCCAGCATATAGTAGCCCGCCAGCGTCAGCACGTAGGTGACAAACCTTTTATCGCTCATGACGCGGCGCATTCCTTCACGCACCGGCGTTCTGACCGTTGATAGCTTCCAGGCCGGAAGCAGCCATGCGTTGAAAAGGGCGCATAATATGAACAAAATAGCGCCTGTCGCGCAGACCAGGCGAAAATCGTATTGTAGCAACCAGCTTCCCAGCAACGCGCCAATCACCGCGCCCGCGCTGTCCTGCATCATCAACAGAGAGAAGAAGCGGCCCCGTTGCTCCGGACGAATTAATTTGACCACCAGCGCTGAACGCGGCGGGTCAAAAAGCGTACCGCCGAGACCGGAAAGAAAGCAGGAAAACCACAAGAGCCAGGGCTCATGCGCGATACCCATGGTGGCAAAGCCTGCGGCGCGCATCAGCATACCGGTGACAATCATCGGTTTCGCGCCAAAGCGATCGGCGATGGCGCCGCCAAAAATGCCCAGACCTTGTTGAATAAACTGGCGCAGGCCGAGCGCGATCCCTACCATTACGGCAGCCCACCCCATTTGATCGACAAAGCGAATAGAGATGAGCGGGAAGACGACGAAAAAACCCAGCACCACTAACATGTTATCGATGAGAAGAAAATATTTACCCAGGTTCCTCGCCTGCGAGACGCGCGACATTTCCCCTCCCGGGAAATAAAAGATGAGCGTCTTCTATTCTGCGGCGGCGTTTCGTTTTTTCCTACCGTTAGCGGGACAATATTTTTTTATCAAAAGTCCTTTTTAATCGAGAGTTTTCATCAAAATGTGGCAGCAATTCAAAAAATGACGATTTGCGCTTTTCACAGAGCCTGGTTGCGCAGGTATAGTAATGTTACTGGCGTGCTGAAGACGTTACAGGAAGGAGTAGGTATAGAATGTTTGGCTATCGTAGTAACGTGCCAAAAGTGCGCTTAACCACTGACCGTCTGGTGGTACGTTTAGTGCATGAGCGTGATGCCTGGCGTCTGGCCGATTATTACGCGGAAAATCGTCATTTTTTAAAACCCTGGGAACCGGTCCGAGATGAAAGTCATTGTTATCCTTCAGGATGGCAGGCGCGTCTGGGAATGATCGGTGAATTTCACAAACAGGGCTCCGCCTTCTATTTCGCGCTACTTGATCCGGAAGAAAAAGAAATTATCGGCGTGGCGAATTTTTCCAATGTGGTGCGTGGTTCTTTTCATGCCTGTTATCTGGGCTATTCCATTGCGCAGAAGTGGCAGGGGCAGGGGCTGATGTTTGAAGCCTTAACCGCTGCGATTCGCTATATGCAGCGCACTCAGCATATCCACCGTATCATGGCGAACTATATGCCGCACAACAAACGTAGCGGCGCGTTGCTGGCGCGGCTTGGCTTTGAAAAAGAAGGCTATGCGAAAGATTACCTGTTGATTGATGGACAATGGCGCGACCATGTCCTGACGGCGTTAACCACGCCGTTATGGACGCCGGGGCGTTGAGCGGCTTACGGAATGAGAGGCAAAGGGAGAAAACGATGAAATATGAATTAACCGCCACTGAAGCGCGAGTGATTGGCTGTCTACTGGAAAAGCAGGTGACAACGCCGGAACAGTATCCGCTTTCCGTCAACGGGGTGGTGACGGCCTGTAATCAGAAAACCAACCGTGAACCGGTGATGAACCTGACGGAACAAGAGGTACAAGAACAGCTCGATAACCTGGTGAAACGCCACTTTTTGCGTACGGTCAGCGGGTTTGGCAATCGCGTCACCAAATATGAACAGCGTTTCTGTAATTCCGAATTTGGCGATCTGAAACTTAGCGCGGCGGAAGTGGCGCTTGTCACTACGCTGCTGCTGCGCGGCGCGCAAACGCCCGGCGAGTTGCGTAGCCGGGCGTCGCGGATGCATGAATTCAGCGATATGGCGGAAGTTGAATCCACGCTGGAACGGCTTGCCAGTCGTGAGGACGGCCCGTATGTCGTCCGTCTGGCGCGTGAACCGGGTAAGCGCGAAAGCCGTTATATGCACCTTTTTTGCGGCGACGTCGATGAACTGTCTCTCCAGACGTCTGCGCCGGAAAGTGCGTCGGGCGATCTTCAGTCGCGCGTCGAAGCGCTGGAAAGCGAAGTGGCGGAGTTAAAGCAGCGGCTGGATTCTTTGTTAGCTCACCTGGGAGAGTAATGTGAGAACATTACGGATTGGCATTGTCGGATTAGGCGGTATTGCGCAGAAGGCCTGGCTGCCGGTATTAACCAACACCGCCGGATGGACGTTACAGGGCGCCTGGTCTCCTTCGCGGGATAAAGCCTTACGTATCTGCGAAAGCTGGCGCATACCGTATGTGGATTCGCTGGCGAATTTAGCGTCCGGCTGCGATGCGGTCTTCGTCCACTCCAGTACCGCAAGCCATTATGCCGTGGTCAGCGAACTTCTCAATGCCGGCGTCCATGTCTGCGTGGATAAACCGCTGGCGGAAAATCTACGTGATGCCGAACGGCTGGTGGCGCTGGCGGCGCAAAAAAAATTGACGCTGATGGTTGGCTTTAATCGCCGTTTCGCGCCGCTGTACCGCGAACTGAAGACGCGCCTCGGCACTGCGGCGTCACTGCGTATGGATAAACATCGTACCGATAGCGTCGGGCCGCACGACTTACGTTTTACTTTGCTCGATGACTATCTGCATGTCGTGGATACCGCTCTGTGGCTGGCGGGCGGCGAGGCGCGCCTTGCCAGCGGCACGTTGCTCACCAGCGAGTCCGGCGAAATGTGCTATGCGGAACATCATTTTTCCGCCGACAAACTACAAATTACCACCAGTATGCACCGGCGCGCCGGAAGTCAGCGTGAATCGGTCCTGGCCGTCACCGACGGCGGGCTGTATGACGTGACGGATATGCGTGAATGGCGCGAAGAGCGCGGGCAGGGTATTCTCATCAAACCCAGTCCGGGTTGGCAAACGACGCTTGAACAGCGTGGTTTTGTCGGATGCGCGCGGCATTTCATTGACTGCGTACAAAATCAGACGGTTCCGGAAACGGCGGGGGAGCAGGCGATTTTGGCCCAGCGCGTCGTGGAGGCGCTGTGGCGGGACGCCATCAGCGAATAACCCTCTGTAACATCTGGCGGTAGTAATTCATCGTAATCCAGGTACTATACCCTCAATAATTCGAGTTGCAGAAAAGCTAACGCACATGCAGCTCGAAGTATGGCGGGTATATATGCCCACTCTACATAATACCTCTTTTCACAGTGAATAATGGCAAACCGTGGGGAGTCTGTAAGGCCTGATAAGACGTTTTGACGTCGCCGTCAGGCGCGGTGATACAGCCGGATACGGCAGAATGCGTTATCCGGTCGATGGATCAGCCATGCAGGAGTTTTACGCCAGGGTCTGGAATACAAAAGAAATGAATTTATTGAAATCGCTGGCTGCCGTCAGCTCGATGACTATGTTTTCACGCGTGTTGGGCTTTGCCCGTGATGCGATTGTCGCCAGAATTTTTGGCGCAGGGATGGCGACCGACGCCTTTTTTGTGGCGTTTAAACTCCCCAATCTACTACGCCGGATCTTTGCCGAAGGCGCTTTTTCTCAGGCCTTTGTGCCTATCCTGGCGGAATATAAGAGCAAGCAGGGTGAAGAAGCGACGCGGATCTTTGTCGCTTACGTTTCCGGCCTGTTGACGCTGGCATTGGCCGTCGTGACGGTGGCCGGTATGCTGGCCGCCCCGTGGGTGATTATGGTAACCGCGCCGGGTTTTGCCGATACTGCGGATAAATTCGCGCTGACGACGCAACTGCTGCGGATTACGTTTCCCTATATTCTGCTGATCTCGCTGGCTTCACTGGTTGGCGCCATTCTCAACACCTGGAATCGCTTCTCTATTCCCGCTTTTGCGCCGACATTTCTTAATATCAGCATGATCGGTTTTGCATTATTCGCCGCGCCATACTTTAATCCGCCGGTGCTGGCGTTAGCCTGGGCAGTCACCGTCGGCGGCGTGCTGCAACTGGTGTATCAACTTCCGTATTTGAAAAAGATCGGTATGTTGGTGCTGCCGCGCATTAACTTTCGCGACACCGGGGCGATGCGGGTGGTCAAACAGATGGGGCCGGCGATTTTGGGCGTATCCGTCAGTCAGATCTCCCTTATCATCAATACCATTTTTGCCTCGTTTCTGGCCTCCGGCTCGGTCTCATGGATGTACTATGCCGATCGGTTGATGGAGTTCCCGTCCGGCGTGCTGGGCGTGGCATTGGGGACCATCCTGTTGCCGTCATTGTCGAAAAGCTTTGCCAGCGGCAATCATGATGAGTACTGCCGCCTGATGGACTGGGGGCTGCGTTTGTGCTTTTTACTGGCGTTGCCGAGCGCGGTAGCGTTAGGCATTCTGGCGAAGCCGCTGACGGTCTCGCTGTTTCAGTACGGTAAATTCACCGCCTTTGATGCGGCAATGACGCAGCGGGCGTTAATCGCCTATTCGGTGGGGCTGATTGGCTTGATCGTCGTAAAAGTGCTGGCCCCGGGCTTCTATTCTCGCCAGGATATTAAAACGCCGGTGAAAATCGCCATCGTGACGTTAATCATGACTCAGTTAATGAACCTGGCGTTTATTGGACCGCTGAAACACGCCGGACTGTCGCTCTCTATTGGTCTGGCGGCATGTCTCAATGCGTCGCTGCTGTACTGGCAACTGCGCAAACAGAATATCTTTACGCCACAACCGGGTTGGATGTGGTTCCTGATGCGTCTGATCATTTCCGTACTGGTGATGGCCGCCGTATTGTTCGGCGTGTTGCATATTATGCCGGAGTGGTCGCAAGGGTCGATGTTATGGCGTTTGCTACGTTTGATGGCGGTAGTGATCGCGGGTATCGCGGCCTATTTCGCCGCGCTTGCCGTGCTGGGCTTTAAAGTGAAAGAGTTTGTTCGCCGGACGGCGTAAATTCAGTGCCTGATAGCGCTGTGCTATCAGGCCTACAAGGCATTCAGGCCGGAAAGGCGCAACGTCGCCATCCGGCACTGATTAGATAGAAATTTTTTTACCGCCGCGGTGAGAGACGGAAGTCTGACCGTCAGCCCCGTACAAGGTCGGCTCCTGGTGAGGTTTCAGCACCTCCAGCGCCTGTTGATTACGCTCAATTTGCCCTTCCAGCAGCCAGCCGTTGTGCTGGTTGAGGTCGCGAAGATGCTGCGTTTTTTCGGTAATCGCCTGCCAGCGCTCTGCAATGTCATCGTTTGCGCTACGCTGCGCGTTCTGCTCCAGACGGCGCTGTTGTTCCAGATAATCCAGCGTCGCCAGCAACGAGCTTTTTTCTTCTGTAATACGCTGTAGCTGGCTGCCGTTAATCTGGCCTACGGAAAGCTGTTGTTGCTCGGCGTCCATCACCGTCTTCAGGTCATTCAGGACGGTGGTCATCTGGTCAAGTATTTCTGACAAACGAGTCATACGCTTATTTACTCTGTAAGTAGCTCTGCGCCTCGCGAATGAGCGAGTCTGCTATTTTTCCCGTATCCATTTTTAACTCACCGTTACGGATAGCTGTTTTTAATGCTTCGACGCGTTCCATATTAATGTCGCTGACGCCTGGCTGCATGAGCTTCGCTTGCGCGTCGCTTAACGTTACGCTGGCGCTCGTCGCGGCGGACGTTTTTTCCTGACGCGTTTTTTGTACCGGCGTGTCGCTGGTTTCGCGCGTCTGGACAGTGCTAACGGGTTTCAAAGGTGAGGTACGGTCAATGCTCATTTATTTATCCTCATCGAGGGTTACGTTGTAGCGGCCAGCTACCATCATGGTTGAATATCTCATCGGCAGCCGCGACAAAATCTTTACACAATTATAGGTTAATAAGAATATTCCCATCAGAATCGACGGTTCCACTCACGATTTGACCCGATGTCATGCGCACGCGCGCATTTTGCGCGACGGCGGCATTATTCATCGCCTGACCTTCCGCATTGACGCTAAACCCCTCGCCATTGGCGATGACCTGTACTCGTTGACCCGCTTTGACGCGCCAGGCCTGACGTATCATCGTAAGCTGTACCGGCTGCCCGGGAGCGAGATCGCGCAAACTGACGGCATCCTGAATCTGACGGATATCCAGTACCGTCCGCGGCGGTAACTGATCCAGCCTGCCACGTTTTAGCGTGACGTTGGCCGGCGTCAATTTTCCGCCGCGCGCGACGGGCGCGGCAACGGCGACATAATTGCCGGTCGCTTGCACATTCACCTGCAAATAACGTTTTTCATTGGCGCAGCGCGCCACCACATTGACGTTGCCCCACAGCTTCGCGCTGCCCGTCATGCTGAAGGCTGGCTGCTCGCAGCTCGGTAGCAGATTGGGCGATGAACGGAGCGTGACAACCACCTCGTCGCTGAAGCCAGCCAGACGCTGGGAAAACCACGTGGTCAATTGGGCGTTGATGTCCTGCGCTATTGTCAGGGGGCTGAACAGCAAAGCCGCCACGGCGAATCCTCGTTTTAACGTTTGCATGATACTTCCCCCTGGTTGATGTCATGACAGGATTCTACCCGTGTGAAGCAAGCATCAACGCAATAAATAGCGACGCATTTTGCGTTTATTCCGGCGATAACGCGCGCGTGAAGGCATTTAAGCTGTCGGCTGAATTTTGCCATTTGCGGAGGAGATATGCTCGACAGGCTCGATGCCGCCTTACGATTTCAGCAGGAAGCGCTAAATCTGCGCGCGCAACGTCAGGAAATATTAGCGGCGAATATCGCCAATGCCGATACGCCGGGGTATCAGGCGCGCGATATTGATTTTGCCAGTGAGTTAAAAAAGGTGATGGTGCGTGGACGGGAAGAAACCGGCGGCGTCGCGTTAACGTTGACTTCCTCTCACCATATTCCCGCCCAGGCGGTCTCTTCTCCCGCAGTGGATCTGCTTTACCGCGTACCTGATCAGCCTTCTTTGGATGGTAACACCGTAGATATGGACAGGGAACGTACGCAGTTTGCGGATAACAGTCTCAAATATCAGATGGGGCTTACCGTTCTGGGTAGCCAACTCAAAGGCATGATGAATGTGCTACAGGGAGGAAACTAATTCGTGGCGCTGTTAAACATTTTTGATATTGCCGGATCGGCGCTTGCCGCACAGTCCAAGCGGTTGAACGTTGCGGCCAGTAACCTGGCGAATGCGGATAGCGTCACCGGCCCGGACGGACAGCCTTATCGTGCCAAACAGGTGGTTTTTCAGGTGGACGCCGCGCCGGGTCAAGCCACTGGCGGGGTAAAGGTCGCCAGCGTGATTGAAAGTCAGGCACCGGAAAAGCTGGTTTATGAGCCAGGCAATCCGCTGGCGGACGCTAATGGTTACGTCAAAATGCCCAACGTCGATGTGGTCGGCGAAATGGTCAACACGATGTCAGCCTCGCGCAGCTATCAGGCAAATATCGAAGTCCTGAATACCGTAAAAAGCATGATGCTTAAAACGCTGACATTAGGCCAGTAAAGGAGGCGCGTATGTCTATTGCCGTAAATATGAATGACCCGACCAACACGGGCGTCAAAACGACGACCGGCAGCGGGTCGATGACCGGAAGCAACGCTGCCGATCTGCAAAGCAGTTTCCTGACCTTACTGGTCGCGCAATTGAAGAACCAGGACCCGACTAACCCATTACAAAATAATGAGTTAACGACACAGTTGGCGCAAATCAGTACCGTGAGCGGCATTGAAAAACTGAATACGACGCTGGGGGCTATTTCCGGGCAAATCGATAATAGTCAGTCCCTACAGGCGACCACGCTGATTGGACATGGCGTTATGGTGCCTGGCACCACAATTCTGGCGGGTAAAGGCGCGGAAGAAGGGGCCGTGACGTCCACGACGCCGTTTGGCGTGGAATTGCAACAGCCTGCGGACAAAGTGACGGCAACCATTACCGATAAAGATGGCCGGGTGGTACGGACGCTGGAGATCGGTGAGTTGCGAGCCGGGGTACACACCTTTACCTGGGATGGTAAGCAAACGGACGGAACAACGGTACCGAATGGTTCTTACAACATTGCGATTACCGCCAGCAATGGCGGGACGCAACTGGTGGCGCAGCCGCTGCAATTCGCTCTGGTACAGGGCGTGACGAAGGGCAGTAACGGCAACCTGTTGGATCTGGGTACCTACGGCACCACCACACTCGACGAAGTTCGGCAAATAATCTAAGCCCTTACACTTATCAGGAGTCAGTCATGTCTTTTTCTCAAGCGGTTAGCGGCCTGAACGCTGCGGCCACCAACCTTGATGTTATCGGTAATAACATCGCCAACTCCGCCACCTATGGCTTTAAGTCCGGTACGGCATCATTTGCCGATATGTTCGCCGGTTCCAAAGTGGGGCTGGGCGTAAAAGTGGCGGGGATTACCCAGGATTTTACCGACGGTACGACAACGAACACCGGGCGCGGGCTGGATGTCGCGATTAGCCAGAACGGTTTTTTCCGCCTGGTAGACAGCAACGGTTCCGTATTCTATAGCCGCAACGGCCAGTTCAAACTGGACGAGAACCGTAACCTGGTCAATATGCAGGGGATGCAGTTGACCGGCTATCCGGCCACCGGTACGCCGCCGACCATTCAGCAGGGGGCGAATCCTGCGCCGATCACCATTCCGAACACGCTGATGGCGGCGAAATCGACCACCACCGCGTCAATGCAGATCAACCTGAACTCAACGGACCCTGTACCGTCTAAAACGCCCTTTAGCGTGAGTGATGCGGATTCGTATAACAAAAAAGGCACCGTCACCGTTTATGACAGCCAGGGTAATGCCCATGACATGAACGTCTATTTTGTGAAAACCAAAGATAATGAATGGGCCGTGTACACCCATGACAGCAGCGATCCTGCAGCCACTGCGCCAACAACGGCGTCCACTACGCTGAAATTCAATGAAAACGGGATTCTGGAGTCTGGCGGTACGGTGAACATCACCACCGGTACGATTAATGGCGCGACAGCAGCCACCTTCTCCCTCAGCTTCCTTAACTCCATGCAGCAGAACACCGGGGCTAACAACATCGTCGCCACCAATCAAAACGGCTATAAGCCTGGCGACCTGGTGAGCTACCAGATTAACAACGACGGCACCGTGGTTGGCAACTACTCCAACGAGCAGGAGCAGGTGCTGGGGCAGATAGTGCTGGCTAACTTCGCCAACAACGAAGGTCTGGCATCCCAGGGCGATAACGTCTGGGCGGCGACGCAGGCCTCCGGGGTTGCGCTGCTGGGGACTGCCGGTTCCGGCAACTTCGGTAAGCTGACGAACGGCGCGCTGGAAGCCTCTAACGTGGATTTGAGTAAAGAGCTGGTGAATATGATCGTCGCGCAGCGTAACTACCAGTCGAATGCGCAGACCATCAAAACCCAGGACCAGATCCTCAATACGCTGGTTAACCTGCGCTAAGCGCCTGACGGGATAGCTTAATGGATCACGCAATTTATACCGCCATGGGGGCGGCCAGCCAGACGCTTAACCAGCAGGCGGTAACGGCCAGTAACCTGGCTAATGCCTCAACGCCGGGCTTTCGTGCACAGCTTAACGCGCTACGCGCGGTGCCCGTTGATGGCCTCTCTTTAGCGACGCGTACGCTGGTTACGGCATCGACGCCGGGGGCGGATATGACCCCGGGTCAGTTGGACTACACTTCCCGCCCGCTGGATGTTGCGTTGCAGCAGGACGGCTGGCTGGTGGTGCAAGCGGCGGATGGCGCTGAAGGATATACCCGTAACGGGAATATCCAGGTGGGCCCGACCGGGCAGTTAACCATTCAGGGACATCCGGTTATCGGCGAAGGCGGCCCGATTACCGTTCCTGAAGGGTCGGAAATCACCATTGCGGCAGACGGCACGATCTCCGCGCTCAATCCCGGCGACCCGCCAAACACGGTGGCGCCCGTTGGGCGACTGAAGCTGGTCAAAGCGGAAGGCAATGAGGTGCAGAGGAGCGATGACGGTTTATTCCGCCTTACCGCCGAGGCACAGGCTGAACGCGGGGCGGTACTGGCCGCCGACCCGTCAATTCGCATTATGTCGGGCGTGCTGGAGGGCAGTAACGTCAAGCCGGTTGAAGCCATGACCGACATGATCGCCAACGCACGTCGTTTTGAAATGCAGATGAAGGTTATCACCAGCGTAGATGAGAACGAAGGGCGAGCTAACCAACTGCTGTCGATGAGTTAATACAGGACATTTTATGATCAGTTCATTATGGATCGCCAAAACCGGTCTGGATGCGCAGCAAACCAATATGGATGTGATTGCCAATAACCTGGCAAACGTCAGCACCAATGGTTTTAAGCGTCAGCGCGCGGTATTTGAAGATCTGTTGTATCAGACCATCCGCCAGCCGGGCGCGCAGTCGTCCGAGCAGACGACGCTGCCTTCCGGGCTGCAAATCGGTACCGGCGTGCGTCCGGTCGCCACGGAGCGCCTGCACAGTCAGGGGAACCTGTCGCAGACCAACAACAGTAAAGATGTGGCGATTAAAGGGCAGGGCTTTTTCCAGGTCATGCTGCCGGACGGTACGTCTGCCTATACCCGCGACGGCTCTTTCCAGGTGGATCAGAATGGTCAACTGGTGACGGCGGGCGGTTTTCAGGTGCAGCCGGCAATCACCATTCCGGCCAACGCGTTAAGTATCACCATTGGCCGCGACGGCGTGGTCAGCGTGACCCAGCAGGGGCAGGCCGCGCCGGTTCAGGTCGGGCAGCTTAACCTGACCACCTTTATGAACGACACCGGTCTGGAAAGCATCGGCGAGAACCTCTATATCGAAACGCAATCGTCCGGCGCGCCGAACGAAAGCACGCCGGGGCTCAACGGCGCGGGGTTGTTGTATCAAGGGTATGTCGAAACGTCGAACGTTAACGTGGCGGAAGAGCTGGTGAACATGATTCAGGTTCAACGCGCCTATGAAATTAACAGTAAAGCAGTATCGACGACCGATCAGATGCTGCAGAAACTGACGCAACTCTAAGGGGCCGCCGGTGGGGATACGCCACCGGCTCCCTGATTTTGAAGATGAAGGTAATGCAAAAATACGCGCTTCACGCTTACCCAGTTATGGCCCTGATGGTCGCGACGCTGACAGGATGCGCCTGGATACCCGCTAAACCGCTCGTGCAGGGGGCGACCACGGCGCAGCCGATACCTGGCCCGGTACCGGTGGCGAATGGCTCCATATTTCAGTCTGCGCAGCCGATTAATTATGGCTATCAGCCGCTTTTTGAAGATCGTCGACCGCGTAATATCGGCGATACGCTCACGATTGTGTTACAGGAAAACGTCAGCGCCAGTAAAAGCTCGTCGGCAAATGCCAGTCGCGACGGCAAAACCAGTTTTGGTTTTGATACGGTACCGCGTTATCTGCAGGGATTATTCGGTAATTCCCGCGCGGATATGGAGGCCTCCGGCGGCAACTCTTTTAACGGCAAAGGCGGCGCGAATGCCAGCAATACTTTTAGCGGCACGCTGACCGTGACCGTCGATCAGGTTCTGGCCAATGGCAATTTACACGTCGTGGGGGAAAAACAGATCGCGATTAATCAGGGAACGGAATTCATCCGCTTCTCCGGCGTGGTAAATCCACGCACCATCAGCGGCAGCAACTCCGTTCCCTCGACACAGGTGGCGGATGCGCGGATTGAATATGTCGGGAACGGCTATATTAACGAAGCGCAAAATATGGGCTGGCTGCAACGTTTCTTCCTTAATTTGTCGCCGATGTAAGCGAGGTGTATGTGTTTAAAGCTCTTGCAGGAATCGTTCTGGCACTGGTTGCCACTCTGGCGCACGCCGAGCGTATCCGGGATCTGACCAGTGTCCAGGGAGTACGGGAAAACTCGCTGATCGGTTACGGGCTGGTGGTCGGGCTGGACGGTACGGGCGACCAGACGACTCAGACGCCATTTACCACCCAGACGCTGAATAACATGCTGTCACAACTGGGGATTACGGTCCCCACCGGCACCAACATGCAGTTGAAAAACGTGGCGGCGGTGATGGTGACGGCGTCGTATCCGCCTTTTGCGCGACAGGGACAAACGATCGATGTCGTCGTTTCCTCAATGGGGAACGCTAAAAGTCTGCGTGGCGGGACGTTATTAATGACGCCGTTAAAAGGGGTGGACAGCCAGGTGTATGCTCTGGCGCAGGGCAATATTCTGGTCGGCGGCGCGGGCGCTTCCGCAGGCGGCAGTAGCGTGCAGGTTAACCAGCTTAATGGCGGGCGCATCACTAATGGCGCGATTATCGAACGTGAGTTGCCGACTCAGTTCGGCGCTGGCAACACCATTAATCTGCAATTGAACGACGAAGATTTTACGATGGCGCAGCAAATTACCGACGCCATCAACCGCGCCCGCGGTTACGGCAGCGCCACTGCGCTTGATGCGCGAACGGTACAGGTACGCGTGCCCAGCGGCAACAGCTCGCAGGTGCGTTTTCTGGCGGACATTCAAAATATGGAGGTCAACGTGACGCCGCAGGATGCAAAAGTTGTGATCAACTCGCGTACCGGTTCGGTGGTCATGAATCGGGAAGTCACGCTGGATAGCTGCGCTGTGGCGCAGGGCAATTTGTCAGTGACAGTCAATCGCCAGCTCAACGTCAACCAGCCGAATACGCCATTTGGCGGCGGGCAGACCGTGGTGACGCCACAGACTCAGATAGATTTGCGTCAGAGCGGCGGATCGCTACAGAGCGTGCGTTCCAGCGCCAATCTGAACAGCGTAGTGCGTGCGCTGAATGCGCTTGGCGCGACGCCGATGGACCTGATGTCGATTTTGCAGTCCATGCAGAGCGCGGGCTGTCTACGCGCCAAACTGGAAATCATCTGATGATCGGAGACGGTAAATTGCTGGCCAGCGCGGCCTGGGATGCGCAATCTCTGAACGAACTGAAAGCGAAAGCGGGCCAGGACCCGGCGGCGAATATCCGTCCTGTGGCCCGTCAGGTGGAAGGGATGTTTGTGCAGATGATGCTGAAAAGTATGCGCGAGGCTTTACCCAAAGATGGTTTATTCAGCAGCGATCAGACGCGTCTGTATACCAGCATGTATGACCAGCAGATCGCCCAGCAGATGACCGCCGGTAAGGGACTGGGGCTGGCGGATATGATGGTTAAACAGATGACGGGCGGGCAGACGATGCCTGCAGATGATGCGCCGCAAGTACCGCTTAAATTCTCCCTGGAGACGGTAAACAGCTATCAAAATCAGGCGCTGACCCAACTGGTGCGCAAAGCCATACCGAAAACGCCGGACAGCAGCGATGCGCCGCTCTCCGGCGACAGTAAAGACTTTCTGGCCCGGCTTTCGCTCCCTGCGAGGCTGGCCAGCGAACAAAGCGGGGTGCCGCATCATCTGATTCTGGCGCAGGCGGCGCTGGAGTCGGGCTGGGGGCAACGGCAAATCCTGCGGGAGAATGGCGAACCCAGCTATAACGTATTTGGCGTGAAAGCGACCGCCAGTTGGAAAGGGCCGGTGACGGAAATCACCACCACTGAATACGAAAATGGCGAAGCGAAAAAAGTGAAAGCGAAATTCCGCGTCTATAACTCGTATCTGGAGGCGTTATCGGATTATGTCGCGCTGTTAACGCGTAACCCACGCTACGCTGCCGTGACCACTGCCGCCACGGCAGAGCAGGGCGCAGTGGCTCTGCAAAACGCCGGATACGCCACTGACCCGAATTACGCGCGTAAATTGACCAGCATGATTCAGCAGTTGAAAGCGATGAGTGAAAAGGTCAGCAAAACCTACAGCGCGAATCTCGACAATCTCTTTTAAATTGCTCAAGTCCACGTAGTCGCTGCCGATAACAACGAGTATTGAAGGATTAAAAGGAACCATCATGTCCAGCTTGATTAATCACGCCATGAGCGGACTTAACGCCGCGCAGGCCGCGTTAAATACGGTCAGTAATAACATCAACAATTATAACGTTGCGGGTTATACCCGGCAGACAACTATTCTGGCGCAGGCAAACAGTACGTTAGGGGCTGGCGGCTGGATAGGTAATGGCGTTTACGTTTCAGGCGTACAGCGCGAATATGATGCGTTTATCACTAATCAGCTACGCGGCGCGCAAAACCAGAGCAGCGGCTTAACCACGCGCTATGAACAGATGTCGAAAATCGACAACCTGCTGGCTGATAAATCCAGCTCACTGTCTGGTTCGTTGCAGAGTTTTTTTACCAGCCTGCAAACGTTAGTCAGTAATGCGGAAGATCCTGCGGCGCGTCAGGCGCTGATTGGTAAGGCGGAAGGGCTGGTAAACCAGTTCAAAACCACCGATCAGTATCTGCGCGATCAGGATAAACAGGTCAATATCGCGATTGGCTCCAGCGTGGCGCAAATCAACAATTACGCGAAGCAGATAGCTAACCTGAACGATCAAATCTCCCGTATGACGGGCGTAGGCGCGGGCGCATCGCCGAACGACCTGCTCGATCAGCGTGATCAGTTGGTCAGCGAGCTTAACAAGATCGTTGGCGTCGAGGTGAGTGTACAGGACGGCGGCACCTATAACCTGACGATGGCCAATGGCTATACGCTGGTGCAGGGGTCGACGGCGCGTCAGTTGGCGGCGGTTCCCTCCAGCGCCGACCCGACGCGAACGACTGTCGCTTATGTCGATGAGGCCGCCGGTAACATCGAAATTCCGGAAAAGTTGCTGAACACCGGTTCGCTCGGCGGATTACTGACGTTCCGTTCTCAGGATCTGGATCAGACTCGTAATACGCTGGGCCAGTTGGCGTTGGCGTTTGCCGATGCGTTTAACGCGCAGCATACCAAAGGTTATGACGCCGACGGCAATAAAGGGAAAGACTTCTTTAGCATTGGCTCGCCGGTGGTATATAGCAACAGTAATAATGCCGATAAAACGGTATCGCTAACCGCTAAGGTGGTCGACAGCACGAAGGTTCAGGCGACGGATTATAAGATTGTTTTTGACGGTACAGACTGGCAGGTTACTCGCACTGCGGATAACACCACCTTCACGGCGACAAAAGATGCTGACGGAAAACTGGAGATTGACGGTCTGAAAGTGACGGTAGGGACCGGCGCACAGAAAAACGACAGTTTTCTTCTCAAGCCGGTCAGCAATGCTATCGTCGACATGAACGTTAAAGTGACAAATGAAGCCGAGATTGCGATGGCGTCTGAGTCAAAACTCGATCCTGACGTGGATACCGGCGACAGCGATAACCGCAATGGTCAGGCATTGCTGGACTTACAAAACAGCAATGTAGTGGGCGGCAACAAAACCTTTAACGATGCTTACGCCACGTTGGTCAGCGATGTGGGTAACAAAACGTCAACGCTGAAAACCAGCAGCACCACGCAGGCGAATGTGGTTAAACAGCTTTATAAACAGCAACAGTCGGTTTCCGGCGTTAACCTCGACGAAGAATACGGCAATTTGCAGCGTTATCAGCAGTATTATCTGGCGAATGCGCAAGTATTGCAGACCGCGAATGCGCTGTTTGATGCGTTACTGAATATTCGCTAAAGGAGAAGGATGACATGCGTATCAGTACCCAGATGATGTACGAACAAAATATGAGCGGCATCACTAATTCTCAGGCCGAATGGATGAAGCTGGGCGAGCAGATGTCTACCGGTAAGCGCGTTACCAACCCATCTGACGATCCGATCGCCGCGTCGCAGGCGGTAGTACTCTCTCAGGCGCAGGCGCAGAATAGCCAGTACGCCCTGGCGCGTACGTTTGCCACCCAAAAAGTGTCGCTGGAAGAAAGCGTACTCAGTCAGGTGACGACGGCGATTCAAACCGCGCAGGAAAAAATCGTCTATGCCGGAAACGGCACGTTAAGCGACGATGACCGCGCATCGCTGGCGACGGATTTACAGGGCATCCGCGATCAGCTGATGAACCTGGCAAACAGCACTGACGGCAATGGTCGCTATATCTTTGCCGGGTATAAAACGGAAGCGGCGCCATTCGACCAGGCGACAGGTGGTTATCATGGCGGCGAGAAAAGTGTTACCCAGCAGGTGGATTCCGCACGCACGATGGTAATTGGCCATACGGGTGCGCAAATTTTTAATAGCATCACCAGCAATGCGGTGCCGGAACCGGATGGCTCGGACTCCGAAAAGAATCTGTTTGTCATGCTCGATACGGCAATTGCCGCACTCAAGACCCCGGTGGAAGGCAATGACGTGGAAAAAGAAAAGGCCGCTGCCGCCATTGATAAAACCAATCGCGGCTTAAAAAATTCGCTCAATAACGTCCTGACCGTTCGTGCGGAACTGGGAACGCAACTGAGCGAACTCAGTACGCTGGATTCACTGGGAAGCGACCGTGCGCTGGGACAGAAGCTGCAGATGAGCAATCTGGTAGATGTGGACTGGAACTCGGTCATTTCCTCCTACGTCATGCAACAGGCGGCATTACAGGCGTCCTATAAAACGTTTACCGACATGCAGGGAATGTCGCTTTTCCAGTTGAACCGGTAACACCTCTTTTTGAAACATATCACGAAACTGGATATGTTTTGTCTGCCCGCGCCATCCACCCCGGCGCGGGCATTTTTTTAGTCGTCATTGAGTGGTCATATTGTCGCGCCCGTAGCGACGCCATCCGTACGTATTATCCCGCCCGATCTCATAAACGCCTGGAGTGACTAAAAGACGCTATGGGGTGAGGCATCGCCCTGTAAGGGGCATAAAAAAGCCGACCTGGCGGTCGGCTTTGTATCAGCATTTACATCATTCTACCGGCTGTGGGCGTGTCGCCGGGGCGCTGGCATGACGTGTAGCGCTGTGTCCGCCTGCCGCGCCTTTACCTTCAAAGTGGAAGGAAGGGCGCTGCCAGTCGCTATGGTGCGGGGTTTCCGGCACATATTCCGGCGCTGGCGCACGCGTCATCGGCGCGCTGGCGTGATTATGATCGTCGTCAACGCAGACAACGTCCTGCGGCTTTTCCACCACCTGGGCCGGTGCGATAACGGTTTCTTCTGCCGTGTGCTCCACAACAGCCGCTTCCGCTTTTGTCTCTTCTTCTGGCTCGACAACGACAACATCAGCCACGTTTTCAGCCACCGTAATGGACGCGTCGGCGGTTTCTGCTACCGGTTCGGCGTCAGCAATAACCTCTTGCGCCACCGGCGTATCACTTTCGGCAATCAGTTGCGGCTGTTCATCAACCGGTGCGGCAATCACTTCCGGATGCGTTGTCTCGACCTCGACGACTTCCGGCGCCTGTGGTTCGGCGACGGTCTGCGGCTCAACGGCAACGTTTTCTACTGCCTGTACCGACGCTTGTGGTTCTAACGCTACGGTCGCAGCGATAACCTGCGGTTCAGCGACAACCGGTTGTGGCAGCGCCAGATCTGCTTCACGCTGCTCTTCAACAACCTGCGTTTCCTGAGGACGGACAATCGGGTAGCGGATCCAGACTTTACCGGACGCCATTTCTGGCGACGCGCAGGCTACGGTTAACGGCATCGGCGATTGTGTCGGGTAGCGCTCGTCACGATAGCGACGACGACGCTGACCGCTAACGCGCAGGTGGCGCGGAGAACGGCGGGAGCGACGCGGCATACCGGTATTATCGCGAGGTTCTACGCTATCATCCTGCTCCGGCGCGATATCGGCAATGACAGGTAAATCAACTTTCGCCAATTCGGTACGCGGCGCTGGAACGGGCTGTTCAACGTTTTCAACCGGGCGTGGTTCGTCGACGACGACTGGCGTATCAACCGTTTCAACCACTGCGCTGTTGGTAAAGCGGACTTTCTGATTAAGCTGACGCTGCTTGCGGCGCGGCTGAACCTGCTGAACGCGTTCTTCCTGCTCGGTCTCCTGGACAGGCAGTTCTTCGCGGTTAAGCGCTTTTACTTCCTGCTGCGCCTGGCGTTTGTCATCATTGCGGCGGCGGCTGCGTTCGCGACGCGGCGTCTGTTGCTGCTCATCGCCGGTTTTCACTTTTTCCGCCGTTTCCTGCTGGCGGGTATCGCGCGCTTCCGCATTTTGCTGCTGCGCCTGGCGACGGTTACGACGATTATCGTCGCGGCTCTCGCCGCCGTCACGTCCGGCACGGTTATCACGGGTGTCGCGGCGTTCGTTACGATCGCGACGGTTGTTCTGCCGTGGCTTGCGACGATCCTGCTGACGCTCCGCTTTTTCTTCCGCTTTCGGCGCGGCTGTTTCGACGGCTTTCGTTTCTTCACCGCTGAACAGTTGTTTCAGCGCGTTTAGGAAGCGGCTAAACAGACCCGGCTGGGCAGGCTGCGCGGCGGCAACATTATCCTTTTTCGCCGTGGCGACGCTAACCGCCGGTTCGACAGGCGTCGGCGCCGGAGGCACATCTGGCATAGCGAATGTCGCCAGCGCAGGCTGTTCCGGGCGTTTACGCTCGGCGTACTCTTCTTCAGAAGGCAGCGCCATCGCTTCTTCGTGCAGCTTCGGCAGCATGTAGCTCAGGGTCGGCGTTTCTTCCCCTTTGCGTACGCGCAGCACGGAATAGTGCGGCGTTTCCATCTGATCGTTCGGGACGATGACACAGCGGACGCCATCCTGACGCGTCTCAATAGCGTTAACTGCCGTCCGTTTTTCGTTAAGCAGATAAGAGGCGATCGGCACCGGAACAATGGCATGGACTTCCTGCGTATTCTCTTTCAGCGCTTCTTCTTCAATCAGGCGCAGAATGGACAGCGACAGAGATTCGTTATCGCGCACGGTGCCGGTACCGCTACAGCGCGGACACACGTGATGACTGGATTCGCCCAGCGACGGGCTCAGGCGCTGACGCGACATTTCGAGCAGGCCGAAGCGGGAAATATGGCTAATCTGAATACGCGCCCGGTCCTGACGCACCGCTTCACGCAGGCGGTTTTCTACCGCGCGCTGGTGACGTACCGGCGTCATATCGATAAAGTCGATAACGATCAGGCCGCCCAGGTCGCGCAGACGCAGCTGGCGGGCAATCTCGTCGGCCGCTTCGAGATTAGTGTTGAACGCGGTTTCTTCGATATCGCCGCCGCGAGTCGCGCGGGCGGAGTTGATATCGATGGCGGTTAACGCTTCGGTACTGTCAATGACAATGGAGCCGCCGGAGGGCAGGCGCACTTCACGCTGGAACGCTGACTCGATCTGCGATTCGATCTGGTAATGGCTGAACAACGGGATTTCACCGGTGTACAGCTTAATTTTGCTGCTAAAATCCGGGCGGCCCAACGCGGCGATATGCTGACGCGCCATTTCCATCACTTTTGGATTGTCGATCAGGATTTCACCGATATCCTGACGCAGATAGTCGCGAAACGCGCGTACGATGACGTTGCTTTCCTGATGGATCAGGAACGGCGCGGGACGGCTTTCAGCGGCTTTCTGAATGGCTTCCCAGTGTTTCAGGCGGAAGCTTAAATCCCACTGCAACGCTTCGGCGGATTTACCCACGCCCGCGGTACGTACGATAAGCCCCATCCCTTCAGGAAGCTCCAGGCTGGCCAACGCTTCTTTTAACTCGGTACGATCGTCGCCTTCAATGCGACGGGAGATACCACCCGCGCGCGGGTTATTCGGCATCAGTACCAGGTAGCTGCCCGCCAGACTGATAAAGGTGGTTAACGCCGCGCCTTTGTTGCCGCGCTCTTCTTTATCGATTTGAACAATGACTTCCTGGCCTTCGCGTAACACGTCTTTAATGTTCGGGCGACCATGAGCGCTGTAGTTAGCGGGGAAATATTCGCGGGCAATTTCTTTTAACGGGAGGAAACCGTGGCGTTCTGCGCCGTAATCAACAAAAGCCGCTTCCAGGCTCGGTTCAATACGGGTAATTTTGCCTTTATAGATGTTCGCTTTTTTCTGCTCGTGTCCGGGGCTTTCTATATCCAGATCGTACAGACGCTGCCCATCTACAAGGGCGACGCGCAACTCTTCCTGCTGAGTCGCGTTGATTAACATTCTTTTCATCGTAACTTACTCATTATTCTTACGTTGACGACTAAGCTGCGGGCATGGTGACGCCTTACCGGGCATGAACCGATGGCCTCGTGACTATTTCGCGTCGCCAACCTCACGGTTATCGTCAGCTCAAAGAGGCGCAGAGTGTCGGTTGCCTGTATTTCATACGGAAACACAGCGCAATTATCAGGGAAGCAGCCTGGGCATTACTCTCCAGAGAAGATCCTATCTACCGGTAAGGACTGCAACCCGCAGCCCGCTAACTGTCTGAAAAATCAATACGTCTTACGCCATTGCTGCGTTGATGATCGGTCAGACAAAATGGGTTATTCCGCTAAACTTTTTGTTTTAACAAGTTTCGGTGCGGAAACCGCATCATTATTCCACTGCTAACCTTGTTATAGCAAGATGACTTTTACCATTTATCACCCGCTTACTCACAGTTTTTTCACCAGCGTGAGCCAATCGCTTTAATAACCAGCAAAACCGCAGTGAAAAATGTTCATCCACTGGCGTAGACGTCTCTATAAGCATAGAAAAATGTGTGGCGCGAATCTCACAGGCTATTTAGAATCGCCCCCCATGAAAACAGAAACGCCATCCGTAAAAATTGTTGCTATCGCCGCTGACGAAGCGGGGCAACGCATTGATAACTTTTTGCGCACCCAACTGAAAGGGGTACCAAAAAGTATGATTTATCGCATCTTGCGTAAAGGCGAGGTGCGGGTGAACAAAAAACGCATTAAACCGGAATACAAACTGGAAGCGGGCGATGAAGTCCGCATTCCGCCGGTTCGCGTTGCTGAACGCGAAGAAGAGGCCGTGTCGCCGCATTTGCAAAAAGTGGCGGCGTTGGCGGACGTCATTTTGTATGAAGACGACCATATTCTGGTGCTGAATAAGCCTTCCGGCACCGCCGTACACGGCGGGAGCGGGTTAAGTTTTGGCGTCATCGAAGGGCTGCGGGCGTTGCGTCCGGAAGCGCGATTCCTGGAGCTGGTGCATCGTCTTGACCGCGATACCTCCGGCGTGCTGTTGGTGGCGAAAAAACGCTCCGCGCTGCGTTCGCTGCATGAGCAACTGCGCGAAAAGGGAATGCAGAAAGATTATCTGGCGCTGGTGCGCGGCCAGTGGCAATCGCACGTTAAAACCGTACAGGCGCCATTATTAAAGAACATTCTGCAAAGCGGCGAACGCATTGTTCGCGTGAGCCAGGAAGGCAAACCGTCAGAAACGCGCTTCAAGGTGGAAGAGCGCTATGCCTTCGCCACGCTGGTGCGCTGTAGCCCGGTCACGGGCCGTACGCATCAGATTCGCGTACATACCCAATATGCCGGTCACCCTATTGCGTTCGACGATCGCTACGGCGACCGTGAGTTTGATCAACAGCTTACCGAAGCGGGAACTGGTCTTAAACGTCTCTTTCTGCACGCCGCGGCGCTGAAGTTCACGCATCCGGGAACGGGCGAAGTCATGCGCATTGAAGCGCCAATGGATAAGCAATTGAAGCGCTGCCTTGAGGTATTACGTAGTAAAGCCTGATGCACGTTGCTTATCAGGCCTACAATCGTGTGATGCACCGTAGGCCTGATAAGACGCATCGCGTCGCCATCAGGCAGATTAATCAGGCATTCAGCGGGTTCATCTCTTCCCGCCGCAGCATTTGACACAACGCGATCAGCGGCAAACCGATCAAGGTATTTGGGTCACGACCTTCCAGGCGTTCAAATAATGCAATGCCTAAACCTTCGCTTTTAAAACTTCCCGCGCAGTGCAGCGGATGCTCTTTACGGACATAGTCGTCTATTTCCGCTTCGCTTAAATGGCGAAAATGAACGTCAAAAGGCTCCACTTCGGTTTGTAAGTGCCCGGAGGCGGAGTTATACAGTGCCAGTCCGGTATAAAACGTCACAATATTTCCGCTGGCTTTGGCTAATTGCTGACGCGCTTTTTCTTCCGTCAGCGGTTTGCCGGTGATTTCGCCGTCCAGAACACAAATTTGGTCGGAGCCAATAATCAAATGATTCGGGAAACGCGCGGCGAGCGATTGCGCCTTCGCCTGCGCCAGCCGCAGCACCAACTGACGCGGCGCTTCGCCCGGCATGGGGGTTTCATCAACATCCGGCGCGGCGCATTCGAAAGGAATCGTCAGCTTTTCCAGCAGCGTGCGACGCCAGGGAGAGGTAGACGCAAGGATGAGACGGGGCATATTTTTTCCCTCAGATATAGCGTAATGATGAGAGCCATCTTAAACTATGCTCTTCGGTCTTCAAGCCTGTCATACTGACTCGTCTTGAGCGAAAATAAGTCTGTAACCCGCAATGTGTGCGAATTATTGGCAAAAGGCAACCGCAGGCTGCCTTTTTCTTTGACTATATGACGTTACGAAGTTAATATGCGCGCCCTATGCAAAAGGTAAAATTACCCCTGACTCTTGATCCGGTTCGTACCGCTCAAAAACGCCTTGATTACCAGGGTATCTATACCCCCGATCAGGTTGAGCGCGTTGCCGAATCTGTAGTCAGTGTGGACAGTGATGTGGAATGCTCCATGTCGTTCGCTATCGATAACCAGCGTCTCGCCGTTTTAACAGGCGATGCGGTCGTTACGGTGTCGCTCGAATGCCAGCGTTGCGGGAAACCGTTTACCCATCAGGTTCACACAACGTATTGTTTTAGCCCTGTCCGTTCCGACGAGCAGGCTGAAGCACTGCCGGAAGCGTATGAGCCGATTGAGGTAAACGAATTCGGCGAAATCGATCTGCTGGCGACGGTTGAAGATGAAATCATCCTCGCCTTGCCGGTAGTTCCGGTGCATGATTCTGAACACTGTGAAGTGTCCGAGGCGGACATGGTCTTTGGCGAACTGCCTGATGAAGCGCAAAAGCCAAACCCATTTGCCGTATTAGCCAGCTTAAAGCGTAAGTAATAGGTCTTCCCCGCGGACGCAGGGATAAACCGTAATTGAGGAGTAAGGTCCATGGCCGTACAACAGAATAAACCAACCCGTTCCAAACGTGGCATGCGTCGTTCCCATGACGCTCTGACCGCAGTCACCAGCCTGTCTGTAGACAAAACTTCTGGTGAAAAACACCTGCGTCACCACATCACTGCCGACGGTTACTACCGCGGCCGTAAGGTCATCGCTAAGTAATCGCGCGATACTCGATGCCTTTTGCATCACAGGTGTGCCTGTGGTGTAAAAGCCGAAGAGTACAAGCGTGATAAAGCTTAGTGAGGATTTCTCCGCGTAAGCGGAGAACACCGAACCAGGCAGCGACGATACCTTGACACGTCTAACCCTGGCGTTAGATGTCATGGGGGGCGATTTTGGTCCTTCCGTGACGGTGCCTGCAGCATTGCAGGCACTGAACGCTAATTCGCAGCTCACTCTTCTTTTAGTCGGGAATCCCGATATTATCACGCCATTACTTGCCAAAGCTGACTTTGAACAACGTTCGCGTCTGCAGATTATCCCTGCACAGTCAGTTATTGCCAGTGATGCCCGGCCTTCGCAGGCGATCCGCGCCAGTCGCGGGACATCCATGCGTGTGGCCCTGGAGCTTGTGAAAGAAGGCCGAGCCGAAGCTTGCGTTAGCGCCGGTAATACCGGGGCGCTGATGGGGCTGGCGAAATTATTGCTCAAGCCTCTTGAGGGGATTGAGCGTCCGGCGTTGGTGACGGTATTACCGCACCAGCAAAAGGGCAAAACGGTAGTGCTTGATTTGGGTGCCAACGTCGACTGTGACAGTACCATGCTGGTGCAGTTTGCCGTGATGGGCGCCGTTTTGGCGGAAGAGGTAGTCGGGATCAAAAATCCCCGCGTGGCGCTACTCAATATCGGGGAAGAAGAAACCAAAGGCCTCGACAGTATTCGCGAAGCCTCTTTAATGTTAAAAACAGTCCCAACCATCAATTACATCGGCTACCTTGAGGCGAATGAGTTACTGACGGGAAAAACCGATGTACTGGTGTGTGACGGCTTTACAGGCAATGTCACACTTAAAACGATGGAGGGGGTTGTCAGAATGTTCCTTTCACTGCTGAAATCACAGGGCGAGGGGAAAAAACGGTCGTGGTGGCTGCTGTTATTAAAACGTTGGTTACAAAAAAGCCTGACGAGGCGATTCAGTCACCTCAACCCCGACCAGTATAATGGCGCCTGTCTGTTAGGATTGCGCGGCACGGTGATAAAAAGTCATGGTGCGGCCAATCAGCGAGCATTTGCAGTCGCGATTGAACAGGCAGTGCAGGCGGTGCAGCGACAAGTTCCTCAGCGAATTGCCGCTCGCCTGGAATCTGTATACCCAGCCGGATTTGAACCGCTGGACGATGGCAAAGGCGTAAACCTGCGGGCGCACAGATAATATCGCTGTCTCCCCGGTGCCGCCAGCGTGCCAGACGTTTACAGGTAACGGTATATAACCGAAAAGTGACTGAGCGTACATGTATACGAAGATTATTGGTACTGGCAGCTATCTGCCCGAACAAGTGCGGACTAACGCCGATCTGGAAAAAATGGTTGAGACCTCTGACGAGTGGATTGTCACTCGTACAGGTATTCGTGAACGCCATATCGCCGCGCCGAATGAAACTGTCGCGACGATGGGTTTTACCGCTGCGAATCGCGCGATTGAGATGGCGGGGATCGATAAAGACCAAATTGGCTTGATTGTGGTGGCTACCACATCAGCAACGCATGCATTTCCAAGCGCGGCATGTCAGATTCAAAGTATGCTCGGTATTAAAGGTTGCCCGGCGTTTGATGTCGCGGCAGCGTGCGCAGGTTTCACCTACGCGTTAAGCATCGCCGACCAGTACGTTAAATCCGGCGCGGTTAAACACGCGCTGGTGGTCGGTTCCGATGTATTAGCCCGCACTTGCGATCCTGGCGATCGCGGTACGATCATTATTTTCGGCGATGGTGCAGGCGCGGCCGTACTGAGCGCTTCTGAAGAACCGGGTATTATCTCCACCCATCTTCATGCCGATGGCCGTTACGGTGAATTACTGACCCTGCCGAATGCCGATCGCGTAAATCCGGATAACCCGATTTATCTGACGATGGCGGGCAATGAAGTCTTTAAAGTGGCGGTCACTGAACTGGCGCATATTGTCGATGAGACGCTGGCGGCTAATAACCTGGATCGCTCAGAACTCGATTGGCTGGTGCCGCATCAGGCTAACCTGCGTATCATTAGCGCGACAGCGAAAAAACTCGGCATGTCGATGGACAATGTCGTCGTCACGCTGGACAGGCACGGTAATACCTCCGCGGCTTCTGTGCCGTGCGCGCTGGATGAAGCCGTGCGTGACGGGCGAATTAAAGCCGGTCAGCTGGTATTGCTTGAAGCCTTCGGGGGTGGATTCACCTGGGGCTCCGCGCTGATTCGTTTCTAGTATAAGGATTTAAACATGACGCAATTTGCATTTGTGTTCCCCGGTCAGGGTTCTCAGAGCGTTGGGATGTTGGCCGAAATGGCGGCAAATTACCCTATCGTAGAAGAAACGTTTGCTGAAGCTTCTGCGGCTCTGGGATATGATCTGTGGGCGCTCACCCAGCAAGGTCCAGCGGAAGAACTGAATAAAACCTGGCAGACGCAGCCGGCGTTATTAACCGCTTCCGTCGCGCTTTGGCGCGTTTGGCAGCAGCAGGGCGGTAAAATGCCTGCGTTAATGGCAGGTCACAGCCTGGGCGAATATTCCGCGCTGGTTTGCGCTGGCGTCATCAACTTTGCTGATGCCGTTCGTCTGGTGGAAATGCGTGGTAAATTCATGCAGGAAGCGGTTCCGGAAGGTACTGGCGGCATGTCTGCGATCATCGGGCTGGATGATGCCTCTATTGCTAAAGCCTGTGAAGAATCTGCCGAAGGGCAGGTTGTTTCGCCGGTTAACTTTAACTCGCCGGGACAGGTGGTTATCGCCGGGCATAAAGAGGCGGTAGAACGCGCGGGCGCAGCCTGTAAAGCCGCTGGCGCGAAACGCGCGCTGCCGCTGCCGGTGAGCGTACCGTCGCACTGCGCGCTGATGAAACCAGCGGCAGATAAGCTGGCGGTTGAATTAGCCAAAATTACCTTTAGCGCGCCAACGGTGCCGGTAGTAAACAACGTTGACGTGAAATGTGAAACCGATGCCGCCGCTATCCGCGATGCGCTGGTTCGCCAGTTGTACAATCCGGTACAGTGGACGAAGAGCGTGGAATTTATCGCGGCGCAGGGCGTTGAACATCTTTATGAAGTGGGTCCAGGTAAAGTCCTCACTGGTCTGACGAAACGTATTGTCGACACCCTGACAGCGTCGGCGCTGAACGAGCCGGCGGCGCTGTCTGCGGCACTTACGCAATAAAAGAGGAAAACCATGAGCTTTGAAGGAAAGATTGCGCTGGTGACTGGTGCAAGCCGTGGCATAGGCCGCGCAATTGCAGAGACTCTCGTTGCCCGCGGCGCGAAAGTTATCGGGACTGCGACCAGTGAAAATGGTGCGAAGAACATTAGCGACTATTTAGGTGCTAACGGGAAAGGTTTGATGTTGAATGTGACCGATCCTGCATCTATTGAATCTGTTCTGGAAAATATTCGCGCAGAATTTGGTGAAGTGGATATCCTGGTTAATAATGCCGGTATCACTCGTGATAATCTGTTGATGCGAATGAAAGATGATGAGTGGAACGATATTATCGAAACCAATTTATCATCCGTTTTCCGCCTGTCAAAAGCGGTAATGCGCGCTATGATGAAAAAGCGTTGTGGTCGCATTATCACTATTGGTTCTGTGGTTGGTACCATGGGAAATGCAGGTCAGGCAAACTACGCTGCGGCGAAAGCGGGCCTGATCGGTTTCAGTAAATCACTGGCGCGTGAAGTTGCGTCCCGTGGTATTACTGTCAATGTTGTGGCTCCGGGTTTTATTGAAACGGACATGACGCGTGCGCTGTCTGACGATCAGCGTGCGGGTATCCTGGCGCAGGTGCCTGCGGGTCGCCTCGGCGGCGCTCAGGAAATCGCCAGTGCGGTTGCATTTTTAGCCTCTGACGAAGCGAGTTACATCACTGGTGAGACTTTGCACGTCAACGGCGGAATGTACATGGTTTAATCACGATTGAAAAATATTTGCGTTATTAGGGCGAAAGGCCGCAAAATAACGTAAAATCGTGGTAAGACCTGCCGGGATTTAGTTGCAAATTTTTCAACATTTTATACACTACGAAAACCATCGCGAAAGCGAGTTTTGATAGGAAATTTAAGAGTATGAGCACTATCGAAGAACGCGTTAAGAAAATTATCGGCGAACAGCTGGGCGTTAAGCAGGAAGAAGTAACCAACAATGCTTCTTTCGTTGAAGACCTGGGCGCAGATTCTCTTGACACCGTTGAGCTGGTAATGGCTCTGGAAGAAGAGTTTGATACTGAGATTCCGGACGAAGAAGCTGAGAAAATCACCACCGTTCAGGCTGCCATTGATTACATCAACGGCCACCAGGCGTAAGTGAACATCTCCAGGCGGTCGTTCGACCGCCTGAGTTTTATCTTTTTGTCCCACTAGAATCATTTTCCCTCCCTGGAGGACAACCGTGTCTAAGCGTCGTGTAGTTGTGACCGGACTGGGCATGTTGTCTCCTGTCGGCAATACCGTAGAGTCTACCTGGAAAGCTCTCCTTGCCGGTCAGAGTGGCATCAGCCTGATCGACCATTTCGATACTAGCGCCTATGCAACGAAATTTGCTGGCTTAGTAAAGGATTTTAACTGTGATGACATTATCTCGCGCAAAGAACAGCGCAAGATGGATGCCTTCATTCAATATGGAATTGTCGCTGGCGTACAGGCCATGCAGGATTCTGGCCTTGAAGTGACGGAAGAGAACGCAAGCCGTATTGGCGCCGCTATCGGCTCCGGTATCGGTGGTCTCGGTCTGATCGAAGAAAACCACAGTTCGCTGGTAAAAGGCGGACCGCGTAAGATTAGCCCGTTCTTTGTCCCGTCGACGATTGTTAACATGGTAGCAGGCCATCTGACTATCATGTATGGCCTGCGTGGGCCAAGCATCTCTATTGCGACTGCCTGTACTTCAGGCGTGCATAACATCGGCCATGCCGCGCGTATCATCGCCTATGGCGATGCGGACGCGATGGTGGCAGGTGGCGCAGAAAAAGCCAGTACGCCGCTGGGCGTAGGTGGTTTTGGCGCAGCGCGCGCGCTGTCGACCCGCAACGATAACCCACAGGCGGCGAGCCGTCCGTGGGATAAAGAACGCGATGGTTTTGTACTGGGCGACGGTGCCGGTATGTTGGTGCTTGAAGAGTACGAACATGCAAAAGCGCGTGGTGCGAAAATCTATGCTGAAATCGTCGGCTTTGGTATGAGCAGCGATGCTTACCATATGACGTCGCCGCCGGAAAATGGCGCAGGCGCTGCGCTGGCGATGGTTAACGCGTTGCGTGATGCCGCGATTGAGCCTGCTCAGATTGGCTACGTCAACGCACACGGCACGTCGACGCCTGCCGGCGACAAAGCTGAGACGCAGGCGGTTAAGTCAGTCTTTGGCGATGCCGCAAGCCGAGTGATGGTGAGCTCGACCAAATCGATGACCGGCCATCTGTTGGGCGCCGCAGGCGCAGTAGAGTCTATTTTCTCTATTCTGGCGCTACGCGATCAGGCCATTCCGCCAACCATTAATCTGGATAACCCGGATGAAGGTTGCGATCTGGACTTCGTGCCGCATGAAGCGCGCCAGGTCAGCGATCTGGAGTACGCTCTGTGTAACTCCTTTGGCTTTGGCGGAACTAACGGTTCCTTGATCTTTAAAAAGATCTAAGTTAAGCCAGAGACAGACATTAATAAAAAGGTCCGCTTGTCGGGCCTTTTTTATCAGGCATATCACCTCTTGTTCTGCGTTATTCATCCTGCCACACTAGCAGGCGACGGATAAGGAGCCACTATGTTTTTAATTAATGGCCATGCGCAGGATCAACTTGCTGTAAGCGACCGGGCGACGCAGTTCGGCGATGGCAGTTTTACGACCGCACGTATTGTTGATGGCAACATTTGCCATCTGGAAGCGCATCTTCAGCGCTTGCAGGTTGCCTGTGAAAAATTACGGATCGCTTTTAGCCATTGGTCGACCCTTCGGCAAGAGATGACAATGTTGGCCACAGGGCATGATTCAGGCGTGTTGAAAGTGATCATTAGCCGTGGTAGCGGCGGCCGGGGATACAGCGCCATGAATTGTCAGGCAGCTACCCGAATCCTCTCCGTTTCTGCTTATCCCGCTTATTATTCTCAGTGGCGTAAGCAAGGCATCACTCTTACCCTTAGTCCCATACCGCTTGGGCGCAATCCTTATCTTGCCGGATTAAAACATCTGAACCGCCTCGAACAGGTGTTGATTCGCTCTCATCTTGAGCAGACGGACGCCGATGAGGCGCTGGTTCTTGACAGCGAGGGATGGGTTACGGAATGCTGTGCGGCTAATTTGTTCTGGCGTACAGGCGACATTGTTTTTACGCCGCGTCTGGATCAGGCCGGGGTGAACGGCATTATGCGACAATTTTGTTTACGCCAACTGGCGCAATCTCCTTTCCAGGTTATTGAAGTACAGGCGAGAGAGGAGGCAGTCAGGCAGGCGGATGAGATTATCATCTGCAACGCGCTAATGCCGATTATTCCCATACGCGCCTATCACGGGACGTCGTATTCTTCGCGAACACTGTTTCAATTTTTAGCCCCATTTTGTGAGCATCCGAATTAGTTATGAAAAAATTGTCAGGCGTTTTCCTTCTGCTGTTGGTTGTGCTGGGTATTGCCGCGGGCGTGGGGATGTGGAAAGTTCGCCATCTGGCGAACAGCACGTTACTTATTAAAAACGAGACTATCTTTACGCTCAAGGCGGGAACGGGGCGGCTGGCGCTTGGCGACCAGCTTTATGATGAAAAAATCATTAATCGTCCCCGGGTATTTCAGTGGCTGCTGCGCGTGGAGCCTGAGTTATCGCACTTTAAAGCGGGAACTTACCGTTTTACGCCGGGGATGACCGTACGGGAGATGCTTGAGTTGCTGGAGAGCGGCAAAGAAGCGCAATTCCCGTTGCGGTTTGTGGAAGGGATGCGCCTTAGCGATTACCTGAAACAGTTACGAGAGGCGCCGTATATTCGCCATACATTGCCGGATGATGACTACGCCACTGTCGCTCAGGCATTAAAGCTTGCGCACCCGGAATGGGTAGAAGGGTGGTTCTGGCCTGATACCTGGATGTATACCGCCAACACCAGCGATGTCGCTATTCTCAAGCGAGCGCATCAAAAGATGGTGAAAGCTGTCGATACTGTCTGGAAAGGTCGGGCCGAGGGGCTGCCTTATAAAGATCAGAACCAACTGGTGACAATGGCCTCGATTATTGAAAAAGAGACGGCTGTCGCCAGCGAACGCGATCAGGTGGCCTCAGTCTTTATTAATCGCCTGAGAATCGGTATGCGCCTTCAGACCGATCCCACCGTGATTTACGGGATGGGGACGAGTTATAATGGTAACTTGTCGCGTGCGGATCTGGAAAAGCCGACGGCTTATAACACGTATACCATAACCGGGCTGCCGCCAGGACCGATTGCATCGCCCAGCGAAGCGTCATTGCAGGCGGCGGCGCATCCGGCGAAAACGCCGTATCTCTATTTTGTGGCCGACGGTAAAGGCGGTCACACATTTAACACCAATCTTGCCAGCCATAATCGGTCAGTGCAGGAGTACCTGAAAGTGCTTAAGGAAAAAAATGGGCAGTAATTATATCGTCATCGAGGGCCTGGAAGGCGCCGGAAAAACCACTGCGCGCGACGTGGTGGTGGAGACCCTTGAGCAACTGGGTATTCGTAACATGATTTTTACCCGTGAGCCGGGCGGTACGCAGCTTGCCGAAAAACTACGAAGTCTGGTGCTGGATATTCGATCGGTAGGCGACGAAGTGATTACCGATAAAGCGGAAGTGCTGATGTTTTATGCCGCTCGCGTACAGCTCGTCGAAACGGTAATCAAACCCGCGCTGGCGCAAGGCATATGGGTGATCGGCGATCGCCACGATCTCTCAACCCAGGCGTATCAGGGGGGAGGGCGCGGCATTGATCAAACCATGCTGGCGACACTACGCGATGCCGTGCTGGGCGATTTTCGCCCTGACCTGACGCTGTATCTGGATGTCACGCCGGAAGTCGGGCTAAAACGCGCCAGAGCGCGCGGCGATTTGGATCGCATTGAGCAGGAATCTTTTGATTTCTTTAACCGGACTCGCGCGCGCTATCTGGAACTGGCGGCGCAAGACTCGCGTATCCGCACCATTGACGCGACCCAGCCGCTGGATGCCGTCATGCGCGACATTCGCGCCACGGTGACGAAGTGGGTGCAGGAGCAAGCGGCATGAAATGGTATCCATGGTTACGGCCCGCCTATGAAAAACTGGTAGAAAGTTACCAGGCGGGACGTGGGCACCATGCGCTACTGATTCAGGCCTTACCTGGCATGGGCGACGAGGCGCTGTGCTATGCGCTGAGCCGTTATCTGTTATGCCAGCAGCCTGAGGGCCACAAAAGCTGTGGGCATTGCCGTGGCTGTCAGCTTATGCAGGCTGGCACGCATCCGGACTATTACACGCTGACGCCGGATAAAGGCAAAAGCAGCCTCGGCGTAGATGCGGTACGCGAGGTCAGCGAGAAATTGTACGAGCACTCCCGTCTGGGCGGCGCGAAGGTGGTGTGGATTGCGGATGCGGCGCTATTAACCGACGCCGCCGCCAATGCGTTGCTCAAAACGCTGGAAGAGCCGCCGGAGCAAACCTGGTTTTTCCTTGCCAGCCCGGAGCCTGCTCGTCTGTTGGCGACATTACGCAGCCGCTGCCGGCTGCATCATCTGGCGCCGCCGTCCGAATCGTATGCGATGTCATGGCTATCGCGAGAAGTGACGGCGTCACAAGAAGCATTGCTCACGGCACTACGCCTGAATGCGGGGTCGCCCGGCGCCGCGCTGGCGCTGTTGCAGTCTGAACGCTGGGCGCAGCGTGAGGCGCTGTGTCAGGCGTTAATGGACAGTTTACATACGGGCGACTGGTATGCGTTATTAACGGCGCTCAATCATGAGCAAGCCCCGGCGCGCCTGCACTGGCTGGCGACGCTGCTGGTAGACGCGCTGAAACGTCAGCACGGCGCGTCGTACCTGACAAACGTTGATGCGGACGCGGTTGTTGCCGCGCTGGCGGGGCCGCTATCCCCGGCGCGTATTCAGGCAATCCTGAACGATGTTTGTCATTGTCGTGATCAATTACTTCATGTGACCGGATTAAACCGCGAACTGGTATTAACCGATCTCATTCTCCGCATCGAGCATTACCTGCAACCAGGCACCTTGTTGCCTGTTCCTCATCTTTGAGAGAGACATTATGTTTTTAGTCGACTCACACTGCCATCTTGATGGTCTGGATTATCAATCTTTGCATAAGGACGTGGACGATGTGCTGGCAAAAGCCGCCGCGCGCGATGTGAAGTTCTGTTTAGCGGTGGCGACGACGCTGCCGGGGTATCGCCATATGCGCGAGCTGGTGGGCAAGCGCGATAATGTGGTCTTTTCCTGCGGCGTGCATCCGTTAAATCAGGATGAAGCATATGACGTAGAAGAACTGCGCCTCCTTGCTGCAGAAGACGATGTGGTGGCGATGGGCGAGACCGGGCTTGATTACTTTTACACGCCTGAGACCAAAATCCGCCAGCAGGCGTCTTTTATTCATCATATCCAGATTGGCCGCGAATTGCATAAACCGGTGATTGTCCATACTCGCGACGCGCGTGCCGATACGCTGGCTATCCTGCGCGAAGAAAAAGTGACGGATTGCGGCGGCGTACTACACTGTTTTACAGAAGACAGAGAAACGGCCGGCAAATTGCTGGATCTGGGGTTTTATATCTCTTTTTCCGGCATCGTAACGTTCCGTAACGCTGAACAGTTGCGTGATGCGGCGCGCTATGTGCCGCTGGATCGGTTATTAGTCGAGACCGATTCTCCTTATCTGGCGCCGGTGCCGCATCGCGGTAAAGAGAACCAGCCTGCGATGGTACGCGACGTCGCAGAATATATGGCGGTATTGAAAGGGGTTGCCGTTGAAGAACTGGCGCAGATCACCACCGATAACTTTGCTCGCCTGTTCCATATTGACGCGTCTCGCCTGTCATCAATCCGTTAAACGAGTTTTTTTAAAGCTCGTAATTAATAAGCAAAGCGCGTAAAGTTCACCGCCACAAAAGGGGCGGTGAGCGAGCTTATAGAAACATTCGGAAACTCATTTTGGCAGAATGTGATACTTTTTAGGCTATCTGGCGCTGAAACGTGATAGCCGTCAAACAAAATCAGACGTATTTATTTTACTCTGTGTAATAAATAAAAGGGCACTTAGATGTCCTGTCCACGGCGGGGTTCTCCCCCCTCGCCAATGCGTGAGAACGTAGAAAAGCACAAATACTCAGGAGCACTCTCAATTATGTTTAAGAATGCATTTGCTAACCTGCAAAAGGTCGGTAAATCGCTGATGCTGCCGGTATCCGTACTCCCTATCGCAGGTATCCTGCTGGGTGTCGGTTCCGCTAACTTCAGCTGGCTGCCAGCCGTTGTATCGCACGTTATGGCAGAAGCGGGCGGATCTGTTTTTGCCAATATGCCGCTGATTTTCGCTATCGGCGTAGCGTTGGGCTTCACCAACAACGACGGCGTTTCGGCTCTGGCGGCGGTAGTAGCGTATGGCATCATGGTGAAAACCATGGCTGTGGTTGCGCCGCTGGTTCTGCATTTACCTGCTGAAGAGATCGCCGCTAAACACCTTGCTGATACGGGTGTTCTCGGGGGGATTATCTCCGGTGCGATCGCAGCGTATATGTTTAACCGCTTCTACCGTATCAAACTGCCTGAGTATCTGGGCTTCTTTGCGGGCAAACGCTTCGTGCCGATCATTTCGGGTCTGGCCGCTATTTTTACCGGTGTGGTGCTGTCTTTCGTATGGCCGCCAATCGGTACGGCTATCCAGGCGTTCTCGCAGTGGGCGGCTTATCAGAATCCGGTTGTCGCGTTTGGTATTTACGGTTTTATCGAGCGTTGCCTGGTGCCGTTTGGTCTGCATCATATCTGGAACGTTCCTTTCCAGATGCAGATCGGCGAATACACCAACGCAGCGGGTCAGGTATTCCACGGCGACATTCCGCGCTATATGGCGGGCGACCCGACGGCGGGTATGTTGTCTGGCGGCTTCCTGTTCAAAATGTACGGTCTGCCGGCTGCGGCCATTGCTATCTGGCACTCTGCTAAACCGGAAAACCGCGCAAAAGTGGGCGGTATCATGATTTCCGCCGCGCTGACCTCGTTTTTGACGGGTATTACCGAGCCTATCGAGTTCTCCTTCATGTTCGTGGCGCCGATCCTGTACATCATTCACGCGATTCTGGCAGGTCTGGCATTCCCGATCTGTATCCTGCTGGGGATGCGTGACGGTACGTCGTTCTCCCACGGTCTGATCGACTTTATCGTGCTGTCCGGTAACAGCAGCAAATTGTGGCTGTTCCCGATTGTTGGCGCCGGTTATGCGATTGTGTACTACACCGTGTTCCGCGTGCTGATCAAAGCGCTGGATCTGAAAACGCCGGGTCGTGAAGACACTACTGATGACGCAAAAGCGGGCGCGACCAGCGAAATGGCGCCGGCTTTGGTTGCGGCGTTTGGCGGTAAAGAGAACATCACTAACCTGGATGCCTGTATCACGCGTCTGCGCGTGAGCGTAGCCGATGTAGCGAAAGTGGATCAGGCTGGCCTGAAGAAACTGGGTGCGGCAGGCGTTGTCGTCGCGGGTTCCGGCGTTCAGGCTATTTTCGGTACGAAATCCGATAACCTGAAAACGGAAATGGATGAGTACATCCGTAACAGCTAAGCAGTAATGATGTTGGGGAGAATTAAGGCAGCCATTCGGCTGCCTTTTTTAATGGCGCTTTACATGCCGCTCTCCGACAGTCTGTCAGAACTGATAATTGGCGGTGAGGCTGACGTTACGCGGCGCGCCGTAAACAATGGAACCATCAATATTGGTGTCGTAGGTTTTATCAAACAGGTTGTTGATGTTTCCCTGTACGGAGAAATTTTTCGTCACCTGATAGCGGGTAAACAGATCGACCAGCGCATAGCTGCCCTGTTCGGCGCGGAAAGTGCCGTACGGCGTCGTGGTATCTTTGTAAACCCGATTCTGCCAGTTCACGCCGCCGCCGACCGTCAGCTCCGGTATCGCCGGCAGACGATAGCGGGTGAATAACTTCACGCTGGTGCGCGGAAGATTAGGGTTCACGGCGTTACCTTCATTGTCCTCGGCAACATACCGGGTAGCCCCGAAAGTCATCTGCCAGTTATCGGTAATTGCGCCGTTTACTTCAAATTCGACGCCTTTGCTCACCGTTCCGTCAGTAGACTTCCAGGCAAACTCCCCATTACTGCCAGGGATGGGAATAGTGGTTGCCTGAGCGACGTTATTCTGCTCAATGCGGAACACGGACAACGTGGTGGTGAGGCGGCTGTTCATCCAGTCGGACTTCAGACCCGCTTCATAGTTATTACCGGTAATCGGAGCCAGATATTGACCCGCTTTGTCGCGTTTATTCTGCGGCTGAAAGATAGAGGTATAACTGGCATAAGCGGACCAGTTGTCGTTGATATCATAAATCAGCCCGGCATACGGCGTGGTATGGTTTTTCTCCATGCTGTAGGTCAGTGTATCAACACGCCAGTTGGTATAACGAGCGCCGAGAATCAGATGCAGCGGGTCGGCCAGCGAAATGCGCGTAGCGGCATACAGCGATTTCATATGCGTGGTATCGTCCTGCGCCAGATTTTGTGGCGCCCAGTGGGTTTGGGGGAAATTACCGTTAAAGGCGCTGAAGTTGCCAATGTCGTCCGGAAAGACGTTCGCCCAGGCGCTAAAATAGCGGTTATTCTGTTTACTATAACTGCCGCCAAACATCATATTGTGCTGACGGCCAAACAGCTCATAAGCGCCATCGGCAAAGAGATCTATGGCATCTACTTTGCGCTTGCCGCTGTTCCAGCCCGTACCGCCGACCACGGGGTAGCTTGCGCCATAAGGACTCACCAGCGTACCTGTCTCTTTATCGACTAACGCATCGATATACATCATTTTACTGTCGAATTTGACCTCAGTATGGGTCGCATTCAGGGTCGCCTGCCAGCTTTCGGCAAAACGCTGTTTAAACGTGACGAAGAATTTATTTATCTCTTTGTTGTTATAAGCCCAGTCCGGGGCGGTACTACGCGCGCGGTCATAGCTATTTTTGCTGCCATCGGTGTTCCAGCGCGGCAGACCGCCCCAGGTTGGGCTGTTGACATCAATTTTTTGATATTCATAACCAGCTGAAAGGCTGGTGGTTGCACCCAGATCGGCATCGATAATTCCGGAAAAGAACGCTTTCTCACTGTTATAGCGGTCCAGCCAGGAATCATTATTCTGATAACCCGCCACGATGCGCCCACGGACATTACCGTCTGCGGTGAGCGGACTTTGCAGATCCATGACGTAACGCTGCTTATTCCAGCTACCGTATTCTGTGGAGACGTTACCTTTGAACTCCCGACTGGAGGCGTGTTTACGGATCATATTAATTGAGGCAGAAGGATTGCCGGTTCCGGTCATCAGCCCATTCGCGCCGCGAACCACCTCCACGCGCTCATACAGCGCGGTATCCGTTAGCGCATCGCCCAGATTCCAGCGGGACTCAAAATACGTTGGAATACCGTCAACCATATAGTTGTCAATTTCAAACCCGCGCGAGTAATAGCTGATGCGATCGGAGTCAGCCTGGCTTCCGCTGATCCCCAGCGTATTGGTCATCACCTCGCCCAGGGTTTGCAACTGCTGGTCTTCCATACGCTGTTGGCTGACAATACTGACCGACTGCGGGATATCGCGCTGAGTCATCGGCATTTTGGTGCCCGCTGCGGTCGTTTTCACGCTGTAATCCTGTTCTTCACGGTTTACGGCGTCAGCGGTCGTCGCGCCTTCGACAATAACGGTATCCTCAGCCGCGAAGGCGGCAGGCATAAATGCCATCGCCATACCCATAGCTAACAGCGACGGTGCGGCGGTGGACGGAAGGTGTTTGTCCCGGCGGTATTGAATGAAAGACATCTGAAAATCCTTGCTTGTTATTGGGGTAAGTTCAGGACGTATGACGTTGAACCTTTTCATTCTTTGCTAGTTAATGCGCATAAAAATGCAAATGAGAAATATACGCATTTGTATTAAATGTGTAAAACGGTATAACCAGGGAAACTAGAAATATTTTTTAAGCGTACAAAGGCGTCATGGCAGGGGGATATGGCGGTAAGTCCAGCATGTAGTCATTTTTCGCTTAATAAATCGTGGGTTAAAGTTGAAAGAGCGTCGGTAACTCGCTCATACTCTATACTCGCAGTATGGCTCGGCGTAGCATGTGCGCTGCAAGGGCTATTATGAAAAAGGAAAACGTCGTGGCAGAAGAAACTATATTCAGCAAAATTATTCGTCGTGAAATCCCTTCGGATATCGTTTATCAGGATGAGCTGGTCACCGCCTTTCGTGATATTTCACCGCAGGCGCCGACGCATATCTTGATTATTCCCAATATCCTGATCCCAACCGTCAATGACGTGACGGCGGAACATGAACAGGCGTTAGGTCGGATGATCACCGTGGCGGCGAAAATCGCCGAACAGGAAGGCATTGCCGAAGATGGGTATCGTTTAATCATGAATACCAACCGTCATGGGGGCCAGGAGGTTTATCATATCCATATGCACCTACTGGGCGGCCGCCCGCTAGGCCCGATGCTGGCGCATAAAGGCTTGTAAGTATGATCAAAGGATGCATCGCGGTTTCTCTGGGCTTGCTGCTGCTTACCGGCTGCCGGTCACACCCTGAAATTCCGGTAAGCGACGCGCAGTCGCTGGTGATGGAGTCCACGGTTCTGGCGGCGGGCGTCACCGCAGAGCCGCCTGAACTGACGGCGTCTGATATCCAGCCATCAGCCTCTTCCCGCGTCTATAACGAAAGGCAAGAGCCCATAACCGTTCATTATCGGTTTTACTGGTATGACGCGCGGGGGCTGGAGATGCATCCGCTGGAGGCGCCGCGTAGCGTAACCATACCCGCGCGTTCGTCGGTAACGCTATTTGGCAGCGCCAATTATCTGGGGGCGCATAAGGTCAGGCTTTATCTTTATTTGTGAGGAGTGAATTTTGATGACAAAAATGCATCGCTACGCTGCCATTGCTGCGCTGGCGATATTTCTCTCCGGGTGTATGGCGCAACGTCAACCTGCGCCAGTTGAAGAGGTAAAACCAGCGCCAGAACAACCCGCGCAGCCGCCGCAGCCTCCTGTTGTGCCGTCTGTGCCAACCATTCCACAGCAACCGGGGCCGATCGAACATGAAGATCAAACGGGCCAGCCAGCGCCTAAGGTGCGCCACTATGACTGGAACGGCGCGATGCAACCGCTGGTCAGCAAAATGTTGCAGGCTGATGGCGTGACAGCCGGAAGCGTATTGCTTGTCGACAGCGTGAATAACCGGACGAATGGGTCGTTAAATGCGAACGAGGCAACGGAAACGTTACGTAATGCGCTGGCGAACAACGGTAAATTTACGCTGGTCTCCGTACAGCAACTCGCGATGGCAAAACAACAGTTAGGGTTGTCTCCGCAGGATAGTCTGGGAACGCGCAGTAAAGCTATTGGCATTGCGCGCAATGTCGGGGCGCAATATGTACTTTACTCCAGCGCATCCGGTAACGTTAACGCGCCTGCATTACAGATGCAGTTAATGCTGGTGCAAACTGGCGAGATAATCTGGTCAGGTAAAGGTGCGGTCCAACAACAATAATCCCTTAACGCGCGACGAGATCCTGTCGCGCTATTTTCCCCAGTATCGTCCCGCCGTCGCCGCATCGCAGGGGCTAAGCGGCGGGAGCTGTATTATTGCTTACGATACTCACCGTATCGTGCTGCGCCGTCATCACGACCCCGACGCTCCACCAGCCCATTTTTTACGTCATCACCGCGCCTTATCCCAATTGCCGGCCAGTCTGGCGCCGCGAGCGCTTTTTTATACGCCGGGCTGGATGGCGGTAGAATATCTGCATGGTGTGGTAAATTCCGCTCTGCCAGATGCCGACGAACTGGCGGCCTTACTGTATCATTTGCATCAACAGCCGCGTTTTGGCTGGCGTATCGCGCTATCGCCACTATTGGCGCAGTACTGGTCGTGTTGCGATCCGGCAAGGCGTACGCCGTTTTGGTTGCGGCGGCTCAAACAGTTGCAAAAAAAAGGTGAACCTCGCCCGCTGCGGCTCGCGCCTTTGCATATGGATGTCCATGGCGACAATATAGTATTAACGTCCGCCGGGTTGAGACTGATTGACTGGGAGTATGCCGGCGACGGCGATATTGCGTTGGAGCTGGCGGCAGTATGGGTTGAGGATGAACGCCAGCACCGACAACTGGCAGACGCTTATGCCGCGCGCGCGCGAATCGACGCCCGGCAGCTATGGCGACAGATACGATTATGGCACCCCTGGGTCATTATGCTAAAAGCAGGGTGGTTCGAATACCGCTGGCGACAAACCGGCGAGCAACAATTTATCAGGCTGGCCGATGAAACCTGGCGCCAGCTACGTATGAAAGGATAAGGAGAGCTGTGTGGGCCCAGTAATGTTGAATGTCGAAGGATGTGAGCTGGATGCGGAGGAGCGCGAGATACTGGCGCATCCGCTGGTTGGCGGGCTTATTCTGTTCACGCGTAATTACCATGACCCGGAACAGTTGCGCGAATTAGTGCGCCAGATTCGGGCGGCATCGCGTAACCATCTGGTGGTGGCCGTCGATCAGGAAGGCGGGCGCGTACAGCGTTTCCGTGAAGGGTTTACCCGCCTGCCCGCGGCGCAATCTTTTTTTGCGCTGCATGGGCTGGAAGAGGGGGGGCGACTGGCGCAGGAGGCAGGGTGGCTGATGGCCAGCGAAATGATCGCGATGGATATTGATATCAGTTTTGCGCCAGTGCTGGATGTCGGGCATATCAGCGCGGCAATTGGCGAGCGCTCCTATCATGCCGATCCCACAAAAGCGTTGGCAATGGCAACGCGCTTTATTGACGGCATGCATGACGCCGGGATGAAAACGACCGGTAAGCATTTCCCCGGCCACGGCGCAGTCACGGCGGACTCCCACAAAGAGACGCCGTGCGATCCACGTCCTGAAACGGACATCCGTGGCAAAGATATGTCGGTGTTCCGCACGCTGATTAGCGAGAATAAACTGGATGCGATTATGCCTGCCCACGTGATCTACCGCGCTATCGATCCACGCCCGGCAAGTGGTTCGCCGTACTGGCTGAAAACGGTGTTGCGTCAGGAGTTAGGCTTTGACGGCGTCATTTTCTCCGACGATCTGTCTATGGAGGGCGCGGCGATTATGGGCAGCTATGCTGAGCGCGCTCAGGCGTCACTGGATGCGGGTTGCGATATGATTCTGGTCTGCAATAATCGTAAAGGCGCAGTCAGCGTGCTGGATAATCTGTCGCCGATCAAAGCAGAGCGTGTTACACGTTTGTATCATAAAGGTTCATTTTCACGCCGGGAGCTCATGGACTCAGCACGCTGGAAAACAGCCAGCGCCCAGCTCAACCAGTTACATGAACGCTGGCAGGAAGAAAAAGCAGGTCATTAACTCGAGTTTTCGTGAGGGTGCCAGATGATTATTTATTTACACGGTTTTGATTCAAATAGTCCGGGCAACCATGAAAAAGTGTTGCAATTACAGTTTATCGACCCGGATGTTCGGCTGGTAAGCTACAGTACGCGGCATCCTAAGCACGATATGCAGCATCTGCTGAAAGAAGTGGACAAAATGTTGCAGTTGAATGTGGACGAGCGCCCTTTAATCTGTGGCGTGGGGCTGGGCGGTTACTGGGCGGAGCGGATTGGCTTTTTGTGCGATATCCGTCAGGTGGTTTTTAACCCGAACCTGTTCCCCTATGAAAACATGGAGGGGAAAATCGATCGCCCGGAAGAATATGCGGACATCGCTACAAAGTGCGTGACCAACTTTCGCGAAAAAAATCGCGATCGTTGTCTGGTGATCCTCTCGCGTCATGACGAAGCGCTGGACAGCCAACGCTCAGCGCAAGCGCTTCACCCGTATTATGAAATTGTGTGGGATGAGGAACAGACTCACAAATTCAAAAATATTTCGCCGCATTTGCAACGTATCAAAGCGTTTAAAACGCTGGGATAACGCCATCCGGCAATATGGCGTTATCAGTGACCGGATAACCAGCCTTGCGGCTGGTTTTTTTATGCTCAATTCTCGCAAACTGTCTATCTTTTCAGCATGAAAACTTGATGCACATCAATTTTGGTATGACCAATGCACCGTTCATGCTATTCTCATATCAGAAGCTTATTCTCATTAACGTAACTTGTTGTTAATTAAAGGCTATGCTAATAACTTTTAATTAACAATTGGTTAATAAATTTAAGGGGGTCACGTTGACTACACCATTAAAAAAGATCGTGATTGTCGGCGGCGGCGCTGGCGGGCTGGAAATGGCGACGCAGTTAGGCCATAAACTGGGGCGCAAGAAAAAAGCGAAAATCACGCTGGTAGACAGAAATCACAGCCATCTGTGGAAACCATTGCTGCACGAAGTGGCGACTGGCTCTCTGGACGAAGGCGTGGATGCGCTGAGCTATCTGGCCCATGCGCGCAATCATGGTTTCCAGTTCCAGCTGGGGTCGGTGATGGATATCGATCGCGAAGCGAAAACCATCACTATTGCCGAGTTGCGTGATGAAAAGGGCGAACTGCTGGTGCCGGAGCGCAAAATCGCGTATGACACGCTGGTGATGGCGCTGGGCAGCACCTCTAATGATTTCAACACGCCGGGCGTGAAAGAGCACTGTATCTTCCTCGATAACCCGCATCAGGCGCGCCGTTTTCACCAGGAGATGCTGAACCTGTTCCTCAAGTATTCGGCTAATCTGGGCGCGAACGGTAAGGTCAATATCGCCATCGTTGGCGGTGGTGCGACGGGGGTTGAGCTGTCGGCTGAACTGCATAATGCGGTAAAACAGCTGCATAGCTATGGTTATAAGGGGCTGACCAACGACGCGCTGAACGTGACGTTGGTTGAGGCTGGCGAGCGTATTCTGCCTGCGTTGCCGCCGCGTATCTCCAGCGCCGCGCATAATGAACTGACCAAACTGGGCGTTCGCGTGCTGACGCAAACTATGGTCACCAGCGCCGACGAAGGCGGTCTGCATACGAAAGAAGGTGAATATATTCAGGCCGATCTGATGGTGTGGGCGGCGGGTATCAAAGCGCCGGATTTTATGAAAGAGATTGGTGGTCTGGAAACGAACCGCATTAACCAACTGGTGGTGGAACCGACGCTGCAAACCACGCGCGATCCTGATATTTATGCGATTGGCGACTGCGCTTCCTGCGCACGTCCGGAGGGAGGTTTTGTGCCGCCTCGCGCTCAGGCGGCGCATCAGATGGCTACCTGCGCGATGAATAACATTCTGGCGCAGATGAATGGCAAACCGCTGAAAGCTTACCAGTATAAAGACCATGGATCGCTGGTCTCTCTGTCCAACTTCTCTACCGTGGGTAGTCTGATGGGGAACCTGACCCGCGGTTCAATGATGATTGAAGGACGTATCGCCCGCTTCGTGTATATCTCGCTATACCGTATGCACCAGATAGCGCTGCATGGATACTTTAAAACCGGCCTGATGATGCTGGTGGGCAGTATTAACCGCGTCATTCGTCCGCGCCTGAAACTGCATTAATTTCTCTGCGCCTCACCGGCTGCTCGCGCCGGTGAGCGCTTCTCCATCTCTTGCTTCGGAGTTGTCCGAATCCTTCAGCTTTACCGCCTCATCCCGCATTTTTCATCCTCATTCCGATTGGCTTTGTTCGCATACTGGTTGCAAAATTGTTACCAATAGCAACGAAGGAGGAACTCCCGTGAATAAATCAATGTTGGCGGGTATAGGGATTGGCGTAGCGGCTGCGCTGGGTGTGGCGGCAGTGGCCAGTCTCAACGTATTTGATCGTGGTCCGCAATATGCGCAGGTGATATCGGCTAAACCGATTAAAGAGACGGTAAAAACGCCGCGTCAGGAGTGCCGTAATGTCACGGTCACGCATCGTAGACCGGTTCAGGACGAAAACCGTATTGCCGGCTCGGTGCTTGGCGCAGTAGCAGGCGGCGTGATTGGACATCAATTTGGCGGCGGTCGTGGTAAAGATGTGGCGACGGTCGTCGGGGCGCTGGGCGGCGGTTATGCTGGCAATCAAATCCAGGGATCAATGCAAGAAAGTGATACCTACACTACCACGCAGCAACGCTGTAAGACGGTGTATGACAAATCTGAAAAGATGCTTGGCTACGACGTGACCTACAAAATTGGCGATCAGCAGGGCAAAATCCGCATGGATAAAGACCCCGGAACGCAAATTCCCCTCGACGGCAATGGCCAACTGGTTTTGAATAACAAAGCATAAAAAAGCTGTACTCTGCAAGTTAGCCCCTCATTCGCTCAGGCTGAGGGGCTTTTTTTTATCCGAAGCCGCGTCGTTCAGGACTTGAGCAGTTCAGGCCAGATGCGCAGAGTCGTACGCGTAATTTGCATCAGTTGTTCGAAGGTGGCACCTTCACGGGCGCTGATCGACATTCCCTGTAAAATACAGTTTATATATTCTGCGAGCGCCTGCGGGTTACAGTGCGCCGGAATTTCACCGCGCTCCTGACGTTGGCGCAGAAACTGGATGAGCGTCTGTTCCTGCATGGCGTGGCGTGATTTTACCGTGCGGGCGATATCGCGCGAGGAGGCGGCCAGGGTGGCGGACGTATTAATCATAAAGCAGCCAGCCGGCGTGTCTGTACTGGTAAAGCAGGCGGCAATTTCTGTGAAGTAATCTTCCAGCGCCGATTCCACGCTTTTCTCTTCACAAAAGAGCTGGGCTTCGTGCTTTGAGGCAAAGCGAGTGATGTAGCGATCCAGGACAGCGCGAAATAATCCTTCTTTGTTAGTGAATTCCGCATAGAGAGTAGGCGCTTTCGCCCCGGTAGCCTCTACGAGATCGGCAAGCGAAGTTGCTTCATAGCCGTGCTGCCAGAAGAGAGTCATGGCCTTATCAAGCGCGGCTTCCCTGTCGAACACTTTTGGTCGGCCACGGCTTTTCTTCGCGCAACTCGTGGTATCCGTTGTCATGATGCCGTTGTACCTGTTTAAAGAGCGGTCTCTCTATTATAAAAACAAACCACTTCTGGCTCCAGAGTATTCATTAGAAAAATAAATCAATTCTATTCACATGAAAAATAACATCTTTATAAATTATATAACGATCATTATAAAAAGAAGTTGACGTGTGATGTAGATCACATCTATGATTAACTTATCGATCGTTAAGTTAATTCTTACGACACCCATTCATCTGCTAAAGGTCATCACTATGAAAAACGTAAAAACCCTCATCGCTGCTGCCGTACTGAGTTCGCTCTCATTCGCCAGCTTCGCCGCCGTTGAAGTTCAGGCAACGCCAGAAGGTCAACAGAAGTTCGGCACCATTTCCGCGAATGGCGGCACGAATCTGGGCTCGCTGGAAGATCAGCTGGCGCAAAAAGCGCAGGAGATGGGGGCGAAGTCTTTCCGTATTACCTCTGTTACCGGCCCGAATACCCTCCACGGTACGGCGGTAATCTATAAGTAAGCATTAACCCTCATTAATGCCGCTGCGATTGCCACAATAAAAAGAGAAAGCCTCGCGATGCATCGCGAGGCTTTTTTGTCGGTCAGCTATTCACGCTTACAGCGACTGCGGTTTCGCCTCTGATTGACGGGTTACATCCACCGGCATTCCGGAGCGCACTTCCATAACATGTTCCATCACCGCGGCGTCGGTCTGCGGCGCGTCCTTAAAGGCCTGCATCGGGCCATTCAGCACAATCGGCAGCACCTGTGGATCGTCGCCTATATTTTTAGACAGCGGCTGATGAACTTCCACCAGTCGCACGCCGCCTGGCTCCACCGAGGCTTTAATCGGCGTATTGATTATATTCACTTTGGTTCCCGGCGTGACCTGACGGAACAATGTCTCTATATCACCGTCGCGCAGACGGATACAGCCGGAACTGACGCGCATACCAATGCCAAAATCGGCATTCGTGCCATGTAACAGATAGACGCCGCCGTAGGCCGCTAAACGAATCGCGTGATGCCCCATTGGGTTATCGGGACCGGCAGGCACCACGGCGGGGAGATCGATGCCTTGCGCTTTATAACGGGCGCGAATATTGGCGGTCGGCGTCCAGGTTGGATTGGCGCGTTTATCCGAAATGGTCGTCACCATCGTTGGCGTCAGGGTATCGCCGCCCAGTTGGCCAATCCCGATAGGGTAGACCGTGACCGTATTTTTCCCCGGTTGATAATAGTAAAGCCGTAATTCCGCGAGGTTAATGACGATACCTTCACGTGGCGCGTCCGGTAGCAGCGTTTGCAGCGGAATCGTTAGCACGCTGCCTGCGCGTGGCACGTAAGGATCAATGCCGGGGTTGGCCTGTAACAGGGCTAAAAAGCCCACGTTATATTTTTTGGCGATCGCCTCCAGCGAGCCGCCGTCGTCTTCAACGACATGGAATTTATTTTCTCCCACCAGTCGACTGCCGGGGGGCGGAAGAGGCCACGTATTCGCCTGCGCGGGAAGGGCAAGCATGATGGTCGCGGTAAGCGCAAGCAACGCCCACCAGCGAGAGAGTCGCGTATTGTTGAACATTATAATAAACCCATGATTATTATGTGGTTATTTTTATAAAAGAGGAAATAAGAATTATGGCGGCTGGCTGTGTCTGGAACTGCAGGGAAGTGCAAAGAATTTGTAAAGATTAGGCCGGACGCAGAGTAATGACGCCCGGCCTGACGCTTATGCAATAGCGTTTTCTTCCAGTTGCTGCATGAACTGGCGTACCCAGTCTATACGCGTTTTACGTTCGCTTAAATCCTGAATAAACTTGAGGCGCGTCGGACCATCCAGACGGAAATGCTGCGGCTGTTTTTGCAGCAACCCGATAAGCCAGGCGGGGTCAACGTGGTTTTTCTCGGCGAACTCAATCGTTCCGCCTTTCTCGTTACCCTCCAGTTTTCGGATGCCGAGCTTTTGCGCCTGTTGGCGCAGGCGGGCGATATCCAGCAGATTACGCGCCGGATCGGGCAGCAGGCCGAAGCGGTCGATCAATTCCACTTTGATCTCCTCCAGCTCGTTTTCGTTCTTCGCGCTGGCAATGCGTTTATATAATGACAGCCGGGTATTAACATCCGGAATAAAATCATCCGGCAGTAACGACGGCATTCGCAGCTCGACTTCCGTTTGCTGACTGGTGAGATCTTCCAGCGAGGGTTCGCGGCCTGCTTTCAGCGCATCAACGGCGTTTTCCAGCAGTTCCATGTAGAGTGAGAAGCCAATGGTTTCCATTGAGCCGCTTTGCTCTTCGCCAAGCAGTTCGCCCGCGCCGCGGATCTCCAGATCGTGGGTCGCCAGCGCAAACCCGGCGCCTAAATCCTCCAGCGACGCAATCGCCTCCAGCCGTTTTTGCGCATCGGTGGTCATGGCCTTAGGATGTGGCGTCAACAGCCAGGCGTAGGCCTGGTGGTGCGAGCGCCCAACGCGGCCACGCAGCTGGTGCAACTGCGCGAGGCCGAAATGATCCGCGCGTTCAATGATGATCGTATTAGCGGTGGGAATGTCGATCCCCGTTTCGATAATGGTAGTACACACCAGCACGTTAAAACGTTGATGGTGGAAATCGTTCATGACCCGTTCCAGCTCACGTTCGCGCATCTGCCCGTGGCCTATAGCGATTCGCGCTTCCGGCACCAGTTCCGCCAGCCGCTCTGCGGCTTTCTGAATATTTTCGACGTCATTGTACAAATAGTAAACCTGACCGCCGCGCAGGATTTCACGCAGAATCGCTTCCCTTACTACCAGGCTATCATACTCGCGGACAAAGGTTTTTACCGCCAGACGACGGGCAGGGGGGGTGGCGATAATGGAGAGATCGCGCATACCGCTCATCGCCATATTCAGCGTCCGCGGGATCGGCGTCGCCGTGAGCGTCAGAATATCGACATCGGCGCGCATCGCCTTAATTCGCTCTTTGTGGCGCACGCCGAAACGGTGCTCTTCATCGACAATCAGCAGGCCGAGGTCGCGCAGCTTCACATCGCTTTGTAGCAGTTTATGCGTACCGATCAGAATATCGATCTTACCCTCGGCGGCTTCCGCCAGGATTTGCGTCTGCTCTTTGGCACTGCGAAAGCGAGACAGCATCTCAATGCGTACCGGCCAGTTGGCGAAACGGTCGCGGAAGTTGTCATAGTGTTGCTGCGCCAGCAGCGTAGTCGGCACCAGTACCGCCACCTGTTTATGGTTTTCCACCGCCAGGAACGCGGCGCGCATCGCCACTTCGGTTTTGCCGAAGCCGACGTCGCCGCACACCAGCCTGTCCATCGCCAGCGGTTGGCACATATCGCTCAATACGGCGTTAATCGCCTGTGCCTGATCGGGCGTCGTTTCAAACGGGAAGCTGTCGCAGAATAACTGATACTGCTCACGATCATGCTTAAAGGCAAAACCCTCTTTTGCCGCCCGTTGCGCATAAATATCCAACAGTTCCGCTGCGACATCGCGCACTTTTTCCGCCGCTTTCTGCCGGGCGCGCGACCAGGCGTCGCCGCCCAGTTTATGCAGCGGCGCACTTTCTTCCGCGCCGCCGGCATAGCGGCTAATCAGATGCAATGAGGAAACCGGCACATACAGTTTGGCGTCATTGGCGTAGGTGAGCATCAGATACTCACCCTTGATGCCTCCAGCCTCCAGCGTGGTCATGCCGGCATAGCGTCCGACGCCGTGCTCCAGATGCACTACCGGTTGACCGACGTGGAGCTCCGCCAGGTTACGAATCAACGTATCCGGGTTGATCGTACGACGGGAATCCAGGCGGCGACGCGCCACCCGCTCACCCAGAAGATCGCTTTCACAAATCAGCGCCAGATTGCGTTGGGTGTCGATAAAGCCATGTTCTGCGGCGCCAATCATCAGATAGCGTCCCGCATCCTGCGCCTCGTCCAGGCGTAATATTCGCTTCGGCGCGATTTTTATGCGAGCCAGGAGCTCTCCCAGCGCTTCGCGGCGTCCTTCGCTTTCCACCGAAAAAATCACCGGACCGCTGAAAGATTCGAGGAATTTACGCAGCGCGTCCAGCGGCGCTTTCTGCTGCGCCTGGATAGCCAAATCCGGTAATTTCTGGAAACCAAGATTGGTATTGGCGGCTTTTTCCGGCAGATGGTCGGTTTTAAGCTGGAGGCGAGGCCAGCGTTTAAGCTCGGAAAAGAGCTCATCTACCCGTAGCCAGAGGGCTTCCGGCGGCAAAAGCGGGCGCATAGGATCGACGCCGCGATTTTCAAAACGCGCCAGCGTATCGGCCTGAAAGCGTTCGGCGCTGGTTTCCAGCGAGCCAGTATTCACCACCAGAGTATTGGCGGGGAAATAGCTAAATAATGGCGGTAACGGTTCGCTGAAAAAGAGCGGCTGCCAGTATTCGATCCCGGCGGGCAGGGTGCCTTTGCTGACCTGCTGATAGATGTGCTCGGCGTCGCGTTTTACCTCAAAGGTATCGCGCCACTGGCTACGGAAAAGCTCAATAGCGGCTTTGTCGGTAGGAAATTCGTGCGCGGGCAACAAATTGATGGCCTCGACCTCCTCCAGCGTACGTTGGGTATCCGCGTCAAACAGACGCAGGCTGTCGATTTCATCATCAAAAAAGTCGAGGCGATAAGGCTGTTCGCTGCCCATCGGAAAGAGATCCAACAGCGCGCCGCGCGTCGCGTATTCGCCATGCTCCATCACCTGATCGACATGCCGATAACCGGCGCTGTCAAGCTGCGCGCGCAGAGCGTCGCGGGACAGCCGCTGGCCTTTTTTCATCACCAGCGCATGACCATGCAGATAGCTATGCGGACAAACGCGCTGCATCAGGGTGTTTACCGGTACAATCAAGACGCCGCGCTGCATCGACGGCAACTGGTAGAGCGTGGACAGACGCGAAGAGATAATTTCCTGATGCGGGGAGAAGCTGTCATACGGTAGCGTTTCCCAGTCCGCCAGGTTCATGACCATCTGATCGGTAAACTGGCGGATTTCATCATGCAATCGCAGAGCATTTTGCATGTCAGGCGCTATGAGTACCACCGGACCGGCATGGCGTTCAGCTATCTCCGCCACCAGCGTAGCGCAGGCGGCACCGGTAAGTTCGCCCAACTGGCGCTGATCGCCCGCTTTTGTCGGCAGCGTGTAACGTTGTTTTTCAGGCATAACGGTTGTCAGTATCTCTTTTTGTTTTACGCCGCACTCTACGCGTCACCCTTCAGGCTGCTTCATGGTTGGCTGTGCGCCAGGACAGCATGAAGGACTCAGGTATTCAGGGGCATATGACTGATAAGCAATGTTCTTTATTATCCGCGATCGTTGTTTATTAGCAAATTGAATCCGCCGGATAACACGTCGAACAGGTAAAGTATGAACATGTAAGTGACTTGATTTGTCGGCCTTTTTCAGAATAGCGCTGACGAACTCTTACGGTTCAGACATTTACGCATTCCGCTTTCGCTTATATACTCGGGACTTTGCTAACAGCAACCAGACGGATTACATGTATCAACCTGTCGCTCTATTCATCGGCCTGCGTTACATGCGCGGGCGTGCAGCAGATCGCTTCGGTCGCTTCGTTTCCTGGCTTTCCACTATCGGCATTACCCTGGGGGTGATGGCGCTGGTCACGGTATTGTCGGTGATGAACGGTTTTGAGCGCGAACTGCAAAATAACATTCTTGGTTTGATGCCTCAGGCCATCCTTTCTGCTGAACATGGTTCTCTTAACCCGAATCAGATGCCGGAAAAAGCGGTGAATCTGCAAGGCGTTAACCGTATTGCGCCGCTGACGACGGGCGATGTCGTACTGCAAAGCGCGCGTAGCGTTGCGGTTGGCGTGATGTTGGGTATCGATCCGGCGCAAAAAGATCCGTTAACGCCGTATCTGGTCAATGTGAAGCAAAGCGAATTACAGCCGGGTAAGTATAATGTCATCCTCGGCGAGCAGCTCGCCGGACAGTTAGGGGTCAACCGCGGCGATCAGATTCGGCTAATGGTGCCATCTGCCAGCCAGTTTACGCCAATGGGACGTCTGCCCAGCCAGCGTCTGTTTACGGTGATTGGCACATTTGCCGCCAATAGCGAGGTCGATGGCTATGAAATGCTGGTCAATATTCAGGACGCGTCGCGTTTAATGCGCTATCCGGCAGGCAATATTACCGGCTGGCGTTTGTGGCTGGATGAACCGCTGCAAGTCGATACCCTCAGCCAACAGCCGCTGCCGCAAGGCACTAAGTGGCAGGACTGGCGCGAACGTAAAGGCGAGTTGTTCCAGGCTGTGCGCATGGAAAAGAACATGATGGGATTGTTGCTGAGCCTCATCGTGGCGGTCGCGGCTTTTAACATTATTACTTCGTTGGGTCTGATGGTCATGGAGAAGCAGGGCGAAGTGGCGATTTTACAAACTCAAGGGCTGACGCCGCGACAAATTATGATGGTCTTTATGGTGCAGGGCGCCAGCGCCGGGATTATCGGCGCGCTGTTGGGCGCCGCGCTGGGCGCATTGCTTGCCAGCCAACTGAATAACCTGATGCCGATCATCGGCGCGTTTCTGGATGGCGCTGCGTTGCCCGTGGCGATAGAGCCGTTACAGGTGATCGTTATCGCGCTGGTGGCAATGGTCATTGCGCTGCTTTCTACGCTTTATCCTTCCTGGCGCGCTGCCGCCACTCAACCCGCTGAGGCTTTACGTTATGAATAAGATCCTGTTGCAATGCGACAACCTGTGCAAACGCTATCAGGAAGGCACCGTACAAACCGACGTGTTGCACGATGTCAGCTTCAGTATCGGCGAAGGCGAAATGATGGCGATCGTCGGCAGTTCCGGTTCGGGTAAAAGTACGTTGCTGCATCTGTTAGGCGGGCTGGATACGCCTACCTCTGGCGATGTGATTTTTAGCGGCCAGCCGATGAGCAAACTCTCTTCTGCGGCAAAAGCGGAATTACGTAACCAGAAACTGGGGTTTATCTATCAGTTTCATCATCTCCTGCCGGATTTTACGGCGCTGGAAAACGTGGCGATGCCATTATTGATTGGCAAAAAGAAACCGGCGGAGATTGATGCTCGGGCGCGAGAAATGCTGCACGCCGTAGGGCTGGAGCATCGCGCAACCCATCGACCTTCGGAACTTTCCGGCGGTGAGCGCCAGCGTGTCGCGATAGCGCGCGCGTTGGTGAATAACCCGCGTCTGGTACTGGCGGATGAGCCGACCGGTAATCTGGATGCGCGTAATGCCGACAGTATTTTTGAGCTTCTGGGCGAGTTAAATCGTCTGCAGGGAACCGCGTTTCTGGTGGTGACTCACGATTTGCAACTGGCGAAACGTATGAGCCGCCAGCTTGAGATGCGCGATGGCCGCCTGACGGCGGAACTGAGCCTGATGGGGGCGGAGTAATGGCGTCGCCTTTATCATTGTTAATTGGCTTGCGTTTCAGCCGTGGACGGCGGCGCGGCGGTATGGTTTCGCTCATTTCCGTCATTTCTACCATCGGTATCGCGCTGGGCGTGGCGGTATTGATTGTCGGTTTAAGCGCGATGAACGGTTTCGAACGCGAGTTGAATAACCGTATTCTGGCGGTGGTTCCGCACGGGGAGATTGAAGCGGTCAATCAGCCGTGGACCAACTGGCGTGAAGCGCTGGCAAAAGTGCAGAAGGTGCCGGGCATTGCCGCCGCCGCGCCGTATATCAATTTTACCGGCCTGGTAGAGAGCGGGGCGAATTTGCGCGCCATTCAGGTTAAAGGCGTCGACCCTAAGCAAGAGCAGCAGCTTAGCGCGTTACCGTCATTTGTGCAAAATCACGCCTGGGATCATTTCAAAGCGGGCGAGCAGCAGATCATTATCGGTAAAGGCGTCGCCGATGCGCTGAACGTGAAACAGGGCGACTGGGTGTCCATCATGATCCCCAATGCGAATGCCGACCATAAGCTGCTCCAGCCCAAACGCGTGCGTTTGCATGTCATCGGGATTCTGCAACTGAGCGGCCAGCTCGATCACAGCTTCGCCATGATCCCGCTTGAGGATGCGCAGCAGTATCTGGATATGGGGTCCAGCGTTTCCGGTATCGCGCTTAAAGTCCACGACGTGTTTAATGCGAACAAACTGGTGCGTGATGCGGGTGAAGTGACTAACAGCTATGTCTACATTAAGAGCTGGATCGGCACCTACGGCTATATGTATCGCGATATCCAGATGATTCGCGCCATTATGTATCTGGCGATGATTCTGGTGATCGGCGTGGCCTGTTTTAATATCGTTTCCACCTTAGTGATGGCGGTAAAAGACAAAAGCGGCGACATTGCGGTATTAAGAACGCTGGGGGCGAAAGATGGTTTGATTCGTGCCATTTTCGTCTGGTACGGACTACTGGCGGGCTTGCTGGGCAGCTTGATTGGCGTGGCGATCGGCGTTGTCGTTTCGCTTCAGCTTACCGCCATTATTAATGGGATTGAAAAGGAGATCGGGCATCAGTTTTTGTCCGGCGATATCTATTTTATCGACTTCCTGCCATCCGAATTACATTGGCTGGACGTTGTTTACGTACTGGTCACGGCGTTGTTGTTAAGCTTACTGGCGAGCTGGTATCCGGCGCGGCGGGCGAGCAACATTGACCCTGCGCGAGTATTGAGCGGCCAGTAATCGCGGAATATAAAAACAAGGAGCGGTGATGTATTACGGGTTTGACATTGGCGGAACAAAGATTGCGTTAGGCGTATTTGACTCAACGCGGCGGCTGCAGTGGGAAAAACGGGTTCCCACGCCCCATACCAGCTATAGCGCCTTTTTAGACGCCGTGTGCGAACTGGTCGCGGAAGCCGACCAGCGATTTGGCGTAAAAGGGTCGGTAGGGATTGGCATACCCGGTATGCCGGAAACTGAAGACGGCACGCTGTACGCCGCGAATGTCCCGGCAGCCAGCGGTAAGCCGTTGCGCGCCGATCTCAGCGCCCGACTGGATCGCGATGTGCGTCTGGACAATGATGCTAACTGTTTTGCCTTGTCCGAAGCCTGGGATGATGAATTCACGCAATATCCTTTGGTTATGGGGCTTATCCTCGGCACCGGCGTCGGCGGTGGCCTGGTGCTAAACGGGAAGCCGATTACCGGTCAGAGCTATATCACCGGCGAGTTTGGCCATATGCGTTTGCCGGTTGACGCGCTAACGTTGATGGGGTTTGATTTTCCTCTCCGCCGTTGTGGATGCGGCCAGATGGGCTGCATTGAGAATTATCTGTCCGGGCGCGGGTTTGCGTGGCTATATCAGCATTATTATGATCAATCGCTGCAGGCGCCGGAGATTATCGCGTTGTGGGAGCAAGGCGATGAGCGGGCACACGCGCATGTTGAGCGCTATCTGGATTTACTGGCGGTTTGTCTAGGGAATATACTGACGATTGTCGATCCCGATTTATTGGTGATCGGCGGCGGACTATCGAACTTTACGGCAATAACAACGCAACTGGCGGAAAGACTGCCGCGCCATCTCCTCCCTGTTGCCCGCGCGCCGCGCATTGAGCGTGCGCGGCATGGGGATGCAGGTGGGATGCGCGGTGCTGCTTTTTTACATCTTACCGACTAATCAAAAAAAGAGGTTGTTATGCAGTCGCGTCGGTTTCATCGATTAAGCCGCTTTCGTAAAAATAAACGTCTGTTGCGTGAACGTCTGCGCCAGCGGATCTTTTTCAGAGACAGAGTGGTGCCGGAAATGATGGAAAACCCAAGAGTATTAGTCCTTACAGGTGCAGGAATTTCTGCAGAGTCTGGTATTCGTACGTTTCGCGCGGCGGATGGCCTTTGGGAAGAGCATCGGGTTGAAGACGTGGCAACGCCGGAAGGATTCGCCCGTAATCCGGGGCTGGTGCAGACATTTTATAATGCCCGCCGTCAGCAGCTTCAACAGCCGGAAATACAACCCAATGCGGCGCATCTGGCGTTAGCGAAGCTTGAAGAAGCGCTTGGCGATCGCTTTTTGCTGGTGACGCAAAACATCGACAATTTGCATGAACGCGCGGGCAACCGCAACATCATTCATATGCATGGCGAGCTGTTGAAGGTGCGCTGTTCGCAAAGCGGCCAAATTCTGGAATGGAACGGCGATGTGATGCCGGAAGATAAATGTCACTGCTGCCAGTTCCCGGCGCCGCTACGTCCGCACGTGGTGTGGTTTGGCGAGATGCCGCTTGGCATGGATGAAATTTATATGGCGCTGTCGATGGCGGATATTTTTATCGCCATTGGCACATCCGGTCATGTCTATCCGGCTGCGGGTTTTGTGCATGAAGCAAAACTGCACGGCGCACATACGGTGGAACTGAATCTTGAGCCAAGCCAGGTCGGCAGCGAGTTTGAAGAGAAGCACTACGGCCCGGCAAGCCAGGTTGTGCCGGAATTTGTTGATAAATTCCTGAAAGGGCTGTAGTGCTGTTTGCCCGGTAACGCCTTATCCGGCCTACATTTCACGTTACGTTCATCTGTAGGCCCGACAGGCGCTTTGGCTGAATTAGCGTCCTGCTTTTAGCTTCTGATAATACTCTTCATAAATGGCGCTGGCGTCGCCGACATCGTTTTGCCACTCGCCTTTGCTGATGGTTTGCGCATCCGGATAGAGCGACTTATCATTGGCGACCTCCGGGCTTAACAGCTTACGCGCCGCCAGGTTGGGGGTAGGGTAGCCGATGGTTTCTGCCACCTCTTTCGCGACGTCAGGACGCAGCAGGAAGTTGATTAGCTTCAGCGCGCCCTCTTTATTTTTCGCGTTCGCCGGAATAGCCAGGCTATCCATCCAGAAAATACCGCCTTCCTTCGGCCAGACGACCTCCAGCGGCGTGCCAGCCTGACGAGCAACGAAGGCCGAACCGTTCCACACCATCCCCAGGTTGACTTCCCCTTCCATATACGGATTCGCCGGATTATCGGAGTTGAAGGCCGCTACGTTCGGCATCAGTTTTTTCAACTCTTCATATGCCGCTTCGATCTCTTTCGGATCGGTAGTGTTACCGGAATAACCTAGCTTGCGCAGCGCCATCTGGAAGACTTCTCGCGCATCGTCGGTTAAAAGCAGGCTGTTTTTATATTCCGGTTTCCACAAGTCAGCCCAGCTGGTAATGGTTTTTGGATCGATAGCATCGCTGTTCACGCCAATCGCCGTTGCGCCCCAGATATACGGGACAGAATAATCGTTGTTGGGGTCAAACGGTTTGTTGAGCATTTCCGGATCGAGGTTGTGGAAATTGGTTAATTTCGACTTATCGATCTTCTGGATCATGCCTTCTTTGCGCATTTTGTCGACATAGTATGTAGAAGGAACAACCAGGTCATACGCGCCATCTTTATAGGTTTTGAGTTTGGCATACATGGTTTCGTTCGACTCGTAGGTCGAATAAATCACCTTAATGCCTGTCTCTTTAGTGAACTGTTCCAGCAGGCCCGGCGGCACATACTCAGTCCAGTTATAGAAATAGAGCGTGTCGTTGTCGGAGGCATGAGCGGCACTCATACCCAGCGCCAGGGCGCCCGCCGCGAGCAGGTGGCGTGACCATTTTTTCATTTAACGTCCCCTGAATTACGGGCCTTATCGGCCCTTGGTTTTATCACGAGCAATAAGCTGGCTGGCAATGACCATTACCAGAGACAGCACCAATAAAACGGTCGCCAGCGCGTTCACTTCTGGTGAAACGCCGACTTTTACCATGGAATAAATCTTTAAGGGTAAAATTTCATAGCCCGGCCCGGTGACAAACGACGAGACCACGACATCGTCCATCGACAACGTAAAGCTCAGCAACCAGCCCGCCGCCACCGCCGGCATCGCCAGCGGCAGAATGATTTTGCGTAAAATCGTTACCTCACTGGCCCCCAGGTCTTTTGCGGCTTCCAGCATTCTGACATCAAAGCCTTTCAGGCGCGAATAGACCGTGACGACCACAAACGGCAGGCTAAAGGTGATGTGCGAGAACAGCAACGACCAAAACCCCAGTTGAATGCCGAGTAACATAAACAGCACCAGCAGGGAGATCGCCATCACAATATCCGGCGACATCATTACTACAAACAGCATCCCGCTGACGAATGGCTTCCCGCGAAAGCGGTAGCGATAAAGCGCCACCGCGGTTAACGAGCCAATCAACGTAGCGAAGGTCGCTGAGAAAATCGCCATCGTCAGTGAATGTTGAGCGGCCTGCAACAGACTGTCGTTATTGACCAGTAGTTCGTACCATTTAGTGGTAAAGCCCTGCCAGTTAATGCCGAACCGCGAACTGTTGAAGGAGTTCACAATCAGAATAATGATAGGAATATACAGATACGCATAGATGGCAGTCATGAAACCGCCACGGAGCAGCCGACCGATCATTCAAGTTCCACCTTCTTATTCAGAGGATGGGGTGCTTTTAGAGTATTGAAAATGATCAATTTTTTCTCTTCTCCAAAATCTCTCCAAAACGTCTCGCGGTTATCAGCAGCCAGGAAGAAGCAAGCTGCCGCTTGAAGCCGCGAATTTTACAACAAATTGCCAGACGAGCGGGAAAAAAAGGCCATTTAAATGACTATTCTCATCCGATCCGGTCAGATGCGGCATTATTGCGCCAGGCAAGAGGTTACTCTGTAGGCAAACATGAAGTACGTGAGTAAACCCTGAACGTGACGTCTGAGAAAGCGTCGTCTGATTTTATAAAAAACAACATAAACAGCCGCTTTGTTGTTCTGAGCGAACGTGTAGCGTGGTTAACTGTTCTTCCGCCATTTTTTGTATAGCCTGGGGGTCTATTCTAAAAATGGCGTGAAAAAACTGATCAGAGATGGCTTCGATTATCTCAGCTAACATGCTTAGACTGGCGCTGGGATCCGTTACAAGGAACGCCTGAAACGTCTTATCCGCCAGTAAAACCTCTTCTACCATTTTTTCAATAGGTATGTGGGTATGTGGTGGTGGTATTTCAAGCTGTTTTAAGCCACACATTGTCATTGTTTCTAAAAATGCGTTTTGCTGAGTACTTTCGGATATATTCGCATGCTGTAAAATGCGCGTTGTCTTTTCAATCCCAGACTGAATTTTCGCTGCCAGGTAGGTTACCTTTTCTTGCGTTTTCCACTCATCTAAATGTCCTTTTCTCCATTCAGAATATAAATACCCCTCTATGTTGTCTAATGGAACCGATAATGTCGGCGCGCCAGCAGGATTGAGACATAATGTCGAAGGGAGGGGGTAATCTACGATTTCGCTATATCTTGTATTAATCATGGCCGTCATTTGTGGATGCGGTTTTAAAATATCGGGGCGATCTTTTATTAAAAAATAAGCATTCCCCATGACTTCACAGGTAAAGGCATCGGTATTTTGAGTGATACGTAACAATTCGTTCTCTTCGTTTTGATCCATGATGCGAAGAATAATAGTGTCATCATTTTCATTAGGATTATAAACCTGAAATCTATCTCTTTGTGATGCGCAGGCTAACTCTTTTAACTCAAAAAAAATCTCTGTAAGCCGCTCTCGTGTGGGGGTGCGATCGGCAAACAACATCTCATGTAGACAACGGTCCGCTTTTGCTTTGCCAGTAGAAAAAAAGAAGTCTTTAATTTTTTCCCATAAAACTTTCCACCATGCTTCTTTCGTATTCCTTGGGGAGTTGGTAAGGATTTCACTTTTTAAAAAACCATTCCCTATAGTAATCGGCATATTAATCTCACTTATACTGGAGTAAAAATGACTACATAATTGATTAAATCGACCCTTTTTATCTCAACTGCGGGCGCATCGGATGTAATATAATTTTTAAAAGAGACTGGCAATCAGTATAAAACCTGAGAGCTTCGCGTATAAACGCATTACTGTCTGTGCTAGCGTCGGTACAGGTAAAAGTAAAAGAAGGCCTGGCGCGGATGATGTTGTAGATTTGCAATACTGGCGGCAACTTCTTTCATGCGTTTTTTATGCCGGAGGCATGAAGTTTACCCTTGAATAAACTTCATGCCTGGATGCGTGTGGATTTGTTAGCGTTGCGCAATTAATCGCTTATATCACTCACCTTCTTATTCAATAAGCGGGAAGCCCGCCAGTAAATCAACAGCATGAGTCCCATCACAATGGTCAGCGTAATGCTGGTCGCCGCGCCAAACGGCCAGTCGCGAATATTCAGGAACTGTACCTTAATGACGTTACCAATCAGCAGGTTTTTCGCGCCCCCCATTAAATCGGAGACGTAGAACAGGCCCATTGCCGGTAGCATCACGAGCAGGCAACCGGCGACAATGCCCGGCATGGTTAATGGAATAATGATGCGGATGAACGTTTGCATTTTACTGGCGCCGAGATCGCGTGCGGCCTCCAGTAGCGGTTTGTCGAGCTTCTCAATGCTGGAGTAGAGCGGCATGACCATAAACGGCAGCAAAATGTAAACCAGGCCGATAATAACGGCACTCGGGGTGAACATGATGCGAATCGGCGTATCAATCACGCCCAGCCACAGCAGGAATTCATTGAGATAACCTTTAGTGCTCAGGAATATTTTCAACCCATAGATGCGGATCAGTGAGTTGGTCCAGAAAGGAACAATCAGCAAAAACAGCAATAACGGACGTATCTTTTCCGGTAACTTCGCCAGAAACCAGGCAAAAGGATAGCCCAGCACCAGGCAGGAGAGGGTGGCGATCAGCGCCATATTCAGAGAGTGCAGGAGCACTTCAAAATAGAGCGGATCGAGCAGGCGTGCGTAGTTATCCAGCGTAAAGACCATCTTGACGAAACTGGCGTCGTCACGGGTCAGAAAGCTGGTGCCAATGATCATCAGGTTGGGCAGAAAAACAAACAACACAAGCCAACCGACGATAGTGACAATCACTACATTCTGGAATTTACTTGTGTTCTTCATCAGCCAGTACGACCTCCCAGCTTTCTACCCAACTAATGGCCATTTTTTGGTCAAGTGAATGGTCGAAGTCAGGATCATCTTCGTTGAAGAATTCGCTGACCATCACCATTTTGCCATTTTCCAGTTCAACCACCGACTCCAGCGTCATACCTTTATAATTGCGCTCGCGCACGTAGCCGATAAGCCCTTCGATGTGGTTATCATCGTTGATCTCTTCGACGCGTAGATCTTCCGGTCGCAGCAGGACGTTCAGTTTTTGGCCTGGTTCGACAGCGAAATTGACGTATATATTGCACTCCCGACCTTCTACGCTGGCGCGGACGCGCTGTTCATCAAGCCGTTCAATGACGGTTGCGTCAAAGCGGTTAATTTCGCCGATAAAACCGGCGACAAACAGGTTTTTTGGCTCTTCATAGATTTCACGCGGCGTGCCGTCTTGCTCAATCACGCCATTACGCATTACCACGATACGATCGGACATGGTGAGCGCTTCTTCCTGATCGTGAGTGACAAAAACAAACGTGATACCGAGTTTACGCTGTAATGCTTTAAGCTCGTTCTGCATTTGTTTGCGCAATTTATAGTCCAGCGCGGAGAGCGATTCATCCAGTAATAACAGGCGAGGTTTATTCACCACCGCGCGGGCGATAGCCACACGCTGCTGCTGTCCGCCGGAAAGCTGGTGCGGTTTACGTTGTGCAAACTCTTCAAGCTGCACCATACGCAGCGCATCGGTCACGCGGGGCGCAATCTCGGCGGCTGGCGTTTTTTGCATCCGTAAGCCAAACGCGACATTTTCAAACACCGTCATATGCGGAAATAAAGCGTAGCTTTGAAATACGGTGTTCACATAACGATTTTCGGCGGGAACGTGGGTGATATCCTGGTTATCCAACATGATATGCCCGGCATCAACGGTTTCCAGGCCGGCAATCAGGCGAAGAACGGTTGTTTTACCGCAGCCGGAAGGGCCAAGCAGCGTGAGGAATTCGCCATTGTTAATGGTCAAATCCAGTTGTGAAATGACCTCTTTGCCATCGAAACTTTTGCTAATTCCCGACAAAAGCACCAGCGGTGAAAGCGAACGCGGTTGTTTATTCAATTTCTTACTCTGTCCCATGTAAACGCAACGGATGGCTGACCGCTGCGGGGTTTGTGGTTAACCACCTTAATCACTCTTAATGAGGGCGGTCATTCTACGGCAAACCACTGTGATCGCCAATCCTTGTTGCGAATTACTGACTTAGCTTTATAGTCAGAAAGCGTGTCAAAGTGAAATATTCTTGTTTGCAGGGATAAAAGTGACCTGACGCAATATTTGTCTTTTCTTGCTTATTAATAATGTTGTCACGAAAAGTGAGGGTGACTGCATGGATAAACTACTTGAGCGTTTTTTACACTACGTATCGCTGGATACCCAATCAAAGTCGGGTGTTCGGCAGGTTCCCAGCACTGAGGGGCAGTGGAAGTTACTACGTTTGCTCAAACAGCAGCTCGAAGAGATGGGGCTGGTTAACATTACATTAAGCGAAAAAGGGACGTTGATGGCGACGCTCCCGGCCAATGTTGAGGGGGATATTCCCGCCATTGGTTTTATCTCCCATGTGGATACCTCTCCGGATTTCAGCGGTAAAAACGTTAACCCGCAGATTGTCGAGAATTATCGCGGCGGCGATATAGCATTAGGGATTGGCGATGAGGTGTTGTCACCCGTGATGTTCCCGGTACTGCATCAATTACTGGGACAGACGCTGATTACTACCGATGGTAAGACATTGCTGGGCGCGGACGATAAAGCCGGTGTTGCGGAGATCATGACCGCGCTGGCGGTGCTGAAAGGTAATCCTATTCCCCACGGCGACATTAAAGTGGCGTTTACGCCTGACGAAGAGGTAGGGAAAGGCGCGAAGCACTTCGATGTTGAGGAATTTGGCGCGCAGTGGGCCTATACGGTCGACGGCGGCGGCGTGGGCGAACTGGAGTTTGAAAACTTCAATGCCGCCTCGGTGAATATCAAAATCGTCGGCAATAACGTGCATCCTGGTACGGCGAAAGGTGTGATGGTCAATGCGCTGTCGTTGGCGGCGAGGATTCACGCGGAAGTGCCGGCGGATGAAGCGCCTGAAACCACTGAAGGTTACGAAGGGTTTTATCATCTGGCCAGCATGAAAGGCACCGTTGACCGGGCCGAAATGCACTACATCATTCGCGATTTCGACCGTAAGCAGTTTGAAGCGCGTAAACGCAAAATGATGGAGATTGCCAAAAAAGTCGGCAAGGGGCTGCATCCGGACTGCTATATCGAACTGGTGATTGAAGACAGTTATTACAATATGCGCGAAAAAGTGGTTGAGCATCCGCATATTCTCGATATCGCCCAGCAGGCCATGCGCGACTGTCATATTACGCCGGAGATGAAACCGATTCGCGGCGGTACAGACGGGGCGCAACTGTCGTTTATGGGCTTGCCGTGTCCTAATCTCTTTACCGGCGGATATAACTATCATGGTAAACATGAGTTTGTGACGCTGGAGGGGATGGAAAAAGCGGTACAGGTGATTGTACGTATCGCGGAGCTGACGGCGAAGCGCGGCCAGTAGCGAATGTTACGCATTGTGGTGAAGCGTTTTATTATTTATGGCGGGATATTTTCCGCCATAAATTTTTCTGCCTGGAGCGCCGAATATCCGCCTTCCTGGTCCCAGCGCCAGCAACAATCTGCAGCATGTTTTATGACCGGCGATGAAACCTGCATGACGTTTATTGATGATGCGGTGAGGCTGGCCTCGCGGCAATATGGCAAACGCTCAATACAGCTTGTTCGTAGCCTGCTATTACAAAGCGATATTTATCAATGGCTGGGTAAACCTGAATTAACGCCGCAAATGCTGCTGCGAGCGCGGGCAATCATGAAAACATTTCCGGCGGGCACTTATCCGGGCGATCGGGCCGATATGTTTGAACACCTTGCGGCCTTTAATGTTTACAGTGACGATCGCCATATAGAGTATTCATCTACAGAGCAGTGGCGATACGAGATCAAGGTTGATTACCGTCAGCGAATAGCCTGGCAAGAGCAGGCATTAACGTGGCGTCTTAAAGACAAAAAGGCATCGACGGAGGCATTGGTTTATACCTTAAACAGGATGCGCGACGCTTATTCTGATGCGCTGGAAGAGCGGGATGTCGAATGTGATAGTGCGCGTAAAGCCTATTATTTGGCGAAGATAGACGCAACGGAGCGGCAGTGGTTGGGCGTTATTTTACGGGATAAAACCTGGGATAATCGTGAGCGCGTCGCCTCTTTTTTGCAGCAGAAAGCGGATATTGCTTATAATGCAGGACATATTAGCGAGGCGATTAATGCGCTAAGTCAGGCGCTAAAAATTAAGCAAACGCTTTATGGCGCCGAATTCGGCGAAATGACGGTTGACAGCAATAATCTTGCTGGCTTTTATGCACAGGGCCATCATTATAAGGAAGCGAAAGATCTCTACCTTAAACTTATCGCGTATTACCAGAGCCGTTTAACGCCAATGGCGACGGTAATATCACGATTACGCTTTTATTTGCCCGAAAACATCGACCTGGACAGTACCTCCCCCTATCTCCCATTGCTGGAAGAATATAAACGTCGGCAGTCCGACGTATCCATGGTGTTGTATGGTATTTCGCTGCTTTATAAGAATAATCAACAGCTTGAACAAGCAAAAGACTTTGCGGAACGCGCCTTTACGCTTGATGCCGTAGCTTATCCAGCAAAGATGCAGTATGAACGATTACAGCAACTGGCTAATATTGCCGAAGGTCTTGGAGATAACGTACTGGCGCGGCGCTATCGGCAAATGTCATTTCGCCATCGAATGGCCCACTCGATTTATCCGGGCGATCCGCAATATAACGATTTCGCCAAACCTGGCGGCGATCGTTGTGGATAGTTTGCGTCAGCCCGGCGGTCGCCGGGCATTGCGATGTTCTTATCCTTCGAAGAACCAGTACCCGCTATTCACCAGCGCCGCCAGCATCGCGAGGAAGGACGGGTCTTCCAGCGCATCGCCGAAGTTTTCAGCGGTCAGTGCAATATGACTGGCGAGCGCCTCCAGAGCGGGGCGATGCGGAGAGTCTATTTTTTCGCCATTCGCATAGACCTCATCGCCGATACGCAATACGCGAAGCCCGCCGAGACGTACTAATACCTCGCCTTGCTTTAAGGCATCGTAAATTTCATCAGGCTGATACGGCGGCTCCGGCGGCGCAATATCCAGTTCGTGGCGTGACTGAGAGAGAAACTCGCCAAGCCACTGTTGGAAATGCGCGGGTTGATTGATCAAATCGAGCATCATATTACGCAGTTTATCCATCTCCTGCGGCAGGATATCCGCCGGATGCTTGCGGGACGGCATATCCGGATCGCTGTAGTATGTATTGCCCAACTCCCGTTGCAGGACGTAATCGGCAAAACCGCTGATCAGCTCACGGCTATTGGGCGCGCGAAAACCGACCGAATAGTTCATGGCGTTTTCCAGCGCATAGCCTTCATGCGGGAATCCTGGCGGAATATATAGAATGTCGCCCGGCTCCAGCTCTTCATCAATAATGGCCTCGAACGGATCGACTTGTAACAGGTCGGGATGCGGGCAGTGCTGACGCATTTGCAGCTTTTCGCCCACGCGCCAGCGACGGCGACCGGTTCCCTGGATAATAAACACATCATACTGATCCAGATGCGGGCCAACGCCGCCGCCGGGGACGGAAAAGGAGATCATCAGATCGTCGATACGCCAGTCCGGCAGAGCGCGGAACGGGCGCATCAAGGCGGCGGTGGGTTCATGCCAGTGGTTTACCGCCTGTACCAGCAGCGACCAGTTGCTCTCACCCAGATGATCGTAGCTTTCGAAAGGGCCATGGCTGACCTGCCATTTGCCATCCTGATGGCTAACGAGACGACTGTCGATTTCGCTTTCCATCGCCAGCCCCGCCAGCTCATCCGGCGAGAGCGGATCGATAAAGTTAGTAAACCCACGTTTTAAGACCACCGGGCGTTTTTGCCAGTGGCGTTCAAGAAAGTCGGGCCAGTTAAGAGTTAATTGGTATTCCATGTTAAGTATCCGCAGGCTGGTATCTGACACCGATTATAACGGATGCTTAACGAGATGCGTGGAAGAACGCACAGAAATGTTTATTCCTCTTTCTGAGTGGGATGCTGTCGGCCAAAAACGACCTCCATACGGGCACCGCCGAGCAGACTGTCGCTGGCAATGATCTGCCCGGCGTATTGTTCCGTAATCTCGCGCGCGACAGCCAGCCCCACGCCTTGTCCTGGTCGTAGGGTATCGGCGCGCTGACCGCGATCAAACACCAGGGAACGTTTGCTGTGGGGAATGCCTGGGCCGTCATCTTCGACGAAAATATGCAAATGATCGTCGGTCTGGCGAGCCGAAATCTCGACAAACTCCAGGCAATATTTACAAGCGTTGTCCAGTACGTTGCCCATTACTTCGACAAAGTCGTTTTGCTCGCCAACAAAACTGATCTCTGGTGAAATATCCATACTGATATTCACCCCTTTACGCTGATAAACTTTATTGAGCGCGGAGATCAGGTTATCTAACAACGGCGCGACGGGATGCAGTTCGCGGCTTAACAATACGCCGCTACCGCGCATACTGGCGCGATGCAGATAATAGCCGATCTGCTGGGAAATCCGGCTGATCTGTTCCAGCATCACCGGTTCAGCTTTGCTGACGCTCATCTTTTCGTTGCGTAAAGAGCGTAAGGTACTCTGCAAAACCGCGAGCGGCGTTTTTAAACTGTGCGTCAGGTCGGTCAGGGTCGTGCGATATTTGTTATAACGTTCACGCTCGCTTTTGAGCAGTTGATTAAGGTTGCGCACAAGGCTGGTCAGCTCACGCGTCGTCTCCGGATTGAGCATTTCGCGGTGATGATCTTCAAGCTCGCGGACTTCCCGTGCCAGCGCCTCGATAGGGCGTAAGCTCCACCAGGCGGCGATCCACAGTAAAGGAATGACTAACAGTAAATTGGCGGCCAGCACGTATACGAACCAGCTCCACACCATATAGGAGCGTTTTAGTTCTATCGGAATGGTATCGACCACCACGATGGTTAACTGCGGCATCCGCGCCGTGGCAGGATAAATATTTACCGCTACCGAGTGGGTCATCTCGGCATCATCGTCATCTTCACGTACTTCTTTGAGTTTTTCCTGCGCGGAATGGTCTTCGCTCAACAGCGTGCTGGTGGCGTCTACGTTGGTTTCAATTTCATGGAAGCCGTTCGTTTTTAACCATTCCGGTTGAATGCTTTTAATCAGCCAGGGAATGTTGCGCTGCGTCCATAATAATTTGCCCGTTTCATCGTAAATCAGGGTCATGGTCGGGCTTTGCATGTCCAGATTTTCAGGCAGCTCAACGCTGATTTTATTATTTTCCCATTTGGCGAGGGTATAAAACAGGTTGCTTTCGCCGCGCAGCAAACGAAAGGTGGTTTTATCAAAACTTACGCTATAGCCGACCAGCGCCACTATGCCATATGCCAAAGAAAGCACCAGCACGACGCCGGCTGTCGCCAGCAAAAAACGAACCCGCAGCGACAGCGGCAGAAAATGGCGAGCAAATTTATTCATTAGCGCAATTCAAAAAGATATCCTTGTCCGCGTACGGTGGTAATGACATCGTGCGGATACTGGGCCTGTATTTTTTTCCGCAGACGCCCCATGAGAACATCAATGGTATGACTTTCCCGCAGTTCCGCATCCGGATACAGTTGAAGCATCAGCGAATCTTTGCTGACCACTTTACCGTTGTTACGGATAAGCGTTTCCATAATGGTGTATTCGAACGCCGTGAGTTTGATGACCTCTTCATTGACGGATAATTCCCGACGTGAGAGATCCACCTGGAAAGGCGGGATGTTGATCACCTGGGAGGCCAGACCGCTATTACGGCGCATTAACGCCTGCATACGAGCCATTACCTCTTCGATGTGGAATGGCTTCGTTACGTAGTCATCGGCCCCGGAGCTGAGAACCTCGACTTTATCCTGCCAGCCTTCGCGCGCGGTTAACACCAGAACCGGCAGTGAAACATCACTGCTGCGCCAGCGGCGTATCAAGGAAAGGCCGTCTTCATCCGGCAGACCTAAATCGACAATAGCGATATCCGGAAGGTGTTCATTAAGGTAGTAATCAGCTTCCCTGGCATCTTCTGCGGCATCGACCTGGTGACCTGAATCCTGGAGCTGAACCTTCAGGTGGTGGCGTAATAATGCATTATCCTCTACAACCAGTACGCGCATCATCTCTTCTCCCTTGTGTTAACAATAAGAACAGTCTAGCGTTGATTATGGTGCTTTGGGGATAAACAGTTAATAAACCAGACAAATAGTCACCCTCTTTCTGAAGAAAAGAGGGTGAGGCAGACATTATTTAAGTTCGTCGACCAGAGTCACAGCGCGACCGATATAATTTGCCGGCGTCATGGCTTTAAGGCGCGTTTTTTCTGCTTCCGGCAGGGCCAGACTATCAATAAACTGTTTCATTCCTTCGGCATCAACACGCTTGCCACGGGTCAACTCTTTCAGTTTTTCATATGGTTTTTCAATACCATAGCGGCGCATGACGGTCTGGATCGGTTCGGCTAATACTTCCCAGTTGTGATCCAGTTCGTCAAGCAGATGATCGCGGTTTACTTCCAGCTTGCTGACGCCCTTCAGGGTGGACTGATAAGCGATAAGCGCATAACCGATGCCGACACCCAGGTTACGCAGGACGGTTGAGTCGGTCAGATCGCGCTGCCAGCGGGAAACCGGCAGTTTGTTTGCCAGATGGTGCAACACTGCATTAGACAGACCGAGGTTGCCTTCTGAGTTTTCAAAGTCAATGGGGTTAACTTTATGCGGCATGGTAGAAGAACCGATCTCCCCGGCGATGGTTTTCTGTTTGAAATGGTTCAACGCAATATAGCCCCAGACATCGCGATCGAAATCGATCAGGATGGTGTTAAAGCGCGCGATACAGTCAAACAGTTCCGCAATATAATCATGCGGTTCAATCTGGGTGGTGTAAGGGTTCCACTGGATGCCCAGCGAGGTGACGAACTCTTCGCTGAACTGATGCCAGTCAACTTCCGGATAGGCGGCGATATGCGCGTTATAGTTGCCTACGGCGCCGTTGATTTTACCGAGGATCTCCACCTGGTTGAGCTGGCGGAACTGACGCTCCATACGATACGCCACGTTCGCCATCTCTTTACCCAGAGTGGAAGGCGTTGCCGGCTGGCCGTGGGTGCGGGAGAGCAGAGGAATGTCGCGATACTGCGTGGCGAGATCTTTAACCGCGTTAATCACCTGACGCCAGTAAGGCAGGATCACTTCATCGCGCGCGGTTTTGAGCATTAACGCGTGCGACAGGTTGTTAATGTCCTCAGAAGTGCAGGCAAAGTGGATAAATTCGGAAACGTCATGTAGCGCCGGGATCGCGGCGACTTTTTCTTTCAGAAAATACTCAACCGCTTTCACATCGTGATTCGTGGTGCGCTCAATGGTTTTAATGCGCGCGGCATCTTCTTCATTGAAGTTTGCCACAAGCGTATCCAGGTAACCGTTTGCGTCGGCAGCAAAAGCAGGAACTTCCTTGATCGCTGCGTGCGCGGCTAATTTCTGCAGCCAACGTACTTCGACTTGTACACGAAATTTCAGCAAACCGTATTCGCTAAAAATTCCGCGCAGCGCGCTGACTTTATCGCCGTAGCGTCCATCGACAGGGGAAACGGCGGTCAGTGAGGATAATTCCATAGATCATAACTCCGGGGTTAAATGAGCAAGAATTTGTTTTGCCTGAGTCGTCAGGCGATGACGAGAAAACATAAGCTGTAGGCGACCACCGCCTACCTGATGCCAGAGCACGGCTGCACGGATGCCTGCCAGTAGCGAAGCGCGGACTTTGGCCTGAACCTGCGGACTTTGCAGAACGGCCGGGGAGCCCGTCACCTGAATGCGTGGGCCCAATGGGCTAATCACATCCACGTAGATGCCCGCCATGGCGCTCATTAACGTGTCTGACTGTAAATCAAAATGGTCAAGCTGGCGCTGCAGGCCGTTAATGCGATCGCCTAACGTATTCAATGCGCCTTTGGCGGATGACAGCTTGCGCTCCAGCACCATCAGGCTAAGCGTATAACGCGTCAGTTCGGCGTTAAGTCCTTGTCGGCTGCTGGCATTCAGCACGCCGAGCAGTGTTTCCAGACCAAGACGCAGGTTAGCTTCGCTGCCGCCGAACACACCCAGAGTAGAACTGGGATTCATATCAATGACACTGTTGAGTGAAACGTGCAACGCATCGGCATCACAGTGCCCCTGGTGCGCCAGTTGTTGCACCAGGCGTGCCGACTGGCAAATGCCAGACAGCGCGAGGGTGATGTCATAATAATTCTTTGCCACAATCACTGCTTCCTTGTATCAAATAAAATACACTTCATCTTTTAAGCCGCTTTGAGGCGACTTGAATGGTGTTGTGTATTGAATAATCAGACCGTCAGCGGCAGTCGCTGCTCGATAATGCCGCCGCCCAGGCAGACTTCGCCGCTGTAAAAGACAGCGGACTGGCCCGGCGTAACGGCGGCAACAGGCTCGTCAAAAATGACCTCGATACGATCGTCATCCAGCGCGTTAATCGTGCACGGAATATCGGTCTGGCGGTAGCGGGTTTTTACCGTACAGCGCAGGGTGCCGGTGAACGGTTCGCGATCGACCCAATGTAGCTGCTGGGCGATGAGGCCTACCGACATCAGACGTGGGTGCTCATGCCCCTGGGCGACAATTAACACATTGTTTTCAACGTCTTTATCCACCACATACCAGGGGTCTTCGCTACCGTCTTTGGTGCCGCCGATTCCCAGCCCTTTACGCTGACCGAGCGTATGATACATCAGACCCTGATGCTCGCCGATTTCATCGCCGTCAACGGTAATGATTTTCCCCGGCTGCGCAGGCAGATAGCGCCCTAAAAAGTCGCGGAATTTGCGCTCGCCGATAAAGCAGATACCGGTAGAATCTTTTTTCTTTGCGGTTACCAGCCCCAGATCTTCGGCGATTTTACGCACCTGCGGTTTTTCCAGCTCGCCAACCGGGAACAGACTTTGCGCAATCTGCTCATGGCCAAGCGTATAGAGGAAGTAGCTCTGGTCTTTGTTACCGTCGAGCCCGCGCAACAACCGGCTTTTGCCGTTTACATCCGCGCGGCGGACGTAGTGACCGGTGGCGATATAGTCGGCGCCTAAATCTTCTGCGGCAAATTCAAGGAAGGCTTTAAATTTGATCTCTTTATTGCACAGAATATCCGGGTTCGGCGTACGGCCCGCTTTGTACTCTTCAAGGAACAGTTCAAAGACGTTATCCCAATATTCTGCGGCAAAATTAACGGTATGCAGTTCAATGCCAAGCTTGTCGCACACGGCCTGCGCGTCAGCCAGATCGGCTGCTGCGGTACAGTATTCCTCACCATCGTCCTCTTCCCAGTTCTTCATGAACAGGCCTTCTACCTGATAACCCTGTTGTTGCAACAGCCAGGCGGAAACGGAGGAATCGACACCGCCGGACATGCCGACGATCACTTTTTTTGGGCTTTCTGACATTGGAATACTCGCGACATTGAACTTCAAGGCGGCGTATTCTATCACGCAGCCCTTTACTTGACACCCTCTGTAAACGGCCAGTTAAATTCGCCCACTATAGATAAGGGGTAACGTTGTCCCGTTTGATAACTGCGAATGCTTTCAGCCACCAGCGGAGAACGTAAATTCGGCGCGTTCAGAATCTCGTCGGCGCTCACCCAACGGCAGCAATCTATGTCGTTGTCATGGGGGGCGGTCGCGCAAATATGATCAAGCTTGATAGCGAATAAAAAGCGCAGGAACGGGGTCTTATCCGGCGCAATCCACTGATGCATACGGATAAAATACTGTGGTTGCGCCGTGATGCCAGTCTCTTCCCACAGTTCACGCGCGGCGGCCTGCGCCAGCGTTTCATCTGCCTCCAGGTGTCCGGCAGGTTGATTCCATAACGATTTACCGTTGATGGTCTCTTCCACCACCAGAAATTTATCTTCGGCATGTACGATGCAGGCAACGGTCACGTGCGGCTTGAACATAGGCATCCTTATTAAAGCGGTTTATCAATGTGGTCATAGATCGCGTCAAGCTGTTTCAGACGCTCGTTATAAGCTTTTGTCAGGCAGGTGACGTCGGCCCTGCACTGCTGACGCTGTTTAAGCCAGCTCTGCTGGGCGTCCTGCAGGGCGCCGCGACTGCCCATCGCGAACAACCCTTTCAGAAACTGATATTTGGTGTGCATTTCCACGTCTTTATCATTCAGCGTCAGGTGCGCGCAGATAGCCTTTTCATCCGCAGCCTGCGCTTTCTGGCAGTCGAAGCTGGCCGCATTAACGGATAACGGTGTTAATAAAGCAAAAGCAATGAGAAGCCGTTTCATCTGTCTTTCTCCTGTGCGATCTCGCGCCACTGTCCATTATCGAGGCCGTTGAGCGTGTAGTCGCCCATGCTGTAACGAATTAATCGTAGAGTGGGATGACCGACATGCGCTGTCATGCGTCTTACCTGGCGGTTGCGGCCTTCATATAAGGTGACTTTTAGCCAACTGGTGGGAATATTCTTCCGTTCGCGAATCGGCGGGGTGCGCGGCCACAGCCAGTCAGGCTCCGCGACAATCTCAATACCGGCGGGCAGGATAGGGCCATCGTTGAGCGTGACGCCAGTACGAAGCGCCTGCAGCGCTGCATTATCCGGGATACCTTCTACCTGAACATAGTAAATCTTGCCGGTGCGTTTGCCCGGTTGCGTGAGGCGCGCCTGCAGCGCGCCGTCATTAGTCAGCACCAAAAGCCCTTCGCTGTCGCGGTCCAGGCGGCCTGCGGCATAAACGCCTTGCACAGGAATAAAATCTTTTAACGTGCGGCGACCTGCTTCATCCGTGAACTGCGGCAACACATCGTAAGGTTTATTGAACAAAACCACGCGTTTTGGCTGGTTTTCTTTCCGTGATTTAGATGCTTGTCGTGAGCTGAATCGCTTAACGTAGTGATTTCTAAAAGAAGTTTTTTGCATGGTGTTTTCAGAACTTATTAATTGCCGCATTATAGCGCAATAATGAGTGTCTTTCATGGCGGCAAACAATAGGGTAGTATTGACATGCTCATTACAAAACATTAACAAAAAATTGCTCTAACGCAGTCGTGCAGCAGGACGCCATTGCACATGCAGCGCGATGACAGACGAGCAAACCAGAAGCGCTCGAAGGAGAGGTGAATGGAAAGCAAAGTAGTTGTTCCGGTGGAAGGTAAGAAGATCACCCTGCAAAACGGCAAACTCAACGTTCCTGAGAATCCGATTATCCCGTTTATTGAAGGCGATGGTATCGGTGTTGATGTCACTCCAGCCATGCTTAAAGTGGTCGATGCCGCCGTCGAGAAAGCCTATAAAGGCGAGCGTAAAATTTCCTGGATGGAAATTTACACCGGAGAAAAATCCACACAGGTTTACGGCCAGGATGTCTGGCTTCCCGCTGAAACCCTTGATTTAATTCGTGATTACCGCGTAGCGATTAAAGGTCCGTTGACCACGCCGGTTGGCGGCGGTATCCGCTCTCTGAACGTTGCCCTGCGTCAGGAGCTTGACCTGTACGTTTGTCTGCGTCCCGTTCGTTACTATCAGGGCACGCCAAGTCCGGTGAAACATCCGGAGCTGACCGATATGGTCATCTTCCGTGAAAACTCTGAAGATATCTACGCCGGAATTGAATGGAAAGCTGACTCTGCAGACGCTGAGAAAGTGATCAAGTTCTTGCGCGAAGAGATGGGCGTGAAGAAAATTCGCTTCCCGGAGCACTGCGGTATCGGTATCAAACCGTGTTCTGAAGAAGGCACTAAACGTCTGGTTCGCGCGGCGATTGAATACGCTATTACTAACGATCGCGATTCCGTCACGCTGGTACATAAAGGCAATATCATGAAGTTCACCGAAGGCGCGTTTAAAGACTGGGGCTACCAGTTGGCGCGCGACGAGTTCGGCGGTGAGCTTATTGACGGCGGTCCATGGCTGAAAATTAAGAACCCGAACACGGGTAAAGAGATCGTGGTTAAAGACGTTATCGCCGATGCGTTCCTGCAACAGATCCTGTTGCGTCCGGCGGAATACGACGTTATCGCCTGTATGAACCTGAACGGTGACTATATTTCCGATGCCCTGGCGGCTCAGGTTGGCGGTATCGGTATTGCACCGGGTGCGAATATCGGCGACGAATGCGCGTTGTTTGAAGCCACTCACGGGACTGCGCCGAAATATGCGGGCCAGGATAAAGTCAACCCAGGCTCCATTATTCTGTCTGCGGAGATGATGCTGCGCCACATGCAGTGGTTCGAAGCGGCGGATCTGATTGTTAAAGGTATGGAAGGCGCGATTGCCGCGAAGACCGTGACCTATGACTTTGAACGCCTGATGGAAGGCGCTAAGCTGCTGAAATGTAGTGAGTTTGGCGACGCGATTATCGCAAATATGTAATAACGATAATTGTTAAAAACAAAAACGGGGACTTAACGTCCCCGTTTTTATTATTAGCATTCGAACGGTTATCAAAATTTTATCAAAAAAATTTATCAAAACTCCCTCAATTCTGACCGCAATAGTAATCCATCCTTTACGCCGATCGTCATGATAACCTGAGACCCCCTGAAAGCTGATAGTTACCGATTTTGATTGTGGTGGTTTTCTTTATGATGTGTGGTTTGGCTATTTTTTGAAAGTGCCTTACCAGATTTATTGTTATTATCAGGGGATTATTTCAATAAAAGGTGATGATTTATTGCCTGCAATAGTGGGTAGATTAAGCATTTTATGAAATTATTAGTGTCTTTATTTGCACTTCTATAAGGCTGTTAAGAGGTGTTGAAATATCAGCCTGGTAAAGAATACGTCAGCGAAAGTGAATGCTATATTAGTCATAAAAATTCAGGAGACATATGCTCAAACTTATCTTCTACAGTGGAAGTGTGAAGGTTCCGGAATATCTGGAAACAGATAAGGAAAAAAATGTCGGACGTACTCCTCTGTCTTCAGACATTCAGCAAATTAAAAATTTTGTTGAAGATGTTCCGCCATTTCCAGAAAGCAGAGCGGCGAGAGGTTCTGTAAGCGCAGCGTACAGGCTTTCTTTTGACGAAGTGTTTTGCGGTCTCAGCAATGAAGAGCGTAAAAAGGTGTATGGTCGCCTTTTTGGAAAACAAGTACTTGCGCATATTCATTCCAGGTGTCAGCGCGACGCTGACATAATAAGAGAAAAAGCGCTCAGGCGGATAAGCCGTGAGTGTGGTGCCGAAATAGATTGCGCTCTCTTACTAAATAAGATGGTGGATATTTTACAAAATGCCCGGCTGACAATAAATTTTAATGCAGCAAAAATTGACTTTGTCTCTCTCTTAAAAAATAAAGAATATCTGAACTCTTATGCATTAGGTTGCAGACCAGGAGATTTACCTGCTTATAATGTCGGGCGTGATTCAGTTGAAACTAAAGCATTTGAACTGGAGAAGCTTGCAGATTCACCTTATGCCCCATATGGTCAGACAGGCGGTTTTTCCGTAGCATATACTCCCAACAGTAAAACTTTTAGCCCTACAAGCAGACCAATTTATGCTGCACTGGACTTTCTGAACGGTGAAAATGGAGGTGCCAGCGCCTATGGGAAATCATTTTTTGAATTAAATGATAATGTAAAAACAAATTGTACATTCTCACCTTTTGATATCTACGGCCACAGATTTGGCCTGGATACGAGTAAATTATCTACATTTTGCCATATGGAGAACCTGATTGCATCCTGTCAAAATGATTTTTTTGGTTATAATTGCTTTAAGAGTTTGGTTAAAATGGCTAAGGACGAAAAATTTTTAGCTCATTCTAATTATGGTACAGGCTATGAAGGGAATTATATAGAGGCTCATATTCATGGTGATGTATGTTTATTCAGAGATATAAAGCACGTTTATTTGTCTTTGCAAGAAAACTCTTACTCGGAAAGTCAACTATATGATTATGCAAAACAAATAAACCAGGCGCTTAATAGAGACTGCATAATATTATATTGACAAGCTTATTATCAGGCTCTTTAAAAGAGCTTTAAATGATCATGAGCACATACTTCTTAAGGTAGGCAGTAACTGCTATCTGTTTATATTTATTAGCTTAGGATCAATCTGGCAGATACCTGGTGGCGCTCCAGTATGGCCTGGCAAAATGGAGGAATATGGACCAGCAGAAGCGCCTGCTGGCTATCGATATTCCTGCTCATCAGGTTTTTACGCCATCTACGCACATTTATTCTGCTATAAGTTGAAATACTGCAAAAAATATTAAGGCTTATTATTTTTTCTTTAAGTAAATTTTCGTTCAACAAACTTGGATGCGGGAATGTTTGAAATATTATTGCCTTATACTAGATCTCAGCGACCTACAGCTCACAACTTTATTAGATCATCTTTCTGAACATATTACTTTTCTGGCGGTTATCAACAATAGGCTGACTAAATTGCCAGACACTTTACCAGGAGGGTACAGATAGATTACGCGGGTAGGATCACTACACCGGAAAAAGATTGCCAGTTAATAAGATGTCGTCCATGATTCAGTTGGATGATAATGATTTATTCCCCACTCTTTGATCCTATAATAGTGATCTGATAGTTATCCAGAACGTTCTTACAGAGGGTGGGCTTGTTAAATAATCATCAAGTTATTAATGAGTTATGTCCTGCTTTGCTGAAAATAAAAACCAGTAGACAGACGACGGCGATCAATATGAGCCGGAAGTACCTGTGTTATTACCGTGGCAGAAATTCTGTAACTGATAAAATAGGTGTGGCTTATTATCAGTGATGAAATTTTTTATATGTGTATTATTACTATTTACAAGTAATTTGAGTGTTTGTTGTGGTTGGTAACATTGTGTTGAAGTAAATCATGATAGACTGAATTTTGATGTGATGAGATATAATAAATTTGTGCTTTGTTAATTATTTTAATGTACAGGAGAGTAGTATGTATATAAATAAGTTTGTGCCTGTTTATACATTATTAATTCTCATTTATTCTTTTAATGCCAGCGCTGAGTGGACAGGAGATAAAACGAACGCCTATTACTCAGACGAAGTTATCAGTGAATTACATGTTGGTCAGATAGATACTAGTCCTTATTTTTGCATAAAAACGGTTAAAGCTAACGGTAGTGGTACACCAGTTGTTGCATGTGCGGTATCAAAGCAGAGCATATGGGCGCCCTCCTTTAAAGAACTGCTTGACCAGGCAAGATATTTTTACAGTACAGGGCAATCCGTAAGGATTCATGTTCAAAAAAATATCTGGACCTATCCGCTTTTTGTTAATACCTTTTCAGCAAATGCTCTTGTGGGACTATCATCGTGCAGTGCGACACAATGCTTTGGACCCAAGTAAGAGGGGAGAAGAAATAATGAAAAAGTTAATATTCTTAACCTTATCTATAGTTAGCTTTAATAACTATGCAGTAGATTTTGTGTATCGTGTGGACTCAACTCCACCGGACGTTATTTTTCGCGATGGGTTTTCACTACTTGGGTATAACCGTAACTTTCAGCAATTTATCAGTGGAAGGTCATGTAGTGGTGGAGGTAGTGACAGTCACTATATTGCAACAACCTCAAGTGTTAATCAAACATATGCTATAGCCAGAGCGTACTATTCTCGCTCAACATTCAAAGGTAATTTATACAGATATCAGATTCGCGCAGATAATAATTTCTACAGCTTACTCCCATCCATCACCTATCTGGAATCGCAAGGTGGTCACTTTAATACTTATGAAAAAACAATGATGCGATTGCAAAGAGAGTATGTTTCCACATTATCTATTTTACCCGAGAATATTCAAAAGGCCGTGGCGCTTGTTTATGATAGCGCAACAGGTCAGGTAAAGGATGGTGTAAGCACAATGAATGCCAGTTATTTAGGTTTAAGCACTACGTCTAATCCTGGCGTGATACCTTTTCTCCCGGAACCGCAGACGTATATCCAACAACGAATTGATGCATTCGGCCCATTAATAAGTTCGTGCTTTTCAATAGGTAGTGTATGTCAGTCACATCGAGGGCAAAGAGCTGACGTGTACAACATGTCTTTTTATGATGCAAGGCCTGTAATAGAACTTATACTTTCTAAATAAATGAAACTTACCTATGTTGCCTATTAAATTAAACAGACCGTTTATTAGTGGTCTGGTTAATGTTGTTTATTAAGTTGGTTATCCACTTGAAAATAAATGTTTATATACTTCAATAAGTTTTTTATCAGATACATTGCATTATCAATCAAAGCATTCAGGTGCGTATTTTATTAATATTAGAAGGAGTCATTGTGACTAAAGATGAAATCTTTGCAGCTATCCTTAATAGAGAAGGCGGTTACGTTGATCACCCTGACGACAGGGGGGGACCAACGAATTGGGGTATAACCCTGACGACGGCCCGGGCTAATGGCTATATGGGGGATATACGGAATCTTACCCGTAATCAAGCATTAAAAATCCTTGAGGCAGATTATTGGTATGGTCCACGACTTGATCAGGTTGCCATTATCTCTCACTCTATCGCAGCTGAGCTTTGTGATACTGGTGTGAACATGGGACCCTCAATTCCGATTAAGTACTTCCAGCGTTGGCTTAATGTTTTTAATGATCAGCAAAAAATTTATCCGGATTTGATAGCAGATGGTCAGATTGGGCCACGGACGCTTTCGGCACTAACATTTTTTCTCTCTCACCGAAGAGATGAGGGCGAAATGATACTTATCCGGGCATTAAATTGTAGTCAGGGACAACGCTACCTGGAGTTAGCTGAAAAGCGCCAGGCGAATGAGTCATTTGTTTATGGATGGATAAAGGAACGGGTAAGGTTGTAATTCCCTGACTTACCACTATGGCGGTTTGTGATGACAGCATATAATGATATACTCACACAGAGAACTGGTGAAAGCCACTAATTCTCATTATTACTATATTAAAGCATCAGGTTTTTCTATAGTTCTTTGTGTGTTAAAAACGAGAAATTAATTATGTTGTATGGTATGAGAATGATAGTATTTCCAGCCAAATATTCTTACGGCTAAATACATTATTATCCTTTTCCATTTTGGCACGCCCAGAACTTTCATCCCATCCAGGAATATGAGATCGGACTCTTTTCTGTTACGTAATGGATAATGATACAGGTAGTCATGAATGATTGCCGCTTTGGCATATTCACCATCCGGTGGCAATAATGACCAGAAAATACGCGGAACAGTGGCAAGGTCGGTAACGAATCCTACAGGTACTTCAATGACATCATTTTTATCTTCACTGAGATAAAACCTGAATGGCTCATAAACACGCCATTTATAATGACCTAACATTTCCATAATTGCTGGACTGGTAAAACAACTCATAATTTTACCTTATAATAAATATATATTCTGCACCTTACGCTCAAAGTACATGTCGTCAACGCTATTTACTCATTAACAGCTTCGTGCCAAAAAGGCTACGGGATAATGATCAGAAGCGAGTTGTGGATTACGTAATGCTTCAACCCTTTGTGAATAAGGTGCTCGATCGACAATGACCCCATAATCTAAAATACCACCGCCAATTTGCGTGGGTGCTGTAGGTGCGAGTACGGTTACAACTCGTTCCAGGTGCTCAGTCATCAGGTCATTTTCAAGTCTGTCTGGGCTGCGATTAAAATCCCCGGCAAGAAACCAGGATAAATGCCGCATCTGAGGTTGTCTAAAAAAATTAATGGTAACCCTGACAATAGCTGCAGCATCCGGACCTCCACTAGCCAGTGCGTGCGCTGTCAGAAAAACATCATTACCCAGTCCGATGCCAATGACGGGGCGAGATGCGACAGTTGTCGGACGCAAGACATAAACATTATCCGCTCTTTGTCTGGAAACTATTGCCAGATTAACACGGCGTGCTCCAACATCAATAGCCGAGTGGTAGATATATCTTATATCCTGACGGCTGGTGGTTCCGAGATTCCAGGTGTATTCATCAATGGGAATACCCACTCCAAAAGGCTGAATATGTCGTCCGGTAGGAACCGCTGAGGTGGGAACAGCACCGGCCTCCTGTACCATAAGAATATCCACACCGGCAGTACCACTTAAAAGCTGTCTGACATTGACATTCCATTTACTTTCTGTAGATGCTGAAGAGCCCTGAAGATTCCAGGTCATAACTTTGTAGTCACTGATATTAGCGCAGGCAAAAGAAATATAGCTGCAGATGATCATGGTCAGAAGGAAAAAAACAGGTTTTTTCATGATATCTACTCTCCCGATTATTACTTCTTTATCTGAATGATATATGTGTTCATAACCCATTGTTTCATGACGTTGATTTTATTCTGGCAATGCCTGACTTGTTTCTGGTTCTATGTTTTGTGCAGATAGTAAGATACATAGTCTAACGTCAATAAAACTAAAATAGATGTCGATTACAGAGGTAAAATGATAGTTTATTCAGTACAATCAATTAATTATTGTTAATACCAAAGAGACAACTATAGATAAACAACTAACTGAATTTAAAACTACATTCACTTATCTCATTGTAACTGTATTGGGTTGATTTATATGCGGAAATAGAGATTAGATATCATTAGTACTTTATAAGTAAACATAAATTTTTCATTACCAGGATTATTATATCCCTGTGTGGAAGGTAACATTTCATCTATTCTCATTCTTGTAGTGACACAGTAAATTTGGTCACCTGATTAAAGTTGATATTCTCACCTCAACACAAAACAGGTGACTTAATGAACAAGAAAACCGGACAAATTAATGGATACATCTTGAACGACTACAATAGCGTCAGACCTCACCATTATAACGGTGCACTGATGCCGGAAGAACCTGAGAACAGGTACCGTTTTACTGTAAAACCGTGACCAATAGTGTCGATGCGCAGCAAAACGTATAATTCGTTGATAGGGCGTACAGGCGTGGCACTGGGCAAAATGTTCAATGGCAAGGACTGGCGCTGGAGCAGTCGGCATCTGGCAAATAGCATGTTGACCATGCGATAAACGCCAACTTCCGCTACATGTTCTGAGTGGTGGCGTTTGCGTTATATCGTCACAGACAGCGCCTCAGGGCGCTGTTTTCGATCGGACATGTCGCTTTCGCAGGAGGGGACGTTATTCGGCGACCAGCCACATATCAGCCTCTTCAAACATCTCTTCCAGCATACGGTGCAGTCGTTCTTTCTCGGTTTTTGTACAGTCACTGTTTAATGCGTTCGCCTGCATTGGCTTAACTTTCACTTGCGCATCGGGAAAAAGTTGATGTACGCGTTTTGTGAGTTCATTGAGGATGATTTCGCGTGCGCCTGGCAAACCTTCAACATTTCGCTTGTCATAAACGAGTTCGACGAACATCGCCATTTCCTTTTTACTGGTTGGATGACCAGTATTTAAGCTGGGTATATAACTGGTGTCAAGGTTTAGCCGCCGTTTTGTCATCCTGACGTTGCGGACGTGACCGCACGTGGAAGTAAAGGTCGCTAACCTATTGTTGTGTCATGAGGTTAGCGGCCCTCTCTTCACAGCGATGTCCTGCTACCTGATGGTAAATTCCAGGGCGCGACTAAAATCGCAATCGGCCAACACAACAGGGTCGCCTTTTCTGACAATAATGCTATTTGTGCCCAGGCATTTTCGGCTCTGTTTCCCCTTAATTTTGTTATCATCAGTGAGCCAGCGCTGGTTATCATTACCCGTGCATGAATAAAGAATGATTGGTGTGCCTTCTTTTGTACCTTGTCCTGCGGCATCCAGACATTTCTCACCCTGCGTGATTCTGTCTCGGTGAAATGAGAAAAGCTGAGATTGCACATGCTTACACTCCCGCAGCGTCAAACGATTCTGTTGATCTGAACCTGTATCAAGGCACAGACCATCAGTTGTCCGAATTTGTTCCGCGTCATTTATGTAATAACCACCGGAATTAATTTGGTTTTGTGTAATGACCGGGAACGACAAATTAATACTATAAGGTGCGGGTAAGCCGTTCGTCGTACATCCACATAAAATAGAGGAGAGGCAGAGAACCAGTGTGGTTTTTCCTGAAAGCAAAGTCATTCAATTATTACCCTAAAAATAAATAGCGTTACAACTATATTGGCGATTTATACCCACTGAATATGACGTAGCATTGAGCGACAATAGAGATAATTCCGATAGAATCACATAAATACTTCGGTTAAATGCGCGCAGCCAGCCACTCCTGTGACGATGGGTATATAGCGTTAAATACTTTTGCAATATTAGATGCTATCACAGTGAAAAACGGCTGTACATTTCTTCACGTTAAACAAAGTGAGAAGGGGGGGGGGACACCCGATATATGATAAAAGAGGTCACAGGAGTCATTAGCAAAATAAATCCTTTAGATTTTCGCCACTGAAATTCAGGCAAAGCCTCATAGCAGACTGCGGAGGTATACGGGCTCGCTAAATTTTTCTGAAAAAATGCCGAGTGACGAATTATGAAAGATAAACGTTGGCGGCGGTAGGTCCGCGGAGGCCATTAATACGACAAAACTCAACGCGTATACCGGGGATAAGCGCTTCTGTTTCGTGTTGGCGACATGCTGAAATGTGGACCTGAACATCTTTGCGTCCATCGGAGGGGGTGATGAGACCTTTACCGCTCTTACAATCAAAGGTTTTGACAATTCCTGTCATTTTACGAGACAAACAAATTCCTTAATGGGGATAACGAGGCGCACTATACACATCAGGAAAAATAATGCCAGCTATATTTGATGGCAATCAAGATTTCCGGATGGCTAAAAGTAGTCGTTCGGCACCATTGTAGATAAAGAACATTATGTTCTGGAGAAAGTATTCCCTTTCCTGGCGTCATTGACTGGTGCGGACCTCATGGGTTTTGCCGTCGGGCAGGATGGTGAACTAATCTGCCTGGCTTGCTTTTTATCGGTATTTGTAGGTAGTTGCGGGGTTTTACTACCAAAATCGTAGATAAAAATTTCCCATGACGCCTGTTGTAAACCAGAACAATGGTCTGAACTGGCCAAAACATGAAATGAAAAAATAAGTAATGACCAAAGCATAAAAGCATGATGTTTCATAGCACCTCCTGTTATATGTAATGACTTGTGAAGTTCATCTAATGAATTATGGAACGTCACTGGCATTTTTTATTCAACGAAGAGTTAACCACTCTTAATAATAATGGGTTTTATAGCGAAATAGACTTTTTTATCGCGCGTTCAATATTTGCGTTCGTTATTATTTTTCTGGAATGTAAATTCTCTCTCAACACAGGTGATATTTATGTTGGAATTGTGGTGTTGATTCTATTCTTATAACAAGAAATGTTGTAACTGATAGACATATTAAAAGATTAAATCGGAGCGGGAATAAATCGTGCTAAGCATCATCGTGAATATGATTACAGCGCCTGCGATGGCATATACGGTATTGCGGCTGGAGCGTCACGTGAGGACTGTGAAGCACAATGCGATATGTTCTGGTTATATGGCGAGTGTGCTTAATGACATGTTTTAGCCGTTCGGCGTCAGGTTTCTTAATGTGGTTGTGAGGTTTTTGCTTTAAATATCAAATAGTTGTATGGCGAGTTTGTTGTTCTATAGTGGCTTAATACTTTATGGTTTCTGTTAAATATATATGCGTGAGAAAAATTAGCATTCAAATCTATAAAAGTTAGATGACATTGTAGAACCGGTTACCTTAATGAGCGATAGAGCGCTTTGGTAGTAAAAATATCTTTCAGGAAGTAAACGCATCAGGAGCGATAGTGGTGAATTATTCGTGGTTTTGTCGATTCGGCATAGTGGCGATAACTGAATGCCGGATCGGTACTGCAGGTGTTTAAACACACCGTAAATAATAAGTAGTATTAAGGAGTTGTTATGAAAAATATTATTTTATCCACTTTAGTTATTACTACAAGCGTTTTGGTTGTAAATGTTGCACAGGCCGATACTAACGCCTTTTCCGTGGGGTATGCACAAAGTAAAGTTCAGGATTTCAAAAATATCCGAGGGGTAAATGTGAAATACCGTTATGAGGATGACTCTCCGGTGAGTTTTATTTCCTCGCTAAGTTACTTATATGGAGACAGCCAGGCTTCCGGGTCTATTGAGCCTGAAGGTATTCATTACCATGACAAGTTTGAGGTGAAGTACGGCTCTTTTATGGTTGGGCCAGCCTATCGATTGTCTGACAATTTTTCGTTATACGCGCTGGCAGGTGTCGGCACGGTAAAGGCGACGTTTAAAGAACATTCCACTCAGGATGGCGATTCTTTTTCTAACAAAATTTCCTCAAGGAAAACGGGATTTGCCTGGGGCGCGGGTGTACAGATGAATCCGCTGGAGAATATTGTCGTCGATGTTGGGTATGAAGGAAGCAACATCTCCTCTACAAAAATAAACGGCTTCAACGTCGGGGTTGGATACCGTTTCTGAAAAGCATAAGCTATGCGGAAGGTTCGCCTTCCGCACCGCCAGTCAATAAAACAGGGCTTCTTTACCAGTGACACGTACCTGCCTGTTTTTTCTCTCTTCGCCATACTCTCTTCGTCATAGTGACGCTGTACATAACATCTCACCAGCATAAGCACAGATAAAGGATTGTGGTAAGCAATCAAGGTTGCTCAGGTAGGTGATAAGCAGGAAGGAAAATCTGGTGTAAATAACGCCAGATCTCACAAGATTCACTCTGAAAAATTTTCCTGGAATTAATCACAATGTCATCAAGATTTTGTGACCGCCTTCGCATATTGTACCTGCCGCTGAACGACTACTGAAAAGTAGCAAGGTATGTATTTTATCCAGGAGAGCACCTTTTTTGCGCCTGGCAGAAGTCCCCAGCCGCCACTAGCTCAGCTGGATAGAGCATCAACCTCCTAAGTTGATGGTGCGAGGTTCGAGGCCTCGGTGGCGGTCCAATGTGGTTATCGTATAATGTTATTACCTCAGTGTCAGGCTGATGATGTGGGTTCGATTCCTACTGACCACTTCAGTTTTGAATAAGTATTGTCTTGCAATCCTGTTACAGAATAATTTCATTTATTACGTGACAAGATAGTCATTTATAAAAAATGCACAAAAATGTTATTGTCTTTTATTACTTGTGAGTTGTAGATTTTTCTTATGCGGTGAATCCCCCTTTGCGGCGGGGCGTCCAGTCAAATAGTTAATGTTCCTCGCGAACCATATTGACTGTGGTATGGTTCACCGGGAGGCACCCGGCACCGCAATTTTTTATAAAATGAAATTCACACCCTATGGTTCAGAGCGGTGTCTTTTTACATCAGGTGGGCAAGCATAATGCAGGTTAACGTGAAAGATACGAGAAATAGCAGAGACCAGTGATTTCGTTTATGGCCTGGGGATTTAACCGCGCCAGAGCGTATGCAAGACCCTGGCGCGGTTGGCCGGTGATCGTTCAATAGTGCGAATATGAATGGTTACCAGCCGCTGCGAATTCTACCTGGGTCACTTAATAAAGCAAAACATTTAAACGCTCAACAACGACAATTCAGACAGTTCGAACTTTTCTTTAAAAATAGGATTAACCATGTTCAAAGGTGGTTACTAATTAGCCATTATACTATGGTAGTGATTCACATATTCTTTAACGTTACGTTACAGGAAGGTTGAAGTGGAAATGCCTGATGAGCCTTCAGGCATTTCTTAAGGTTAGTTAGCTAAGGAACAGTTACTGAGAACAGGTTTATCATCACCTTCCACCAGTTCAGCCGTTTTGCCTTTGGTATAAAGTTTATAAGTATAATTTTTGTCTATGGCTTCGTAATTTGCTCCAGAGGCCATTTTCATTAACCGCATCGGGATCATCTCGTTTACCTGACTGATAATCGCATAGGCGTTTCCAGCCTCGGTGTTGACGTAAATCACCTCCATAACCTGGTTATCATTACAGGTGTATATAGATTTAGAAATCTCCTGCGAAGCTGCTATAGAGGTGGTACTGGCGCTAAGCGCAGCGAGAAAGAGGGTAAATGGGATCAATTTACGTTTCATCATTAGTATCCTTTGTGCATAAAATTGTCGTTAATTCCCTGAAGAACGGGAGATAAGGCGGCATCAATACGATGAATGCTGTAGTATTCCTGTTTACTGACGAAAAGTGCGCCAGAAAAGCGTATTATAATTTATCCATCACTGGCATATGTGATGAGTAGACAAATCTTAAAATCATAAACTATAGGCTGCAAATCATTATGGTGCGATAGAAAATGATTGTCACCACTGCTCAATACTATGGCATAAAAACCGAAGAAAACGGTACTGTTCACTGTCTCGTTTCATACGGTATCTGTCAGTGAAACTATTTCTTCAAATGATGGTCTTTTTATTATCGATCAGATAATGGCATCAACAGGGGTTATTCAGGAGTATATGTGAAAAAGTGGCTTATAGGAGGGATATTGATCGCAAGTTTTCTGACCGGTTGTCTGATGTGGCACAACATTGATAAATGGTTTAATAAAGATATCGAATTTTTCTACGCCGGAGACGATGACTAAAATTCCTGTCAGTTGGCAACGGGTGTCATATCTTCAGGTACGGCGCCCGGAGTAGCCGGGCGCAAATTGTAGGTGTATAAAAGTCATTTCATTAAAATTTTAGCGACAACATGGACAGTCACTACCGCGTGCTAGCGGCCCTCTGAAGTCACAAGATGAATAAGCCAGTTTTTTGTTTCAGCGGTGACTGAAACATATTTTGTTCCTGGTGGGCTTACCGCCAGTTGCTGAAAAAGACAACGATGATGTAACTGTTGCAGAGATTGACGAATACGACGACCGTGAATTTTATTTTTGGCGACCATATTTCCTCCCAAAAGGCCGCCCGAAGGCGGCGCTGGGTTTGATAATGGAGAAGGGCGTTGGTCACTGCCATAACCAACCTGTATACACTAATGCAATTGATAATCATTATCAATTCTGCTGATGAAGAAAAATTGTAAAGATGAAGGGACAGCGGAAATGGCAATGAACGGGATGAGACTTTTCGTTAACCACTTAAATTCATGACTAAAAAAAGCTTTTATAGGCTTGAAAATGTTTTTTCCGTCCCTATGTAGTCAGTGGACAAGCAATGCTTGCCTTGATGTTGAACTTTTGAATAGTGATTCAGGAGGTTAATGATGGCACTCAGAACCTTGTCAGCACTTCCCGTGTTTGCTGATTCTCTTTTCTCTGACCGTTTCAACCGTATTGATAGACTTTTCAGTCAATTAACAGGAGATACGCCAGTCGCTGCGACGCCAGCTTACGATCTGCAAAAGCGCGATGCGAATAACTATCTGCTTACCGTGAGCGTTCCTGGCTGGAAAGAGGAAGAGCTTGAAATTGAAACGGTTGGCGGCAACCTGAATATTACGGGTAAACACACTGAAGAGACGGTAGAGGATCAGACGCACTGGATTTATCGTGGTATCCGTAAGACGGATTTCCAGTTGAGTTTTTCTTTGCCTGAACATGCTAAGGTGAATAATGCGAAACTGGAACAGGGCCTCTTGTTGGTCGAGATTTACCAGGAGATCCCTGAAAGCGAGAAACCGAAAAAAATTGCCATAGAAAGCAAACCAAAGGCGATTGAACACAAATCATAATCGCGTTAATGAAGGCCCGTTTAGACGGGCCTTCATTGCCTGTAGCGAAAAGTATCCCGTCATGCTTGTAGGCACAGATCGCTAAATATTATAGCCCTGACCTCTATATTATCCCGTGCCACTGACCTCGTCGCCATTGGACGGCGGTAAGTTGGAATTATCCGCGAGGTCAGTCCAATTTTTGTCCACTCTCGACATTCTGCCTGTTATGGGCGCGATATCTGAACATAAATTCGTATAGCGGTTCATCGTTTTCACCGCGTTGATGCTATTTCTGCTAACACTACTTTCATACGTAAAAAAGCTGATGCTTTTTACCTTATTTAATAGAGGCAGGTATGAAATTAGTGCTCGTCAATCGGCAGGTCATTTTACCGGAAAGCGGAACCGGGTCCTTCCAGTGCCATGCCTCTACGCTTGTTCGCTTGCCGTGCGGTACGCTCGTGGCCGCATGGTTTGCGGGGCTGCGCGAAGGAAGCGAAGATACAGCCATCTGGCTATCTCGCTATGAACATAATCTCTGGACAACACCGCAGCGAGTGGCGGCACGCGAGGGGGAAGCGCACTGGAATCCAGTGTTATTTTACCCGTCGGATAAATTGTGGTTATTTTATAAAGTAGGCAGCGACGTACACGTGTGGAAAACCTGGTTTATCACCTCCAGCGATCGAGGATTTACCTGGAGTACGCCAGCTCCGTTGGTCAACGATGATATTTTGCCGCGCGGTCCCGTAAAAAATAAACTCCTGCTGGCATCAAATGGCGCCTGGATTGCGCCAGGGTCGATTGAAAGTCCTGAACGGTGGAGGGCATTTGTGGATCGATCCTCTGACGAAGGAAAACACTGGAATATCTCTTTTGTTCCGCTGGAGCCTGATAACGCTATTTCCGGGACAAACGTAGCGTTGTGGGATGGTATAAAAAAGGGGGTGTTGTGGGAATGTTGTCTGGAAAACCTCCTGCGCTGGGATGGCGTTATTCAGCCTACGCTGTGGGAGTCTTCTCCGGGGCATATCCATATGTTGTTACGAAGCACACGCGGGGCAATTTTTCGCAGTGATTCAATCGACTATGGCGCTACCTGGTCTGTTGCCCGCGCGACATCTTTACCGAATAATAATAGTGGTATCGATCTGGTTAGTATGCAGGACGGTACGCTGATTCTTGCGTTAAATCCGGTCAACGGCAACTGGGGAAAGCGCTATCCGCTTTCACTGATTGCTTCCCAGGATAATGGCGAATCATGGCTACCGCTACTGGACCTGGAAAGTGACCGCGGTGAGTATTCTTATCCCGCTATTATTAGCGAGGGGAGCGTCGTACATATCACTTACACGTGGAACCGGAAAAATATCGTATATTGTCGATTACAAACGGTATAAGGCGCTATCAGTCGAAACCGATAGCGCTGGAATAATAATGCCTTGCCCGGCGTGCTCTCTCACGCCGGGATGGCCGAAATAGTCATGATTTACCGGGTAACATCCTTGAAAATGTATCGTCTTTTTGTATGTAATGGTGAAACAACGCCGCTGCTGCATGCATGGCAATCAGGAAATAGCCGATATTGGCCAGCATTTCATGAATACGCTTTATATCCGATTTTAGGGTGCTATCTGGCGTCAAAAATACCGGTACAGTAAAACCAAAAAAGCTCCAGCTTTTCCCGCCTGACGCCATCATCGCGACGCCCAGCAGCGGTAAGGCGAGAAAAGTGAGATAAAGCGCGATATGCATTAATTTAGCTGCTACGTGCTGCCAGTGAGGAGGGGGAGGCGTAATGACCGGATCCGGGTATTTGTGTTTAAGATATAACCGTAAAAACATCAGCGCCCAGACCAGAACGCCCATATCATAGTGCATGTCTTTCATAAACAGGTAAACGCTGGAGCCTTTTGGCGCCCACCCCCGTAACTCAATAGCCGCATATGCGATGCCTGTCAGGAGCAGTGTTAACCAGTGAAGCGTTATTTGCAGTCTTGAGAAATGTGCCATTATTATTATCCTTTATTAACAACTGCTTGTAGGGTATGCGTAAAATCTTAACAGAACCTTAAAGCGGGGGCTGAGTCGCAAGGAACAGACAGAGATAGCGGCACGTAAAATGGGATAAAAAGCCGGCGGCATCGCCGGCTTACTGTTGTTATTGTCCTCTTACGACAACACAGGTTTTACCATAAAACGGATATGAGCCCGTAGTTTCATAATCAACACTCGACACTAAAGAAATATCGCCCGCTTTTTTCGCTGAATCAATAGATGCGTCGCCGGTATTTACAATACCCAATACCGTTTGCGCACACGCTTTACCGGTTTTGGTTGCCGGGAGACTCGTGGCAGTAATTGGCCCTTTAACATCCGTATATAAGCCAATCCCTGTCGGTGATGGTCCTGTAGCACACCCCGTTAAAAGAGAACCAATAAAGATAATTGAAAAAATGTGTTTTTTATTTGTCATGGGATTAGTCCATTATAAATTAATAGAAAACTTACCGTCCGAAAATGTCCGGACAGTCATTTAAAAAGTGGTGTATATTAAATATGCGATATTACTCTTTGCACCCTCCTGTTGATGTCGTACCTGATGGACAAATATCCGTTGAAGCCGGATATATTCCCCACGCCGTGTTTTTATAACTTGCGCATCCTGTCAGTAATGAGAACAGTACGGCTAAAAAAATCATCACGAGCCCTGGCGGCGTTAACATTTTTCGGTTGGACTCCATAGCATGTCATTTCATCGGGTTGCCATATGACTGGCGTTCTGCCGGTAAGTTTCATTAACGCTCGGTTCGTTTAATATTGGTTTAGGTTTAAAGCCAGGAGGCGCTAATTACGATACCTTCTTACGTTTCAGCACTGACTAATAACGTTGAGAAAATGAACAGCGTCGGATGGGAAGACGTAATACAGAATAGAAAGGAAATAAGAGAATAAGATGGCGTTAATTAACCCGGTATTCCTGGCATCATTTCTCTTGCGTTTTATCCCCGTCAAAAGCGGCTTTTAGCCCACGTTGGCGCTCCCGGCGTTTGTGCGTATGATGTTTTTAAAAGATCGTCATACTTTCTGTTCTGCATCAATTTTTTCATTACAAATGCTCGCCATAATGCCGTCCTCAGGAGGCCTCCCGACGTTTATGCTGCGCCGGGAGGAACAAAAACAACGTATAATCTGGGGTAAACTGATGATTAAAGGCAAACTGGCGCTCATAACGTGCGCGATGGCTCTGGCATTCACCTCGCCGCTTTTCGCTGCGTCGGACACGGCAGATGGCCATACCTTAAAGCTGGCCATTGGCCCTGAGCCAACGGAAGGCTTTGATCCTATGCTGGGCTGGAGCCACGGCAGTTACTTATTGCTTCATGCGCCGTTGCTCAAGCAAAACGCCGATATGAGTTGGGGTAATTTACTGACGGAAAAAGTGGATACCAGCCCCGACGGTAAAATCTGGATACTGACCTTAAAACCCGATCTGAAATTCTCCGATGGCTCGCCATTAACTGCCGAAGATGTCGTTTTTACATATAACAAAGCGGCGAAGAGCGGCGGTAAAATTGACATGGGCAATTTTAGCCATGCGCGAGCGCTGGACGCACGCCGAATTGAGATGACGCTGAGCCATCCGCAGAGCACCTTTGTGAATGTACTCGGGTCGTTAGGGATTGTTCCGGCCAGCCGTTATGATGAAAAAACGTTCGCCCGCGAACCGATAGGCGCCGGTCCATACCGACTGGTCAGCTTTCAGCCGGGTCAGCAACTGATCGTTGAAGCTAATCCCTGGTATGCGGGTAAAAAGAATGACTTTAACCGGCTGGTTTTTGTCTTTCTGGATGAAGATAATGCTTATGCCGCCGCGCGCAGCGGACAGTTGGGACTGGTGCGCATTGCCCCTTCTATGGCGGTGGCCCCGCAGCAGGATAATCTTAAACTCTGGGTACGCGATAGCGTTGAAAACCGGGGCATTGTCTTCCCGATGGTGCCTGCCGGTAAAAAGGATGCTAACGGTTATCCTGTCGGCAACGATGTAACCGCTGATGTCGCTATCAGACGCGCAATTAACTATGCCATTAATCGTAAGCAACTGGCGGAACAGGTGATGGAAGGCCATGCGATACCCGCCTATAGCGCGGTGCAGGGATTGCCATGGCAAAATCCTTCAGTGGTATTCAGCGATGGCGATATTGCAAAAGCGCGCGCCATCCTGGAAGAGGCTGGCTGGAAGATAAACAGTGCGGGCGTGCGTGAAAAAGCAGGTAAAGAAGCGCGTCTGACCTTATGGTATGCCAGTGGCGACAGCACCCGGCGGGATCTGGCCGAAGCGGTGCGCGCCATGTTGCAGCCTTTAGGCATTGTCGTCTCGTTGCAGTCGGGAAGCTGGGAAACCGTAGAGCGCCATATGCACGCTAACCCTACGCTGTTTGGCTGGGGAAGTCTGGACCCGATGGAACTCTTCCATCACTACAGCGGGAAAGCCGCTGGTGTGGAATATTATAACCCGGGCTATTACAGCAACCCTGCGGTAGAAGCACATCTGAAACAGGCTATAGATGCGCCTGACTGGCAAAAGGCGATTCCTTTCTGGCAGCAGGTTGAGTGGGATGGGAAGCAGGGCGCGGGCGTTCAGGGCGATGCGGCATGGGCATGGCTGCTTAATATTCAGCATACCTATCTGGCCAACCCCTGTATTGATCTGGGAAAAGGCGCGCCAGAAATCCACGGTAGCTGGTCGGTGTTAAACAATCTTGATGACTGGACCTGGACCTGTCGGTGATGAAATTGTTCTTCAGTCATTTTTTGCGGCTGATTATTCTGTTGGTGCTGGTGGCTGCCGGCACCTTCATTTTGCTTAGCTTTTCGCCCGTTGATCCTATCCGCGCTTATATTGGCAACGATCTGCTCCATGTTCCGCCAGAACAATATGCGCGGATTGCGGCGCGCTGGGGGCTTGACCAGCCGCTGTGGGAGCGTTTCGGTCACTGGTTTTGGCATCTGCTCCAGGGTGACATGGGGTATTCCATGCTGTTCAACATGCCTGTCGCCAGCGTGATCCGGGAACGTTTTGCGACGTCATTCGCGCTGCTGGCAGGCGCCTGGCTATTGTCTGGTGTGCTGGGCGTGACATTGGGTTTTCTGGCCGGACGTTTTCTCCACCGCTGGCCGGATAAGATGATTTGCCGTATCAGCTACTTATTGTCATCGTTGCCCACTTTCTGGATAGCAATGCTGTTGCTGGCGCTGTTTGCCGTCCGCTGGCCGGTATTACCTGTTTGTTGCGCCTGGGACCCCGGAAATAATGCAGGAACAGCTCTTTTATCGGAACGTTTACGCCATCTTGTGTTGCCGGTATGTGCGTTAAGTCTGTTGGGCATGGGGCAAATTGCGCTGCATACGCGAGAAAAAATAGCCAGCGTAATGAAGAGCGAATTTATTCGTTTTGCGCGCGCTCAGGGGGATAAAGGATGGTCGCTGTTACGTCACCAGGTGTTACGTCATGCGATTACCCCAGCGCTCTGCTTACAGTTTGCTTCTCTGGGAGAACTGATGGGGGGGGCGTTACTGGCAGAAAAAGTCTTTGCGTATCCGGGGCTGGGACAGGCCACTATCGATGCCGGCCTGCGTGGCGATGTCCCGCTACTCATGGGGATCGTTTTATTCTGTACGCTATTAGTGTTTGCCGGAAATACGATTTCAGCCTGGCTTGTGGTGGTGCTTAATCGATCGCTGGAGCGTCCCGATGCTCTATAATCCTGCCCCGACGTTGTTTCGTCTGATCCTCTCCGTTACCTGTCTGCTGTTTATTGCCGGATACGGTTATGCCACGTTGAGCCAGCCGCCAGAGGTTAATCTGCTTGCCCGGCATCTGTCGCCTGATATCCAGCACTGGTTTGGCACCGATAATCTGGGGCGTGATGTATGGCTTCGTTGCTTTCAGGGGGCCTTCACCAGTTTACAAATTGGCGTTGGCGCCGCGCTGTGCAGCGGCGTTATCGCGCTAGTGATGGCGGCAGTGGCGCGCATTCATCCCCGGCTGGACCTCCTGATGCGGCTGATAACCGATGCTATGCTTGCCATGCCGCATTTACTTTTGCTGATCCTTATCTGTTTTACGCTCGGCGGCGGTAAAAGCGGCGTCATTGCGGCCGTGGCGTTAACGCACTGGCCCCGTCTGGCGCTGATTCTGCGCGCCGACGCGGAGCGGGTAGCGCAGAGTGACTACCTGACATTGACCTATCGTCTGGGGCATGGACACCTTTATTGCTGGCGATATCACTATTTTCCGGCGCTATTGCCGCAATGGTTGACGGGAACGTTATTGATGTTTCCTCATGCGGTATTGCACAGCGCGGCGTTAAGTTTTCTGGGGTTTGGGCTGGCGCCGCATGAGCCTTCGCTGGGGCTGTTGCTGGCGGATGCGTTACGGTTTATTAGCCATGGAAACTGGTGGCTGGTGCTGTTTCCCGGCCTAATGTTATTCACGCTGGTGATGCTCTTCGATCAGTTTGCGCGCGCCATTCAGCGGCTGTGGCTAAGGAGTGACGTATGCTGAGTTTACAACAGGTTACGCTGGAAAGTGCGCGTTATCGCTGGTATGGCGCGAGACGCTGGTCGCCGTTATTACAGAATGTCTCTTTTGATATCGCGCCCGGCGAAATGGTGGCATTGGTTGGCGGCAGCGGGGAGGGCAAAAGTCTGCTGCTGCAATGCCTGCTCGATCTGCTGCCGGAAAATTTACGCTTTCGGGGGGAGATTACGCTTGATGGCAACCGGCTGGACAGACATACCATCAGGCAGCTTAGGGGCAATACGTTTAGCTACGTGCCGCAGGGGGTACAGGCGCTTAATCCCATGCTGAATATCAGAAAACATTTGAACAGAGCATGTCATCTGACCGGACGCGCCTGGGATGAGACGCAAATGGTACAGCTATTACAGCAAAGCGATCTTGAACCGACAGTCCTGGAACGCTTTCCCCGCCAGCTCTCCGGTGGGATGGCTAAACGAATTCTGGCGTGCCACGCCTCGCTTAGCCAGGCACGTTATATCCTCGCGGATGAGATCACCGCCTGGCTTGATACCGCACTGGCAAACCAGTTGCTCGAGCACTTGCGAGGTCTTTGCAAGCGGGGATGCGGCGTGCTGTGGGTGACTCATGACCTGCTGCTGGCGGCGCGGTATGCCGATCGCATTGTGGCGCTGCATCACGGTTATATCACGGACAATATCCGCTGCGAGCAGTTACAGCCGGAAGAGATGAGTGAGCCGTTAAAACGGCAATGGCAAGCATTGCCTGAACTAAGCCCGTTATTTATGCCGACCGGAGAGGGAATAGAATGTTGAGCTGCCGCGACCTCGTTATTCGTCAGGGCGGGAAAGTCTTATGGCAGAACCTGACGTTTACGATTTCTGCCGGTGAACGGGTAGGAATTCATGCGCCAAGCGGAACGGGGAAAACAACGTTGGGGCGCGTCCTGGCCGGATGGCAAAAGCCGACGGCGGGCGACGTTCTGCTGGACGGTAGCCCGTTACCCCTGCATCAGTATTGTCCGGTACAGCTGGTCCCCCAGCATCCTGAACTGACGTTTAATCCCTGGCGAAGCGCCGGAGACGCTGTGCGTGATGCCTGGCAGCCTGACCCGGAAACGATGAGGCGTTTGCATGTGCAGCCCGAGTGGCTGACGCGTCGGCCAATGCAGCTCTCAGGCGGGGAGTTGGCGCGTATTGCGATACTGCGCGCGCTTGACCCGCGAACGCGTTTTCTGATTGCCGACGAAATGACGGCGCAACTCGATCCGTCTATTCAAAAAGCGATATGGGTATACGTGCTTGAGGTGTGCCGCAGCCGTTCATTAGGGATGTTGGTGATTAGTCATCAGTCTGCGCTACTTGATCAAGTCTGTACCCGCCATTTACAGGTGGAATAGCCGCAAGTCGTTTCTCCGCATTGCCGTGTCGCCGTTAACGCACCGGGAACCCATGGGTTCCCGGTATTGTCGGTAGAGATTTTACTGCATGACGCGTTTATCTGCGTTTTTTGCATCAGCGGTATTACTGTAGTCCCTGGTCTCTTCAACCTGTACAGGGGCTCTGACGACCAGACTAGGCAGCGCCAGTTCGATATTATTCTCAATGAGTTTTTCAATAATACGGATATTTATCTCTTGCTGAATATCCATGTATTTATTGTAATCCGCGGTATTGACGATATGCACCACCTCATAGGTCAGCCGATCCTGACTAAAGGCCAGTAGATGGGCGCGGTCGAATTGTGTTTCGCCGACATCGGTAATAATTTTTTTCACCATATCGCCGATGAGGCGTAACTTTTCCGGTGGTGTCGCAGTGGCGACGCCAAAAGTAAACACGATACGACGCGTTTGCATCCGCTTATAGTTGTGTATGGTTTGCTGCAACAACTGCGCGTTCGCACAAACGATCTGTTCGCCGCTGAGGCTACGGATGCGAGTGGTTTTCAAACCGATATGTTCAATCGTACCGGCTACATCATTAAAGACGACGAAATCGCCGATCTCGAAGGGCTTATCGAAACCAATCGACAGCGAAGCGAAGACATCGCTCAGAACGGTTTGTACCGCCAGGGCAATAGCAATACCGCCCACGCCGAGGCTGGCTACCAGTGCGGTAATATCCACGCCGACGTTCGCCAGGATGGAGAGCAACATCATAGACCAGACGAGCACGCGCAAAATCATACCAAGAATGACTAACGTCACCGGGTTTTTATTGGAGCCTGGGGCATACAGTAAATGACGCATCCATGACTGTACGCCCTGATCAAGCCAAATCGCCATTTGAATCGCAACCACTAAAAACCAGGCGTGAGAGAGGGTAGAGAATAACCGGTCGGGCAGGGCGACAAAGCGCAGGCTAAAGAGAAATGCGGCAAAAAAGATTAGCATCTTACTGGTCTTTTTCAGCATCTCGAAAACAATAGGCCGCAGCCGCCCATGAGCATCATCCTTTTTATCCGGGCGTTGTAGCGCTTTATAGACCACATTAAGTAGCCAGTTGATGAGCCAGTAAGTAATGAGGGTGACGAAAAAAACGACCGCCAGATTGATCCAGAACGTCGTTGACATCAGCATCGCAACGATATTTAGTCGTGCTAAATACTCCATTTTACCTCCGATGAAAAGCAGATGAACATTACAGTATAGACGTCACATCACGGAGGCCGATTTCCGGCTTTACTATTGCTGTTTTATTCAGCACTTTTGTTCAAAAAGTATGAAAAAGAGGGGGAGCCGTTTGGCTATCCCGGCGTTTCTGTGCAGACTTATCTACTCCTCTTAATAAAATAAGGAGTCATTTATGCAACAAGAACATCGTGAGTGTATTGAGCAGTGTTATGAATGCGCGGCGGCGTGTGATATCTGCGCCTCTTCTTGTCTGCGTGAAGATAACGTCGAAATGATGAAGCACTGCATCCAGTTAGATATGCAATGTGCGGCCATTTGTCGCCTGGCGGCGCAATTTATGGCATTGGAAAGCGAGTACTCACAAAAATTATGCCGCCTGTGCGCGGATATCTGCAAAGCCTGCGCCGAAGAGTGTGCAAGGCACGATCACAACCATTGCCAGAATTGCGCGCGGGCATGCAGCCAATGCGCAGACGCCTGCCTTAAAATGGCCGCGTAATTTTTCTTCCGCCATTAGCTCAACCGGATAGAGCATAGAGCTTCTACCTCTAAGGTTCGGGGTTCAATTCCTCGATGGCGGACCAGTTGATATCAAAAAAGGCCACCTGCGCGGTGGCCGCTGAGTTTTTGTTGAAATAAATGTAATGTTATAATATAACAATCATCTTTCTAAAAAAGATGAGGGTAACGTTTTGGTGATTCATTTAAAAAAACTGACAATGCTTCTGGGAATGCTGTTGGTAAATAGTCCTGCCTTCGCGCATGGTCATCATGCTCATGGCGCGCCGATGACGGAGGTTGAGCAAAAAGCGGCAGCGGGCGTGTTTGATGACGCTAATGTACGCGATCGCGCGCTCACCGACTGGGATGGTATGTGGCAATCCGTCTATCCTTATCTGGTCAGCGGCGAGCTGGACCCTGTCTTCAGGCAAAAGGCGAAGAAAGACCCGGAGAAAACGTTTGAGGATATTAAAGCGTATTATCGCAAAGGATACGCGACGAATGTTGAGACGATCGGCATTGAAAATGGCGTTATAGAATTCCATCGCGACAATAACGTTGCATCCTGTAAATACAATTATGCCGGCTATAAAATTCTGACTTACGCATTGGGTAAAAAAGGGGTGCGCTACCTGTTCGAATGTAAAGATGCGAATAGCAAAGCGCCTAAATATGTTCAGTTTAGCGATCATATCATTGCCCCGCGCAAATCGGCGCACTTCCATATCTTTATGGGAAATACCTCGCAACAGGCATTGTTGCAAGAGATGGAAAACTGGCCTACCTATTATCCTTATCAGTTAAAGGCGAATGAGGTCGTTGACGAAATGCTACATCATTAAGTCTGATTGCAATGTTAAAAGCTCGCTATGAATAGTGAGCTTTTTTTCTGCCGTTATGCCATATTTCTGGCAACCAATATAAAAAATACCTGCGCCCCCGGAGCAACGATGACGCTGTCCATACCGCCCTCGATTCAATGCCAAACGGAAGCGGCATGTCGCCTGATTACTCGTGTCACAGGCGATACGTTGCGTGCTATTCATTTATATGGTTCCGCTGTCGCGGGCGGTCTGAAGCCAAACAGCGACATTGATCTACTGGTGACAATATGCCAGCCGCTGACGGAGGCCCAACGCGCAACGCTGATGCAGGAATTGCTGGCGCTTTCATCGCCGCCGGAGGCGTCAGCAGAAAAACGCGCTCTGGAGGTCACTGTCGTGCTTTATTCGCAGCTGGTTCCCTGGTGTTTTCCACCTGTCCGGGAAATGCAATTTGGCGAGTGGCTAAGAGAGGACATTTGTCAGGGGATTTATGAACCAGCGCAACAGGACTGGGACATTGTGTTACTGATAACCCAAATTCTGGAAACCAGTATACCGCTAAAGGGAGAACGCGCGGAACGGCTGTTCACGCCAGCCCCTGCGGCGCAGTTGCTGAAGGCCTTGCGTTATCCCCTCGACCTTTGGCAATCCACGGCAGATGTGCAGGGAGATGAGTATCATATCGTTTTAACCCTGGCGCGTATCTGGTATACCCTTTCTACCGGGAGATTTACCTCTAAGGATGCGGCGGCTGACTGGCTGTTACCTCAGTTGCCAGAAGATTATGCTGCCACGTTGCGTGCGGCGCAGCGTGAATATTTAGGTCTGGAGCAACAGGACTGGCATATTTTGCTGCCTGCGGTCGTACGCTTTGTGGATTTTGCCAAAGCGCACATCCCCACGCAGTTCACATAAGATGCCCCAGGACGTCTGTCAGGTTGCGCAAACGGCGTTCCTCAACTACTACTTAATAGGTTCTCATCGCTGAAGTAAGCAGATGATCTTATGCGGGCCATCGAATGGATATTTCCACATGGCTCTCGTTTTGTTGAGGTGGATATGACTGGTTCCGCATCATCTGTTTTAAAGACAGATACAAGACTATTGAGCGAAAACCTGTTTCTTAATTATGGTCTGGAGTCCTTATTTAAGGACGTCGCAATAATAGCTGGCAACGTAAATTATATTATTTTTGATATCGACGATTACTACACCGTACAGCAGTATATTACTTCCACATTTAAAACGGTACTCATTGGAATTGTTACCCATAATGAATATAACTTTATTGATGAACATCATGCTATATATCGAATAAAGGTCGATGCCTCTATTGCTGAGTGGCGTGAGTTACTGATTTTGGCCGCTGCTGGTCAATTTTTCCCCAGGTCAGAGAAAGTCAGATTAACGGCGAATGAAAGAAATGTTTTGGCGATGCTTGTTAAAGGAATGGATATCCGACAAATAAGCTGTGAACTGAATGTACATTTAAAAACTATTTACTCAGTACGCTACCATGTTCTGACTAAATTAGGTTGTAGAACAGTTCTGGATTATCAAATACTGTCCGTCTCTAAAGCCTTTATGCACTGGCTTACAATAAATAATGTTGATAATGTAATTTCACGTGTAAATAGTAAGGTCATTGCTTAATAATGATTTGCTTCTGATGGCGTTTAGGTTCACTATGCTTTCTTACATCATCATGAGGCCAGACAGGCATGGCTACTTTTAGTATTAGCGCAATGGCGGCGCAGTGTGGTGTCACAACAGCAAATATCAGGTCCTGGGAACGCTATGGCCTGCTTCAACCTACCAAAGATGAAGCTGGCAATCGTTTTTATTGCATAGAAGATGCTATCAGAATACAGCATATTATCGACGCGTTAAGCAAAGGCTTTTCATTAAAAGAGATTAAACCTGCCCTCTATGGTGAAGAAACGCATTGCCGCTCGGGATGGTTATTCTACCAGGAAGAGATTTTAGCGCAGTGTAGAAAATTCGAACCCGCCAAATTGCGAAAATTACTCTGGCGTTATGGTCGGGAAATTCCGCCGTGTATCGTAATTGAGTCAATACTGCGTCCTTTACGGCTGTGGTTGTCCGCAGGCGATGATGATGCACGCCGATTTGAAAAGGCATTACTGGATACTGCGATTATTGAATACGCCACGTTCCAGCTAAGTAGCGTACGAAAGGCGCCAGCAGGCACAATGCTTATTGCTGCGTTTTCGCTGAACGACCCCATTGAGCTATGGCTGGAAACGATTAAATATTGTAGTGAAGGTATGCGAGTTGAAGTCATCCCCTGGCAGGCGCCGATGCCCGATCTTTTATCAACGTCTTTCGAGCATATTGTTCTGTGGCATGATGAGACATTAACTCCCGCGCAGGAAAATCTTATTCAGGCTTTAAAAGAATCGGGTAAATTTAGTCTTCATGTGAAAAATGGCTCATGCTTAACATTACTGCCAGCCGTATATCGGCAGCATGAGATGCCAGAAAGCATGCAGCATGTTGCACCGCAAATCCATGCAAACGGCTACGAAAAATCAGGCACCGCACGTTGAGGCATCTGCATTATTAACGAACAGGGGAGGAGTAACCCCCTCCCTTGTTTATACCCTTCATACTTCAAGTTGCTTATGTGTTGGCTACGGATTACTCGGCCCATCCATGGGCCTCGCCCTGACGGGCCGTCGCACGCGACGTTCAAATCTGCTCCCGGCAGATTTGTTGTTCACCCCAGTCACATAGTTATCTATGCTCCTGGGGACTGACTCCCTTGCCGCCTTTAAGCAACTCGAATTATTTTGGGTATATATTAGATGTCGTCAGGTGTCTGAAACAAAACGGCTTCTAAGGCATTACGGTAAATATCAAGCTGCACTACGTCTTTTTCTGTTTCCAGTTTTTCAATAAGTTTGGCGATGATATCCTTATTTGAGACATGCTGCTGCGATTGCAATAGTTCGTAAGTAATTTCCTGAATAGCTCGCTGTTCACATAACATATGTGCAGAAAAAGGATTGCCAGTACTATTTTGTTCGTTGACTAGTGTAATGGTAGTCATATTTCACCATATTCGATGTAAATTGAAGCCGATCTCCCTGAGCGGGGGAGAGAAATTAGTGACCTATTAAAATTAGACCTATATCATAAAACCGTAATAAAAAATCATAAAAACGTGATGTGCATCACATTTGTGTGATTTGTTGTATATTTTATACACTTTAAGTGAAGGTGAAGATTCCGTAGAATCAACGGCCTGTTCTTTTTATCACTCCAGTTTAAACGAATAAGCATTAATACCCATCTGTAATAATTACTTAATGTTATCTTAATAAAGGTAAATTACTGTCAGGCCTCCGTAAAAGGAGGTTGATTAATGATTCGTCATATCGCCATTTTTCTTTGTTCTTTATTGATGTGCAGCACCACTTTTGCCGATTCGGTAACGTCGGTATCGCTTGGCGCGCTCTTAACCGCGCTCAATGAACGCATGTTATTAATGAAAGATGTGGCTGCTTATAAAATGAAGCACCATCTGCCGATAGAGGATTTCACGCGTGAACAAAATGTTTTCGCCGAGGCTGAAGAAGAAGCGAAAAATAACGGTCTGGACCCGCATTCGATAACCCCTTTTATTCGTTCGCTAATGGATGCCAGTAAAGCGATACAGTACCGCTATTTAGCACAGTGGCGAACCGGCTCAGAACCCTCCTTTCCGATACAAACCTTGTCGGTCACCCGGCAACGTATTCGACAACTTGATAATCAAATGTTGATCATCATCAGCCAGCGTTTGATGGTCGGCGCTTTCAGCCACGAGGATATGGTGTGGCTGAGAGCGAAGTTTAATGCGCCGAATCTGAATGAGAGCGATATCAGTGATGTGTTGGCAGCCCTGTCTTTGGTACGACGCGCGCGTTAATTCCCCATGAGGAAACGTGGGCCAATACCTGGTGATTGCCTGCGGGGGGCGCGATACAAGAACGTTTTTGGGTGATGTGGATATAAGCGTGGCGGAATAGCGGCTGGAGAGACGTGGTTTCGCTTCCCATCTTCCGGTGCATTCGTTAGCATACTGTTTCGCAGCTAAGCGTAAATGTTTTCAGGAAGAGGTTAATGTGTTCGCGGAGTATGGTGTTCTGAATTATTGGACGTACCTGGTCGGGGCGATTTTTATCGTTCTGGTGCCGGGGCCGAATACGCTTTTTGTGCTTAAAAACAGCGTGGGACGCGGGGTTAAAGGAGGATATCTTGCCGCATGCGGCGTGTTTATCGGCGATGCGATATTAATGTTTCTGGCGTATGCGGGCGTGGCGACGCTGATCAAAACAACGCCGGTTCTGTTTAACATTGTTCGCTATCTCGGCGCGTTTTATCTGCTCTACCTTGGCGCAAAAATCCTTTACGCCACGCTGACCTCAAAAGGGCGTGCGGCGACGGAAACGGTAGTTCCTTTTGGCGCTATTTTTAAGCGTGCTTTAATTCTTAGCCTGACGAATCCTAAAGCCATACTTTTTTATGTTTCCTTTTTTGTGCAATTTATTGACGTTACTGCGCCGCATACTGGGGTGTCATTTTTTATTTTGGCCACCACCCTTGAAATCGTCAGTTTTTGCTATCTGAGCTTTTTAATTCTTTCTGGCGCTTTTGTAACCCACTATATTGGTACCAAAAAGAAACTGGCAAAAGTGGGCAATTCTTTGATTGGCCTTCTTTTCGTCGGATTTGCCGCCCGCCTGGCAACGCTCCAGTCTTAACCCCCTGGACCCGTCGACAACGGCGGGTCATTGCTCTCCTTTCGGTTTTATTGCGTGGAAAACAGCAAAATAGTAACCAATAAATGGTATTTAAAATGCTGTTTTTGGAGCGTAACCTTTTTACGACAGCGATGAGATTATCGCTGAGTAACCTGCGGGAAGAGGGAAGCAAATGCGGCAAATTCCACAAAATCATATCCATACACGTTCCACGCCATTCTGGAACAAAGAGACGGCGCCTGCCGGAATTTTCGAACGCCACCTTGATAAGGGAACGCGACCCGGCGTTTATCCTCGCCTCTCGGTGATGCAGGGGGCGGTCAAATATCTCGGATACGCTGATGAACATTGCTCTGAGCCGGAAGAAATCATGGTGATCAATGCCGGCGAGTTTGGCGTGTTTCCTCCGGAAAAGTGGCACAATATTGAGGTCATGACGGATGATACCTATTTTAACATCGACTTTTTTGTCGCGCCGGAAGTACTGATGGAAGGGGCGACCTCACGAAAAGTCATTCATGCCGGGAGAGAATAATAATGGGAAAAGCTACTTATACCGTCACGGTCACGAATAATAGCAACGGCGTCTCTGTGGACTATGAAACGGAAGCACCGATGACGTTGCTGGTACCTGAAGTTGCAGCAGAAGTTGTGAAGGATTTGGTCAATACCGTGCGTTCCTACGATACCGAAAACGAACACGACGTTTGCGGTTGGTAAGGATCTTGTAGTATCTATTTGATATAAAGTGATTTTTTAAATCAGAAGCCGCATCGCGCGTCGCCAGCGTGATGCGGTTTTTGCGTATTGAAAAGCGCTGTTTATTTACATCAGACATGGGTTGAAAAGAAACATTAAGAAAACATTAAGAATATCGCATTGTTTGCTAATGAGAGCGTATTCATAAAACTTATGATTGGGTATTAAAAACCAGAAGAGTCTTATAATCATGAAACTCGATACCCGATTAACTTCGTCAGCACTTACTCTTGCGCTTGCCGCTGTGGTCATCCCGTTTACGGCGGACTGGCAATTGCCTTTGCTTAACGGCGTGGTGGTCCGATGGATTGAAAACGGACAAGCGTTATGGTTACTGTTTGGGGCGCTATTTACCACCTGGTATATACGGCCACTTTCCCGTCCCGAAGGGGCAAAGCAGTTTTGGCTATGGGCTGTTGTCTGGTGGGTGGTACTGTTGGGTAGAAGCACCAGTTGGGGGCGTGACTATTTCCCTGACGAGCCGCGTATGCTGTTCAGAACGATTTCAGTGCTATTAATTGCTGCGTTGGTATTGCCAGTCCTGTTTTCTGCCGGGCTACGTAAGGAGATTGTTCGTCGTCTGCGGGACGTTCCTCTGCCATTGTGGCTGTTTGCCGTGACGGCATGTTCATATCTGATTTCCGACACTGTCGAGCATCATCGGTGGTTGTCGCCGATATTCCTGCATAACGCTCGTTACACAGATTTGATTGAAGAGCTTTATGAAGTGCCATTTATGATCGGTTTGTTTATGGTGACCGTGGTGTTTATGCAGCAGGACAAGCAGGATGAATGTACGGCGCTGGAGATGACCCCGTATCACGCAAAATAGCGCGGCTGAAAAAGACCATGAATTCGACATGGGATAGATAGCGGTTAGCAAAAAAAGCCCGCACTCGGTGAGGCGGGCAAATAATACTGGAAGCAATGTGAGCAATGTCGTACCGAACAGGTGGGTTATAAACTCAACCACTCGGTATTGATAAAGATAATCGTTATCATTAATGATTGCAACCCTGATATTTATGCGCTTTTATCCACGACGCTAAAAGGTGATGGATATCACAAACTTCACTTTCCTGACGATGTGCTATTCTTTTTAACGGCAAATAAACCGCTAACGTTAAGACATAAGTGAGGAAAAAATGGGCATTCTTTCATGGATTATTTTTGGACTTATTGCGGGTATTTTGGCTAAGTGGATCATGCCAGGTAAAGATGGCGGCGGATTCTTTATGACGATCATTCTGGGGATCGTTGGTGCGGTAGTCGGAGGATGGATCAGTACGTTCTTTGGCTTTGGCAAAGTGGATGGTTTCAACTTCGGCAGCTTTGCAGTCGCGGTGATCGGCGCGATTGTCGTGCTGTTAATCTACAGAAAAATCAAAAGCTAAACGCAGAACTTTCAGAGATAATAAAGGCTACGACAGGTAGCCTTTATTATTCAAAATGAATTTACCACCAGCCCAGTTCGGTACCCGCCGCCGCAATTAGCGCGATGCCCATCAACACCATCGTTGTTTTCCTCATGGTTATGCTCCCGGCGCGGCGTAACCGCCAATAAAAAACCATGCCAAAAATAATATTGCCGTAATGAAAATGACGACAGGGAAGAGGATACCCACTCTCATGCTATTACCTTCACTGTTCAGGGGGCGCCAGAATAGCAGGGTTTTCTCAGCGACAAAAGGTCGGTTGCTTTGTGACAGGGCGTGGTTATTACTGACTTAACCCGGGATAAACACCCACTAAAGCGCTGACAGAAAGTATGGAAATAGCGTACCCGCCAGGTTATCCTGGACAAAATATCGCTTTAAGGAGTCGTTATGAAATTTACGTGGATTGCGTTGCCAGGCGTATTGCTGCTGAGCGCTTGTTCATCGTCGCAACCCAACGCCCCCAGGCCGCCGCGTATTGGGATGCCTAATCCGGCAGCCGTCTACTGTGAGCAACAGGGCGGTACGCTGATGCCGGTGCAGACCCCACAAGGCGTGCGTTCCGATTGCAAATTGCCCAATGGCGAACTCATTGATGAGTGGACATTATGGCGCAGAGAGCACCCTGATACGAAAAAGTGACAACCTGCGGTCCGACGGGATATGATTAAGAACAATCTGATAATGAGTTTCATGCGGCGCAAGAAAATATGTTTCAGTTAAAGCCGGGCGCGTTGGCAATAGTTATTGGCGCTAAAACACTCGCCGGACGGCAGAATATTGGTAAATCGGTTGAGCTATTTTGCCTGTGTCAACCCGGAGATGAATTCATTAACCCGGTAAATGGACACGTCACCTTACTGCCGAAAGAAGCGCCTCGGGCGCTGTGGCTGGTCACGGGCGATGTAGCCTCCGCCGATGGTCAGCACGGTTTTGCCTGGGTGCGGGCAGAACATTTGATGCCGTTGTCCCCGGACAGACAACCAGGCCAGGCGGCGGCACGACAATCACAGCTCTCGTAGCCACTCTGCCAGCACAATGGCATGGTTCTGGCGAGTATCTTTAGCGGCGTATAGCAACGTTAGCGGTTGGTGTCGGGCAATATCCGCCAGCCGTTTGCCTTCTTGATGCTGTTGCGCAAGTTCTGCCCGGTATTGCTGCGCGAAGTGGTTAAAATCAATCAGTTCGCTATGAAAGGCTTTGCGCAATTCGGTTGAGGGCGTAATGGCCTTATTCCATTCATCATAGACCAGCGCCGATTTTTTAATGCCTCGCGGCCATAGCCTGTCAACCAATACCCGATAACCATCGTCTTTTTCCGCCGGGAAATAGACGCGCTTACACTGGATTCGCATTTTTCCCTCCTGTGATGGTGTCGCTTACGGTACTTTTGTCGGATAGCGGTAATGATTTTAATGGATCAGGCCTGATAAACGAAGCGCCATCAGGCATTCAAGTGGGTATCAGGTTTATTTATGACGCTATCTCTCGATCGCGTCCGGCGTAGAGGCCGAAAATCGCCATGATGATAGCCAGAACCGTTACGCCCGATAGCGGCAGATACCAGCTACCGCTGGCATCATGAAGTTTTCCCATGACGGGCGGCCCACATGCCGCCAGTAAATACCCGACCGACTGCGCCATGCCGGAAAGCGCCGCCGCCTGATGCGCCGAACTGGCGCGCAGGCCGATAAACGTCAGGCCGAGGATCATCGTCGCGCCTGAACCGAAGCCGAACAGTAGCGTCCAGATGACAGCCTGGCCCGGCACAAACCAAAGCCCCGCCGCGCCCACTGCGCACAATAGTGAGACCAGCGCGGCAATCCAGCGTTGATCGTTAAAGCGATGCAAAATAAGCGGAATAGCTAACCCAGGCGCCGCGGTCGCCAGTTGCAGCAGGCCATGTAGCGATCCTGCCTGTGCTTCGCTGTAACCGTGGCTGATGAGTATTGTTGGTAACCAGCCGATAATCACATAATAAATCAGTGAGTTAAGTCCCAGAAACAACGTAACTTGCCAGGCTAAAGGCGAACGCCAGATACCGCGTTCATGTAATGCCCGGGAGCTACTCAGGTTAGCTGAGCGGGTAGTGCGCCACTGCGGCAACCAGATAAGAAACGCCAACAGCGGAAACAGCATTAGCATTAACAGCGCGCCGCGCCAGCCAAAACCGTGCAACGCCAGCGGAACCACCAGCGCGGACCCCAACGCGGCGGCGGCGCCCATCGTCAATGAATACGCGCCCGTCAGCCTGGCGACATGTTGTGAAAAATCGCGCTTAATCAATCCTGGTAGCAGCACATTACCCAGCGCTATCCCGCACCCAATAATGGCAGTTCCGGCAAACAACAATGCAGCGGAGGGCAGGGAGCGGAGAGCAATACCCGCGCAAATCAGCAGCATTGCGGCAAACAGACTTCGTTCCATCCCAAACCGGCGGGCAATACCGGCCGCCAGCGGCGAAACCAGTGCAAACGCCAGAAGCGGCAAGGTTGTTAGCAGGCCCGTCTGGGCGGTGGAAAGACCGTAATCCGAACGGATTGTCTCCAGCAACGGCGCAGCGCCGGTAAATGTTACGCGCAGCGTAGTGGCTATCATCAAAATACCGGCAATCAGTAAAGCGCCCTGTTTGCCGCGTGGTGAAAGGGCTGTCGTCATCGTTTTCTCATCTCGTCAGGCGAGGCGATACCTTAACAGTTTTTACTGTTTGGATGAATCAAGCTAAAATGACAATTTATCGCTAAAATCGGACAATATAATGATTGGCCTGAGACTGGATGGTTACGATCCCGACCTTCACCACGATGCCGCTGTGGCCTTTTGTATTCGCGCCAGGGATGATGAACTGTTTAGCCCTCGCCATCAGCATCGCAAGGGACAGTTGATTCTCGCTCTGCACGGCGCGATTACCTGCGAGGTGGAAAATGCGATGTGGATGGTTCCGCCCCAGTATGCCGTCTGGCTCCCCGGCTCGCTGCCGCACAGTAATCATGTGACCGCAGGGGCGGAACTGTGCTTTTTATTTATTGAACCTGCAGCGGTCGTCATGCCGGAGCGTTGCTGCACGCTGAAAATTTCGCCGTTATGCCGGGAGTTGATTTTGTCGCTGGCGCGCAGAACCGATTCCGAAAGAGCGCAAATGCCAACGCAGCGCCTTATTCAGGTGTTGTTTGATGAACTGCCGCAGCAGCCGCAGGAACAATTGCAATTACCGGTATCGGGGCATCCGAAAATCCGCCAAATGGTTGAGACAATGGCGCAGGAGCCCGCGCGATGGAATACATTAGGGCAGTGGGCCAGCGTATTCGCGATGAGCGAGCGTAACCTTGCCCGGCTGGTCGTCAAAGAGACGGGACTAAGCTTTCGTCGCTGGCGTCATCAGTTGCAATTAATCCTGGCGCTACAAGCGCTGATCGCGGGACGTAATGTACAGCAGACGGCGCAAATGCTGGGTTATGATTCCACCACGGCATTCATTACCATGTTTAAAAAAGGCCTGGGGCAGACGCCAGGCCAGTATCTGACGGGCGAGTTACTGCTTCCCCACAATTAAAGAGACCAGCCCCGCCGCAATCAGTGGGCCGACCGGCACGCCGCGAAACAGCGCGACGCCAAGTACCGTACCGACCAGCAGCCCGGCGACGAGCTGCGGTTGGTTTCCCATCAGCGTAATGCCGCGACCGCCCAGCCAGGAGACGAAAACGCCGACGGCAATCGCGACCAGCGATTTCCAGTTCACAAAAGAGTGGATCAATGTGGAGGGCGGTAGGGTTCCGCTGGCGATGGGAGCCATTACGCCGATGGTCAGAATGATAATCCCGACGGTGAGTCCCTGTTTTTCAATCCAGGGAAAAAAGGTATTCAACGGGGTTACGCGGACAATAATCAGCACCAGAATTGAGACGGCGACAGTGGTGTTGTGGCTGATAAATCCCAGAGCTGCCAGTCCGAGCAGGATCAGCAGAGTGACATCAAACATTATGGTTTCCTTGCCAAAAAGTAAGCCTGACTACTTTACGCCCAAACGGCAAAGCGCACAGGCCTTTTTAACGATTGATGCGGATTTCAGGCAACTGCCTGAAAGACAATCTCTACGTGAAAAACGGCGTTGTCATTAAATTGCCATCAACGCCGCGTATTGCTAACAGGTGAACCGTCATTGTTGTCTTCCTGAGGATACAATTATGTACGATCCACCGTTTCTTGAAGCGCTGATGATTACGGCGTCGTTTTTCGCCATTTTTATCATTATCGTTGTGTCGGTATTGCTCCTTGAAGGGGGAGGGGACTAAGCCGTTGGCGATGACTGAAAGCGGCGGAAGACTGCCAGTTCTGGTCGGGCGATGCGCAGATAGTCCTGTGTATTCATAATGACTGATTTTTCCAGCAGGCCGGCATTAAAGGCAATTTCATCGAAACGCTCAAATAGGAGCGGATCGGCGACCAGTTTCAGATTGGGGTGAAAACTGAAAGGCGGGATCGCGCCAAAAACGCAGCCGGTCAGCATATCGACTTCCGCCGGGCTGGCAAGGGAAGCGCGTAAGCCGCCCAGATGTGAAGCAAGCTGAGAGAGGTCGGCTTGCTGATCGGCCGCCAGAATAGCAAGAACGTGCTGGTTGACGCCGTTGCCTTTGACTTTACAGACCAGCGCTTTTGCGCCCTGGCCCAGCGCAGTACCGCGTATTTCAGATACCGCTTCGCATTTTCCTACCGCCTCATGGCTCACCACACGATAGCGCGCGTTCTCCTGGGTTAATAAAGCCACTAAACGTTGGTGTGTAGCGACACCCTTCGCGACTTCAGTTATTTCGGCCATTTCTCACTCCTGGTGCAATATGAACATTTACTGCGAAGCACTATGATGAACGATGTTGTTTTTGTTGTTTGTTCAGATAGAGCTGCGCATCGGAAGCCTGGTAGGCATCATTAATCGTATCATTGGGCTGCATATTATAAATCCCGGCAGAAAAATGGACTGTCTTATCCGGTGCGATAATTTGCAGGTTACGAATAATACGCTCCGGCAGATGGATAGCCAAATCCGCCGCGTAATCAACAAGAATAATACAGAACTCATCGCCGCCGAGGCGAATGGCGTAATCGCTTTTACGAATCGATGTTTTAATCGCTTTCGCCAACAGGGTTATAATTCGGTCGCCTTCCTGGTGCCCCTGGGTATCGTTGATCAGTTTTAACCTATCGCAATCAATAGCGACAAATGTTACCGGCGTCCCGGCATTGACCAGGCGTTGCAGTCGCTGTTCCAGCTCCGGTGTTAATATTTTACGGTTGTAAAGCCCGGTCATGGCATCGCTAATATTTTCGCGTGTGACGTTGCGATAAAGCCGAAAGTGCATCCGTACCATATTAAGCAGGAGCGCCGTTGCCAGTAAGTAAAAGGCCAGCGCTTTCCAGGACGAGACAAGGAAATAGGTTAAATCAAGGGACAACGAAACGCGCAGTCCGCCAGGGATATCATGGCTATAATTCACATATTGAAACAGATTATTTTTGCTTTGATTAATAATAATTTCTTTTCCGGAGTCCATATCCTTTAGTGTTACGTTAAGATAGCGCCAAACCAGCGGACGGTCCTGGGTATAAAAAATATTTTTTAAATTATCCTGGTTAACATCCACCATCACGATACCTTTTAACGTTCCCGCCAGATAGACTGGCGTTAAAAAGCTCATGACGTTTTCCTGGGTAATATCATCCATGTAAATACTTGAAATAACCGTACGGCCGGTAAAAAGTTTATCTATATCTTTTCTGTTAATACCCATTGTACCTTTTTGTAAAAAAGTCCAACGATGCATGGCGAAGCGCCGTGAGTTGATTAAATCATAGAAATAGACATAATGTTTATTTAAATCAACGTAATAACGGAATTTAAGCTCCAGTGTGCCCAGCCCGTGACTGTGGTCGTCCTGCGCTCGGTTGATGCTTACCGCCTGATCAAACGCAGGCAGTAAAAGGGCGTCATCAAGATTATCGGTACACTGTGTAGCGGCGGTTTGCAGGGTACCATGTAGCGCCGGATAATTATGCCGGGTCAGGTTGACGCCGTGCGTACCGTTAATGGCCTCAAAGGCGTCGCAAAACGCGCGGCGTTTTTCTGCAGTGACGGGATCTCCCGGCGCTTCAAAAGTTCGCATCAAATGTGCGGCGATGCTTTGATTCTGGTACTTATCGTACAAAAACGACGAATCGGCTCTCTCCATGATATAACGCATATAGGCATTCATTGCCCTGTCGCTGGCAATAAGTTCGTAAATCAGGAAGGACGATGTCAAAACGATGACGCTTGCTGAGATAAAGTGCCTGAGCGCTTTATGATGCAAATTCATGATGAACTACAGCCCTGAAAGTCGGATGCGTTAGTTTACCATAGCGATGAGAATTCCTCTAATAGACTGTTTAAAAATAAAACGTGTGCTATGCAGGAATAAAACTCATTCTCGGTTTAATAAACCAATTAATACGCTGTGTTTATATTTTCATGTGTGACTATTGTGATAAAAACTAAATTTTTAATCAATAATACTGATCTATTTGTGACAAAAAGAAAATAACCTTTATTATGATGATGAAAGGAGTGTGAAGTGGTAAGGATAATAATGTACTTCCGTTCGGAGGCGCTATGAAACGATTTAAAGAGATGGCTGTGATTTTATTTTTTGCATTACTGGCAGCAGGTTTTACGTCGTCGGCGATGGCGGATGATCCTTTTTCACATGTTTTGGATCATGTTTTTGATACAGTCCATGCCTGTCACATTCTTCCTCCTGGAGTGGAGCAACCAGGACATTTGGGGCCTTGGTCTTGGCCTTGGTGTTATTAACATGATGGAATTCTATTAATGGGTTAAATTACCCGATATGCCGGAATACCTTCATTCAGACTATTCGCGGGTAATTGCTTCAGTCATAAAAACCGAACACCAGGTTTATTAAAACCCGCCCGACATATGAACGGGCGGGTTTATTGTCTATGGAAAACCCCCAGCTAGGCTGGGGGTTCCGGAAAGCTTTCAGCTTTAAGCCAGTTATTAAAACCCCTTT
>NZ_JBGDOX010000012.1:0-135939 GCF_046558195.1 Salmonella sp. 5800 | reverse complement strand
CTTGCATGTGTTAGGCCTGCCGCCAGCGTTCAATCTGAGCCATGATCAAACTCTTCAATTTAAAAGTTTGATGCTCATGAATTAAACTTCGTAATGAATTACGTGTTCACTCTTGAGACTTGGTATTCATTTTTCGTCCTAGGACGTTAAGAATCCGTATCTTCGAGTGCCCACACAGATTGTCTGATAAATTGTTAAAGAGCAGTGCCGCTTCGCTTTTTCTCAGCGGCGCGGGGTGTGCATATTACGCTTTCCCGCTTCAGAGTCAAGCGTTTATTTTCGCTTTTCTCCGTGAGGTTCTGGTCTGAACCCCGCTGACCCGGCGGCCTGTGTGCCGTTGTTCCGTGTCAGTGGTGGCGCATTATAGGGAGTTATTTCTGCCTGACAAGAGGAAATTTAAAATAATTTTTCAAGTGCCTGGTATTTACCCAAAACGCCATTAAACCGCCAGTTTTTCGAGCGTTTCAAAGCCATAACGCTGTAAAACGGGTAATAATTGTTCAGCTCCTGGCGTCATTGCCATGCAATAAGCAATATTGGCATCGGTTGATTTCGCATCCGGCGCTTCATGTTCCAACAGCCAGGCTGTACGACGCGCTATCGCCGCGCCGGAATCCACTAACCGCGTCCCTTCGGGCAGGACTTGCAAAAGCTCGTCCCGTAATAGAGGGAAATGCGTACACCCCAGAACAACCGTGTCAGGCGGCTCCGGCATTCGTAGCCATGGACGTAATATGCGGCGCAGTTCTTCCAGCGATACCGAATCGCCATGTAATTTAGCTTCCGCCAGTTCCACCAGTTCTGCCGACCCCAACATCGCTATCTGACATTCATTGGCGAAGCGCGCAATCAGCTCGTGAGTATAAGGACGTTTGACCGTGGCTCTCGTCGCCAGTAGCCCGACGACGCCATTTGCGGTCAGCCGCGCCGCTGGTTTAATCGCAGGCACAACGCCCACTACCGGGAAGGCAAACTTTTCACGTAATGCGGGAAGTGAGACCGTACTGGCGGTATTACAGGCAATCACCGCCAGTGAAAGGGGATAGCGCTGCTGTACCGCAGTCACAATCTCGACAACGCGCTCGACGATAAACGTTTCGCTCTTTTCCCCGTAGGGGAAAGCCACGTTATCGAAAGCATATATATAGTGGAGATCCGGCAGGAGCCGCCGAATCTCATCATAGACCGACAATCCACCGACGCCGGAATCAAATACCAGCACGGTGGGACGTGGTTCAGAAGGTGTAGCTGCCAGACAAGGTGTATTCTCGTCCTGCAGTTTGGTAGCCATAAACTGTCTCGTAATCTTTGTCGAACAGGTTGGCTATTTTACCACGAACTGTCAGATGTGAGGTGACCGGATATGCAACCGTAAGATCCCATAAACTGACGCCGCCCATTTTTACCGTCCGGTATGGGTAAGCGGAGTAATCCGAATCATAGCGGGAACCAAGGTATTGATATGTCACCCCCCAGTCAAAATCGTAAACGTCCCAGTCAAGTTGATATTTTGCCATCTGTTTGGAACGCCGGGGTAATGGCGTATCGGTAATCGCATTACGCGCATCAACGTAATCGTAACTGACCGTATGCGTTAACGGTCCGGTATCGAAATTCGCCGTCGCCTCAATACCTTTAATGCGCGCCTTACCTTCGTTGTAATATTTTTGCAGATGATCGTCATAATCGATCATGTCATTAATATCGTTACGATAACCTGAAATACGCCAGCTGACGCCAGCGGTTAGCCCTTCAAATGCGCCTTCCCACTGTTTACTCTTTTCAGGATTCAGGTTCGGATTACCGTAATAACCATACAGTTGGCCTAAATTAGGCGCTTTGTAGGAGGTTCCGTAGGAAGCAATAAAGCGATAACCTTCTATAAACTCCCATCCCGCACTGGTTTGCCATGTACCGTGACGACCAAACTGGGAGTTGTCATCACTGCGCGCCGCCGCTTCCAGAGTGAAGTCACCCAATTGTTGTAATCCTGTCAGGTAAACCCCGGTATTACGCTGGTCATATCCCTCGGGCACATAGCCGGTACCTGGCGTGGTAGTCTGTTTCTGCCAGTCTACGCCCGCCCCAACATTACCGTGCCCCACGACCACACTGTTGGTCCATTGAACATTGTACTGTTTCATCTCATCCAGCGTGGCGGAGGTATCATACCGGCCATAGTGCGGATCATAGTTGTAATCTTTACTGTGGCTATAGCTTGAAACCAGCTGAGACTGAATACGTTCGCCATTAAAGCGCAGCCCGGCATCCCAGCTTTGGCTATAAAGTTTGCGTGTATCAATCAGCGGCGAGCCCGGCGAGTAATAGGCGTCGTAATCGGTACGGTTATCGTAGCCATAACCACGCACGAATCCGCTCCAGCGATCAGAAAAGGTATGCTCTAACGCGCCATAAAGCGTTTTACTCAAAAAGCCGTCCCGGTCAGGCTGCGCCTGCATCCCGGTACCGCCTTTCGCTACCACGTCAAACCCTTTGGTGTATTCGTAATCGCCGATCAACGTCGCCCGCGTGTTTTCGCCAAGTTGCTGTTGCGTCGAGAGGTCGTAATTCTGGTAGCTATTGCTTCCCCATCCAGCGGTTAATGTTGTGCCTGGGTTATCGCGCGTCGTAATGATATTCACTACGCCGCCGATAGCATCAGAACCATAAATAGCGGAGCGCGGACCGCGAATATATTCAATGCGCTGTACCAGCGACACCGGGAACTGGCTGAGATCGGCGGACCCGCTCACGCCTGCTAAATTCAGACGCACGCCGTCAATCAATACCAGTACATGGCTGGAGTTGGTGCCGCGAATGAAAATGGAGGAGTTTTGTCCGGCGCCGCCGCTCTGCGCAATATCGACGCCAGGCAAACGGCGCAGAACATCATTTACGGAGCTCGATTGCCAGCGTTCAATATCCTGACGCGTCACGATGGTAACGGGCGCCAGAACCGCGCTGCGCGGCTGCTGAAAACGGTTGGCGGTAACAACCAGGGTATCCGGGCTAGTGTCCTGCGCCCAAGCGGAAAAGGCCGTGACGGAGAACGCCGTCAGCAGCGTAGCTTTTTTAATCATTGTAAAGCATCCACAATATAAGAAGGATGCCGCAGGCTTCATCGATAGTACGCGATGATGAAAAACCAGATGCGACGTTAACCGGCAGGTCTTCGGGCTTGGAGGGTTATCCGTTGGCTGGATAGCAGAAATGATGACTTCCCGCCGGAGGCAGTGTCTGCTTACGCTCTCATCTCACCTTTCCTTACCGCTGCGCGTCAGCTCCAGATTTTCACTGGATTCCCTATTAACTCACAGGACCGGCCCACGGATGCTACCGTCTGTCACAACACCCTGTCCAGACCGCGCATCACAAATCAGAAATCATCAATAGCTGGACATCCACTGAGCAATCCCTACAATCCCCGCGTACTTTTATTATTCAGGATGCGATATGACCCCCGAACATCTTCCGACAGAACAGTATGAGGCGCAGCTGGCCGAAAAAGTGGCGCGCTTGCAGAGTATGATGGCGCCGTTTTCTGGCCTGGTTCCGGAAGTATTTCGCTCGCCGGTCAGTCACTATCGTATGCGTGCGGAATTTCGCCTGTGGCATGACGGCGATGACCTGTACCACATTATGTTTGATCAGCAGACCAAAAGCCGGATTCGCGTTGACACCTTCCCGGCGGCCAGCCAACTGATTAATACCTTAATGAAGGCGATGATTGCCGGCGTGCGCGATAATCATGCACTGCGGCATAAGCTGTTCCAGATCGATTATCTCACGACCTTGAGCAACCAGGCGGTAGTGTCGTTGCTGTACCATAAGAAGCTGGACGAAGAGTGGCGTGAAGCCGCCACTGCGTTACGCGATGCTTTACGCGCGCAAGGACTGAACGTACACCTGATTGGCCGGGCTACTAAAACCAAAATCGAATTGGATCAGGATTATATTGATGAGCGTCTGCCTGTGGCAGGTAAAGAGATGATCTACCGCCAGGTCGAAAACAGCTTTACGCAGCCAAACGCCGCCATGAATATTCAGATGTTAGAGTGGGCGCTGGAGGTGACGAAAGACTCAAAAGGCGATCTGCTTGAGTTGTATTGCGGCAACGGCAATTTTTCTTTAGCGCTGGCGCGCAATTTTGACCGCGTGCTGGCAACCGAAATCGCCAAACCGTCCGTCGCTGCCGCACAGTACAATATTGCCGCTAATCATATTGATAATGTGCAAATTATTCGCATGGCGGCGGAAGAGTTTACCCAGGCGATGAATGGCGTTCGTGAGTTTAACCGCCTGCAGGGGATCGACCTGAAGCGCTATCAGTGCGAAACCATTTTTGTCGATCCGCCGCGCAGCGGTCTGGACAGCGAAACGGAAAAAATGGTGCAGGCTTATCCACGTATTCTGTACATTTCCTGCAATCCGGAAACGTTGTGCAAAAACCTGGAAACGTTAAGCCAGACGCACACGGTGTCTCGCCTGGCGCTATTCGATCAGTTCCCGTATACGCATCATATGGAATGCGGGGTATTACTCACCGCAAGGTAAAATGTACGTCGGATGGCCGGTTATACCGCCATCCGGCATTCGCACACTATTCCGCGGTGTCCTGCTTGCGGTTACGCAGTTTAAAGCCAATCCAGAATACCAGAATCACCGACAGCACCGCCGGGAAGAAATTAGAGCCAATATCCGGATATTCTGCACGCACGACGGTGCTATACAGTAAAACGCCAAGAATGAAACAGGCGGCGGCCAACCCCGGCAAACCTACCGGCATAGTACGATTTTGGTAGCGCTGATGCAGACAATATACCGTCAGCACCAGCGAGATAACCGGGAATACGGAGAACGGCACAATAGCGCTAAACAGCGCCGCGAATGTGCCGTTAATCGATAAGCCAGCGATGAGCGCCAGCAACAGCGTACCTTTATCTTGACCTGACTGTTTCATTACTCGTCCTTCACGTTATTCGGAATGATGTGCTATTTTCTCTTGCTCACGGCGATACCAGTAATACGCCCCTTTCGCAATCATGCGCAGTTGCAATACCAGCCGCTCTTCTAATTGCCGACGCTGTTCAGCGCCGATGTCCAACGCCTCTGCGCCCGCGCTAAAGACAATAGTCACCATCGCTTCGGCCTGGGCTTCAGTAAACGCGCGCGGCATATGGTTTTCGAGTTCCAGATAGTCGGCAAGTTCCGCAATAAAATGCTGAATCTCCCTCGCGACGGCGGCACGAAACGCCGCTGAAGTGCCGGAACGCTCGCGCAACAACAGACGGAAGGCGTTGGGGTTGTTGCCGATAAACTCCATAAATGTGGAGACCGACGTGCGAATGACGCTGCCGCCTTTCGCGATGCGCTGTCGCGCCTGACGCATCAACTGACGCAGCATCAGACCGCTTTCATCCACCATCGTCAGACCGAGTTCATCGACATCGCGAAAATGACGGTAAAACGACGTTGGCGCAATGCCCGCTTCACGCGCCACCTCACGCAAACTCAGGCTGGCGAAACTCCGCTCAGCACTCAGTTGGCTGAATGCGGCTTCCACCAGCGAACGCCGGGTTTTTTCTTTTTGTTGCGCTCTAACACCCATCACAATGTCTGAATCCTTCCATATGCCTTATTCGGCACTATACCAGAGAATAAAAGTAACGGGTTCACACTGGATTGTGAATGATTGTTTACAGACAGTTTGTGCTCCGGCTTCGCAAAAAAGCACAACGATAATTGGGTTAAAGCTGGGCAAATGTTATCATCGTGTTTATTTTATGTATAAAAACAGGTGAGTAATACCATGCCACATTCCTGGGATTATGATGCAGTCGTCATAGGGTCAGGCCCCGGCGGTGAAGGCGCTGCAATGGGTCTGGTTAAGCAAGGAGCACGCGTCGCGGTGATTGAGCGTTATCATAACGTTGGCGGCGGATGTACCCACTGGGGCACCATCCCATCCAAAGCCCTTCGCCACGCCGTCAGCCGCATTATTGAATTTAATCAAAACCCGCTCTATAGCGACCACTCCCGTCTCCTTCGATCTTCTTTCGCCGATATCCTTAATCATGCCGATAACGTGATTAATCAACAAACGCGTATGCGTCAGGGGTTTTATGAGCGTAACCACTGTGAAATCTTGCAGGGCAACGCCCATTTTATTGACGAACATACCCTGGCGCTGGAATGCCATGACGGCACGGTTGAAACCCTGACGGCAGAAAAATTTGTTATTGCCTGTGGTTCGCGTCCTTACCATCCCAATGATGTGGATTTCTCGCATCCGCGCATTTATGACAGCGACTCAATCCTGAGTCTCCACCATGAACCGCGCCACGTTATTATTTACGGCGCCGGCGTTATCGGCTGCGAATATGCGTCCATCTTCCGCGGTATGGATGTGAAAGTGGATCTAATCAACACCCGCGATCGCCTGCTGGCCTTTCTCGATCAGGAGATGTCCGACTCTCTCTCTTACCATTTCTGGAATAGCGGCGTGGTTATTCGCCACAATGAAGAGTATGAGAAAATCGAAGGCTGCGATGATGGCGTCATCATGCACCTGAAATCCGGTAAAAAACTGAAGGCTGACTGCCTGCTCTATGCTAATGGCCGTACCGGTAACACCGATTCGCTGGCGCTGGAGAATATTGGTCTGGAAACAGACAGCCGTGGACAGCTCAAAGTCAACAGTATGTACCAGACCGCCCTGCCGCACGTCTATGCGGTGGGCGACGTGATTGGCTATCCCAGTCTGGCCTCCGCCGCCTACGATCAGGGACGTATTGCAGCGCAGGCGCTGGTGAAAGGCGAAGCGACCGCACATCTTATCGAAGATATCCCCACCGGGATTTATACCATTCCGGAAATCAGTTCTGTCGGCAAAACCGAGCAGCAGTTAACGGCAATGAAAGTGCCTTACGAAGTGGGCCGCGCGCAGTTTAAGCATCTGGCGCGAGCGCAAATCGTCGGCATGAACGTCGGCACGCTAAAAATTCTCTTCCACCGCGAAACCAAAGAAATTCTGGGGATTCACTGCTTTGGCGAACGCGCCGCCGAAATTATTCATATCGGCCAGGCGATCATGGAGCAGAAAGGTGGCGGTAACACCATCGAATACTTCGTTAACACCACCTTTAACTACCCAACCATGGCGGAAGCTTATCGGGTTGCGGCGTTGAACGGCTTAAACCGCCTGTTTTAACGCCTTGTCGAAATGGCCATCCATTGCGCCACGGATGGCCTCTGCCAGTTGCTCATAACGGCTACGCAGCGGCGATCCCGGGCGATAAACCAGCCCTACGGTACGACGCGGCTCCGGCTTAATGCATGGCAGATAAACCACGCCGTCGCGCTTACGCTCCTGCGGTACGGCCAGCGCGGGGAGTAGTGTAATACCACTGCCCGCCGCCACCATGTTGCGCAGCGTTTCCAGACTGGTCGCCCGGAAATGGGTATCTTCATCCGCTCCCGCTTCAAAACAGAACCCCATCGCCTGATCGCGCAGACAGTGGCCATCTTCCAGCATCAGCAATTTCTCGCCCGCCAGGTCGGACATCGGCACGCGATCGCGATTCGCCCACGGATGATCCTCATAAATAGCCAGCATCATGGGCTCATCAAACAGCGGCACTTCGATAAACGCCTCGCTCTCTTTCACCAGCGCCAGAATAGCGCAGTCAAGCTTGCCGCTATCGAGTTGCGCTAACAACTGATGCGTTTGCGCCTCATGCAGATACATTTCCAGCTTCGGGAAAGTCTGGTGCAACATTGGAATGATAAGCGGCAGCAAATAGGGACCAATCGTTGGGATTAAACCAATATGTAGCGGGCCGGACATCGTCTCGCCTTGTTGGCTTGCCATCTCCTTGAGCACCTTGACCTCACGCAGTACGGTACGCGCCTGATCCACCAGCAGTAAGCCCGCCTGGGTAAACAGCACCTTACGGCTCGTACGCTCCAGCAGCATAACGCCCAGCTCATCTTCCAGCTTACGTATTTGCCCACTAAGGGTTGGCTGGCTGACGTGACAGGAGTCCGCCGCTCGCCGGAAATGGCGATGTTCGGCTAACGCCACCAGATATTCAAGATCACGAATATTCATTATTCATCCTCCGTCGCCACGATAGTTCATGGCGATAGGTAGCATAGCAACGAACGATTATCCCTATCAACCTTTCTGATTAATAATACATCACAGAACGGAGCGGTTTCTCGTTTAACCCTTGAAGACCCCGCCCGTTCAGAGGGTATCTCTCGAACCCGAAATAACTAAAGCCAACGTGAACTTTTGCGGACCTCTGGTCCGCTTTTTTTTGCGTAAAAAAGCCCGGCGTCGCTGATGCTCGGCCGGGCAGTATTACCTGATGGCGCTACGCTTATAAGGCCTACAACGCGAGGCGCGCCCTGGCATCGTCGATGGCCTGCGCCACCTGCTGCGGAGAAACGCCGCCTTTTGCCGCCCGTTTATCCAGACACGACTGCAAAGACAATATCGGATACACATCGTCGCCAATCACGCGGCTGAATTTCTGTAAATCGGCCAGCGGCAACGCTTCCAGCGGCTTACCCTGGCGAATGGCTTCTACCACCGCTTCGCCGACAATATGGTGCGCTTCGCGGAACGGCACGCCTTTCGCGACCAGGTAATCCGCCAGCTCCGTGGCGTTGGCATACCCCTGTTGCGCCGCGTCCTGACAACGTGGGCGTTTCACCTGAATACCGTCCAGCACCAACGCCGCCATATGCAGGCAGTCAAGCCAGGTATCGAGCGCATCGAACAGCCCTTCTTTGTCTTCCTGCATATCTTTGTTATACGCCAGCGGCAGACCTTTTAAGGTCATCATCATGCCGGTTAGCGCCCCTTGTACGCGACCGCACTTACCGCGAATCAGCTCCAGCGCGTCCGGGTTTTTCTTCTGCGGCATTAACGATGAACCGGAAGTCACGCGGTCAGAAAGCTCTACAAAGCCCGCTTCACCAGAATTAAAGAAAATCAGATCTTCCGCGAAGCGTGACAGATGCACCATGCCGATAGCCGCATCAGAAAGCAGTTCCAGTACGTGGTCACGATCGGACACGCTGTCCAGGCTGTTGCGGGTCGCAGACGTAAAGCCCAGCCAGCCTGCCAATTGTTCACGGTCAATTTCATAGGCCGTTCCCGCCAACGCGCCGCAACCTAGCGGACTCACGTCCAGACGTTTAAGCGTGTCCTGCAGGCGGCTTTCATCGCGCGCCAGCATTTCGACATACGCGAGACACCAGTGGGCGAAAGTCACCGGCTGCGCGCGTTGCAGATGGGTATATCCCGGCATTACCGCGTCCTGGTTCGCCTGCGCGGTTTCCACCAGCGCGCTCTGTAGCTGGCGGTTAGCGGTAAGCAGTTCCCTCACCGTCTCTTTGCACCACAGTTTCAGGTCCGTCGCCACCTGATCGTTACGGCTGCGTCCGGTGTGCAGCTTTTTACCCAACTGACCCACTTTGTCGATGAGCTTACCTTCCACCCAGCTATGGATATCTTCCGCATCGCTTTGCAGGATTTGCTGCGGATTCGCGCGAACCTCTTCCAGCAGCACGTTCAGCGCTTCTTCCAACTGTCGTTGCTCATCGGCAGTCAGTACGCCTACCGTGACCAATGCTTTGGACCAGGCCACAGAACCGACAATATCCTGCTCCGCCAGACGGTAATCGAAGCGCAACGAATCATTGAATTGTTTAAACCGCTGGTCTGCCGCCTGTGTAAAACGCCCACCCCAAAGTGCCATAATAGACTTCCTTAAATTCTTCGAATTTCACTGCCGGATGGCGCTACGCTTATCCGGCCTATAATTTCTGTTTACGCAGGCCCGATAAGGCGCAGCCGCCATCGGGCGAACAAATACTTAAGCCAGAATACGCGTGCCAATCGGCGTGCCGTTAAACAGTGCAGGCAATTGCTCCGCATGACGCCAGGAAGCGATATCCACCGGGCGACCCAGCGCCCGCGCAGCATCGAGAGCCGCATTCACTTTCACAATCATCCCGTCGGTAATAATGCCCTGGTCGATAAGCTGCTCGGCTTTGGACGCCGTCATTTCGGCGATACGCTGGCCTTTGCCGTCCAGAATACCGCTCACGTCGGAAAGCAGGATCAGACCGGCCCCCAGCGTCGCCGCCAGCGCGGTTGCCGCCTGATCGGCGTTGACGTTCATCAGTTGGCCGTCGTCTGTTACGCCAATGGAGCTGACCACCGGCAGAAAGCCGTTTTCCAGCAGCATGTTAATCAGCTTCGGCGACCCCGGCTGCGCCAGCCCGACGTGGCCTAACGCTTCATCGAGTTGGGTCACGTTTACGCTGTCGCCATCGCCCAGAAACAGACCAACAGAGGCGATATGGTGTTTCTTCGCCCAGGCCAGCAGAGTTTTGTTAGCGGTTCCCGCCAGCGCGCCGGTAATGATGCCAATCTGATCGGCAGGCGTCACGCGCAGGCCGTCTTTCTTTTTCACTGGCAAATTCAGCCCTTTCATCAGCTCATCCACCACGCAACCGCCGCCGTGAACAATCACCAGCGGACGCTGATGGGACTCACGATAGTTGACCAGCGCGGTAAAAAGACGTTCCAGAGCCTCTTCGCTATCCAGTAATACGCCACCCAGCTTGATAATTAATGGATTCATCATTTCACCCTTAAATAAGAGACTGCGTTTCAACGAAGCCAAAACGAATATTAGCGCACTGCACCGCCTGCGCCGCTGCGCCTTTCAACAAGTTATCTTCGGTTGCCACCACAATCAGATGTTCGCCCTGGACGGCAAAACCAATATCGCAGAACGGCAGCCCGACGACGTTCTTTAACGCCGGAACGCCTTTGTCATACAGGCGCACCAGCGGTTTGTCGCCATAGGCTTTTTGCAACACGTCGGCGACCTGCGCATGGGTTACTCCCGCTTTCAGGCGGCAGGTAATGGTTTCCAGAATCCCGCGCGGGAAATTCCCCAGATGCGGGGTGAAGATGACCTCCGCGCCCAGATGGGCGGTGATTTCCGGCTGATGACGATGCGTAAACACGCCATACGGTTGCAAACTCACTTCACAGAAACTGTTCGATATTGCCGCTTTGCGCCCCGCGCCGCTCACTCCGCTGGTGGCATTAATTACCGGCCACTGCGTCAGATCCAGAAGCCCGCCGTCAATCAGCGGTTTTAGCGACAACTGCGCTGCGGTTGGATAGCAACCAGGAACCGCAATCAGATTCGCCGTGTTCAGTTTATCGGCATTCCACTCCGCCAGACCGTACACCGCCTGCTCCAGCAGCTCAGGATACTGATGAGTAAATCCGTAGTACTTTTCATAGAAGGCGCGATCGTTTACCCGAAACGCGCCGGAAAGATCGAATACGACGCATCCGGCCTGTAAAAACTGCGGCGCCAGATCGTGGCTCACTTCATGCGCTGTCGCCAGGAACACCACATCAACATCTGCGCTAAAGTCACGTACATCCGACATCGGTTGCAATGGCAGGTCGACAATCCCTTTTAACTGCGGATGTAAATCAGAAATTAACTTTCCTGCATCATTGCTTTGCGCTGAGACGGTCAAAGCGGTTATGGTCATATGTGGGTGGCGATTTACGTAGCTTACAAGCTCTGCGCCCGCATAACCGCTAGCGCCTACAATCAGCGTATTCAACATCGGGTTCCTTTATGCTCAACGTTAATGTATTTTTATTCATAATTAATGCATGAATATTGATACTATCATGACCTGAGGTGTGTCAACAATGAAAAACGTTTTACCGCCATTTATCGAGATTTACCGCGCTCTGATTGCCACACCGTCGATAAGCGCAACCGAAGAATCCCTGGATCAAAGTAATGCGTCTTTAATCACTTTGCTTGCAGGCTGGTTCAGCGATCTTGGTTTCAACGTAGAGGTTCAACCGGTTCCAGGAACGCGAAACAAATTTAATATGCTCGCCAGCACCGGACATGGCGCGGGCGGTTTGCTGCTGACCGGCCATACCGACACGGTTCCCTTTGATGACGGACGCTGGACGCGCGACCCGTTCACGCTGACCGAGCACGACAATAAGCTCTATGGTCTGGGCACTGCGGATATGAAAGGCTTCTTCGCTTTTATTCTGGACGCGCTACGGGACGTTGACGTCACAAAGTTGAAAAAGCCGCTCTACATTCTGGCGACCGCCGATGAAGAGACCAGCATGGCGGGGGCGCGTTATTTTTCCGAAACCACGGCATTACGTCCGGACTGCGCGATCATTGGCGAACCGACGTCGTTGCAACCGATACGCGCGCACAAAGGGCATATCTCTAATGTCGTTCGCGTCCTGGGGCAGTCCGGTCATTCCAGCGACCCGGCGCGTGGGGTTAACGCCATTGAACTGATGCACGATGCGATTGGCCATATCATGCAACTGCGTGACTCGCTGAAAGCGCGGTATCACTACGAGGCGTTTACCGTTCCGTATCCAACGCTGAATCTGGGCCATATCCACGGCGGCGATGCCTCAAACCGTATCTGCGCCTGCTGCGAATTGCATATGGATATTCGTCCACTGCCGGGCATGACGTTAAACGACCTTAATGGACTGCTTAACGACGCGCTGGCCCCGGTAAGCGAACGCTGGCCGGGCCGCCTGACGGTGGCGGAATTACATCCGCCGATTCCAGGTTACGAGTGTCCACCGGACCACCAACTGGTTGAAGTAGTAGAAAAACTGTTGGGAACAAAAACCGACGTGGTGAACTACTGTACTGAAGCGCCGTTTATGCAGACATTATGCCCAACGCTGGTGCTTGGTCCGGGCTCAATTAATCAGGCGCATCAGCCGGATGAATATCTCGAAACGCGTTTTATTAAGCCAACCCGGGAATTGATTACCCAGGTAGTACACCATTTTTGCTGGCATTAATGCATATTGCCCGGTGACACGATGTTTACCGGGCCTCCCCCGTCTTGTAGGCCGGATAAGCGCAGCGCCATCCGGCATCTCTACGCCACATGTTCATAAGCATTTCTTATTTGGCACGATGCGAATTAACTTTAATAAATTACCGCCATTTTTTCGTTTGCTGAACCGATTTCGCAGTAATTGACGCCACGGGTTTTACGTGGCTTTATAAAGATGAGAAGTGATGTGAAAAAGCTTGGTCCGAAAGATTTCGCGTTGCGGCAAGACGGCAAACGAGCACATCCCAGGGAGCTTACATAAGTAAGTGACCTGGGTGGGAGAGCGCAGCCAACGCCGCCGCAGCGTGAAAGATGCAGGACAATTACAACAGAGATGGGGTGTCTGGGATCATATGAACGAACAATATTCCGCGTTGCGTAGTAATGTCAGTATGCTCGGCAAGGTGCTGGGAGAAACCATCAAGGATGCGCTGGGAGAACACATTCTTGATCGCGTAGAAACAATCCGTAAGCTATCCAAATCTTCACGCGCCGGCAATGAAGCTAATCGCCAGGAGCTGCTCACCACGCTACAAAACTTGTCTAATGACGAGCTGCTGCCAGTTGCGCGCGCGTTTAGTCAGTTCCTGAACCTGGCCAATACTGCCGAGCAATACCACAGCATTTCGCCAAAAGGCGAAGCCGCCAGCAACCCGGAAGTGATTGCCCGCACTCTGCGCAAACTGAAAAACCAACCGGACCTCAACGACGCAACCATCAAAAAAGCGGTAGAGTCGCTGTCTTTGGAGTTGGTGCTAACCGCCCACCCGACAGAAATTACCCGCCGTACGCTTATTCACAAGATGGGTGAAATCAATAACTGTCTGAAACAGCTTGATAATACCGATATCGCCGACTACGAACGCCACCAGGTGATGCGTCGCCTGCGCCAGTTGATTGCCCAATCCTGGCATACGGATGAGATCCGCAAGCAGCGCCCAAGCCCGGTGGATGAAGCCAAATGGGGCTTCGCCGTGGTTGAGAACAGCCTGTGGCAGGGCGTACCTAACTATCTGCGTGAACTGAACGAACAGCTGGAAGAAAATCTCGGCTACAAATTGCCGGTGGATTTTGTGCCGGTACGTTTTACCTCCTGGATGGGCGGCGACCGTGACGGCAACCCGAACGTGACGGCGGATATCACCCGCCACGTGCTCTTGTTAAGCCGCTGGAAAGCCACCGATCTGTTCCTGAAAGACATTCATGTTCTGGTATCAGAACTGTCGATGGTCGACGCCACGCCGGAGCTGCTGGCGTTAGTGGGCGAAGAAGGCGCGTCTGAACCGTATCGCTATCTGATGAAAAAATTGCGCGCCCGTCTGATGGCGACCCAGTCCTGGCTGGAAGCGCGTCTGAAAGGCGAGAAGCTGCCCAAACCGGCTGGCCTGCTGACGCAAAACGAGCAGCTCTGGGAACCTCTGTACGCCTGCTACCAGTCGTTACAGGCCTGCGGCATGGGCATTATCGCCAACGGCGAGTTACTCGACACGCTCCGCCGCGTGAAGTGTTTCGGCGTACCGCTGGTGCGTATTGATATCCGTCAGGAGAGCACCCGCCATACCGAAGCGCTGGGCGAAATTACCCGCTACCTTGGTATTGGCGACTACGAAAGCTGGTCGGAAGCCGACAAGCAGGCCTTCCTGATCCGCGAACTGAACTCCAAACGTCCGCTGCTGCCGCGTAACTGGGAGCCGAGCAACGATACCCGCGAAGTGCTTGAAACCTGCAAGGTTATTGCCGAAGCGCCAAAAGGGTCGATCGCCGCCTACGTAATTTCAATGGCGAAAACGCCGTCTGATGTGCTGGCTGTGCATCTGCTGCTGAAAGAGGCAGGTATCGGCTTTGCCATGCCGGTCGCGCCGCTGTTCGAAACCCTCGACGACCTGAACAATGCCGACGACGTGATGACCCAGTTGTTGAATATCGACTGGTATCGCGGGCTGATTCAGGGTAAGCAGATGGTCATGATCGGCTACTCCGACTCGGCAAAAGACGCCGGCGTTATGGCCGCGTCATGGGCGCAGTATCAGGCGCAGGACGCCCTGATCAAAACTTGTGAAAAAGCTGGCATTGAGCTCACCCTCTTCCATGGCCGCGGCGGCTCTATTGGCCGTGGCGGCGCGCCAGCCCACGCGGCGCTGCTTTCGCAACCGCCAGGCAGTCTGAAAGGCGGTCTGCGCGTGACCGAGCAGGGCGAGATGATCCGCTTCAAATACGGCCTGCCGGAAGTCACCGTCAGCAGCCTGTCGCTCTACACCAGCGCAATTCTGGAAGCAAACCTGCTGCCGCCGCCGGAACCGAAAGACAGCTGGCGTCATATTATGGATGAGCTTTCCGTCATCTCCTGTGAAACCTACCGCGGCTACGTGCGCGAAAATAAAGACTTTGTACCGTACTTCCGCTCCGCGACGCCGGAGCAAGAGCTGGGCAAATTGCCGCTCGGCTCACGTCCGGCGAAACGTCGTCCAACTGGCGGCGTCGAATCGCTGCGCGCGATTCCGTGGATCTTCGCCTGGACGCAAAACCGCCTGATGCTGCCAGCCTGGCTGGGCGCGGGTACTGCGCTGCAAAAAGTGGTGGAAGACGGTAAACAAAGCGAACTGGAAGCCATGTGCCGCGACTGGCCGTTCTTCTCCACGCGTCTTGGGATGCTGGAAATGGTATTCTCGAAAGCCGACCTGTGGCTGGCCGACTATTACGATCAGCGTCTGGTGGCGAAAACGCTATGGCCGCTGGGCAAAGAGCTACGAGACCTGCTGGAAGAAGACATTAAAGTGGTGCTGGCGATTGCCAACGATTCGCACCTGATGGCCGACTTACCGTGGATTGCGGAGTCCATTCAGTTAAGAAACGTTTATACCGATCCATTAAACGTGTTGCAGGCCGAGTTGCTGTATCGTTCCCGTCTGACTGAAGAGCAGGGCAAATCGCCCGATCCTCGCGTCGAACAGGCGTTGATGGTCACGATTGCGGGCGTCGCCGCCGGTATGCGCAACACCGGCTAACGCCAAAAGAAAGCCGCCCTCACGCAGTTATGTGGGGGCGGCATGAAATACTGCTGTCATCCTCGTCATTTTTTCAATATATTCCTGTCTGCATTTTATGCATTTGTAAATCTTTCTTAGCAAAACGTGCGGCATAAAGCAGGTTTGCTTCAGATTCTTTTAAGGTTCAGGCGTTACGTTTGGCGCTACGATTAAAGACAGGCTCTCATTATGCAATCCACATTACTCCAGACTAAACCCGCGTTTAGCTGGAAAGCCCTGGGCTGGGCACTGCTCTACTTTTGGTTCTTTTCCACCCTCCTGCAGGCCATTATTTATCTCACCGGATACAGTGGGACAAACGGTCTGCGGGATTCGCTACTGTACAGCTCACTGTGGCTGATCCCGGTCTTTCTGTTTCCAGGCCGCATCCGGGTTATTGCTGCCGTTATTGGCGTCGTACTTTGGGCCGCCTCGCTGGCGGCACTGAGCTATTACGTAATCTACGGGCAGGAGTTCTCGCAAAGCGTGCTGTTTGTGATGTTTGAAACCAACGCCAATGAAGCCAGCGAATATTTAAGCCAATATTTCAGTCTGAAAATTGTTCTTGTCGCGCTGGCTTATACGGTAGCGGCGATTCTGCTGTGGACACGTCTGCGCCCTGTTTATATTCCATCCCCCTGGCGCTATCTGGTGTCGTTTGCCCTGCTGTACGGGCTGATCCTCCATCCCATCGCGATGAATACCTTTATCAAGCATAAGTCGATGGAGAAAACGCTGGATAGCCTGGCGTCACGAATGGAGCCCGCCGCGCCGTGGCAATTTATTACTGGCTACTATCAGTACCGTTTACAGCTCGCTTCGCTGAATAAACTGCTGAATGAAAACGATGCCCTGCCGCCGCTGGCTAACTTCCAGGACCACTCCGGCGATGCGCCGCGCACGCTGGTACTGGTGATTGGCGAATCGACCCAGCGTGGCCGTATGAGCCTGTACGGTTATCCGCGCGAAACCACGCCGGAACTGGACGCGCTGCATAAAACCGACCCCGGGCTGACCGTGTTTAATAACGTGGTAACTTCGCGACCATACACCATTGAGATTCTGCAACAGGCGCTAACGTTCGCGGACGAAAAGAACCCGGACTGGTATCTGACGAAGCCATCGCTGATGAATATGATGAAACAGGCCGGGTATAAAACCTTCTGGATCACTAACCAGCAGACGATGACGGCGCGTAATACCATGCTAACCGTGTTCTCTAAGCAGACTGATAAGCAGTTCTATATGAACCAGCAGCGCACTCAAAGCGCACGCGAATATGACAGCAACGTGCTGGCGCCGTTTAAAGCGGTGTTAGCCGACCCGGCGCCGAAAAAATTCATTATTGTGCATCTGCTGGGAACGCATATTAAATACAAGTTCCGCTATCCAGAAAACCAGGGCAAGTTTGATGGTAAAACCGACCATGTTCCGCCGGGATTAAGCAGCGACGAACTGGAATCGTATAACGATTACGATAACGCGAACCTGTATAACGACTATGTTGTCGCCAGCCTGATTAAGGACTATAAAGCGACCGATCCGAACGGTTTCCTGCTCTACTTCTCCGACCACGGTGAAGAAGTGTATGACACGCCGCCGCATAAGACGCAGGGACGAAACGAAGATTCGCCAACCCGTCATATGTATACGGTGCCGTTCCTGCTGTGGACCTCAGAGAAATGGCAGGCGGCGCATCCGCGCGACTTCTCACAGGATGTCGATCGTAAGTACAGCAGTTCCGAGCTTATCCATACCTGGTCGGACTTAGCGGGCCTGACCTATGATGGCTACGACCCGACGCGTTCCATCACCAACCCGCAGTTCAAAGAGACCACGCGCTGGATTGGCAACCCGTATAAGAAAAACGCGCTGATTGATTATGATACGTTGCCGTATGGCGATCAGGTCGGTAATCAATAGCCTATATGCTGCCCGATAACGCTAACGCTTATCGGGCCTGGTGTTCTTCTCTCCCGTAGTCCGGATAAGGCGCAAAGCGCCGCTATCCGGCAATAATCGCTTGAGGACATCGGTTTTCGACGTTACTGTTTCCTCTGTTTGCGATCGGCAGGGGATTATCATGTATCACGACGTCAGCCACCTTCTCTCCCGTCTCATCAACGGCCCGCTGCCGCTGCGCCAGATTTATTTTGCCAGCGCCAGCGGCCCAGCGCCGGAACTGGCGTACCAGGTGGATTTTCCGCGGCTGGAGATTGTGCTGGAGGGCGAGCTTACTGATATGAGCATTACCGCCCCGCTCATTCCTTGCGATGTTCTCTACGTTCCGGCTGGCGGCTGGAACATCCCGCAGTGGCAAACGCCCGTCACCACCCTGAGCATTCTGTTTGGCAAACAGCAGTTAGGTTTCAGCGTGGTCCACTGGGACGGTCAGCAGCATCAAAACCTCACGAAACAGCACGTTGCGCGCCGCGGCCCGCGTATCGGCTCGTTCCTGTTACAAACGCTTAATGAGATGCAGATGCAGCCGCAAGAGCAGCAAACGGCCAGATTGATTGTCGCCAGCCTACTAAGCCATTGCCGCGATCTGCTCGGCAGCCAAATCCAGACCGCCTCCCGCAGCCGCGCGCTTTTTGAAGCCATTCGGGAGTATATTGATGAACGCTACGCCGCGCCGTTGACGCGCGAATCGGTAGCACAGGCGTTTTATATCTCGCCAAATTACCTCTCGCACCTGTTCCAGAAAACGGGGGCCATCGGCTTTAACGAATACCTGAACCATACGCGACTGGAACACGCCAAAACGTTGCTGAAGGGTTATGACCTGAAAGTGAAAGAGGTGGCGCACCGTTGTGGCTTTGTCGACAGTAACTATTTCTGCCGCCTGTTTCGCAAAAATACGGAACGCTCGCCGTCGGAGTATCGCCGCCAGTATCACAGCCAGCTAACGGAGAAATAATCCACACGCCAGTAAAGAGAATACAGTAGATAAAACGCGCATTTACTGGATTATTGTAATATCAATGCAAAAACCTCACTCCCCCACATGGCATACAACAGCACGTTATACGTTAATCATCACCAACTTGTGAAGTAAATCACACTTTACCAAGAGCATCACATTTGTCCAGTTTTTGGCAGATTTGTCACATAGCGTATCCGGGGCACGCTCCTTTATCCTGTCCATAACGAAAACTCACGAAGAGAAAGACTATGGAACTCTATCTGGATACCGCTAACGTGGCGGAAGTTGAACGTCTGGCGCGCATTTTCCCGATTGCCGGCGTCACCACCAATCCAAGCATTGTGGCAGCCAGCAAAGAACCTATCTGGGATGTGCTGCCCAGGCTGCAAAACGCCATCGGCGAAGAAGGCACTTTATTTGCGCAGACCATGAGCCGCGACGCGAAAGGGATGGTGGAAGAAGCCAAACGGCTGAATAACGCCATCCCCGGCATTGTGGTTAAAATTCCGGTGACCGCCGAAGGTCTTGCAGCGATTAAATTGCTGAAAAAAGAAGGCATCGTGACGCTGGGCACCGCCGTCTACAGCGCATCGCAGGGCCTGCTGGCGGCGCTGGCGGGCGCAAAATATGTCGCTCCCTACGTCAACCGCGTTGATGCGCAGGGCGGCGATGGCATTCGTATGGTTCAGGAGCTGCAAACGCTACTGGAACATCACGCGCCTGACAGCATGGTGCTGGCGGCCAGCTTTAAAACGCCGCGGCAGGCGCTGGATTGCTTACTGGCAGGTTGCCAGGCGATTACCCTTCCTTTAGATGTAGCGCAACAAATGCTCAATACGCCTGCGGTAGAGTCAGCAATAGAGAAGTTTGAGCAAGACTGGAAAAACGCTTTTGGTAATCTGAACCTGTAGGGGAGAAATGTATGGATCGCATTATTCAGTCACCAGGTAAGTATATTCAGGGTGCAAACGTCATCGCGCGTCTTGGCGATTATTTAAAACCAATGGCGAACAACTGGCTGGTTGTGGGCGATAAATTCGTGCTGGGATTTGCCGAAGAGACGCTGCGCAAAAGCCTGACGGATGCCGGTTTGTCAGTAGAAATCGCCCCGTTTAGCGGCGAATGTTCGCAAAATGAGATCGACAGGCTGCGCGCCGTCGCCGAAAAAAGTCAGTGTGGCGCCGTACTGGGTATCGGCGGCGGTAAAACGCTGGATACCGCCAAAGCGCTGGCGCACTTTATGAACGTCCCGGTCGCTATCGCGCCGACCATCGCCTCTACCGACGCACCGTGCAGCGCGCTCTCGGTTATTTATACGGATGCCGGTGAGTTTGACCGTTATCTGCTGCTGCCGCATAACCCGAATATGGTCATTGTCGATACGCAGATAGTGGCGGGCGCGCCGGCGCGTCTGCTGGCAGCCGGTATCGGCGATGCGCTGGCGACCTGGTTTGAAGCGCGCGCCTGCTCACGCAGCGGCGCCACCACAATGGCGGGCGGTAAGTGTACACAGGCCGCGCTGGCGCTGGCGGAGCTATGCTATAACACGCTGATCGAAGAAGGCGAAAAAGCCATGTTGGCCGCCGAACAGCACGTCGTCACGCCAGCGCTGGAACGCGTCATCGAAGCCAACACCTACCTGAGCGGGGTCGGTTTTGAAAGCGGCGGTCTGGCCGCAGCGCACGCGATTCATAACGGTTTAACGGCGATTCCGGATGCGCACCACTATTATCACGGTGAGAAGGTCGCTTTCGGTACGCTGGCGCAACTGGTGCTGGAAAACGCGCCGGTCGAAGAAATCGAAACCGTTGCGGCGCTGTGCCATTCCGTTGGCCTGCCGATTACGCTGGCGCAACTGGATATTAAACAGGATATCCCGGCCAAAATGCGCACCGTCGCGGAAGCCTCCTGCGCAGAAGGTGAAACTATTCATAACATGCCTGGCGGCGCAACGCCGGATGAAGTGTACGCCGCGCTGCTGGTCGCCGACCAGTACGGTCAACGCTTCTTGCAGGAATGGGAATAAGGTCTGAGCAATACTCCTGACGATAGTCAGGAGTATTTCAGCTTGCTGACCCAACAGAATTCATTTGCCAAATATCGACACAGGCACCTTATCTGGCCTTGTTATCCAATCATCCAGGCCGGGTAAGCGAAGCGCCATCATCAGGTATTCCATAGCCTGGAATCAGTCCATTTTGTCCTGAAATAGACTTTTTTATCACGCACCATTCTCTCCGCGGAAAGTCAAATGACGTACTGACACACTTCACGGACGAAGAAGATGAAATTCGCACAGGCACTTATCGGTATTCTTGCTGCTTTTTTTATTAGCCATACCTCTCATCATTCGCCACGCTCTGATACCAGACCAATAACCGTTCAGGCGCAAACTAATGCTGCAATCGCCCAAAGTGCCGGGACGCAAATAGGTAAGACGCTATTTTATGATGCTGCCTATGTTCGTCTGGATTATCCGAATGGCGATCTTCCGCTGGAGCGTGGCGTATGTGCAGATGTCGTCATCCGCGCGCTGCGCAGTCAGCAGGTTGATTTACAGAAACGGGTACATGAAGACATGCAGGCGCATTTCTCTGCCTACCCGAATAACTGGAAGCTGAAACGCCCGGACAGCAATATCGACCATCGCCGCGTTCCGAATCTGGAAACCTGGTTCCAGCGTCAAAACAAAGCGTTGCCGGTGACAGATAAATATAGCGATTATCAACCGGGAGATATTGTCTCCTGGCGACTGGATAACGGCCTTGCGCATATTGGCGTGGTATCCCTGAACGTCACGCCTGAAGGGGTGCCGCTGGTTGTGCATAACATAGGCGCGGGAGCACAGGAGGAAGATGTATTATTTAACTGGAAAGTAACGGGGCATTTTCGTTATTTTTCGCATTAAACGCGGAAAAAGTCAGCGACTACCGAATAGCAGCCGCTGACGAATTAACCTATCAGATTATTGCAGATCGAAACGGTCCAGGTTCATCACTTTCACCCATGCCGCGACGAAGTCCTTCACAAACTTCTCGTGCGCATCGCTACACGCGTAAACTTCCGCCAGCGCGCGCAGTACGGAGTTGGAACCAAACACCAGATCGGCGCGGGTCGCCGTGTATTTCACCTCGCCAGTCAGACGATCCCGGCCTTCGAACAGCTCATTAGATTCGTCGGTCGGTTTCCACTCGTAACGCATATCCAGCAGATTAGCGAAGAAGTCTGTGCTGAGCACGCCCGGTCTGTCGGTAAAGACACCGTTCTGGCTGCCGTCAAAGTTGGTTCCCAGCACACGCATCCCGCCAACCAGTACCGTCATTTCCGGCGCGGTCAACGTTAACTGCTGCGCTTTATCAATCAACAGCGATTCGGTCGTCGACACATCCAGACGCGCACGATAGTTACGGAATCCATCGGCAATCGGTTCAAGCAGCGAGAACATCTCGATGTCGGTCTGATCCTGACGCGCATCCACCCGGCCCGGCGCAAAAGGTACGCTGATGCTGACACCCGCAGCAGCGGCCGCCTGCTCGATACCGACCACGCCCGCCAGCACAATAATATCGGCCAGCGAGGCTTTATTCGTCGTTTTCTGGAGCGCTTCTAATACCGGCAGAACGCGAGCCGCAACAGCGTTAACATCCCAGTCGCGCTGAGGCGCTAATGCCAGACGCGCGCCGTTAGCGCCGCCACGCTTATCGCCGCCGCGGAAAGTAGACGCGGATGCCCAGGCAACCGAAACCATCTCGCTAATAGAAAGCCCGGATGCAGCGATCGCCGCTTTCAGGTTGATAATGTCTTCCTGCGTTGGCTGGTAGAGCGGTTGCGGCAACGGATCTTGCCAGATCAGATCTTCTTTCGGCACTTCCGGTCCGATGTAACGCGCTTTTGGTCCCATATCTCTGTGCGTCAGTTTGAACCAGGCACGAGCAAAGGCTTCATTAAAGGCCTGCGGATCGTTAAGGAAACGGCGGGAAATCTTCTCGAACTCCGGATCAAAACGCAGCGTCAGATCGGTGACCAGCATGGTTGGCTTACGTTTTTTCGACGGATCGAACGGGTCCGGGATGATATCCGGCGCGTCTACCGCTTCAAACTGGATAGCGCCAGCCGGACTACGGGTTTGTACCCACTCATATTTGAACAGGTTCTCGAAGAAATAGTTGCTCCACTGGGTCGGCGTCTGCGTCCAGACCACTTCCAGCCCGGAGGTGATAGCATCCGCGCCAACGCCGCTACCATAGCTGCTGGCCCAACCTAAGCCCTGCGCTTCAATCGGCGCGGCTTCCGGATCGGCCCCTACATGGGATGCCGCTGCCGCGCCGTGGGTTTTACCGAGGGTATGCCCGCCAGCGATCAACGCCACGGTCTCTTCGTCGTTCATCCCCATATTGCCAAAGGTAGCGCGAATGGCGGCGGCGGCAGAAAGTGGTTCGCCACTGTGATCCGGCCCTTCCGGGTTAACGTAGATAAGGCCCATCTCGGTCGCGCCCAGCGGCGCTTTTGCCAGCGCTTCAGGGTGTCGGTGAGTCAACCAGGCTTTTTCATCGCCCCAGTTCACATCCAGATCCGGTTCCCAGACATCTTCACGCCCGGCGCCGAAACCGAAGGTACGGAAGCCGGAGTTTTCCAGCGCCACGTTACCCGCCAGAATAAACAGGTCGGCCCAGGAAATTTTCTGGCCATATTTCTGCTTAATCGGCCACAACAAACGACGCGCCTTATCCAGGCTGACGTTATCCGGCCAGGAGTTAAGCGGCGCAAAACGCTGTTGACCACGACCTGCGCCGCCACGACCATCAATAGAACGGTAGGTGCCAGCGCCATGCCAGGCCATACGAATAAACAAACCGACATAGCTGCCCCAGTCGGCGGGCCACCACGGTTGTGAATCGGTCAGCAGCGCCTTGAGATCCCCTTTCAGAGCGGAGTAGTCTAACTTGCTAAACTCTTTGCGGTAGTCAAAGTCTTCACCCAACGGATTAGAACGGTTGGAATGTTGATTCAAAAGATCCACGCGAAGTTGGTTCGGCCACCAGTCGCGGCTGGCTGTCCCTGCGCCTGCGCTTCGGTCATGCCCCCCATGATGGAAAGGACATTTTCCAGCGGATAACGTGTTATGGGTATCGTCGGTCGTGCTCATATCTCAGCTCCCTTTTAAAGTGTTACCGTTACGATATACACCAGGAGCAAATAGATATAGTTGAATTAATCCACAGATTCGATAGCTAATACCTTTTATATTTTTAGTTACAGAGATGTAGATCAATATGAGGTGTAATAAAGCTCCCGGCAGGGAGCTGGAGATTATAAACCGGGTCTTACGCCCAGCGTGTGGCAAATGGCATAACTCATTTCCGCACGATTCAACGTGTAGAAGTGGAAATCCTTCACTCCTTCGCGGCTTAAAATTTTCACCATGTCCATCGCAATGTTAGCGCCCACCAGCTTGCGGGTTTCTGCGTCATCATCCAGCCCCTCAAACATCAGTGACATCCAGGACGGAATGCGGACATTGGTCATATCGGCAAATTTTTTCGCCTGTTTAAAATTAGACACCGGTAAAATGCCGGGAATAATTTCTACGTCGATACCGGCGGAAACACAGCGGTCACGAAAACGCAGATAGCTTTCCACATCGAAGAAAAATTGGGTTATCGCGCGGTTAGCGCCAGCATCCACTTTACGCTTCAGATTAAGCAGATCGGCCTGCGCGCTTTTCGCTTCCGGATGTACCTCCGGATAGGCCGCTACTGAAATATCGAAATCGGCCACCTCTTTGAGCAAACCAACCAGATCGGCGGCGTACATCTCCGGCTTACCGCTGCCCGGCGGCAAATCGCCGCGCAAAGCAACAATGTGGCGGATACCGTTATTCCAGTAGTCGCGGGCGATGGTGCGCAGCTCATCGCGCGTGGCGTCAATACAGGTAAGGTGCGGCGCGGCCTCAAGCCCAGTACGCTCTTTAATGCCTTTAATAACGCTATGAGTGCGGTCACGTTCTCCAGAGTTGGCGCCATACGTTACCGAAACAAACTTCGGTTTCAGACTGCTCAGGCGATCGATGGAGTTCCACAGGGTTTGCTCCATTTCACTGGTGCGCGGCGGGAAAAATTCAAACGAAACGTTAATCTGACCCTGTACTTCCGCCAGGCTCTGATTCAGGGCTTCCCGCTGGTTGGCGTGAAAAAAGCTCATACCTTACCTCATCAATCGCATGTTATTATTTGTTGTGTTGTAAACATCTATCCGTTTAGACGTCCAGATGTAAAAATGACGGAAAAGCAGAAGGACGTCAACTGAAAAATCACGCCAAAGAATGAGGAATATTCAGCAAAGTTGAATTTTCTTCATGTCACGCCGCGACACTGAACGCGCCGCGGCAGGGGAAATTACTTCTTCACATCCGCAACGCGCATCCCTTTGAGCTGCTCATCCGTGATGGTGTTGCCCGCCTTAAAGTAATCAACTATCGCATTCGACACATAGTAGCCGCCGGAGGTATTCCGCGCCTGGCCTTCCGTGAACGCCGCAAAACCATCGCCGCCGTCGGCAAGGAAGCTGTTGGTGGCGATGTGATAAACCGCCGCATCGTCAATCGGTTTGCCATTGAGCGTCAGCACGGTAACCCGCTGGCCGACAGGTTTGCTGCTGTCATACTTCATCTCCAGCCCTTTAGACACCTGCAATACGCCGTTGCTTAATCCAGCGCCATGCTCCATCAGGCTGCGCAATTGTTTACCGGTTAAATCCATCGTGACCAGTTCATTAGGGAACGGGAAGGTACTGATTACCGCCCCCATCGTCACCGCGCCAGCCGGGATTTCGTTGCGGATACCACCAGAGTTAGTAAGCGCTAACTGGGTGTCTTTCCCCGCCGTAAAAAGCAGCGCATCCGCCGCCAGATTCCCCAGCGACGACGATTCGCCATACGCGCGGGTCAGCTCAACCGGCGATTGCGCCACCGTCTGCTGCACGACTTCATCCAGCTTTTTATTCCAACCGTCAATCACCTGCTTCGTTTGCGGATCGGGCTTCCACTCATCAGCAAAAATGGTCTTCAGCTCGAAGTTCTTTACGGTAAACTGATGCGGCTTTTCCTGGTAGTCCAGCACCAGTTTGCCGACATCAATGCCGCCACTGTCCGTTGAAAGAATCAGCGTATTGCCGACTTTAATCGGTTCCGGCGTACCGACATGCGCGTGGCCGGTAATCAAAATATCCAGCCCTTTGACCTGACTTGCGGTCTGAATATCTTTATCCAGCGCGCGTCGCACATCGGTATTCCCCATGCTGGACTGGCGGGCCGGGGTGCCTTCGTGGATCAGCGCGACGGTCAGATCGACTTTACCTTTAAGTTCATCAATGTAACGTTGCAGCCACTTAATCTCATCGCGTGCCTCAATGCCCACGCGCGTCGCGGCAGATACCGTATCATTAAAAGCAAAGACACCGTGTAAGCCGATTACGCCAATCTTGACGCCATCTTTTTCAACAATGGTGTACGGCTTATCCCAGAAGGATTTACTGCTGTCCTCATAAAAAATATTGCCCTGCACGATAGGGAATTTTGCCCGGCTCAGTTGCAACAATGTATTGTCCCAGCCATGATCGAACTCATGATTACCGATAGTGGCAGCGTCATACTGCATGGTATTCAAAATATCGATAATCGCTTTACCCTTCGTCAGGCTACTGATATACGGTCCGGTAAAGTAATCTCCGGCATCAAAAAACCACGTCGCCTTATTTTTAGCTTTTTCCTGCTTCACCAGCGTAGTGATATTGGCCCAACCGCCAATATCGCGTTTACCGTCAGCAATCCACGGCACTTTATAAGGCTCCACATGGGCGTGTAGATCGTTGGTGTAAATAATGGTGACATCTTTGGCGCAGGCCCAGAACGGCAGCGTGAACAAAATACCGGCAGCAAGCAGTTTTACTTTCATAAATAAGTCCCTTTCAGTCATATAAAGATTCGCTACGTTACGTTCTGAAAGGTTTTTTTATGTGAGAGTCCTCACACCCGCGTACCGTTTTATGAAGGCAGAATCAACGACCTGCCAAAATCGTTGGTAAAATGTATGCCGCCTCTGTTCACCATTAATGCCTGCAAAAGCGCTGGTTGTCGCAATCTTGGGCTGCCTGACTCGCCGGATTATGTGTGGCCGGACTATCGTCTGGGTTATCCGGCATTGCATTGTCGAGCCTGCGGCAGCTATCCGCCGCTCTTCAACGAGGGGGAATTTCGCCGCTGGGCGTCTGCTTATATCGCGCAATATGCCAAAGAGCATGGTCACTTTTGCCCCGACTGCTATCAAAAAACATGGATTCGTTATGGACGTAATCCCGGCGGAACGCAGCGACTTCAGTGCCAGTACTGTAAGAAGGTCTGGACGCCAAAACAGCACGCGCTGAATGCCGCCGAAACGCCGGAACAGATTTGCAGTATTCCGCTGCTCGTACCGTTTCAGGGAGCGAATGCCTTCCAACAATTGTACTTTTTATTCAGTTTTGACGCTGTTCGCGGCAATGTTCTTCACCTTTCCAGCAATTTCACGTTACTTTCTGCCGGAAAGAGTTTGCATTACCACTGGAAAGGAATTGCGCCGCCCGAGGGTGAGAATGGCGATATTATTCACCGTATCGCCATTAAAGAACGGCAATTTTTACAGCGCAGCCAGTTCGATGAGATTCAGTATGGCCCGGCGGCGCTTAAACGTAACGCGCAAGGGACAATACTTCGCCCGGTCATTACGGCGCATGGTCATTTTCGGGTGCTGAAAAACCGCTTTCCTGATGTCGCGACACACATCATTGCCCATGAGTGTTTTTTGCGCGGCGCGGTCATTACGGCATGGGCGGAGCGGTTTCGCCAGCGTCTCTCCTCGCTGTGGTTCGTTGAGGAAGAGATAAACGATGACGATTGCCGCGCAGAGTGGCAACTGTTAGGCAAAACATGGCAGGGATGGTGGCAAAATCAGTGGCAACTCTGGGGGCAAGGTCACAACCGCAAAATGGTCTGTTCGTTAACCGGTTCCCACTTAGAACAAGGTGTCGCCGTTAATCTGGCGGCCAGTCGCCGCTTTGTTACCTGGCTATGGCAACAACCTGAATTCCAGCAAAGCGCTCACTATTCCGCCAAACGCGTCACGCAAATTCTGTATTTGCTGACGGAAAAATATAACTCACAATGGAATCACATTTAACCCAATGATGTAATGCCACGCATAAAAAATCACAGATTATCATTCAGAAGGCGCTATAGATTTAATCACCTCACATCCTGCTTTTATACGCTGAAAAAGAATAGAACTATTTGATAAAATGGCCCTTCGTTTTAAGTTAAAATCGGCTATAAACGTTATTCACATAATCAATATTTATTATCAATTTAAATAGTTCTATACATTCTTATTTTCTATGGAAAACAAGGGATAAATATGGAAATTACTTTACCGTCAATGTCAGATAAAAAATGGACCTGCGCCGATCTCCTGAGTAGCTATCGATTCTGGGGGATCACTTTTTTCTTTTTGGTGCTCTCTTTTATCGGTTCGCTGGGATCGTCGTATGGTGTTTATTTTTGGAGTAAATCTCTGTCTATTCCAGCCGATCGTATTGGCGCCATTCTCGTTGGCGGCCAACTGGGATACCTCCTGGGTATGGTTGCCAGCTGGTTTGTCTGCCGTATAAAAAATTGTTACCCCTTCTACTTTGTTGCGCTCCTGTTAATCATTGGCGTGGTCTGTTCCTTCTGCATAAATGGCCCGTCTGACGTAGTCAGGCTTATCATAGCGCAGTTTTTAATTAATCTGGGTGTGGGGATCATAACGCTGTTAGTCCCCATGCTGCTTTTCAGCGCTATCGGCAGTGCTCAGACATTTGTTATTTTATTTAGCCTCTGCTTACTGTTCAAATTTATCATCGCTGGCTATCTGTCTATATTTATATACTCAATTCCTTATATAGGAATAATCGTAATTACTTTAGCGGTTATCGCGCTTTTGCTACTATTACCGCTCAAAAAAGAACTTTTCTATATTGCACCGCCCAAAAGGTTCTCATCAACCCAGCGACCTGAGTGCGCAGAACCCGTTGTCGTCGCATTATTGGCCTTTTTCATTCCATTTTATATTATTTATTGGTTCTTCAGAATTCACCGGGAAATGCAATTTGTGGCGCCTTCGCCCCGACTCATGACCGCATGTGGCGCGGGATGGCTGTCAGCAATTATGCCGTTTGGCACAGCCATATTGTGTCTGACGCTTAGCGATGAAATCCGCGCTCTGCTGGCGAATAAAAACGAAGATGGCGGAATACGAACCGGCTGGACACTATTCTGGGCGTTACTGCTACCACCCGTCGGCGCGGCGATTATCCAGGCAAAAATGAACCGTTTTATTACCGCTAATACCGCGGATACTGCTGACAGAGGATAAACATGGAAGGTTTTGAGTTATTTCCAAAAATTAAAGGCGCGATCAAATGGATGGCCGAGCACAGTGACTCGGTAATTCATTTTGGCTGGAATGTTGTTGCCGCCATCATTCTACTTTTCATCGGTAAGTTAATAGCTCGCTTACTATCGAGGGGGCTGGAAAAATTACTTCTCAGGCGGCAAGTGGATGCCACTATTGTCCACTTTTTCTCCGCGCTGGTTCGCTACATCACGATAGCTTTCACGGCAGTAGCCGCTCTTGGCCGTGTCGGTATAGAAACCTCCTCAATTATTGCCGTTATCGGCGCGGCGGGTTTAGCCATTGGTCTGGCGTTGCAAGGGTCACTTTCCAACTTTGCCGCAGGCGTACTGTTTGTCTCCCTGCGCCCTTTCCGCGCCGGGGAAATTGTACAAATTGGCCTGGTTATCGGCACAGTAGAAAAGGTCCATATTTTCTCCACCACTCTGCTCACTGCGGATAGCAAAGAAGTTGTCATCCCGAATGGTAAAATTATTGCTGATAATATTATCAACTATTCACGACACCCCTATCGACGTATTGATCTGATTATTGGCGTGGATTACCAAAGCCGTATTGCTGACGTAAAAAGCGTGATACATCGTATTATTGAACAAGATCATCGCATTGATAAAACCCGCGATATTACGGTCCGCCTGGGCGAACTTGCGCCCTCTAGCCTGAATTTCTATGTTCGCGTATGGGTGCCCAACGCTCAGTACTGGAGTACTTACTACGATCTTCTGGAAAATATCAAGGAAGCAATGGATGAAAACGGCATCAATATTCCTTACCCCCGGATGGATGTCCGGGTTGAGAATGTAAAAAGCATCACGCCATAATGTTTCGTCAGCAATCGGATAGCGCTTCGTATATCAGTATCTACAGAATGACTGCATAACGTATTGATGAGGGAGCGAAGCGCAACCTGGCGCTTCGCTCACGAACTTGCCTTTATTACAGCAACTGCGCCAGGCGGTTGATATCCGACTGAATCGCCCCGGCGGTCACATCGCGACCCGCGCCCGGCCCACGGATCACCAGCGGGTTATCGCGATACCAGCGGCTTTCAATAGCAAAGACATTATCGCACGGCAGCAGCGCCGCCAGCGGATGCTCCGGACGCACCGCTTCAACGCCGACGCGCGCTTTGCCATTGGCGTCGAAACGCGCCACGTAACGCAACACCAGCCCCAGTTCGCGGGCTGCCTCCAGACGCTGCACCATCTGTTCATTCAGCGCGTCGCCGTTTTCGAAAAAGTGATCGATAGACCCTTCTTCACAATGCGCCGGCACCAACGATTCTACACGCACCTGATCCGGCTCGATGTCGTATCCCGCCTCGCGCGCCAGAATCACCAGCTTACGCATGACATCTTTTCCGGAAAGATCGACGCGCGGATCGGGTTCCGTCAACCCCTGCTGCCAGGCCTGATCCACCAGATCGGTGAACGGCACCGTACCGTCAAATTGCAGGAACAGCCAGGATAGCGTCCCGGAGAAGATCCCGCTGATCGAGAGAATCGTATCGCCGCTGTCAATCAGATCCCGCACAGTGTGGTTGATCGGCAATCCCGCGCCCACGGTGGCGTTATACAGCCAGTAACGCCCGGTTTTTTCAAACGCGTCATGAATCTGGCGATACTTATCGCTGGCGCTTGCGCCCGCCAGTTTATTGGCGCTAATCACATGAAAACCGTGGCTGGCGAAATCAAGGTACTGATCGGCCAGTTGCTCGCTTGCTGTCACATCCAGCACCACTAAATCATCATACGGATGCGCACGCATCCACAGGAATAGCGACTCTTCGTCCTGCTCAACGGCTTCATCATCAAAGAATGCCAGCGCGCGGCTGGCGTCCAGCCCTTCATAATTCAACAGGCTACGGCGGCTATCCACCACGCCCGCCAGCACAAATTCAAAACCAGTACGCGCGGAAAGCGTGCTTTGTTCACGGGCAAATAGTTCCAGCCAACGGGAGCCGATGTTCCCCTTACCGAACAGCATCAGGCCAATGCGTTTTTCGGCGCGGAAAACAGACTGGTGCAGCCCCTGAATCAGGCTCTCAGTCGGGCCGGTACGCAGCACCGCCACCAGACTGATGCCCTCCTCCGACTGCCAGGTAAACTCCACTGGCTGACCTTTCAACTGCTGCCAGAAGCGATGGCAGTGTAGCGGATTGCGAGTAACGCCCGCACCGACCATCGCCACCAGCGCCAGCCCCTGCCGCAGGCGCAATTCGCCCGGCAGCCCGACATCGTCGAGGAGTTTCAGTACGCTATCCGCTACCTCGGCGGTATAGCAGAACTGTAATAACTGGCGATCGCGATGCACGCCCACCGCCAGCGGACGCACCTGCGCCCGTTTTAAAATGTGGTCGAGCTCTTTATGCGCCAGCCTGAAATCCTGGCTGGCAGGCACCTGAAACTCAATCAGACAGATATCATCGTGACTGGTCACGATACGCGCGCCCGTCCCGGAAGCCAGCACTCGTTCAATTCGGGTTGACCCTTGATCCGGCGTGTAGCTACAGCGCAACTGCAAATCGATATCGCTGCCGGACACTGGCTGTAGCGTACGGGCGTGCAGAACAGGCGCCGCCAGACGCGCCAGCTCGCTGGCTTCGTCCAGACGCAGCAACGGCAGCAGGCAGGCATCTTTCACTTTGCGCGGGTCGGCGCTATAAACGCCCGCGACATCGCTCCAGATGGTCACGCGGGAAACGCCCGCCAGCGCGCCGATTTGCGTGGCGGAATAGTCGGAACCGTTCCGGCCTAACAGGACTGTTTCGCCGTCGTGATTGCGGCTGATAAAGCCGGTCACGACCAGACGTTTGCCAGGATGCTGCGCCAGTAGCTGTTGCAATAAAGGATAAGATAGCCCTTCATCAACCTGCGGCTGTGCGGCGCGTTCGGCGCGTAAAAATGCGCGCGCGTCCAGCCAGGCGGCATCCAGACCCTGCTGATTCAGGACGGCGGACATCAATCTCGCCGACCAAATTTCGCCGTGTCCGACGATCTCAGCATAGACGGCATCCGTTACGCCGCCGTCGAGCAAGGCGGCAAGACGTTCCAGATCGCTGATAAAAGCGCTGGTTAAGTCATCTGCCGCGTCGGCGGGAAGCAGCCCGCTAATCAGATCGCACTGGTAGCGGCGTAACGTCTGTAATACCTGATGCGCAGAAAGGCGATCGGTCTGGCTTAACTTGAGCCAGCTAATCAACTGGTTGGTGGTACTGCCTGCGGCGGACACTACCATCATATCGTCAGGCTGCGAATACTCCGCCATAATGCCTGCGACACGCAGGTAACACTTCACATCCGCCAGACTACTGCCGCCAAATTTATGCAGTTGACGACCTTTCGCCCCTGCCTGCGCAATCACACTCATGTTTACCCCTTGTTTGCAGCCCGGAAGCCATTTTCCAGGTCGGCAATTAAATCTTCGCCATCTTCAATACCGGTGGAGATACGCAGTAGCGTTTCGGAGATCCCGGCGGCGGCACGCGCCTGCGGCGACATACCGGCATGCGTCATGGTGGCGGCGTGAGAGATCAAACTTTCCACTCCCCCTAAAGATTCCGCCAGCGTAAACAGCGACAGCCCGCCCAGAAAACGACGCAGCGTCTCCTCATCCCCATCCAGTTCAAAACTCAACATTGCGCCAAAGCCTTTTTGCTGGCGCGCGGCAATTTCATGCCCCTGATTTTCCGGCAGCGACGGGTGATACAGTTTTTTCACCAACGGCTGGGTTTGCAGATATTTCACAATCGCCTGCGCGTTGCGCTGCGCCAGCTCCATACGCGGCACCAGAGTTCGCAAACCGCGCAGCAGCAGATAGCTATCAAACGCCCCGCCGGTCACGCCAATATTATTCGCCCACCACGCCAGTTCAGTGACCATTTCCGGATCTTTAGCAATCACCACGCCGGCCACGACATCCGAATGACCGTTGAGATATTTCGTGCATGAATGCAACACCAGATCGGCACCCAACGCCAGCGGATTTTGCAGCGCCGGGCTTAAAAACGTGTTATCAACGACGCTCACTGCGCCCGCCTCGCGCGCCAGCCGACAGATTTTCGCAATATCCACCACGCGTAACAATGGATTACTTGGACTTTCTACCAGTACCAGCTTCGGTTTTTCTTCCAGCGCCGCCTGTAAGGCGCGTTCATCGCCCTGATCGACAAACCGCACACGATAACAGCCGCGTGTCGCCAGACTGTCAAACAGACGATAACTGCCGCCGTAGCAATCATGCGGCGCGACCAGCAGATCGCCCGGCTTGAGGAAAACGGTGGTGACCAGATGAATCGCCGACATGCCGGTATTCGTCAATACCGCGCCCGCGCCGCCTTCCAGTTCCGCTAATGCGCGCTGAACAACATCACGCGTGGGATTACCGCGGCGGGAATAATCATGCGCGCGCGGCTCATTGAAACCGGTAAAGTTATAGGTACTGGAGAGATGGATTGGCGGCACAACGCAGCCGTATTGTTCGTCATCGTTTAATCCGCTACGCACTGCGATAGTGGCCTGTTTACGCGTCATATGAAGATATTCCTGGCTGAGTCGGTGAAAGTCAGGCCACAGATTAACCACTACCACAATAGACGTCAATACATCTGGACATCTAAACTTCTTTGCGTATAGATTGAGCAAACCGCAAATAGCCGTTAAAATTATATGCATTAGCGCACATCTGCGACCGCTAACTTCGTGTCAGGGCCGCGCCACTACGGTAAACTACGCGCGATTATGGTCCGGGCTCAGGTTCAGACCTCAATATTAATGACGAAGAGGATTAAGTATCTCATGGCTGAATGGAGCGGCGAATATATCAGCCCATACGCTGAGCACGGTAAGAAGAGTGAGCAAGTCAAAAAAATTACGGTTTCCATTCCTCTGAAGGTGTTAAAAATCCTCACCGATGAACGTACGCGTCGTCAGGTGAACAACCTGCGCCACGCCACCAACAGCGAGCTGTTGTGTGAAGCATTTCTGCACGCCTTTACCGGGCAACCCTTGCCGGATGATGCCGATCTGCGAAAAGAGCGCAGCGATGAAATCCCGGAAGCGGCAAAAGAGATCATGCGTGAGATGGGGATTGACCCGGAAACGTGGGAATACTGATAGCAAAGCATGCGGTCAGAACGCCTCTGGCCGCGCTTTTTTAACGATTCCCCCTGTACACGGCTATCTCCGACATTTTTCTAAACGTTCATCTTCCACAATAGCCCTCGGTGGATAAATTTGTCAGACATGATAAGTTTCTCTTCGTTATTTTCCTGAAAAAAATTCCCGACATGCCATAACCGATATAATTTTATTATATTTAAACTTCCAATATTTATTTAATGTTTCACGTAGCAAAGCGTACATTAATAATAATACACCGCCATATATTTACTGAACAAATAGTATAACGATGAGTATTGTTAAAAAGACCATGGACACCTCATATTTGTGACCAACATCATTATTCCCCTCCGCGGATTGTTTTACTTTTTTAAATGTTTTTTCATCTCCAATAAATAAGAAGGTTAATATACATTCATTTTATCGATAATATCGAATGGGGAAATAAATATGTTATTTACAAGGAAAGTCTTACCTGTATTATGCTGCCTGTGTTTGAGCGGCAGCGTTTTGGCCTCAGGCGTTTTAGACCCAAACAGACCAATGGTCGCATCAGCAGATGTCATTCCAGTACATGAAGGGCCATTAGGTATGGTCGATGTCGCCCCCTACGGCGGCGTTTTCCCATTAACAGCAATCATTAATAAAGCCAATCATAATGTACAGGACGTGAAGGTTACCGTTTTAGGGAAAGGGGAAAAAGGCATCCCGATCAGTTATGATGTCGGCCCGCAGGCTATAAATACCCATGACGGCATACCTGTATTTGGCTTGTATCCAGATTATGTCAATAAAGTTAAAGTTGACTGGACTGAAGAAGGTAAAAAACAAACTTATACGTGGTCCATTTACGCCGCACCGGTATCATTACCCTCTACTACCGGACAAACTGCCGTTCTTCCTACAGTAGAACCGGTTAAAGTCGATAGCTCGCTTAAAAATCGCTTATATCTTTTTAACCATATAACAGGGATGCCAAGAGCCGGCCACATTATGCATGTCGCAGGCGGCGCGGCGAACTGGGATTATACCGGTATCAACTGGATTAGCGATACGAATGGCGATGTTCGCGGCTATATGAATATTGATAAATTCCGTAACCAGGATGATATAACGCGCTTTGGTTCCATGATGAGCTTCCATCAGGTTAACGATGGCAATCTTATTTTTGGCCAGGGTCAACGTTACTTTAAATATGATTTCTTAGGCCGCGTTATTTCCGATAAACGACTGCCAAAAGGATTTATTGATTTTTCGCACGCCATTACCGAAACGCCGAAAGGCACCTACCTGCTGCGTGTCGCAAAAGAAAATTATCCATTAAATGGTAAATACACCATCAATACGGTGCGTGATCATATTCTTGAAGTTGACCAGAACGGCGATACCGTCGATTACTGGGATCTGCCAAAAATCCTCGACCCCTATCGTGACGACGTTATTCTGGCGATGGATCAGGGAGCGGTATGTTTGAGCGTCGATGCCGAACATTCCGGTCAGGTCATGACCAAAGAGCAGCTTGCAAAACAACCCTTCGGCGATATCGCGGGCTCCGGCCCGGGCCGCAACTGGGCGCATGTTAACTCCGTCAGCTACGATCCTCGCGACGACAGCATTATCATTAGCTCGCGCCACCAGTCTGCCATCATCAAAATTGGCCGCGATAAAAAAGTGAAATGGATACTTTCCGATCCATCCGGCTGGAAAGGCGAACTGGCGAAAAAAGTGCTGAAACCCGTAGACAGCAACGGTAAACCACTAACCTGCGAAGCGCACCACTGCGACGGTGGATTTGACTGGACATGGACACAACATACCGGTTGGTTAGTGCCATCCAAAAGCACCGGAGGTAAAACCGTCGTGACCGCCTTTGATAACGGCGATGCGCGCGGCATGGAACAACCGGCCATGCCATCAATGAAATATTCCCGCGGCGTGGAATATCAGATTGACGAAAAAAATATGACGGTTTCCCAAATGTGGGAATATGGTAAAGAGCGCGGTTTTGACTGGTACAGCGCCATTACTTCCGTCACGGAATATCGCCCGGAAACCAAAACGATGTTCATGTACTCGGCTACAGCGGGAATGAGCGGTACAAAACCGATCGTTTCCGTTCTGGATGAAGTCAAAGACGGTACTCAGGATGTGATGCTGGAGCTAAAAGTACACAGTAACCGTGCCGGTATGCTGGGTTATCGGGCGCTGATTATCGATCCAGAGCAGATGTTTAAAAAATAAAGCGAGATAGTAAAAGTAAAACAGGCGGAAGCTAACTTCCGCCTGAATGGTTAAAACGTATTGTAGTTATGACATTCGCTTTATTACCCTCGAAGAGGAATGCAAAAATATCAATGAATTACCAATCCGGCACCGACCCGATAAGCGCAGCGTCATTAGACAAACGCCACAACATACCGCGCCTTTGCTGGTGATATGTCATGAAAAATCTCTTTATCGCCTGGTCAAGTTTACTGCTATATGGCTGCACAACCTTTCCACAAGCCGTAAAACCTACGACAGGCGGACAGCCCTCCCCGACGGAAATCTATATCGTCAGTCATGGCTGGCACACGGGAATTATTGCGCCGGCCCATGATGTTAATACCGTTTTGCCACAGCTTAAAAAACGGTTCGCTCAGGAGACGCAGTGGTATGAAATCGGCTGGGGCGATAAGGGCTTTTATCAGTCACAAGAAATAACCACCGCGCTTACGCTCCAGGCCATGTTCTGGTCATCCGGTGCGGTTATGCACATCGTCGCCTTTTCCGGTAAACCAGAACGCTATTTCGCCGGTAGCGAGATAAAATCACTGCTCCTGCACACAAACCAGCGTAACAGTCTGATGCGTTATCTGGGCCGCAGCTTTGCGCGTGACGAAGAGGGTAATCTGATTCCGTTAAAACAAGGAATTTACGGCGATAGCCAGTTTTACGCCGCGAATGGCCGCTACGGCATACTCAATACCTGCAATAAATGGACAGCGAAGGGGCTGGAAAGCGCGGGACTGACTATAAATCCTGCGTTAAAACTCACGGCAGGAAGCGTAATGAAAGCGATTACGGATCACAGAATGTGTCTGAACAAATACTGTTATCCCTAGAAAACAAAAAAAGCGCCCTGCGGCGCTTTTTTTCTGGCGGTAACTTATTTGCTGCCAGGGATGCTGAAGCGCTTGTTGAAGCGCTCAACACGACCACCGGTATCAACAACACGCTGCTTACCAGTGAAGAACGGGTGGCATTTGCCGCACACGTCCAGGTTCAGGTCGTGACCCACGGTAGAGTGGGTTTTGATAACATTACCGCAAGAACAGGTTGCAGTAATTTCTACGTAATTCGGGTGAATACCTTTTTTCATGGGGAACCTCAGTGTAAGGCCGCGTCGCTCTTCCAGCCCTAACGCCAGACACCACGCGAAGTTAATAGTAAAGGGTTTGATGCTCACAACACGCACCAAAGGCGGCGAATCATACAGAATTTGACCACCGTATGCAAACTGATCCGCGCTCCCTTATCGTAATGTGTATACTACCCGACGAAATTTCAAGTCAGGAAGATGCTATGTCCGTCGCGCACGTTGCCTTGCCCGTTCCGCTTCCCCGAACCTTTGATTACCTGCTGCCGGAAGGCGGGGTCGCCAAAGCCGGGTGCCGCGTGCGCGTGCCGTTCGGCAAGCAGCAAGAGCGCGTGGGCATTGTCGTCTCGGTTAGCGACCACAGCGAATTGCCGCTCGATGAATTAAAATCGGTCATTGAAATCCTGGATAACGAGCCAATCTTTTCTCCCTCCATCTGGCGCTTACTCCTCTGGGCGGCGGATTACTACCACCATCCCCTCGGCGACGTTCTGTTTCACGCTCTGCCGGTTTTACTGCGTCAGGGAAAACCAGCCAGCAACGCGCCCCTATGGTATTGGTTCGCCACCGAAGAGGGGCAAGCCGTCGACATCAACAGCCTGAAACGCTCCGCCAAACAACAACAGGCGCTGGCGGCGCTGCGGCAAGGAAAGATCTGGCGCTATCAGGTAGCCGAGCTTGATTTTACTGACGCCACGCTGCAAACGCTGCGGCGTAAGGGGCTTTGTGAGCTTGCCAGTGAAACGCCCGCGTTTACCGACTGGCGGGAGCGTTATGCCGTCGCAGGAGAGCGCCTGCGGCTGAATACCGAACAGGCGACAGCAGTCGGCGCGATTCACAGCGCGTCGGACGGTTTCTCCGCCTGGTTGCTGGCAGGCGTAACCGGTTCCGGCAAGACCGAAGTGTATCTGAGCGTGCTGGAAAACGTCCTCGCCCAGGGCAAACAGGCGCTGGTGATGGTGCCGGAAATCGGCCTGACGCCGCAAACGATCGCCCGTTTTCGCGAACGTTTTAACGCGCCGGTGGAAGTGCTGCATTCCGGGCTAAACGACAGCGAGCGTCTTTCGGCATGGCTGAAAGCGAAAAACGGCGAAGCGGCGATTGTCATCGGCACGCGTTCCTCGCTGTTTACGCCGTTTAAAAATCTTGGCGTAATTGTCATCGACGAAGAGCACGACAGCTCTTATAAACAGCAGGAAGGGTGGCGCTACCATGCCCGCGATTTGGCAGTGTATCGCGCCCATAGCGAGCAGATCCCGATTATTCTCGGCTCCGCCACCCCAGCCCTGGAAACGCTATGCAACGTGCGGCAGAAAAAATACCGGATGCTGCGTCTGACGCGGCGCGCAGGCAACGCCCGCCCAGCCCTGCAGCATGTGCTGGATTTAAAAGGCCAGCGTCTTCAGGCGGGACTGGCGCCCGCCCTTATCGCCCGTATGCGCCAACATCTCCAGGCCGACAATCAGGTAATTTTATTTCTTAACCGCCGGGGATTCGCGCCCGCGCTGCTTTGCCACGACTGCGGCTGGATTGCGGAGTGCCCGCGTTGCGATCACTACTACACGCTGCACCAGGCGCAGCATCATTTACGCTGTCATCACTGCGACAGCCAACGTCCGGTACCGCGTCAGTGCCCCTCCTGCGGCTCCACACATATGCTACCGGTTGGGTTAGGGACGGAACAGTTGGAGCAGGTGCTGGCGCCCTTCTTCCCCGGCGTGCCGATCTCACGAATCGACCGTGATACCACCAGTCGTAAAGGCGCGCTGGAGCAGCATCTGGCGGAAGTTCACCGCGGCGGAGCGCGCATTCTGATAGGCACACAAATGCTGGCGAAAGGCCATCACTTCCCGGACGTCACGCTGGTGGCGTTGCTGGACGTCGATGGTGCGCTTTTTTCCGCAGATTTTCGTTCGGCGGAACGCTTCGCCCAGCTCTATACTCAGGTTTCCGGCCGCGCCGGGCGCGCGGGCAAACAGGGCGAAGTGGTGCTCCAAACGCACCATCCTGAGCATCCCCTGCTGCAAACGTTACTGTATAAAGGCTATGATGCATTTGCGGAGCAGGCGCTGGCGGAACGGCAAACGCTCCAGCTTCCGCCGTGGACCAGCCACGTCATTATTCGCGCAGAGGATCACAACAATCAGCAGGCGCCCGTCTTTCTCCAGCAGTTGCGTAATCTGATTCAGGCCAGCCCGCTATCAGACGATAAGCTGTGGATCTTAGGTCCGGTTCCGGCCCTCGCGCCAAAACGCGGCGGCCGCTATCGCTGGCAAATTTTACTTCAGCATCCTTCACGGATTCGCCTGCAACACATCATCAGCGGCACGCTGGCGTTGATCAATACGCTCCCGGAAGCGCGGAAAGTTAAATGGGTTCTGGACGTCGATCCGATTGAAGGATAGTCCTCACGATGCGAGGCGGATCGTAAAATTAAAGATCCATCACACTTTTTATGAAAATTCTGTAACCGCTTCCACGCACTATCTGATAAAAATGTTTTCGATGAGTGTTACCAGGGATAGATCTGCGCCAGCAGTTCCCAGGCGAGGAGAAAGAGTGAAATCGAACAAGCAGGTTACTGCCGCTACGATGAAGGATGTTGCGTTGAAGGCGAAAGTCTCTACGGCAACCGTATCCCGCGCGTTAATGAACCCCGATAAAGTCTCCCAGTCGACCCGTAGCCGGGTTGAACAGGCCGCGCTTGAAGTGGGTTATTTCCCGCAGTCGATGGGGCGAAATGTAAAACGCAATGAATCCCGTACGATTCTGGTGATTGTCCCGGATATTTGCGATCCCTTCTTCAGTGAAATTATCCGCGGTATCGAAGTGACCGCGGCAGAACAGGGGTATCTGGTGCTGATTGGCGATTGCGCCCATCAAAACCAGAAAGAAAAAACCTTTCTTAATCTCATCATCACCAAACAGATCGACGGCATGGTACTTCTCAGTTCCCGACTGCCCTTTGACGCCAGCGTTGAGGAGCAGCGCAATTTGCCTCCGATGGTGATGTCGAATGAGTTTGCGCCGGAGCTTGAACTGCCGACGGTACATATCGATAACCTGACCGCCGCGTTCAATGCCATGAACTACCTGTTGGATTTGGGCCACAAGCGGATTGGCTGTATTGCGGGGCCGGAAGATATGCCGCTCTGTCACTATCGCTTACAAGGTTACGTACAGGCATTAAGACGCAGTGGCATTGTGGTCGATCCGCATTACATCGCCCGTGGCGACTTTACCTACGAAGCCGGGGCAAACGCATTAAAGCAGTTGCTTGAGCAACCGTTGCCGCCTACCGCCGTCTTTTGTCATAGCGACGTAATGGCGCTGGGCGCCCTCTCCTGGGCCAAGCGCCAGGGTCTGAAAGTGCCTGACGATCTGTCGATTATCGGCTTTGACAATATCGCGCTAGCCGAGTTTTGCGACCCTCCGTTGACAACCGTGGCGCAGCCGCGTTTTGACATTGGTCGCGAGGCGATGCTGCTGTTGCTCGATCAGATGCAGGGGCAAAATGTGAGCAGCGGCTCGCGTTTAATGGATTGCGAGCTGATTATTCGCGGTTCTACGCGCGCTTTACCCTAAAGTAAATAGCTTTAAGACTCACCTGTCTGGTCAAAGGCCCGCCGCTTCAGTAACATGACGGGCTGACGAACGAATAAATACAGCGAAACGATAGTGGCACAACGAGATTATGTACGTCGCGGCCAACCGGCTCCTTCGCGGCGCAAAAAGAGCACCTCACGGAACTCACGGAAGAAGCAAAGCAACATGCCTGCCGTCTCGCCGGCAATGGTCGCGATTGCGGCAGCCGTCCTTGTGACCTTTATCGGCGGTCTGTACTTCATTACTCACCATAAGAAAGAAGAGTCCGAAACGCTACAAAACCAGAAAGTCACCGGCAATGGGCTTCCGCCAAAACCGGAAGAGCGCTGGCGTTACATCAAAGAGCTGGAAAGTCGCCAGCCGGGCGTGCGCACGCCAACGGAACCGTCCGCCGGCGGCGAAGTCATGAATCCGAATCAGCTCACCAGCGAGCAGCGTCAACTCCTGGAGCAGATGCAGGCGGATATGCGTCAGCAGCCGACGCAACTTAACGAAGTGCCGTGGAACGAGCAGACGCCAGAACAACGCCAGCAAACGCTACAGCGCCAGCGTCAGGCGCAGCAGCAGCAGCAGTGGGCTCAAACGCAGCCTGTTCAGCAACCACGTACGCAGCCGCGGGTAAACGAGCAGCCGCAAACACGCACGGTACAGTCCGCCCCGGCGCAACCCGCGCGCCAAAGTCAGCCGCCGAAGCAGACGGCCTCGCAGCAACCTTATCAGGATTTGCTGCAAACGCCGGCGCATACCAGCGCGGCAGCGCCGAAAGCCGCACCAATTACGCGCGCGCCTGAAGCGCCGAAGGCGACAGCAGAGAAAAAAGATGAGCGTCGCTGGATGGTGCAATGTGGTTCATTCAAAGGCGCCGAGCAGGCAGAAAGCGTCCGCGCTCAGCTGGCGTTTGAAGGCTTTGACTCCAAAATTACCACCAATAACGGCTGGAATCGCGTGGTTATCGGGCCGGTGAAAGGTAAAGAAAATGCCGACAGCACCATTAACCGTCTGAAGATGGCGGGCCATACAAACTGCATTCGACTCGCCACCGGGGGTTGAAACCCTCAAAATCTCCCCCATCTATACTTGCATTATGCCCCGTACGCCGTACGGGGCCGCAATTCAGCATTAGTAACCAAGGGGTCTGCTCGTGACAACAATAGTAAGCGTACGCCGTAACGGCCACGTGGTAATCGCCGGTGATGGTCAGGCCACACTGGGTAACACAGTAATGAAAGGCAACGTGAAGAAAGTCCGCCGCCTCTACAACGACAAGGTCATTGCGGGCTTTGCGGGCGGTACTGCGGATGCATTCACGCTGTTCGAGCTGTTTGAACGTAAACTGGAAATGCATCAGGGGCACCTGGTCAAAGCCGCCGTTGAACTGGCGAAAGACTGGCGTACCGACCGTATGCTACGCAAACTGGAAGCGTTGCTGGCCGTCGCGGATGAAACCGCCTCGCTCATCATCACGGGTAACGGCGATGTCGTGCAACCTGAAAACGATTTAATTGCTATCGGCTCCGGCGGTCCTTATGCCCAGGCTGCCGCTCGCGCTCTGTTAGAAAATACCGAGCTCGGCGCGCGCGAAATTGCTGAAAAGGCGTTGGATATTGCAGGCGATATCTGCATTTACACCAACCATTTCCACACCATTGAAGAATTGACCGCCAAAGCGTAAGGACCTCTCATGTCTGAAATGACCCCACGCGAAATTGTCAGCGAACTGAACAAACACATTATCGGCCAGGATAACGCTAAGCGTTCCGTGGCGATTGCATTGCGTAACCGCTGGCGTCGTATGCAGCTTGATGAAGAGCTGCGCCACGAAGTAACGCCGAAAAATATTCTGATGATTGGCCCGACCGGCGTCGGTAAAACCGAAATCGCCCGTCGTCTGGCAAAACTCGCCAACGCGCCGTTCATTAAAGTTGAAGCCACCAAATTCACCGAAGTGGGCTATGTCGGGAAAGAAGTGGACTCTATCATCCGCGATCTGACCGATGCCGCTGTGAAAATGGTTCGCGTACAGGCTATCGAGAAAAACCGCTATCGTGCGGAAGAGTTGGCGGAAGAACGTATTCTCGACGTACTGATCCCACCCGCAAAAAATAACTGGGGCCAGGCCGAACAGCAGCAGGAGCCTTCTGCCGCCCGTCAAACGTTCCGCAAAAAACTGCGCGAAGGCCAGCTCGACGATAAAGAGATCGAGATTAACCTCGCCGCCGCGCCGATGGGCGTAGAGATTATGGCGCCTCCGGGCATGGAGGAAATGACCAGCCAGTTGCAGTCTATGTTCCAGAACCTGGGCGGTCAGAAACAGAAACCGCGTAAGCTGAAAATTAAAGACGCGATGAAACTGTTGGTTGAAGAAGAAGCTGCTAAGCTGGTCAACCCGGAAGAGCTGAAACAGGACGCTATCGACGCGGTTGAACAGCACGGCATCGTGTTTATCGATGAAATTGACAAAATTTGTAAGCGTGGCGAAACCTCCGGCCCGGATGTTTCACGCGAAGGCGTACAGCGCGACTTACTGCCGCTGGTAGAAGGCTGCACGGTTTCAACCAAACACGGGATGGTCAAAACGGATCATATTCTGTTTATCGCCTCTGGCGCGTTCCAGGTGGCGAAGCCGTCTGATCTGATCCCGGAACTGCAGGGCCGTCTGCCGATTCGCGTTGAACTTCAGGCGCTGACCACCAGCGATTTCGAACGCATTTTGACCGAGCCAAACGCGTCCGTCACCGTGCAGTATAAAGCGCTGATGGCAACTGAAGGCGTCAATATCGAGTTCACCGATTCCGGTATTAAACGTATTGCCGAAGCCGCCTGGCAGGTTAACGAAACCACCGAAAACATCGGCGCGCGCCGTCTGCATACCGTACTGGAGCGTCTGATGGAAGAAATTTCCTATAACGCCAGCGATCTGCACGGCCAAAACATCACAATTGATGCGGAATATGTGAGCAAACATCTGGATGCGCTGGTCGCAGATGAAGATCTAAGCCGTTTTATCTTATAATCGCGTCCAATGCATTTTCATCACTGTTGATGGGGCTGAAAAGCCCCATTTTTATTGGCGCTAAATATGACTGAACAACAACAAATTAGCCGCACCCAGGCCTGGCTGGAAAGCTTACGACCCAAAACCTTACCCCTCGCCTTCGCGGCGATTATCGTCGGTACGGCCCTGGCATGGTGGCAAGGCTATTTCGATCCTCTGGTCGCACTGCTGGCCCTTATCACCGCCGGGCTGCTGCAAATTTTATCCAACCTCGCCAACGATTACGGCGACGCTGTCAAAGGCAGTGATAAACCGGATCGCATCGGGCCGCTGCGGGGGATGCAAAAAGGCGTCATCACCCGGCAGGAGATGAAGCGGGCGTTAATCATTACCGTCGTGCTGATCTGTATCTCCGGACTGGCGCTGGTGGCGGTCGCGTGCCATACGTTAACCGATTTTGTCGGCTTCCTGATTTTGGGCGGGCTGTCGATTATCGCCGCCATCACCTACACCGTGGGTAATCGGCCCTACGGCTATATCGGGCTGGGTGATATCTCTGTCCTGGTATTCTTTGGCTGGCTAAGTGTCATGGGGAGCTGGTATCTCCAGGCGCATACGCTGATTCCGGCGCTAATTCTCCCGGCCACCGCCTGCGGTTTACTGGCGACGGCGGTGCTGAATATTAATAACCTGCGCGATATTAATAGCGACAGAGAGAACGGCAAAAATACCCTTGTGGTACGACTGGGCGATGTCAACGCGCGTCGTTATCACGCCTGCCTGTTGCTAGGTGCGCTGCTCTGTCTGGCGCTGTTTAATCTGCTCTCGCTACACAGTCCGTGGGGATGGTTGTTTATTCTGGCCGCACCATTGCTCATTAAACAAGCGCGCTACGTAATGCGCGAAAGGGAGCCTGCGGCAATGCGCCCGATGCTTGAACGTACCGTTAAAGGCGCGTTGTTAACCAACCTGTTATTTGTGATTGGGATACTCTTAAGTCAGTGGGCCGTTTAACTGACAAATATCAATTAACAATTGATGATTTTGCCAACAGTATACTTAGCGCGATATACTAAAAATTCTCGCAGCAACTGAACGTTAAGCCTATGAAATACGATACTTCCGAGCTTTGTGACATCTATCAGGAAGATGTCAACGTCGTGGAACCACTGTTCTCTAATTTTGGAGGGCGGTCGTCGTTTGGCGGACAAATCATCACGGTAAAATGTTTCGAGGACAACGGGTTGCTGTACGATCTGCTCGAACAAAATGGCCGTGGTCGGGTTCTGCTGGTCGATGGCGGCGGTTCTGTCCGCCGTGCATTAGTCGATGCGGAGCTGGCGCGTCTGGCCACGCAAAATGAATGGGAAGGGCTGGTTATCTATGGCGCGGTGCGTCAGGTGGACGATCTGGAAGAGCTGGATATCGGCATTCAGGCGATCGCCGCCATTCCGGTTGGCGCCGCAGGTGAAGGCATTGGGGAAAGCGATGTGCGCGTCAATTTCGGCGGCGTGACGTTCTTCTCCGGCGATCATCTCTATGCCGACAACACCGGGATTATCCTTTCCGAAGACCCGCTTGATATCGAGTGATCAAAAAAGGCGCCGTAAGGCGCCTTTTTTATGCGTTGTCGCTGATTGCCGGATAGCAGCTTACGCCTTATCCGGCCCACCGGTATCCGCATTCTAAATCCTCTATAGATTTCGCGTCAGGGCAAGGCGGCAAGTAAGTGAATCCCCAGGAGCATAGGCCACTATGTGACTGGGGTGAACGCACGCAGCCAACGCCGCCATAACGTGAAATATGACGAGGATTAGACTTCTTCCATACGACCAAGCAGCGCCTGCAAACGTTCCTGCCAGCCGCTCTGCTGTTCCTTCAGAGAATTATTTTCACGCTCGAGTTCTTCACGCTGATGCTGTGCAGACTGCACTTCCTGCGTCAGGCTGTTGTTCTTTTCTTTCAGCTCTTCAATTTCCATCTGTAACAGGGTGATGGTGTCAATCGCCTGCTGTACTTTTGCTTCCAGTTTCTCAAACACTTCTAAAGACATGATCTTACCTCTCCTGAATTGCAAGGCGACGCTTCACGTAAACGCGCACAATATATAGTGTCGATTGTATGAAGCCCCGCTCTCGCTGTCCAGCGACATACCGCGTAGATCGCGGTTTGCAGCAATTTTCATCCATCTCCTGGTAACATTCATTCAATAACTTAAAAGTGTTAACATATTGGTTAATGAAATGATTCAATTCACTCTCTTCTGCTGTCTCAAAATGCGCCTCATGGCGCGATAACGCTCATTTTATTGACGCAGTACACACATTTTGATTTCGATATTTCTCGTTTTTGCTCGTTAACGATAAATTAACAGTGTGCCTACAGGGCATCGTGGATGTCCATGACCTCCTCGCATACCAATAATCATTACATACTCTTCAGGATCCGATTATGAGTCAAACATCAACCTTAAAAGGCCAGTGCATTGCTGAATTCCTCGGTACCGGGTTGTTGATTTTTTTCGGTGTGGGTTGTGTCGCTGCGCTTAAAGTTGCCGGAGCTACTTTTGGACAGTGGGAAATCAGCGTCATCTGGGGTCTGGGGGTAGCGATGGCTATCTACCTGACGGCAGGTGTTTCTGGCGCACACCTGAACCCGGCAGTGACCATCGCACTCTGGCTATTTGCTTGTTTCGACAAACGTAAAGTTGTTCCTTTTATTATTTCTCAAGTTGCCGGCGCCTTTTGCGCAGCGGCGTTAGTTTACGGGCTTTATTACAATCTTTTTGTGGACTTCGAACAAACCCACCATATCGTCCGTGGCAGCGTTGAAAGTCTCGATCTCGCAGGCATTTTCTCAACTTACCCGAATCCTCATATCAATTTTGTGCAGGCCTTCGCGGTTGAAATGGTGATTACCGCTATTCTGATGGGGCTGATTCTGGCGCTGACCGACGACGGTAACGGCGTACCTCGCGGTCCGCTTGCGCCACTGCTCATTGGTTTACTGATCGCCGTTATCGGTGCCTCTATGGGGCCGTTGACCGGGTTTGCGATGAATCCGGCGCGTGACTTTGGCCCCAAAATGTTCGCCGGGCTTGCCGGTTGGGGTGAAATTGCATTTACCGGCGGTAGAGACATTCCTTACTTCCTGGTGCCGCTGTTTGGCCCCATCGTCGGCGCCATTCTGGGCGCGTTTGCTTATCGCAAATTTATTGGCCGTCATTTGCCGTGCGATACCTGCGTCGTGGAAGAGAAGGACTCCACCGCGACCACACAACAAAATGCTTCGCTGTAATCTGATTACGGGACAAAATTATGACTGAAAAAAAATATATCGTTGCGCTCGACCAGGGCACCACCAGCTCCCGCGCGGTCGTTATGGATCATGACGCGAATATCGTCAGCGTATCACAGCGCGAATTTGAGCAAATTTATCCTAAGCCAGGCTGGGTAGAACACGACCCGATGGAAATTTGGGCATCCCAAAGCTCAACGCTGGTAGAAGTGCTGGCCAAGGCCGATATCAGTTCCGATCAGATTGCCGCTATCGGTATCACCAACCAACGTGAAACCGCGATCGTCTGGGAACGTGAAACCGGCAAACCGATATACAACGCTATTGTCTGGCAGTGCCGTCGTACCGCCGATATTTGCGAACAGCTTAAACGCGACGGCCTGGAAGATTACATCCGCGACAATACCGGTCTGGTCGTCGACCCGTACTTCTCTGGCACTAAAGTGAAATGGATCCTTGACCATGTGGAAGGTTCGCGCGAACGCGCGAAGCGTGGCGAGCTGCTGTTCGGTACGGTGGATACCTGGCTTATCTGGAAGATGACGCAGGGCCGCGTCCACGTTACGGATTACACCAACGCCTCACGAACCATGCTGTTCAACATCCATGATTTGGACTGGGACGATAAGATGCTGGACGTGCTGGATATCCCACGCGCGATGCTGCCCCAGGTACGTAAGTCCTCCGAAGTCTACGGCCAGACCAATATTGGCGGTAAAGGCGGTACACGTATTCCTATCGCCGGGATTGCCGGGGATCAGCAGGCCGCGCTATTCGGCCAACTGTGCGTAAAGGAAGGAATGGCAAAGAATACCTACGGCACCGGCTGCTTTATGCTGATGAACACCGGCGAGAAAGCGGTAAAATCGGAAAACGGCCTGCTGACCACCATCGCCTGCGGCCCAAGCGGCGAAGTCAACTATGCGCTGGAAGGCGCGGTGTTTATGGCGGGAGCGTCCATTCAATGGCTGCGTGATGAAATGAAGCTCATCAGCGACGCGTTCGACTCCGAATATTTCGCCACGAAAGTGAAAGATACCAACGGTGTCTACGTGGTTCCAGCCTTCACCGGTCTGGGCGCGCCGTACTGGGATCCGTATGCCCGCGGCGCCATTTTTGGCCTGACCCGCGGCGTGAACTCCAATCACATTATCCGCGCGACGCTCGAATCCATCGCTTACCAGACCCGCGACGTACTGGAAGCGATGCAGGCCGACTCCGGTATCCGCCTGCACGCTCTGCGTGTGGACGGCGGCGCAGTGGCCAACAACTTCCTGATGCAGTTCCAGTCAGATATTCTCGGCACGCGGGTGGAACGCCCGGAAGTGCGCGAAGTGACCGCTCTGGGCGCCGCCTATCTGGCTGGTCTGGCCGTCGGTTACTGGCAGAACCTGGACGAGCTGCAGGAAAAAGCCGTCATTGAGCGAGAATTCCGCCCCGGCATTGAAACCACCGAGCGTAACTACCGTTACAGCGGCTGGAAGAAAGCGGTTAAACGCGCAATGGCGTGGGAAGAACACGACAAGTAAGGTCGCCATCCGGCAAAATCTTTGTGCGGGGGCAACTCCGCACACACATCAATTATTCCCTCCTTCCCCTGTGCTACACTGCGCGCCACTCCTTTTTGCTACGAGTTTTTTATGAGACGAGAACTTGCCATCGAATTTTCCCGTGTGACCGAAGCGGCAGCGCTGGCTGGCTACAAATGGCTGGGACGCGGCGATAAAAATACCGCGGACGGCGCGGCGGTCAACGCCATGCGTATCATGCTCAACCAGGTCAACATTGACGGCACCATCGTGATTGGCGAAGGCGAAATCGACGAGGCCCCGATGCTCTATATCGGCGAGAAAGTCGGTACCGGCCACGGCGATGCGGTAGATATCGCCGTCGATCCGATTGAGGGCACGCGCATGACGGCGATGGGTCAGGCGAACGCGCTGGCGGTGCTGGCGGTCGGCGATAAAGGCTGTTTCCTGAATGCGCCCGATATGTATATGGAAAAACTGATTGTCGGTCCGGGCGCCAAAGGGGCGATCGATCTCAATCTGCCGCTGGCGGATAACCTGCGCAACATCGCGGATGCGCTGGGTAAACCGCTTGGCGATCTGACCGTGACCATTCTGGCAAAACCGCGTCATGACGAGGTCATCGCAGAGATGGCCAAACTGGGCGTACGCGTGTTTGCCATTCCTGACGGCGACGTCGCGGCCTCAATTCTGACCTGTATGCCGGATAGCGAAGTCGACGTGCTGTACGGGATTGGCGGCGCACCAGAAGGCGTGGTATCCGCAGCGGTGATCCGCGCGCTGGACGGCGATATGCAGGGGCGTCTGCTGGCGCGCCATGATGTGAAAGGCGACAGCGAAGAAAACCGCCGCATTGGCGAACAGGAACTGGCGCGCTGCAAAGCAATGGGCATTGAAGCGGGCAAGGCGTTATGCCTGGGCGATATGGCGCGTAGCGATAACGTTATTTTCTCCGCGACCGGCATCACGAAAGGCGATCTGCTGGAAGGAATTAGCCGGAAAGGCCATATTGCCACGACGGAAACGCTGCTGATCCGCGGCAAATCACGCACCATCCGCCGCATTCAGTCTATCCACTATCTTGATCGTAAAGATCCGGATGTACAGGCGCATATCCTCTAGCGCATTTGTTAGTTAGAGCCTTCCAGCCTCGCGGGGCTGGAAATCTTTCTCCTGACGAACGAAGATAAGGTTAGCGATTCAGAACAGGAGAAAACCATGGCCGATTGGGTAACAGGTAAAGTCACTAAGGTGCAAAACTGGACTGACGCACTGTTCAGCCTGACCGTTCACGCCCCCATTAATCCTTTTACTGCAGGCCAATTTACCAAACTCGGACTGGAGATCGATGGCGAGCGCATTCAGCGCGCGTATTCCTATGTGAATGCGCCTGACAATCCGAATTTAGAGTTTTATCTGGTGACGGTGCCGCAAGGAAAGCTCAGCCCGCGGCTGGCGGCGCTAAAACCTGGCGATGAGGTGCAAGTGGTCAGCGACGCGTCGGGTTTCTTTGTACTGGATGAAGTGCCTGACTGCGAGACGCTATGGATGCTGGCGACCGGAACCGCTATTGGCCCGTATTTGTCTATTCTGCAATATGGGCAGGATGTCGCGCGCTTTAAAAATCTGGTCTTGGTCCACGCCGCACGCTTCGCCGCCGATTTAAGCTATCTGCCGCTAATGCTGGAACTACAACAGCGTTATGAAGGCAAGCTGCGCATCCAAACGGTGGTCAGCCGGGAGAGCGTGCCAGGCTCGCTTACCGGGCGCGTGCCTGCGCTCATTGAAAACGGCGAGCTGGAAAAAGCCGTTGGATTGCCGATGGATAAAGAGACCAGCCACGTCATGCTGTGCGGGAACCCGCAGATGGTGCGCGATACGCAGCAACTGCTGAAAGAGACCCGACAGATGACTAAACATCTGCGCCGCCGACCGGGGCATATGACGGCTGAACATTACTGGTGATGTTTTACCGAATGGCGGCTGGGGCTTATCCGGCCTCCTGCAAATCATCACCAATCTGTGGGCCCGGTAAGCGTCAGCGCCACCGGGCAAATTACGGTTTACCGCCCGTTTACGATTCTGCTTTAAACTTCACGTCCTGTGTCGCTTTCCCAAACTTATTTTCCCCCTGAACACCGACAAACGCGCCCAGATCGATAAGCATCATCACCAGGATCAGCGTCGGAATAAATCGCCCGACGACCCACTGCCACATCCCCGGCAGCATCACCCAGTTTCCGGCCAGCAGCATCCACGCCAGAATCATTAGCAACGCCCACGCGCCGGAACGTCCCCGGTCATGCAGACGTTTGACCATGACGGCGGCGGTCGGCCACAGCAGGCACACCAGGCAAAATGCCGCCGTTTGGATATCAAGCAGATTTTTCCCCGCCAGCGAAAATAGCGCCAGCATCCCGGCAAACCAGAGGCCGATCCAAATCCAGAAATCACGGCGTCCGATACGCCCTTTAAATGAGAATAACCATTGCTGTATGGTCATGTAAGTTCCTTATATTTTGCCTTCCGCTACAGTTTACCCTTTTGACAAGCCCGACAGTTATCGTTTTAATCGTGAGCAGTCCTAACGAAAGGTAAGATTGATGAAGCCAGGATGTACTCTGTTTCTACTGTTGTTTTCTGCTCTCACCGCCAGCATAACGGCGCACGCGCAGCTCTCTTCATCGACCACGACAGCGCCCTATCTGCTGGCGGGCTCGCCAACCTTTGATCTTTCTATTAGCCAGTTTCGTGAGAACTTTAACCGCCAGAATCCCGATCTGCCGCTCAATGAATTTCGCGCCATTGAGAATAGCCGCGATAAGGCGAATCTGACCCGCGCCGCCAGTAAGATTAACGAAAATCTGTATGCCTCCACGGCGCTGGAGCGCGGTACGCTCAAAGTGAAAAGTATGCAGATTACCTGGCTGCCCATTCAGGGGCCGGAACAGAAAGCGGCGAAAGCGAAAGCGCTGGAATATATGGCCGCCATTATTCGCACTGTCGCCCCGTTACTGACAAAAGAGCAAAGCCAGAAAAAACTGCAAAAGATGCTTATCGCCGGTAAAGGTAAACACTATTACGCCGAGACCGAAGGCGCGGTACGTTATGTTGTCGCAGATAACGGCGAAAAGGGGCTGACCTTCGCGGTTGAACCGATTAAGCTGGCGTTATCTGAAAATCTGGAAGGGGCGAATTGATGACAAAAAGCAAAGCCTTTCCGGGGATGAATCTCTATACTGTTTCACAGACCATGCTGCTCTGACGAGCGGCCATCTTCCTTAATTCGCTGACTAAGCGTGGAGAAATGAAATGCGACATCCTTTAGTGATGGGTAACTGGAAACTGAACGGCAGCCGCCACATGGTAAACGAACTGGTGGCTAACCTGCGTAAAGAACTGGCGGGCGTAGCAGGCTGCGACGTGGCAATCGCTCCGCCGGAAATGTATATCGATCTGGCGAAACGCGCTGCTGCCGGCAGCCACATCATGCTGGGCGCGCAGAACGTTGATCTGAACCTGTCTGGCGCATTCACCGGTGAAACTTCGGCTGAAATGCTGAAAGATATCGGCGCGCAGTACATTATTATCGGCCACTCCGAGCGTCGTACTTATCACAAAGAATCTGACGAGCTGATCGCCAAAAAATTCGCCGTACTGAAAGAACAAGGTCTGACGCCGGTACTGTGCATCGGTGAAACCGAAGCGGAAAACGAAGCGGGCAAAACAGAAGAAGTGTGCGCACGCCAGATCGACGCGGTACTGAAAACGCAGGGCGCGGCAGCCTTTGAAGGCGCGGTTATCGCTTACGAACCCGTATGGGCGATCGGTACCGGTAAATCTGCAACTCCTGCGCAGGCGCAGGCAGTGCACAAATTCATCCGTGACCACATTGCTAAAGCTGACGCGAAAATCGCTGAACAGGTCATTATCCAGTACGGCGGTTCTGTTAATGCGTCCAACGCAGCCGAACTGTTCGCGCAGCCGGACATCGACGGCGCACTGGTAGGCGGCGCTTCTCTGAAAGCTGACGCTTTCGCGGTGATCGTGAAAGCAGCAGAAGCTGCTAAACAGGCTTAATTGCCAATCAATGTCTGATGGCGCTGCGCTTATCAGGCCTACCAGCCGAGTGCTTATGTAGGCCTGATAAGGTAAAGCCGCCATCCGGCATTTATGCTGTGGAGGGTAAGAAAGTAGTATCCCCGGCAACCTTAAACATCGCCCTCCAGCTCCGCGTATTCTCAACCAGCCGATCATCACGAAATAACGCACTACCAGAAACAACACGATCGATGCCCTGTGCAATCAGCGAAGGCAATTGATCCTGCGTTAACGACCCATCAATAACGATAATTTTACCTTCGCGTTTATCACCAAGTAGACAGAGAAGCTGCGCCACGCGCTCGTGCAAATCACTGGAGCGCATTTTACTGCCGTATCCAGGGTTCACTGCCAGTAGTTGAATAACCTCGACGTCGCTCAGAATAGGGATAATGACATCCAGAGGCGTTGTCGGGCATAAACTAATCCCCCGGATCACCGGCATTTCACCGCCAATAACGGGCACGGTCTGCTGACCAAGCCAGCTTAGCGTATGATGCAGATGAATATCGCCTTCAGCCTGAAGCGTGATGCAGTGTGCGCCCGCCTTCACGCAGGCTTGCGCCGCCGTCCATTGATCCGCTACCATCAAATGAACATCTTTGATAAAGGTTTGCGGCAGTTGCCCAACTGCCCATGGCCCAACGGTAAACTGCGGGCAAAATTGACCATCCATCAAATCCAAATGCAACAGCGGCTGGTTTAACGCTTCCAACTGTTGCAGATAGCGATGCAACGCAATCCACTGCCCTGCCAGAATACCCACACTAAGCGGATATGACGCTAACAATGCCACACATGCTTCGCGCGTTAATCCGGCAAACTGGCTGTTCATGAGCGCTCCTTAAGGCATCAAACCCATAAAAACTTTTTTTGTCCGCGGACCGGTCATCAACGGTTCAAGCTGCTCCACGCAAGTTTTATAGTGTGGCGTTGTCTTATGAAAAGCGACGGCCTGTTCATCAACGTAGGCTTCATAAATATAAAATCGCGTAGGCACCTGCGGATCCTGCAGAACATCAAAACGCAAGTTACCCGGCTCTTTAATTGAGCCCAGATGATTTTGCCGAAAAACATCGATAAATTGTTCAACCTTGTCATCATGAACGTTAATTTCAACCAGCGTAACGTGCATCATTAACCCCCTGATTATTCCAAATAAAATAACAGTCATCCCCATCTCCTCGCATCGGTAAAAGATGGGGAAGCGATCTCATTTAACCTTTCTCACTCAAAAACAGCTCATAAGCACGCTCTGCTGTTTCGTTATGATGAACGACAGCATGTACCGCTTTAATCATGGCTACCGGATCTTCTGACTGGAATATATTACGCCCCATATCTACGCCAGAAGCCCCCTGGTCAATCGCCTGATAGCACATTTCCAATGCTTCACGTTCAGGCAGTTTTTTACCGCCGGCGATGACAATCGGCACCGGACAACCTGCCGCAATACGCTCAAAACCTTTATCGACATAATACGTTTTGATAATTTGCGCCCCCATTTCCGCAGCGATACGCGTTGCCAGTGAAAAATAACGCTGGTCGCGAGCCATATCTTTACCCACCCCGGTTACTGCCATTATTGGCATCCCGACGCGTAACCCGGCATCAATCAGTTGAATAATATTTTTAATCGACTGATGTTCATGCTCACTACCAATATAAACCTGTGCGGCAGCAGCACAGCTATTCAACCGCACAGCGTCATCCATCGCCACCGCAACCGCCTCATTGCTTAATTCAGTGAGAATAGAATTCGCCCCGGACGCGCGTAAAACGACTGGTTTATTAATTGCCGGAGGTACCACACTGCGTAATATGCCGCGAGTACACATTAAGACATCAGCATATTCAAAGAGCGGCGCAATATTGATATCAATACGCTCAAGTCCGGTTGTCGGCCCCTGGAAATATCCATGGTCAAAGGCCAGCATGACCGTTTTTCTGGTCCTGGGATTAAAAATCCTCGCCAGTCTGGACTGCATTCCCCAATCCAGCGCGCCACAGCCTTTTAATGCGAACAAAGTGTTAGTTTGTGGTTTATCGGTATGAAAATCTTTGCCATCTTTAATATCATCTAAATCAGCCATTCTTTACTCCGTCGATACATAACAGTTATCAGAAATCATATTTGTCGATATTGTCTTTGTTGAAAATGACACGCTCCGGCAATAACACAATGCCGTTACCTTTTGCCTCATAGTGATATCCCTGCTCACTATTAGGTGAAACGGTAACTTTGCCGATGCCGGGAATATCCAGTGAATCACCGACATTCATTGGCATATTTTTCAGCAACGCGTTGGCGACATATACGGAAATTTTTCCCTGTTGGACGACATCCCACAGGCCAAACTCTTTAACAGTGCCGCGCTGAACATAAGGGCGCATTACATTCGGCGTACTAAAACCAACAATCGCGAGATTATTGCGTTTAAGGTTCTCCGCCGCCTGTGCCGCAGCAGGTAAAGCGTTAGCGTCAGGCGCGATGATGGCATCCAGATCGGGATACGCTTTGATGATACCTTCCGCCGTCTGGAGCGATTTCGTGGCATCGTTATAGCCAAACTGGGTAGTGACTATCTCCCACCCCGGATGTTCCTGGCTAATTTTGGCTTTAGCTTCTTTTACCCACTGGTTCTGGTCGGTCACCGTTGGGCTGGAATAGAAGAAAGCGACTTTCGCTTTCTCTTTGTCCACCTGATGAGCGGCCATCTCTACCAGCATGCTGCCGAGCTGTTTTGGCGTCCCTTGATTGATATAGTAAGAACGGCACTCCGGCTTGGTATCGGAGTCCCAGGTTAATATTTTCACGCCTCTTTGCATTGCCCGCTTCAACGCCGGGCACAGGCCATCAGGCGAAACGGCAGAAACGATAATGGCGTCATACCCCTGATTGACAAAGTTATTCACCAGTTGAACCTGGCCTGAGACGCTGGGCTCTGTAGGGCCATCGTAAGTTACGTCAATGCCCAGCGCTTTTCCCGCTTCCTGCGCGCCATTGCCGCCGCTGGTAAAAAAGCCCACGCCAACCAGTTTGGGAATAAAAGCAATCCGCTCTGCCGCCTGCACGGTCATTGCCGCAGATGCCAGACCAAACGCAGTGAGTAAGGCGATCATTTTAATGCTGTGTCTTGCCATTTTTTTCTCCATAAATTTCAAAAGGAAATCATGCCTGATGCGCATTGCGACGGCGTGAGTACCATTCAAGGATTTGGTGACGATGCAAACTGACGGAACGACCAACGACAACAACAATGAGAAGCGCACCGGACAATGCGCTGGAAATTTGATTCGGCACTCCGGCCATCTGTAGCCCCTGCTGTAAAAATCCCACCAGCAGCGCCGCCAACGCGGACCCCATAATCGACCCGGAGCCGCCATAAATATTGGCGCCTCCCAGCACAACCGCCGTAATGGCCGGCATCAGGAAAGAGGCGCCCAGATCCGAACGTGCGGAGCCAAAGTAAGAAACCAGTAATACGGCTGCGATCGCGGAGGCGCATCCGGTCATGGCATACACTGTATACAACGTGCGATTCACCGGGATCGCGCTGTACTGCGCGACACGGGCGCTCTGGCCAATCAGGAAAACGTTGCGTCCCATATGCGTGCGATGCATGAGCAGCCAGAAAAACAGACAGCACACAAGAAAAAAAATAAGCGGCATGGGAATACCAAGAAATGAAATATTGGCAAAGTCAGTGAACGCTGTGGGAAATCCACCAATACCTTCATAACCTGTGGCGCCAGCCATACCAGATAACAATAATGCGCTACCACCAAATAAATACATGGTTCCCAGGGTAATCACCAACGGGTTTACGCCGGTATAAATAATAAGTCCGGCATTTATCAGCCCACATATTGCGCCAAGTAGTAGGGTAATAATAATCGCTAAAGGTAGCGGCATACCGAGCTGAAACAGCACACCCAGGGTAATCGCGCATAGCCCGATTGTAGAACCAAATGAAATATCCATACCACCGCTGACAATAACCATTGTTAGCGGCAAAGCGACAATACCGATACAAATAAAATCGCTAGTGCTAAAAAGTAAGACATTAATATCTAATAAACGTGGATTAATCAGACCGAAAGCCAGAATTTCAAAGATCAATAAGGCTGCCAGCGCAATTTCCCAGCTATAGCGTCGCCATGGATTCATCATGCCACCTCTTTGTTTTTATTCTGTTGTGCGTGCGTTTTTGCTTCCGCCTGTAGTGGAGTGGGTGGTGATATAAAACGGGCATATTTCTGGCGGCGCAGATTGCGTTGTAATGCGCAACGCAGCCGCCCATCGAATACCAGTACGCCCAACAATACCAGGCCGGCAATAAAATCGTTCCACCAGGCGGGAATACGCAGCAGCACTAACACACTATCGATTTGCGTAAGAAAATAAGCGCCGAGAATAGCGCCGATGACCGTGCCTGACCCGCCTAACAGGCTAATTCCCCCCAATACGCAGGCCGCGATGGCTTTCATTTCCAGCCCCGTGCCAGTTTGATTGGGAATGAAGCCAATCTGCGAGGCAAACACGATTCCAGCCAATGCCGCCATACCGCCATTAAGTGAAAATGCCATGATGCGTACCATCTCGGTACGGACACCCAATTGCCGGGCGCCCTGCAGGTTATCGCCGGTGGCGTAAAAATTGCGGCCAAAGGCGGTTTTCGCCAGGAGCCAGGCCATAAGCAGCGCTAACACCAGGGTAAACCAGCCGATTGCGGAAATTCCCAGAAACACCGGAGCAGAGAGTTGCTTTAAGTCTGCGGGTAATCCTTCAATCCATTTCCCCCCTGTCCATAGCAGCATGATCCCACGATACAAGCCCAGCGTTCCCAGAGTGGCGACAATGGCGGGTATCTTCAACCAGGCAACCAGTACGCCATTAAAAAATCCGGCGACAATTCCTAATATTAGTGTGGCCAGGCAGGCGACCGGCAGGCTATAGCCGGCGTTTAACATCACTCCCAGCAATACCGCGCACATGCCTGTCGTCGAGCCCACCGATACATCAATATTGCGGGTGAGCATTACCATCGTCGCGCCAATCGCCAACAGCATCAAAATTTGCGCGCTACTGAAAACCATTGTCAGCGTTTGCACGCTCAAATACTGGCTATCCAGCGCGCCAGGAAACACGAATAAACAGACTATTGCCAGCAGCGCCGTCGCTTCCCGATTATTTTGGATGAATTTCAACATGTTGCCTCCGACGCACCATGTTCGCCAAACGCAACGTGCATGATGGTATCAACGTTAATTTCCTCGCCGCATAACGCAGGCCCCCCCAGTTCCCCCTGGTGCATGACATATACGCGATCGGCCATCTGCTCTATCTCTTCCAGATCGGAGGAAATAAACAGCACTGCGACATTTTGTTGCGCGATACTGCGCAACAGCTGATAAATATCGCTGCGGGCGGAGACATCGACACCGCGGGTCGGTTCATCGACAATCAGTAATTGCGGAGAGGCTTCCAGGCATTTGGCAATCAATACTTTTTGCTGGTTACCGCCGGATAAAGTACGCGCCGCCTGTTCGGCATTATTGAGTTTGATATTTAACGCGCGGTGGTAACGTTCAAGGGTGGCGTTATCCCGCTGGGGCTTTATCCAAAATCCTTTTTGGTTGTGGGTCAGCGAACAGACATTCCATGCCAGGGAAGCGTCAAGATACAGCCCGGATGACTGCCGATCTTCCGGCAAATAGACCAGGCCGAGCTGCAACCGCTGTTGGGTTGTCAGGGCGTTAATTTCTTCACCATTGAACAGCATCCGCCCCGCATTGACCGGTCTAATACCGTACAGCGTTTCAGCCAGTTCTGTGCGTCCCGCGCCGACCAACCCGGCCAGACCAAGGATTTCGCCTGCCCGCACCTCAAGGTTGATATTCATAAAACCTTCGCCCGTCAGTGACTCCAGCGCTAATACCGTCGCGCCGCGTTCGTTCTGCGGGCGGCTGCCAGGCAATTCCAGCCACAACTTTTGATTCGCGGAAAGACTGACGCCCTGCGTTGCCGGGGTGATAGCTTGAATAATCTCGTCGGTAGAAAGGTCATGCGTTTTTCCGAATAATGCGATTTTACCGTCACGCATCACGCTAACACAGTGAGCTAACTGTCTAATTTCTGGTAGCTTATGAGAAATAAATACAATTCCGACACCCTTTTTCAGCAACTCTTGCAGACGCGTAAATAACCGATCAGTTTCGGCTGGCGTTAACGACGCCGTGGGCTCATCAAGAATTAAGATTCGCGAGTCGCGCATCAAGCCGCGCATAATTTCAACGATCTGGCGGTCTGCAACATCAAGCGTACCCGCAGCGCTCGCCGGATCAAGTTGGCATCCCATCGCCTTTAATAGCTGCTGCATTTTTTCCGTGGAGGCCTGACGTCCCTGCAAGCCAAACAAGATATTTTCCCGCACAGATAAACTCGGAAATAACAGAGGCTCCTGGGGAACCAGGTAAATGCCATACTGGTGCGCCTTCAGAGGCGTTAAATGACTGCAACGCACACCAGCAATATCGATAGTCCCTCCATCTGGCGGGACTATACCGGCAATAATCTTCATTAATGTTGATTTACCCGCACCATTGCCGCCAAGCAATGCGTGCACCTCTCCCGCATGCAGAGTAAAGTCAATTCCCTTTAGTACTTCGACGCCGGAATAACTTTTATAAATGTTCTGCACACAAATCAGAGGGGATGCAGTATTGTGACTGATTTGCATGTTGCCTCCGCTCCCTCAATGTTGACTGACGGGACTGAACAAATGTTTTTTGAAAAAGAAATTGTTCAAAACGGTAGTAGTTATTTGGTCAAAAAACTCTCATCCAGATCACGTTTTCTGAATAAATGAATTTTTAGATGATAAATGTTCAGATTTGACGCGTTTTTGTGGCGTTAATCACGGTTATTTCGGAGTGATAACTGAACAATTGTGTTAATGATTTAGAAATGTTCAAAGTAAAGCCAGGTTATGACAATGAGCGATAATACGTTGGTATCTGATTATGGAATGTGCGAAGAAGAGCAGGTGGCGCGTATTGCCTGGTTCTACTATCACGATGGATTGACGCAGAGTGAAATCAGCGAGCGTCTGGGGCTAACCCGGCTGAAGGTTTCTCGTCTGCTGGAGAAAGGGCATCAGTCCGGTATTATTCGCGTACAAATCAACTCCCGCTTCGAAGGGTGTCTTGAGTATGAAAATGCCTTGCGCAACCACTTCGCATTGCAGAATATCCGCGTGCTGCCGGCATTACCCGATGCCGATATTGGTCTGCGCTTAGGAATCGGCGCCGCCCATATGTTGATGGAGTCACTGCGGCCACAGCAACTGCTGGCCGTCGGCTTTGGCGAAGCCACGATGACCACATTAAAACGCCTCAGCGGATTTATCTCGGCGCAACAAATCCGACTGGTCACGTTATCCGGCGGCGTGGGGCCGTATATGACCGGAATAGGCCAGCTTGATGCCGCTTGTAGCGTAAGTATTATGCCCGCGCCGCTGCGCGCATCATCGCAGGAAATTGCCTGCACGCTGCGCAATGAAAATAGCGTGCGGGATGTGATGCTCACAGCGCAAGCTGCCGATGCCGCCATCGTGGGGATTGGGGCAATTAACCAGAAAGATCAAGCCAGTATCTTAAAATCCGGTTATATCACTCAGGGTGAACAACTCATGATTGGCCGCAAAGGCGCAGTAGGCGATATTCTGGGCTATTTTTTTGATGCTCATGGCGAAATTATTCCAGACATCAAAATCCATAACGAATTAATTGGCCTGAAGTTAAATTCACTTTCCACGATCCCAACCGTGATTGGCGTCGCCGGCGGCGAACAAAAAGCAGAAGCTATTATTGCCGCTATGCGCGGTAACTATATCAATGCGCTGGTTACCGATCAGAAAACCGCAGGAAAAATAATTCAACTTATTGAAAAATAAAAAATAAAATAACACTTACCTCAATTCAATAAACAATAACTGACAGGATTTTATGTAACGATGTAAAAATAGCCGAGGATAAAAAAATGGCTCGACTCTGTACCCATACTGAATCAGGACATTACCTGATGGCTCTTGACGCCGGTACCGGTAGCGTCAGAGCAGTAATTTTTGATCTACAAGGAAAGCAAATAGCTGTCGGTCAAGCGGAATGGCAGCATCTGGCCGTGCCGGATGTGCCTGGTTCGATGGAGTTTGATCTTGCCAAAAACTGGCAACTGGCTTGCCAGTGTATCCGTCAGGCACTACAGAAAGCCGCCATCCCTGCAACGGCTATCGCTGCCGTATCGGCCTGCTCGATGCGTGAAGGCATTGTTATTTATGACAGTAACGGCGAACCCATTTGGGCCTGCGCTAATGTTGACGCCCGCGCGGCGCACGAAGTCAGTGAATTAAAAGAGCTGCACGATAACACCTTTGAGGAGGAAGTTTATCGTTGCTCCGGGCAAACGCTGGCGCTCAGCGCTATTCCGCGTCTGCTCTGGCTTGCCCACCATCGTCCGGATATTTATCATCGCGCATCAACCGTCACTATGATCAGCGACTGGATGGCCTTTATGCTCAGCGGCGAACTGGCGGTCGATCCCTCCAACGCAGGCACGACGGGGTTATTGGATCTGGTGACCCGCAACTGGAAACGTAGCCTGTTACAGATGGCGGGCCTGCGTTCTGACATTCTCTCGCCGGTAAAAGAAACCGGGACGCTGCTCGGTCACATTTCACAGAAAGCGGCTGAACAGTGCGACCTGCAAGCGGGTACGCCGGTCATCGTTGGCGGCGGCGATGTGCAGTTAGGCTGTCTGGGGCTGGGCGTCGTACGCCCGGCGCAAACGGCCGTGCTGGGCGGAACCTTCTGGCAACAGGTCGTCAATCTTCCCGCGCCGGTCACCGACCCAAACATGAACGTTCGCATCAATCCTCATGTGATCCCCGGTATGGTACAAACCGAGTCTATTAGCTTTTTTACTGGGTTAACGATGCGTTGGTTCCGCGACGCCTTTTGCGCCGAGGAAAAACTAATCGCTGAAAGGTTAGGTATTGATGCGTATTCCCTGCTGGAAGATATGGCCAGCCGGGTGCCTCCCGGCGCGTACGGTGTGATGCCCATCTTCTCTGACGTTATGCGTTTTAAACGCTGGTACCATGCCGCGCCGTCGTTTATCAATCTGTCTATCGATCCTGAAAAGTGTAATAAAGCGACCCTATTTCGCGCGCTGGAAGAGAATGCCGCCATTGTTTCCGCCTGCAATTTACAGCAAATTGCCGCGTTTTCCGGCGTACAGGCCGACTCGCTGGTTTTTGCCGGCGGAGGATCTAAAGGCAAATTATGGAGCCAAATCCTTGCCGACGTTACGGGACTCACCGTTCACGTACCTGTCGTCAAAGAAGCTACCGCGTTAGGGTGCGCTATTGCCGCAGGCGTTGGCGTGGGTATCTGGCCATCGCTGGCGGAAACGGGAGAAAAGCTAGTGCGATGGGATCGGGAGCATAAACCTAATCCTGAAAATTTCGCTGTCTATCAGCAGGCCAGAGAAAAATGGCAGGCCGTTTATCAGGATCAACGCGCGCTGGTCGATGGTGGCTTAACGACATCCCTCTGGAAAGCGCCAGGCCTGTAACAGGAGAATAAGCATGCAAAAAACGAATGAGAAGAATCATGAATACCGCTTTGGCGATAATGGCCCTAAATACTTAATCCGTGGGCCGGGCTGCGATATGGGCGTCGTCATACTACAACCAGGGCAGTCATTCCCTAACCATCGCCATAATACCGCTTGTGAGGTTTTTTATACCCTAAGCGGTGAAGTGTGCCTGTATCTGGAAGGAACACCTCATATCCTGCAAACTGGAGATGTTTTACAGTGCGAACCTGGGGAGGCGCATTATCTCATTAATAACGGCGATAAACCCTGGAAAGGCGTGTTTATTAAATCGCCGCATCTGGAAAATGACAGCCACCCCGCAGATCCACCAGCCTGGTAACGCCCGCGCCATCGCCAGATTTTGCCGGATAGCGCCACGAGAGCCTTGTCCGGCCTCCAAACGGCATTCGTTAATGCAATATCAAGCTGTCATTTGATGACCTGTTGGTTCAAGATATCACACTGATGATCCTGAATTTCCTCGGCAGAAGCGCGATTGAAGATCAGTAAATTACGCTCGGTCGCCAGCAGGACAAAAGAGCCATCGCTTTGGCGTACCACCGCCAGCGCGATACATCACAGCATCCCCGCCCGCGCAGGAACTTTCCCTGGTCCCATCGCCACCACAGCAGCAAAAAACAGCAGTGCGGTCATAAACTCCGGCAGTGGCGAAGTCGCCCACAGAAGGATAGTAATGCCAACCATGATGAAAGGAAGGAACAGAGGATGGGGCAACCAGAGCGACATACCTGTCTCCTGACGATTTTTTCAGCAAGAATACGGCGGACAGTCAGGCAGGTAAACGCCAGATATAGTGGGGTTATCGCAAGATTAAGCGGACAGATCAGTGATAATGAATTTCACCAAAGTATTCAGACAGCACGTAATAGCGGCAATACTCAAAAGGGCTGTCCTTCCCGGCCTGAAACGTCTGTCTGGCGACGGATAACAGCGGTTTATTGGCGGCGATTTGCAATTTTTCGCACAGGTCAGCGGAAGGTAAAATCGCCTCAACTTTTTCTATCGCCGAGTCGCTTGTGACGTTTAATAACGAATAAAGCGACGTATGCTCCAGCGCCTGCGGTGTGAGCTGCAGATCGGGAAAGAAGCTCAGATCGAGATAGATCTTTTCATGGTTAAACGGACGGTTATTCAGGCAACGAATACGCGAAATATAGAGATAGTGATGCTGTGCGGGCAGGCTCAAGCCGTCTGCCTGAGCGTCGCGCGCGCGGCGCGGCGCGATTTCCAGAATACGGTTCTCAATCGCCACGCTGGCGTCCTGGAGATCGCGGGTAATACCGCGAAACGTGTGCCCGTAGCTCACGCCTTCCGGCACCGAGCACACCACCGAACCACTCCCGCGCTGCGACGAAATAATGCCCGCATTGATTAATTCGCTCCAGGCCTGTTTAACCACAATCAGCGAGACGTTGTAGGATCTGGCAATCTCTTTTTGCGTCGGTAGTTGGCTACCCAAAGGCAAAGACCCGTTCTGGATCTGCTGACAGATGATAAAAAATAGTTGCTTATAAAGCGGAGTAAAGCTCGTTTTATCAACCTGCAAGCTGCGCACCTCACGTCTTCGCCAGCAGGGGACGTTTTACCGTCCCCGGCAGGGTGAAGTCGCTACCCTGCGATTTGCCTGGCCAGTTCTGCCAAATCGAAATGATTCATACGATCCAAAGTCGTTAAATAATCGGCGGGAAAAGCCTCCACGCCATGGAATGCGCCGGAAATCGCCCCAACCATGGTGGCGACAGTATCAGTATCATTGCCGATATTAACGCCGGAGATAATAGCATCTACGGCAGAATTCGGACAACACGCGAACAGGCCAAAGGCCGCCGGCACCGCTTCACTCACGTGCAGCCCGGAGCCAATAATATCGGCAATATCCACTATCGCCGTTTCCCAATGGCGATGACGTTTACCGATATCTACGGCCAGCTCAATGCGTCGGGCAACGGAAGGACCTGCCACCATCATCGCACCTTGCTCCTGCGCCAGCAGATAACCTCTTTGCGCACCGTAAATACCGGCGGCAATAATGCTGTCTGCGTTGGTCTGCGCTCTTAACGCCTCGCTGGTTGCCGCCGCCATCGCCGCTGCGCCGGACATCGCCAGCACGTTATTATGGGTAAAGCGGCAAATCTGCAGCGCGCAGTCAATCGCCGCGTCAATATCACCCGGATGCAGCACCGCCGCTGGCCAAATCTTCATGGCCGCGCCGTTGGTGGCTTCGGCATTACCCTTATTAATGATCTGTACCGATTGTTTTTCGCCTTCCAGCTCGCCCTGCAAAGAGGCGCGATTATCATTAAATATCGCTTTCATTGCCGCACGCGTCGTCGGACCGGTAAAGTTGGCGTAGAAAGGATAATCCAGCCACTGCTGGAAAGCCTCGCGCATCGCTTCGTCGCTGACTTCACGCTGATGGCGCAGCAGCGCGTCCATAATGTACTTAGCCTGAATAAAATCATCCGTGCACATACCCGCTTCATTGCAGCGGCCAAACGTGTCCGCAGGCGGTTTTTGAAAGGTCGTCACCCAGCCGCCAAAATAGTCTTTTATCTGCTGCTGGGTGCGTACTTCCGTCGCGGCTCCCATCGCATCCGCCGCAGCGGCACCCACCAGGCATCCCAGTATTTTGTTTTGATCAACGTGCATGATGACTCCTTATTTCACGGTCATGGCTTGTGCCAGCGAATGGCTGGACAGAAAAGTGTTTAGCTGGTCGGGAAACGGCAGAGCGGTCATTGCGCCTTTTGCCGTCACCGCCATAGCGCCGCAGGCATTGGCATTGCTGATGGCTTCCGCCAGCAGGGCATGATCCCAGCAATTTGCGCGGGAAAGGGTGAACAGCAGGCCGCCGACAAAAGCATCGCCTGCCCCGGTGGTATCGACGACATCGACGCGCGGTGCGGGAAAATGGAGCTCCCCCTCGGCGGTAATCAACAGCGCGCCATCGGCCCCCAGCGAAATGATGGTGGTGTCGCAGCCCAGATCGCGCAGGTAATAACGCGCATCCTGCCAGTGACTGGCCCCGCTGAGCTGGCACAGCTCATCTGCCGAGACTTTGCAGATAGAAGCCAGCGCGGCGGACCGGGCGATCAGTTCAGGGATTTCATCAGTATTCCCCCACATTTTGCTGCGCAGATTGACGTCAAACAGTACGTAACCACCCGCTTCACGCATTCTTCTCGCTCCCTCAAGGCACGCCTCGCGAGCGGGCCTGTCGGTGAGGCCAATTGAGCTGAAGTAAAACCATTCGTGCTGCCTGAACGGCGGCAGGTCCTGCGGCGAGACGTAGGTATCGGCACCCGGATGCACCAGATAGGTAAAGCTGCGCTCCCCATCAGCCGTCAGGTTGACGATCAGCACCGCGCTGGTCAGGGCCGGATCCATGCGTAGAAAAGAGACATCCACACCGTTATCCTGAAAAACCTGGCGCAGGAAACGGCCGGCGTCATCGTCGCCAAGACAGCCAATAAAACCGCACTCTCCGCCCAGCCTGGCAACGCATACCCCCACATTCGCCGACGCTCCGCCGGGGCATTTCAGATAGCTGTTCTGTTTTTCCGGCACCAGATCAACGGAAGCATCGCCGATAACCCAAACCTTATTCATGGCCTTCATTTGCGCCTCCTTATGCCTGTTTCTGCGCCAGGGCAAGCTGAATATCACGATAATATTCGTTGTTAATCAGATACTTTTTCATAAGCAGTCCAACCGCAAGGTGGAACAGAGCAGGAATGAGCGTCATCATCAGCGCAATACCGGTGAGCGAACGTGCGGTCTGTTCAACATCGGCCTGATAGCCAAAGTGGCTCAGCAGGAATCCGAGTATCCCGCCCGCGATCCCCATCCCAAACTTTTGGAAGAAGAGGATGCCGCCAAACGCCAACCCGGAAACGCGCAGACCGGTTTTCTTTTCTCCGTAATCCACCGCTTCGGCGATAGAGGACCAGAACACCGGCATTTGCATATCGCAGAAGAAATTAATAAGAAAATAGAACGCAAACGCCAGGACAAGGTTTTCACGCCCGACGGAGAAATACATCAGCGCGCTCAGGACAAAGGTAATAATCTGGGTGTAGCGGAACATCTTAATTTTGTCCCAGAACTTGGTTATCCAGGTGGTGGCGATCATCGCTAAAATAGAGGCAACGACGCCGGTAGTCAGGAAGGGTGAAATCAGGCTATCTCCGCCGTTCAGATAATACTTAGCGTAATAAGCGGCAACGGAACCGCGAATAACATAACCGCACATCAGCAGCAGAATAACAACGCCGAGAATAATCCACTGATCGTTACGTAACAGATATTTAAACTGTTTCCCCACCGATAGCGAGGTAATTTCCGGCTCGCTGCGTTCACGCGTGGTAAGAAAACAGAAGATAAACAGCAAGGCGCCCATCGCCCCCATCAGCCCCATCGAAAACTGGTAACCCAGCGCCTTGTTGCCCTGCCCCAGCCAGACGGCAAGCATCGGTACGACGATAGTCACCAGGAAAGCGGCAATCTTGGTCATCACAAAACGATAGCCGTTGGCGCTTAACCGTTCGACGGGATCGCTGGTAATGACGCCAATCATCGAAATATAGGGAATAGTGATCGCGGTATAGACCAGGGTCATAAGAATATAGGTGCCATAGGCCCACGCCAGCTTGGCCATATAAGCCATGTCAGGCGTAATAAACATCAAATACACGGCGAAACCAAAAGGAATGGCAAACCACAGCAGCCACGGGCGGTAACGTCCCCAGCGCGTATTCAGTTTATCGGTCAGAACCCCCATGGCCGGATCGATAATGGCATCAATCATCCGCACAACCACAAACAGTACGCCAACATCAGCGGCGCTCAGGCCGTAGATATCGGTATAGAAATAGGCGAGGAGCAGCTGCATGGCGATAATCACAACGTTTATCGCCATATCTCCCGCGCCGAAGCCGATTTTTTCCACGATAGAAAGTTTCATGTTGATATTCCTTTACGCTTAACAGCGCAAATCTGGTGAACAATTAATGATGTCACTACATGAAATAAAAACGTTTTTATATAAGCCATCCACCAGACAATCTATGGAGGCTATGAAGAGAGTGTAACTAACCATCAAAAGATATAAAGGTATACCTTTATATCTTTTGATCGGTTTCACATATTTTTATAGACACGACCTTACCCCGGTTTTAAACCGGGATAAGAATCAATAAGATAATGAGCAGGGGGTGTAACGAAAATCAGCGGGAAGACAAAATGGCGCAACTATGGTCCTGAATTTCTTCCGCCGATGCGCGATTGAAGGTCAGTAAATTACGCTCGGTCGCCAGCAGGACAAAAGAGCCATCGCTTTGGCGTACCACCGCCAGCGCATAGCGTCCCATATGATCGCGCGCTTCCGGCACCTCTTCCGCCAGCATCATAAACGGACTACGCTGCGCCAGTTCGCTCTCGGTTACCCGGCGCGCCAGGTATTCATGCCCCATCAGGTCGCCCGGTAGCGGAAGCCAGCGAGTGCTGATACGCGTGAGATCGTTATCCAGTTGTTCCCGAACGTCAGGACGGATGCAAGAAATATGGATATGCAAATGGTCCTGTGAACGACCAAGCCGCGAATTAATCGCCAGCGAGACCGCGCTATCCGGAATATCATGCCCGTATTTTTTACTCATATAGCCGCGAGCCTGCCAGGCCAGCCAGAAAAAGTTGGGCGTAGCGGGTTCCAGCAATAGCGGGCTTTCTGTACCGTTGATACGGTAGGTGGGCATCAATAAATATTGCAACGGACCGTGACGATCTTTAAAGACGACATAGCCGGCGCGAGGTTTGACTTCCGCGCAAGGCGCTGGATTTTGATGCTGTAACTGATCGGGCAGGCATTGTTCAAGCACGATTTCCCGTAATGCATCAGGATTGCCGGAAAATTTCCAGTAACCGACGCCCGCCGCGGCAACAATCACTATCACCGCCAGTAAAAAGTAACCTGTTTTTTTCATGTTATGCGTTCCCTGTGACCCATAGACGGGGAAGAGTAACGCAAAATTGTGGCAAAGAAAAAACCCGGTAACATAATACGTTACCGGGTTTATAAACGGTTTAGCGTTTGCTGATTTGGTCGAACGTACCACCATTAGCGAAGTGATCTTTTTGCGCCTTCGCCCAGCCGCCAAACACCTCGTCAATGGTGAAAAGCTTCAGCTTCGGAAACGCATCGTCGTATTTTTTCACCACGTCAGCATCGCGCGGACGGTAGAAGTTTTTCGCTGCTATCTCCTGCCCTTCCGGCGAGTAGAGATACTTGAGATACGCTTCCGCTACCGCTTTGGTGCCTTTCTTTTCCACCACTTTGTCGACCACGGAAACGGTCGGCTCTGCGAGAATAGATTCACTCGGGGTCACTATCTCGAATTTATCTTTACCCAGTTCATTCGTCGCCAGTAGCGCTTCGTTTTCCCAGGCGATCAGCACATCACCGATACCGCGTTCAACGAAAGTATTGGTTGAGCCACGCGCACCGGAGTCCAGCACTTCAACGTTTTTAAACAGGGCTTTGACAAAGTCCTGCGCTTTGGCCTGATCGTTATTGTTGTGGTGCAGGGCGTAGCCCCATGCCGCCAGATAGTTCCAGCGTGCGCCGCCAGAGCTTTTCGGGTTTGGCGTAATAACGGACACGCCCGGTTTAATCAGATCGTTCCAGTCATGAATTTGTTTTGGATTGCCTTTACGGACCAGGAAAACGATGGTGGAGGTGTAAGGTGCTGAGTTATCCGGCAGACGCTTAATCCAGTTTTTATCGATACGACCACGTTCAGCAATAGCGTCCACATCGTAAGCCAGCGCCAGCGTCACGACATCGGCTTCAATGCCGTTAATAACGGAAGTCGCCTGTTTACCCGAACCGCCGTGCGATTGGCGGATCACGACGTTGTCGCCGGTTTCCTGCTTCCAGTGCGCGCTAAACGCTTTGTTGTACTGCTCGTACAGCTCACGCGTTGGATCATACGATACGTTAAGTAACTGAATATCCTTTGCCAGAATGCTGGTTGACGCCAGCAATAATGTGAACCCCACGCCCCACTTTTTCATCGCCCGACTCGCTTATGTTGTGTTGTGATGAGCAAAGCGTGCCAGAAAGAGATCCAAACATTAAAGAATAAAAAAAGATTGGCTATAACTTCAAGGAATAAATCTGAGGGATTGCCGGATGGCGGCTAGCGCCTAATCCGGCCTACACGTTTCTGCAACCTGTAGGCCTGATAAGCGTAGCGCCATCAGGCGCGCAAAAACAATCAGTACAGTTTTTTCGCGCACTCCATCCAGTCGCTTTTGAACGGACGCTTCATGTTTTCAATCGCATCGATGATGTCATGATGAACAAGCTGCTCGTTCTGGATACCGACACAACGACCGCCATGGCCTTCCAGCAGCAGGTCAATAGCATACGCGCCCATACGGGAAGCCAGAATGCGATCGTAAGGTACCGGGGAACCACCACGCTGAATGTGGCCGAGCACCGTCGCACGCGTTTCACGGCCCGTTTCTTTTTCAATAAAGTGCGCCAGCTCGTCAACATCGCACATATGCTCAGTAATAGCGACGATAGCGTGTTTTTTCCCTTTCGCGATCCCGGCTTTGATTTCGGCCACCAGATCTTCGCGATTAAATTCAACTTCCGGCACCACGATAAACTCACAGCCACCAGCAATAGCCGCCGCCAACGTCAGGTCGCCGCAATAACGACCCATCACCTCAACGATAGAGATACGCTGGTGAGAAGAGGAGGTGTCACGCAGACGGTCAATCGCTTCCACTACAGTGCCGAGAGCAGTGAAGTAGCCGATAGTGTAGTCGGTGCCTTTGATGTCGTTATCGATAGTGCCTGGCAGACCGATGCACGGGAATCCCATTTCAGTCAGACGTTTTGCACCCATATAAGAACCGTCGCCGCCAATAACTACCAGCGCATCGATACCGCGTTTTTTCAGGTTTTCGATCGCGACAGCGCGAATATTTTCGTCACGGAATTCCGGGAAACGGGCGGAACCGAGGAAAGTACCGCCACGGTTGATCATGTCAGATACGCTGTAACGGTCAAGTTGCACCATACGATCTTCATACAGGCCCAGATAGCCGTCATAAATGCCCATGACTTCCAGCCCTTCCGTCAACGCTGCGCGCACAACACCGCGGATTGCCGCGTTCATGCCCGGCGCATCACCGCCGCTTGTCAACACACCGATTTTCTTAATCATGACTACCTCTGAACTTTGGAATGCAAAATGAAATCTATTGCCGGAAGCCGATTTCGCACTTCGAAACGATCCAACGAATATACAGATAGTATAACAATCCCTTCCTGCTGAATTGATTCAGGTCAGGCCAAATGGCGGTAATTTATACACAAAATGCTGGCCTGGCTCACTTTTTAACAATCAATTATACAAGCTCGAACTTCCTGCCTTCCCTGGGGACGACTGAACAGGGATCCTGATGAATAATGACATCTGAACCCGGAAAACGCCGCAAAATCGCCTGCTCTACCTGGTCAGCCACAAAATGCGCCTGAACGAGCGGCAGATTATCTTCCATTTCCAAATGAATCTGAATAAAGCGAGTCGGCCCTGACTGCCGCGTGCGGAGATCGTGCGCGCCGCTGACTCCCGGCCATGACGTCACGATATCAATAATTTCCTGTCGTTCCGCATCGGGCAGCGCGCGATCCAATAATGACTGCACCGCCTCATACCCCATACGTAACGCGCTATACAAAATATAGATGCCGATACCTAACGCAAACAGGGCATCCGCACGATGCCAACCGTACCAGGATAACCCAAGCGCGATAAGAATCGCTCCGTTCATCATAACATCAGACTGATAATGAAGCATATCCGCCCGTACCGCCTGACTTTGGGTCTTGCGTACCACCCAGCGCTGAAACGTGACCAGTATAATAGTGCATATCAGAGCGATGACGGTAACGCCAATCCCCACGCCGGGGTCGTTCATTGGCGTCGGCTTAATCAGATTCTGGATACTGGTCAAAAACAGAAACAACGCCGAACCGGAAATAAACATACTTTGCGCCAGCGCCGCCAGCGACTCCGCTTTACCGTGACCAAACGTATGTTCATCATCTGCGGGTTGCAGCGAATAACGCACGACCAACAAATTCGTCAATGACGCGGCAATATCCACCAGCGAGTCCACCAACGCCGCCAGAATACTCACCGATCCCGTATACCACCACGCAAAAATTTTGATCAAAAGTAACGCTGATGCCATCGCCGTTGCCGCGATAGCCGCCCGGCTAACCAGCCGTCCATAGGTTTGATTCATAAATACTCCCGCTATCTTCTGCCGGTAGTATAACGGATGGTTTAAAACAGTAAGCTAATAACAGAATGACAAATTAGAGACAAAAAAAACCCCCACATCATGTGGGGGAAGACAGGGATGGTGTCTATGGCAAGGAAAACAGGGTTGTTACTGGGAACGTGAGTTGCTACTACTCAATAATTTCAACGATGAACTTTTTTGCCATTGCGCCACGTCGCGCAGTTGCTCCATTCGTTGCTGATGCTTTTCATTCAAAACCGCTTGCTGCTCCGGCGTTAACAGGCGATACATCTGGTTACGCACGCGGGCCATTTCGACCTGGCGGGCAACCTGCTCTTGCGCCATTTTTTCTGCCTGAGCGCGCACAGCGCTTTCATCAAATTTTTCTGCGGTGACAAGCCGATGCATTGTCTCCATTTCGCTAACATTAACAGGAGGCTGTTCGTGCCTTGCCTGTTGCATAAGATCTCGCATCTGCTGACGCTGATGTTCGGTTAAACTTATGCCGTCAAACATATGATTTTGCGCGCTACGCTGCGTGGCCCCGTCACCGGGGTGCCAGTTATCGCTTGTAACAACTTCAGCTGCGTGGCTTAAAAAACTGAATGCCAGCGTTGAGGCCATAACAGCAGCGGTAACTTTGCGCATCGCTTGCTCCCAAAATCTTTTCTGTCGCGATTCAACGAGAGACAGTTTACGATTCGGGCTGCAAACATGCGTCAGGGGGTGTAAAACAACGTAAAGTCATGGATTAGCGACGCCTGATGACGTAATTTCTGCCTCGGAGGTACGTAAACAATGAATAAAATCCTGTTAGTTGATGATGACCGAGAGCTGACTTCCCTGTTAAAAGAGCTCCTCGAAATGGAAGGTTTTAATGTCCTGGTGGCCCACGACGGCGAGCAGGCGCTTGAGCTTTTGGATGACAGCATCGATTTACTTTTGCTTGACGTCATGATGCCGAAGAAAAACGGTATCGATACGTTGAAAGCGCTTCGCCAGACACACCAGACGCCTGTCATTATGCTGACCGCGCGCGGCAGCGAGCTGGATCGCGTTCTCGGCCTTGAGCTGGGCGCGGACGACTATTTGCCCAAACCGTTTAACGACCGCGAGCTGGTAGCGCGCATCAGGGCTATTTTGCGCCGTTCCCACTGGAGCGAACAGCAGCAGAGCAGCGACAACGGCTCGCCGACGCTGGAAGTCGATGCGCTAAGCCTTAATCCGGGCCGCCAGGAAGCCAGTTTCGATGGCCAAACGCTGGAGCTGACCGGTACGGAGTTCACCCTGCTCTATTTGCTGGCGCAACACCTCGGCCAGGTGGTTTCCCGTGAACATTTAAGTCAGGAAGTGCTGGGCAAGCGCCTGACGCCGTTCGATCGCGCTATTGATATGCATATTTCTAACCTGCGCCGCAAACTGCCGGAACGCAAAGACGGTCACCCGTGGTTTAAAACATTGCGTGGTCGCGGCTATCTGATGGTTTCCGCTTCATGATAGGAAGTTTAACCGCGCGCATCTTCGCCATCTTCTGGTTGACGCTGGCGCTGGTGCTAATGCTGGTACTGATGTTGCCCAAGCTCGATTCACGCCAGATGACCGAGCTGCTGGACAGCGAGCAGCGCCAGGGATTGATGATAGAGCAACATGTAGAAGCTGAACTTGCGAACGATCCACCCAACGACCTGATGTGGTGGCGTCGCCTGTTCCGCGCGATCGATAAGTGGGCGCCGCCTGGACAGCGGTTATTACTGGTGACCTCTGAAGGACGCGTGATCGGCGCTGAACGCAGCGAAATGCAGATCATTCGTAACTTCATTGGTCAGGCGGATAACGCCGATCATCCGCAGAAGAAAAAATATGGCCGCGTAGAGATGGTGGGGCCGTTCTCCGTTCGCGACGGAGAGGATAATTACCAGCTTTACCTGATTCGACCGGCCAGCAGTTCGCAATCCGATTTTATTAATCTGCTGTTTGACCGCCCGCTCCTGTTGCTCATTGTCACGATGCTGGTCAGTTCGCCGCTCTTACTATGGCTGGCATGGAGTCTGGCGAAACCGGCGCGTAAGTTGAAAAACGCGGCTGATGAAGTGGCGCAAGGCAACCTGCGTCAGCATCCGGAGCTGGAGGCGGGTCCGCAGGAGTTCCTCGCCGCTGGCGCCAGTTTTAACCAGATGGTGACGGCGCTGGAACGGATGATGACCTCGCAGCAGCGTTTGCTGTCAGACATCTCCCATGAGCTGCGAACGCCCCTTACGCGCCTGCAACTGGGTACCGCGCTGCTGCGTCGTCGTGGCGGCGAAAGCAAAGAGCTGGAGCGTATTGAAACCGAAGCGCAGCGTCTGGACAGCATGATCAATGACCTGCTGGTGATGTCGCGTAACCAACAGAAAAACGCGCTGGTCAGCGAAACGATGAAAGCCAATCAGCTATGGGGCGAAGTGCTGGATAACGCCGCCTTTGAAGCCGAACAGATGGGCAAGTCGTTAACGGTAAATTATCCGCCGGGGCCGTGGCCGCTCTATGGCAACCCAAACGCGCTGGAAAGCGCGCTGGAAAATATTGTTCGTAATGCGCTGCGCTATTCACATACGAAGATTGAAGTCGGCTTCTCGGTGGATAAAGACGGTATTACGATCACGGTCGATGACGACGGGCCGGGCGTCAGCCCTGAAGACCGCGAGCAGATCTTCCGTCCGTTCTATCGCACTGATGAGGCGCGCGACCGTGAATCCGGTGGTACTGGCCTGGGTCTGGCGATTGTCGAAAGCGCCATGCAGCAGCACCGCGGCTGGGTTAAGGCTGACGATAGCCCGCTCGGCGGGTTGCGGCTCACGCTGTGGCTACCGCTGTACAAGCGAACCTAAAAACCATCGGCCTGCGAATGCAGGCCGATTTTTTATCTCGCCGTCGAGATTTACCGGGAAATGTCTGGCGCTAAAATCCACTCGGCGCTGTCATTCCACACGTCCATCCGGGTAATTTTGCCATCGCGCACTTCGAAGCGGTCGATAAAGCGGTTATCGGCAAACGGGCGACCGTCGGGCCATTCGCCATACAACGTACCGTTGGAATAAATCACAACGTAATCATCATGCTGCACCGCATCAAACTCGCCCAGCGCCTTCTTCACCCACTTGTAGCGAGCGCCGTTAAACTGCGCGATATCTGCCGCGCCCGCCATCGCCCGGCCTCCGGTGAAGGTAATTTTCACCTCCGGGTGCATATACGTTGCGGCGCGTTCAGCATCAGGAATCATCGAGGCCACCAAAAATTCTTTTACAATCGCCACCGCATTTTCAGCTTCAGTCATAACCCTTCCTTTCATTTTGGCGGAGTTTTATCACCCCACAGCCGTCTGGCGCTATCTTCAATTTTGCCGCTCAAACGACGCTTCTGCATGGTACGGCTCCAGCTCGCCGACAGCCCGGCGGCGCTCAGCAGCCGATGATATTGTTCGTCATCAAACGGCATAGACCAGGCGATAACACCCGCTTCATGAACCGAGACATCGCTCAGACGCGACGCCAGTTCCAGCGGCGCATCGCTGGAGACTTTACCTGGCGCAATGACCCGATACAGCCAGCCGGTTTTTCCGCTGTTCTGCATAAGGAGGGCCATGTCGCTGATGGCAAAGTGGAAATTAAGTTTAAAGCATGGAGAGCGCGGCTGAGTGACCTGGATCAACGCCTCGCCCCAGCGGTAGATGTCGCCAATAAACACGTTGTATTCGGTCATTCCGTCCGTCGACAGATTCTCGCCAAACGCCGGGGCGCAAAACAGCGTCGCCTGCTCGGGGAACTGGCGAATCCAATCAGCATAGTGTTCGCGGGGGTAATGGCATAGCGCGCGGTCGGGGCCGCCATGGATTTTCTTTTCGGCCTGCTGATCGCCTGCCAGACCCAGCTCGGTCAGCATAAGTTCGCCGTCGATTTGCACCTTGGCGATAGCGCTCGGGCGGCTGCCGTCATAGTCACGAATTTTGCCAATAAACACGTCAACCGGATAATGCATCTGCTGCTCCTTACGCGGATACAAAAAAAGCGAGTCATCAGACTCGCTTCTACAGACGTGCAATGCAAATTATTTTTTAGCGGCGAAACGCGCTGCTGCTTCGTCCCAGTTCACCACGTTCCAGAACTCTTTGATGTAGTCCGGGCGGCGGTTCTGGAATTTCAGGTAGTAAGCGTGTTCCCACACGTCCAGACCCAGGATCGGGAAGCCGGAAGCGCCGGAAATGGCTTCACCCATCAGCGGGGAATCCTGGTTTGCGGTAGAAACCACAGCCAGTTTGTCGCCTTTCAGCACCAGCCACGCCCAGCCGGAGCCGAAACGGGTTGCTGCTGCTTTTTCGAATTCAGCTTTGAAGTTGTCAACGGAACCGAAGTCACGCTCGATAGCCGCTTTCAGATCGCCCTGCAGAGTGGTGCCTTTTTTCAGCCCTTTCCAGAACAGGCTGTGGTTAGCGTGGCCGCCCGCGTTGTTACGCAGCACGGTTTTTTTGTCCGCTGGCACCTGGTCCAGTTTAGTAATCAGTTCTTCAACCGGCAGGTCAGCAAACTCAGGCAGGTTTTCCAGCGCCGCGTTAGCGTTGTTGACATAGGTTTGATGGTGTTTGGTGTGGTGAATCTCCATCGTCTGCTTATCGAAGTGCGGTTCCAGTGCATCATAAGCGTACGGCAGGGATGGCAGTGTATAACTCATAATCATCTCCATTATTGTCGAGCGGCACAGTGTTAACGCCGCGTAAGCAGTTGGTTCATTATAGTTAATTAAATGATATTGAAAATGATTATCAATGCCGTACTTTTTCCAGGGTTATAAACGTTACGGCATCCGCTGAAAAAAACCGTTTTTTACGCCTCCAACCGAAACCGTCTGTTGATGAATTCCTGGAAATCATGAAATGTGAAACAGGGTTTCAAAATCTTTCTTTTGGTGCCAAATTTTGTCATCGGTGGCAAAATCAAGAAGGTTATAATTTCACCATGCAATTACATTCCCGGTAAATTATTACAATTGCGAGGGAATTATGAAGCAACCTGGTTTTATACGTCTGGCTACGTTGGCCTTACTCTCCACACTCTCTTTCTTCTCCCACGGCGAAACCATTTTGCGCCTGGCCTACGCTGAAAATAGCCAGCCGGTAAAAGATGCGTTGCACTTCCTGGGGCAGCAAGTTGAAGAGAAAACGGGCGGCGATATCAAAGTACAGTACTTCCCGGACGGACAGCTTGGCGGCGAGCGCGAACTGGTGGAGTTGACGCAGGTCGGCGTCGTCGACATCACTAAAGTGTCGTCCGGGCTAATGGAGAGTTTTTCGCCTGAGTACGGCGTGTTCTCACTTCCCTACCTGTTTGCCACCGTCGATGAATACTACCGCGTAATGGATAACCCACAGGTGATGGAGCCTGTTTATCAGTCCACCGCCGCACAGGGGTTTGTCGGCGTAGGCTGGTATGATTCCGGCGCGCGTAATTTTTATATGAGCAAAGCGCCGGTTAAACGCATTGAGGATTTACGCGGGAAGAAGATCCGCGTCATGCAGAGTGAGACGGCGATCCAAACTCTCAAACTGCTGGGCGCTTCGCCTATCGCCATGAGCCAGGCGGAGGTCTATACCTCGTTACAACAAGGCATTCTCGACGGCGCGGAAAACAATGAGTTCGCTCTCACCATCGCCCGCCACGGCGAAGTCGCCCGTTATTACACCTACGATATGCACACCCGCATTCCCGATATCCTGCTAATGAGTACCCTCACGCTGGAAAAGCTGACGCCGGAACAGCAGCGCATCGTCGAAGCCGCCATCAAGGCGTCGATCGAATTTGAGAAAGCCGCATGGGACAAGGAAATAGAGAAAACCAGGCTGGCGGCGGTAAAAGATTTCAACGTTGAATTCTACGAGATCGACAAAAAGCCCTTCCAGAAGGCAGTACAGCCTATTTACGACGGTCTGAAAAACAAGCCGCGGCTTTACGGGCTGTATCAACGTATCCAGACAGCAAAAAATTAATCTAATCAGGAAATTAAGATGAACACATTCAGAAAAGGACTTGATTTATTGCTGGGCGCTATCTGTTGCCTGGTGCTGGCGATAATGGTTGGCATCGCCTGCTGGCAGGTGGTGAGCCGCTACATTCTGGGCGTTCCCAGCACCCTTACCGAAGAGATGCTGCGATTTCTCCTGGTGTGGGTATCAATGCTGGGCATGGCTTTTGTCGCCGGTCAGAAACAGCATATCAGCCTGACTCTCTTACTGGATAAGGTGTCGCCGACGATTCGCGGCTGGTGGGATATTATTCTGCAGGTCATCTTTATCGCGTTTTCCATTTGGGTATTGATTATCGGCGGCTTAAAGATTTCTGCGATTTCTATGCTGCAAATCTCCCCTGCGCTGGGCATTCCGATGGGGAAAATTTATTACGCGCTCCCCTGCGCGGGCGTACTGATCATCCTCTATGGGCTGCTAAATATCGTTGACGCCCTGAAAGCTATCCATTCCGCCACGGATACCACTGAGCACACTCTGGAGAAATCACATGATTGACCCTATTTTTGCGTCCTGTACGCTAATTGCCGTCTTTGTTGTTTTACTGGCCATGGGCGCGCCTATCGGGATCTGCATCGTTATCGCCTCTTTCAGCACCATGATGCTGGTACTGCCTTTCGATATTTCGATGTTCGCCACCGCGCAAAAAATGTTCTCCAGCCTGGACAGTTTTGCCTTGCTGGCCGTGCCGTTCTTCGTTTTGTCCGGGGTGATCATGAATAGCGGGGGAATTGCCGCCCGACTGGTCAATTTTGCCAAACTGTTTACTGGCAAACTGCCCGGCTCGCTCTCTTACACCAACATCGTCGGCAATATGATGTTCGGTGCAATTTCCGGATCGGCAATTGCCGCCTCAACCTCTATCGGCGGCGTGATGGTGCCGATGAGCGCGCGCGAAGGTTACGATCGCGGCTTTGCGGCCGCGGTGAATATCGCCTCCGCGCCGACGGGAATGTTAATTCCACCCACCACGGCTTTTATCCTTTATGCGCTGGCAAGCGGGGGAACATCGATTGCCGCTCTGTTCGCTGGCGGTCTGGTCGCGGGAGTGCTGTGGGGCGTTGGCTGTATGCTGGTCACGCTGGTGGTCGCTAAGCGTCGAAATTATCGGGTTTTCTTCACCGTCCAAAAAGGCATGGCGCTAAAAGTTGCCGTTGAGGCCATTCCCAGCCTGCTGCTGATCGTGATTATTGTCGGCGGCATTGTGCAGGGGATTTTCACCGCCATTGAAGCCTCCGCGATTGCCGTGGTGTATACGTTATTGCTGACGATGGTGTTTTACCGCACGCTGAAAATTAAGGATTTGCCTTCGATTTTGCTCCAGACAGTGGTAATGACCGGGGTCATCATGTTCCTGCTGGCAACCTCTTCGGCGATGTCCTTCTCGATGTCGATCACCAATATTCCTGCGGCGCTGAGCGATATGATCCTCGGTATTTCCGCCAATAAACTGGTTATCCTGTTAGTCATTACCGTTTTTTTGTTGATTATCGGCGCATTTATGGATATCGGTCCGGCCATTCTGATTTTTACGCCAATTCTGCTGCCGATCATGGCTAAACTGGGCGTCGATCCGGTGCATTTCGGCATTATCATGATCTATAACCTGGCGATTGGCACCATTACGCCGCCAGTTGGCAGTGGTTTATATGTCGGGGCGAGCGTCGGTAAGGTCAAAGTTGAGGAAGTGATTAAACCGTTGCTGCCTTTTTACGGCGCGATTATCGGCGTTCTGTTATTAATTACCTACATTCCGGAAATCACACTGTTTTTACCCCGTCTACTGGGCATCATGTAAGCGCATAGTTTCCTGCGCATCTCGTTGCCGGATGGCGATTCGCGTCTTATCCGGCCAACGCGCGATAATAATTATCCGCAGGTCATCACCAGGTAAAAAAAACCGGCTACCTATAAAGTAGCCGGAAAAGGGAATAAATAATAAACAGGGATAATGATTAGAATGTGTAGCCTATACCCACGCGGAAACGGGTTTGTCTTTCATCGCTGTTGCTATTGACGGAAACATTACCTACCTCAACGAATGGCGACCATTGATCAATAATATAGGCAGTTCTGAAGTTATATTCATAGTTATCTTTGCCGCCATCGTAAAGATCATATTTATCAGCTTTCTTATAAATTCCTTCGATTGTCCAGTCAAAGTTGTTCCATTTATAACCCGCCCAGACATCCATACGATTGATGGTATCATCATCACGGATATCAGAAGAACGGCGTACATATTCAAAACGATAGCGCGCGCCAACCCACCAGCTTTCATTTAATGTCCACGTCGCGCGGAAGTAAGGCTTATAGGTAGAGTAACCGTTGCCTGTTTCCAGCACAAAACCCGGTTGCCAGGCGACATCACCGATTTTAAATTGGTAGCTTATCGTATATTCGTTACCCTGTGTTTCCAGGTCATTAAACGCTTTATTGGTGTCATCCCCGCCTGATTTTGAGATAGCTTCTATCGCAAAACCAACACCATTCGCAAACCGATGAGAAATATACGCACGGTCATAGTTAGCTTTACTATCATCAAGATATTCATGACGAACATCAACATATACTGCATGCGCATTTGTTACAACAAGAGGTAATAGTAAGAAAAGAGATTTTCTCATAACAGAATCCATTTAATTTAAAATTAAAACGTTGTTTTATGTCAGGCCGTTACAACCATAATACGCAATGTGAATGGCGACAATATAGGCAAAGATCTTTAATTTAAAATTGGGATAATGTTCAAAAAGCAAAATAAAATAAATGAAATTTATATTCGCCATATAACATAAAAATCAAAACACCATCAACAAAGCCAATATAGGGATTTCCCTATATTTATATTTCATTGATTCCTAACGTTAATTTCAATATATTTAAATTGTAAATACAAATAAAACAACTAAATAATTACTGTATAACTACCCTTTTATCAAACGGTAAGTCAGACTATTCCCATTATGTGATCTCACGCAGTGTTTTCTTTGCATTGTTGCCAGCTAAGTCGTTTCGTGTCGTTATGATGAAGGTATTTTAGAAAACCAATATTACCCACTGATTTAAATAACATCCAGACGGTCATGATGCGCTCCGACTTTTTTAAAACGTGAAGTTAATCACTTCATTAACGTGCTGATTGCCAGAATACACCCAACGGCGGCAATCGTTATAAGGTTACCAGGCGGCGTAATTTTTAAACTCATGCAAACGGAAGGGGTATCCCGTCCATAAAAAATAATGAGGAACATGTCATGAGTAACGCGATTACGATGGGTATTTTCTGGCATTTGATAGGGGCGGCCAGTGCAGCCTGCTTCTATGCTCCGTTCAAGCAAGTGAAACAGTGGTCATGGGAAACCATGTGGTCAGTGGGCGGCATCGTCTCCTGGCTTATTCTGCCGTGGACAATTAGCGCTCTGTTACTGCCTGATTTCTGGGCCTATTATGGACAGTTTAACCTCTCCACCCTTTTACCGGTTTTTCTGTTCGGCGCCATGTGGGGCATCGGCAATATTAACTACGGTCTGACCATGCGTTATCTCGGGATGTCGATGGGTATCGGCATCGCTATCGGCATTACGCTTATCGTCGGCACGCTGATGACGCCTATCATCAACGGTAACTTCGATGTGTTAATCCATACCGAAGGGGGACGCATGACGCTACTTGGCGTTTTTGTCGCGCTGATCGGCGTCGGGATTGTGACGCGCGCCGGACAGTTAAAAGAACGCAAAATGGGCATTAAAGCGGAGGAGTTCAATCTGAAGAAAGGGCTTCTGCTGGCAGTGATGTGCGGTATTTTCTCGGCGGGGATGTCTTTTGCCATGAACGCCGCGAAACCGATGCATGAAGCTGCTGCCGCGCTTGGCGTTGACCCGCTCTATGTCGCGCTGCCGAGTTACGTGGTGATTATGGGCGGCGGCGCGCTGGTGAACCTCGGTTTCTGTTTTATCCGCCTGGCAAAAGTGCAAAATCTGTCGATAAAAGCCGACTTCTCGCTGGCAAGACCGTTGATTATCAGCAATATTCTGCTGTCCGCGCTTGGCGGTCTGATGTGGTATTTACAGTTCTTTTTTTATGCCTGGGGTCACGCGCGCATTCCCGCGCAATATGACTACATGAGCTGGATGCTGCACATGAGCTTCTATGTGCTGTGCGGGGGGCTTGTCGGTCTGGTGCTAAAAGAGTGGAAAAATGCTGGCCGCCGTCCCGTTGCCGTATTAAGCCTCGGCTGCGTGGTAATTATTATCGCGGCGAATATTGTCGGTTTAGGCATGGCCAGTTAATCGCTTTGATTACTGAGATGACGCCATTGGCTCGGCGTCATCCCGGTTTCCCGCGTGAACACCACTGAAAAATAATTACTATCTTCAAAACCGCACTGCATCGAAATCTCGCTAATCATCAGCGGGCTATGCTGAAGCAGATACTGCGCGTGGCAAATACGGACCTGGCGTAAATATTGATTAATCGTCATCCCGGTTTGGGCGCGAAACTGCTGCCGCAGCACCCGTTCGCTGCATTGTTCCTGCTGGCAAAACGCATCCAGCGCAAAGGGACGCTCAAGGCTATTAGCCAAAGCGGTAATTAATTTATCCAACAGGGTTTCTCTGGAGGTTGCCGGAAGATCGTCGGTCGCGTAGCGATGCCGTTTTAACGTCATCACCAGTTGACCAAACAGCAATTCCGCCATCTCATTCGCCAGCGGATCGCGCCCATTACTCTCATGTTCAAGCTGGTTAATGACCTGCCGCGCCTGATTCATTCCCATACTGCCCAGCCGCCAGTGAGGATGCCACTGCGCTCCCTGAAAGCCGGGAATCATCGCCTGCCAGTTTACATTGAGTTTCAAACGCTCCGGGCAGTAAATGATATTTTGCAGCACCAGATCGTTAACGGAGGTATAGGAGTGTTTGTCTTCAGCACGAATGTAAAACAGATCGCCGCGGGTAATTCTGTATGGGCGCTCATTAAGAACGTGTAGGCCATTGCCCCGCCAGACCATCACCAGTTCACAAAACTCATGCGTATGTTCCGCAAAAACATCCTGTGGATAGCGATCGGCAACCGTAACGGCCTGCTGCTCATCAGTAAAAAAATCTTTTTTCAAAAGGATTAACTGATTTGCCACCGCAGCACCTCATGTTGAATGCTTGCCGGATGGCGCTACGCTTATTCTGTCTACCGCTCGCCGCCGTAGGCCAGGTAAGGCGCAGCCGCCATCCGGTATTAAAGGGTATAATTATCAGCATATTGGCGACGAAAACGTTGATAGCGTTCGCGTTACTGGATTATCGCATCGCGTCCCTGACGGATATCCCGCGGCGACCAGTTAAATTCTCGGCGAAACAGAGTCGAAAAGTGGTTACTGTCGCCAAAACCGCAGCGGTACGCGATTTCTGTCACGCTATGATCGCTATGGCGTAATAAATGCCGGGCTTTGATCAAACGCAGGCGATTAAGGTAACGTTGCGGCGTCAGCCCGGTATGCTGTTTAAGCTGACGATGCAGCGTGCGTAGCGACAGCGAAAACTGTTCAGCTACCGCCTCCCAGCAGACCTCCTCCGCAAAATGGTCTTCCAGCCATGCCATCAGTTGGTTGAGTTTGGCGTCGTTATTGGTCGCGCCTTCCATCAGGCTACTGCGGCGTAACAACACCAGTAGTTGCATAAACAAAATTTCGCGATTCGCCACCGCAGGCGCATCCATGCTGTCTCCGGCGCGCTCCATCAGACCGACCAACTGGCGCACCTGCTGCAACACACTCTGATTCACCCGCCAGTGCGAAGGATAGTAACCATCCTGCTCCTGCGGCAGCAATTGATCCAGCCCCGCCAGGAATTGGAAAGCGTCCGGCGAACGCCACAGTACATTCGTCAGGCATAGGTTGTCGGTATGTTCATATAAATGCCGGTCGTGATCGCGAACAAAACACACGGTACCGCCGCTGATGGTATACGGCTGCCCGTTGAGTACATGAATGCCCGTACCGTGTTCCACAATCACGATTTCATGAAAATCATGATGATGTTCAGGGAAAGCGGCTTGCGGCAGACGGGGTTCAATCGCCACGGGCGCTTTACCTGATGGAAAAAAATCCACGCTATGCAGTACGGTCATGGTTGCTTCCTCCTGAATTCAACATGTCCGAATAGTAATTAAGGGCTATCGGCCTCACCTTAAATTTTTGACGCTAAAGCGCGCAAACATGGTCTTTTTTTCAAGAAAAGGCGGGAAAAAGCGGGAAATGCGGACGACATCACACCGGCCTATTAGTAGAAACTGTGAACGCTATCACGTTCATCTTTGCCTTGTTGCCAGCGGCTCATTTTCCTGTCAGTAACGAGAAGGTAGGTCTTTGAGGGCTTTTTTAGACTGTGCGCAATGACTCTAAGAAGGACCTGATTATGACTTTTCGCCATTGTGTCGCGGTTGATCTCGGCGCATCCAGCGGGCGCGTGATGCTGGCGCGTTACGACAGCAAACACCGTACCCTGACGCTACGTGAAATTCACCGTTTTGTGAACTGCCTACAAAAAACAGACGGGTTTGACACCTGGGACATCGACAGTCTGGAAAAGGATATCCGTCTTGGTCTGAAGAAAGTCTGCAATGAAGGCATTCTTATCGACAGCATCGGCATCGACACCTGGGGCGTCGATTATGTCCTGCTGGATAAACAAGGTCAGCGTGTCGGCCTGCCGGTCTCCTACCGCGATAACCGTACCACGGGCATCATGTCGCAAGCGCTGGTCCAGATCGGCAAAAGCGAAATCTATCGCCGCAGCGGGATTCAGTTTCTGCCGTTTAACACCATCTATCAGCTACGCGCGCTGACGAAACAACAGCCTGAGTTAACAGCGCAGGTCGCTCATGCGCTGCTGATGCCCGATTATTTCAGCTACCGCCTGACCGGTGAAATGAACTGGGAATACACCAACGCCACGACCACCCAGTTGGTCAATATCAATACCGATGACTGGGACGAGACCCTGCTGACATGGACTGGCGCGAAAAAGAGCTGGTTCGGTCGCCCCTCGCACCCTGGCAATGTTATCGGCGACTGGATTTGCCCGCAGGGCAACCGTATTCCGGTGGTAGCCGTCGCCAGCCACGATACCGCCAGCGCCGTTATTGCCTCTCCGCTGGCAAATAAACATAGCGCTTACCTGTCTTCAGGCACCTGGTCGTTGATGGGTTTTGAAAGCAAAATGCCCTACACCACTGACGAGGCGCTGGCTGCCAATATCACCAACGAAGGCGGCGCGGAAGGGCGTTATCGGGTACTAAAAAACATTATGGGTTTGTGGCTGCTCCAGCGTGTGCTGAAAGAACGGCGCATTACCGATCTGCCTGCGCTTATCGCCCAAACAGAAGCGCTGCCGGCCTGCCGTTTCCTGATTAACCCGAATGACGATCGCTTTATCAATCCTGACGATATGAGCGCCGAAATCCAGGCCGCCTGTCGCGAGACCGACCAGCCCGTTCCCGTCAGCGATGCCGAACTGGCGCGCTGCATTTTCGACAGTCTGGCGCTGTTGTATGCCGACATTTTGCACGAACTGGCAAATCTGCGCGGCGAAAAATTTACCCAACTGCATATTGTCGGCGGCGGCTGCCAAAACGCGCTACTCAACCAGTTGTGCGCCGATGCATGTGGTATTCGCGTGATGGCCGGGCCGGTTGAAGCCTCCACCCTTGGCAATATTGGTATTCAGCTTATGACCCTCGACGAATTAAACAACGTCGATGACTTCCGTCAGGTCGTCAGCGCTAACTACGACCTGACAACCTATATCCCTAATCCTGATAGTGAAATTGCCCGCCACGTTGCGCAGTTTCAACCCAAACGACAGACAAAGGAGCTTTGCGCATGACCACTCAACTGGAACAAGCCTGGGAACTGGCAAAACAACGTTTCGCCGCAGTAGGTATTGATGTCGAGGAGGCGCTGCGCCAGCTCGATCGCCTGCCGGTTTCCATGCACTGCTGGCAGGGCGACGATGTTGCCGGATTCGAGAACCCGGAAGGTTCGTTGACGGGCGGAATTCAGTCAACCGGCAACTATCCGGGCAAAGCGCGTAACGCCACCGAACTGCGCGCCGATCTGGAACAGGCGCTGCGTCTGATCCCAGGACCAAAACGGCTGAACCTGCACGCCATTTACCTTGAGTCGGATGCGCCGGTTGCCCGCGACCAGATCAAACCGGAGCATTTTAAAAACTGGGTGGAGTGGGCGAAAGCGAACCGGCTGGGGCTGGATTTCAACCCCACCTGTTTTTCTCATCCACTGAGCGCTGACGGTTTTACCCTCTCTCATCCCGACGCGAAAATTCGCCAGTTCTGGATCGATCACTGCAAAGCCAGCCGCCGCGTCTCGGCATACTTTGGTGAGCAGCTCGGTACGCCGTCGGTGATGAACATCTGGATTCCGGACGGCATGAAAGACATTACCGTCGACCGTTTAGCCCCGCGCCAGCGCCTGCTGGAAGCGCTGGATGAGGTCATTAGCGAGAAATTCGACCCGGCGCACCACATCGACGCCGTTGAGAGCAAACTGTTTGGCATCGGCGCGGAAAGCTACACCGTCGGCTCCAATGAGTTCTACATGGGCTACGCCACCAGCCGTCAGACCGCTCTGTGCCTGGATGCGGGCCACTTCCATCCCACTGAAGTGATTTCCGACAAAATTTCCGCCGCCATGCTCTACGTGCCACGGCTGCTGCTGCACGTCAGCCGCCCGGTACGCTGGGATAGCGACCACGTGGTGCTCCTGGACGATGAAACCCAGGCAATTGCCAGCGAAATCGTCCGTCATAACCTGTTCGACCGTGTGCATATCGGTCTGGATTTCTTCGACGCCTCTATCAACCGTGTCGCCGCGTGGGTTATCGGTACCCGCAACATGAAAAAAGCGCTGCTGCGCGCTCTGCTGGAACCCACAGATCAACTGCGTCAGCTTGAGGCCAGCGGCGATTACACCGCGCGTCTGGCGCTGCTGGAAGAGCAAAAATCTCTGCCGTGGCAGGCCGTCTGGGAAATGTATTGCCAGCGTCACGACACGCCGGCTGGCAGCCAGTGGCTGGACAGCGTTCGCGCCTACGAAAAAGAGATCCTGAGCAAACGTAGCTGACAGCGACACCTGATCTGTAGGCCGGATAAGACGCCCGCGTCGCCATCCGGCAATAAATGAAACACGATTGCCGGATGGCGCTGCGCTTATCCGGTCTACGTAAGACCCGAATAACCTTCGGGCAATAAATGGGAACACGAACATGCAAAATATTACCGATTCCTGGTTTGTCCAGGGCATGATTAAAGCCACGTCTGATGCGTGGCTGAAAGGGTGGGACGAACGTAATGGCGGTAACCTGACGCTGCGTCTGGATGAAGCAGACATCGCGCCTTTTGCGGCTAATTTCCACGAAAAACCACGCTATATCGCGCTAAGTCAACCCATGCCGCTGCTGGCGAATACGCCGTTTATCGTTACCGGTTCCGGCAAATTCTTCCGCAACGTGCAGCTCGATCCGGCAGCTAATTTAGGCGTGGTCAAAATCGACAGCGACGGCGCAGGCTACCACATTCTGTGGGGCTTAACCCACGACGCGGTCCCCACCTCTGAACTCCCGGCGCATTTCCTCTCCCACTGCGAACGCATCAAAGCCACCCACGGCAAAGACCGCGTCATTATGCATTGCCATGCGACTAACCTGATCGCCCTCACCTACGTACTGGAAAACAACACTGCGCTGATCACCCGCAAACTGTGGGAAGGCAGCACCGAATGCCTAGTGGTATTCCCGGACGGTGTCGGCATTCTGCCGTGGATGGTGCCAGGCACCGATGAAATCGGCCAGGCCACCGCGCAAGAAATGCAGAAACATTCGCTGGTGCTGTGGCCGTTCCACGGCGTGTTCGGAAGCGGACCTACGCTGGATGAAACCTTCGGTTTGATAGATACCGCAGAGAAATCCGCTGAGGTATTAGTCAAAATCTATTCGATGGGCGGTATGAAGCAGACCATCACGCGCGAAGAACTGGTCGCACTCGGCAAACGTTTTGGCGTGACACCGCTGGCCAGCGCCGTAGAGCTGTACTGATACCTCCCAACTCAACGCCGGATGCGGCTTTGCCTTATCCGGCCTACAGGCCGGTGCGCATTTTACCGTAGGCCCGATAAGCGTAGCGCCATCGGGCAACAGGGAATTTTTTTAAGGAGAATAGTGATGAGCTTTATGTTGGCACTGCCAAAAATTAGCCTGCATGGCGCTGGAGCGATTGCCGATATGGTGAACCTTGTGGCGAATAAGCAATGGGGCAAAGCGCTGATCGTTACCGATGGTCAACTGGTAAAGCTGGGCCTGCTGGATAGCCTGTTTAGCGCACTGGATGAACATCAAATGTCTTACCACCTGTTTGATGAGGTGTTCCCAAACCCGACAGAAAAGCTGGTGCAGAAAGGTTTTGCGGCGTATCAGAGCGCAGAATGTGACTACATTATCGCCTTCGGCGGCGGCAGCCCGATCGATACCGCTAAAGCGGTGAAAATTCTGACCGCCAACCCAGGTCCATCTACCGCCTACTCCGGCGTCGGCAAAGTGAAAAACGCCGGCGTACCGCTGGTAGCGATTAACACTACGGCAGGTACCGCGGCCGAGATGACCAGCAACGCGGTGATTATCGACTCTGCCCGTAAGGTCAAAGAGGTGATCATCGACCCGAATATCATCCCGGATATTGCCGTGGATGACGCCAGCGTCATGCTGGAAATCCCGGCGTCTGTGACCGCCGCAACCGGCATGGATGCCCTGACCCATGCGGTGGAAGCCTATGTCTCCGTTGGCGCGCATCCGCTCACCGACGCTAACGCGCTGGAAGCGATTCGCTTAATCAATTTGTGGCTACCGAAAGCGGTTGACGATGGCCATAACCTCGAAGCCCGTGAGCAAATGGCATTCGGCCAGTACCTGGCGGGTATGGCGTTCAACAGCGCTGGTTTGGGGCTGGTTCACGCACTGGCGCACCAGCCAGGCGCAACCCACAATCTGCCGCACGGCGTCTGCAACGCTATCCTGCTGCCAATTGTCGAGAACTTTAACCGTCCGAACGCCGTCGCGCGTTTTGCCCGCATCGCACAGGCGATGGGCGTGGAGACGCGCGGTATGTCTGACGAAGCCGCAAGTCAGGAAGCGATTAACGCTATCCGTACGCTGAGCAAACGCGTCGGCATTCCAGAAGGTTTCAGCAAGCTGGGCGTCACAAAAGAAGATATCGAAGGCTGGCTGGATAAAGCCCTCGCCGACCCGTGCGCGCCGTGTAACCCGCGCACCGCCAGCCGCGATGAAGTTCGCGAGCTGTACCTGGAGGCGTTATGATCCGCAAAGCCTTTGTGATGCAGGTAAATGCCGACGCGCACGAGGAGTATCAGCGTCGTCATAACCCAATCTGGCCGGAGCTGGAAGCCGTATTAAAATCTCACGGCGCGCATCACTACGCGATTTATCTCGATCAGGAGCGCAATCTGCTGTTCGCCACCGTTGAGATTGAATCCGAGGAGCGCTGGAATGCCGTTGCCAGCACCGACGTTTGCCAGCGTTGGTGGAAACATATGCGTGACGTTATGCCCGCGAATCCGGATAACAGCCCGGTCAGCGCAGAGCTAAAAGAGGTGTTCTATCTGCAGTAAGTCGTGTGCCCGGTGGCGCAAGCTTACCGGGCCTACGGTTTTATTTTTTGTCGGCCGGATAAGGCGGTTACGCCGCCATCCGGCAATTTCAATTCTGCTCCGCTACCAGGATAGCCTGAGTATCCGGTTCCAGCGCTTTAAAGATATGCGCCTGGTCGCCGGGATAACAAATGTAATCGCCCTCCGCCAGCTCTTCCGGCGCCTCGGTTAAGCCGACGAGGGCTTTTCCCTGCGTAACAATAATATGTTCCACCGACCCCGGCGGATGCGGGTGAGAGATCCGGTCGGCCCCCGGCTGCGTCAACAGCAGATAGATATCACGCCGCGCGCCGGGCGGACACGCCGCCAGTAATATCGCCTGATAATGCGCCTGCTCCGCCACGACTTTGGTGCCCTCTCCGCGGCGAATCACCTGCGTTTTTTGTACCTGCGGCTCCAGCAGCCTGGCAAAGGGAATGTCGAGCGCGACGCATAGCGACCATAACGTCTCCAGACTGGGGTTGCCGTTCCCTGCTTCCAGTTGTGAAAGCGTAGATTTAGCGATGCCTGCGCGCCGCGCAATCTCCGCCAGCGACAGTCCGGTTCGCTGGCGTTCGCGTACCAGACTTCTGGCAATGACGCTAATAGGTTGTGTCATAAAGCATCCAACGTTCACTATAACGAACGAAATGTTCGTCTTGTAAAGCAAATCTGTTCCGTTCATTATAATGAAAATTCGTTCGATATGACTAAAGAAGATGAAACACTATTTTTCCTGTCTCAAGGGAGACACGATAAAAGCGATATTTTTAGTGTGCCTGGCCGTGGGCGTCGTCGGCATGTCCTATGGCTCACTGGCGATGGCCTACGGTTTCCCTCTGTGGGTGCCGTTTGTCCTCTCTATTTTTGTGCTGGCGGGCGCGTCCGAATTTATGTTTATCGGCATTGTTGCCAGCGGCGGCAATCCGTTAGCGGCGGCGGCGGCAGGACTGCTGGTGAATGCGCGCCACGTGCCGTTTGGCGTAACGGTGCGCGATTTGGTTGGCACCCGCGCCGCCAGCTTTTTCGGCTGCCATATTATGAATGATGAGAGCGTGGTGTTCGGCCTGTCGCAAAAAACACCCGAACAACGTAAAGCCGCCTACTGGCTATGCGGTCTTGGCGTCGCCCTATTCTGGCCGATTGGCACACTGATTGGCGCAGGTGTCGGCAAACTGCTCCCTGCCCCAGAAACCATCGGTCTGGATGCCGTATTTCCGGCAATCTTACTGGCGCTGGTGATCCCGGCGTTTAAAAACCGCACCACATTGATTCGTGGTTGCAGCGGCGCCGCGCTGTCGCTTGCCGCCGTTCCCTTTGTGGCTGCCGGATTGCCGGTGTTGCTTTCGCTGCTTGGCCTACTGGCGAGGAAAAAATAATGGGCAATATGACGCTATTTATTATCGGTATTGCTCTTTTGTCTGCGGGAACCTATTTGATGCGCCTCGGCGGCGCGAAACTTGGCAGCCGTCTGGCGCTGTCTGAGCGTTCACAGGCGCTGCTCTCGGATGCGGCAACGGTGCTGCTATTCTCCGTCGCGCTGGCGACCACCTTTTACGAAGGCGAACATTTTGCCGGAATGGCGCGCGTTCTTGGGGTTGGCTTCGCCGTATTTTTAGCCTGGCGTAAAATGCCGCTTATTGTGGTGATTATCGCCGCTGCGGTAGTGACCGCGTTATTACGAATGGCGGGTATTAATTAACGTCTTACAGAACAGTTGGACGTGACACCCTATAAGTGATGAAGGCTGGGCCGCCCTATGCTGAAGTGGCTCAGAATTTTCGCATCAGGCGGGATAAATGCTTTCCATATAAATGCCGATCCTCAATTACACTACCAGTACCTTCCAGCGTGACGTCAACATCTTATGATAGCTTCAGATTACTGGTTTTTCTAATAGCTCTCTTTAGTTAATGTTTACGTCAGCTATTTTTACGGATATTGCCTGATGAAGAATACATAAACGAAAAAAGCGCCTGATCGGCGCTTTTTATTGGCGTTATAGCGTAATTTTATAGGCGCTTGCGCCAGCCTGCACGCAGTTAATGCGCCATCACTCAACGCAGGCGGTTATAATCATCCACCATCTCGTTATAACTTCTCAACGACGCCGGATAAGAATCCGCAACCATCCATCCTGTTGCAGGGTCCTGCACCCGTTTCTTTTCAAAATCAGAATACTCAACATTGTCTCTGATGCGACGAATATATTTTTTAGCTTGTAGCTGATAATCAGCCGCAGAGCTGATGAAAGAAGAATTACGGCCATCAGTATTCACTTCTTTCAATTGCGCAATCATTGTTTCCAGTTCCGCGACTTTTTTCATCATCGCTTCGGCATCAAAGGTATCGGCAGAAATAACCTTGTTGATCTGCTTTGCCGAGATCATGACAGCCAGAGAATAATAGTTAAATGTTTTACCTTCCGCTTCTTCTATTCTCTTCAACTGTGTCAATTGCCGCCTGTCATTTATCTCCTGAATAGCCTCATGATATTTTTCCGAGACGGGTTTAAAATCCTCGATATTCTTCAGTAATGTCTGATGCAGCGCCTTACCTTTAGCAAAGGCATCATCTTTATAGTTTTCCTGGGTATAATATTTTTCCATTTCGTTAATGGTATTACCCAGCGCGGCGGCGCTATCAATATAGCTAACGGCAACGCCATCAATAGGCTCAAGTAATGGCGTTAAGGCGGCCACCTGTTTCATCTCTTTCTGGCAATTCGTTATGTAAGACTCCGTAATACCATAAATGCCATAAACCAGGCTCTCTTTCCCTGTCGGACCTTTTTTAAAGTCTTTCACCCAATCCGCGTAACGCGCCAGACTGTGCTGAACGGGCAATTGAAGTTTATTAAAACAATCGATATAGACATCCATTTTTTCACTATAAACTTCTTCAGCGTCAACCTCCGGCTGAGCTGGCGTTTCTGGCTTCGCCGCCGGGGGCTGAGTTGCCGTTTCTGGCTTCGCTGCTGGGGGCTGCGCTGGACTTTCGCCAGATTGCGTTTCCGGCGTCTGAGAAGGCGCTGGCGTCGCAGGCTGACTGCTGGCGGCCGGCGTCGCCTCGGTTTTAACATTATTGTCATCACATCCTGTTGCGCCCAGGGTCATTAGCGCAATGATTATCGCTGAGGATAATAAATTCCTTTTCATTTAATTGCCTTCTGTATATTTACGTTAGGGTTCTCTTATTTTAACGAAAATATGGCCTCGCCACTATACGTCATTCCGTTATTAAGAGAGGCTGTAAAATCCAGAAAATATATATTTCATACACCATCATTCTACATAAAATATATATTAAATTAATAATATATATTTTACGCAAATGTAGAGGGTACTATTTTAGTCTGCGATTAACCGCTGCGGATGGGTATAAATCGTCGCCCGACCCGGCTTACAGAACCCCACCAGCGTAAGATTACACCGTTCAGCGACGTCAACCGCGAGCGTGGTGGCAGCAGAAACCGCAAACAAAATTTCTACACCGCACATCGCCGACTTCTGCACCATTTCGTAACTTGCGCGACTGGAAACCAGCACCGCGCCTTGCCGCCATTCCTCACCTTCCGTAGCGCGGCGGCCGAGCAGTTTATCCAGCGCAACGTGGCGTCCGACATCTTCATGGCCCCCCGCCAGTTCACCCGACGGCATGACCCACGCCGCAGCGTGCGTACAACCCGTCAGCTTACCCGTCGGTTGAAAATCATTCAGATGTTTTAACGCGCGATCAAGGTTACCGAGATTAAACGTTTGGCTAAACGGCAGGGGTTGCACCGGCTTACCGATGTCATTGAGCTGTTCCACGCCACACACGCCGCAACCGGTGCGTCCGGCCAGCGCGCGACGACGCGCTTTCAGCCCCATAAATCGACGGCTGGAAAGATCAATCTGCACTTCAAGTCCGTTACAGGACGGTACAACGTCCATGCCATAGATTTCACGCGGGCTGTCAATGATCCCTTCCGACAGAGAAAACCCCATTGCAAAATGCGTCAGATCTTTTGGAGAGGCCATCATAACGACATGCGAAATACCGTTATACACCAGTGCCACAGGCACTTCCTCGGCAACATCATCAAGTTGGGGGGACTGCAAATCCTCGCGTTTCCAGAGAGCCAACTGGCGTGAGGTTGTGAAATCAGTCACATTTAGGACTTCTTCAGACAGTATATTGTTCACTTTCTTTTAACCATATAAGAACACACACACCAACATTATGGTATTCTGTTACAACTCCTCCCGGATGGAGGAAAATTTATCCAATTCTGAACCTTTGCGGGCCCGTCCGCAAAGAAAAATAACAACCACTCCCTGAGCGTTTCGGATAGAGAAATGTGAAAGAGAAGTGACAATGTCGAAACAAGGAGCAAACCATGCAGGTCAGCAGAAGGCAGTTCTTTAAGATCTGCGCTGGCGGTATGGCAGGCACCACGGCGGCGGCACTGGGCTTCGCGCCCGGCGTAGCGCTAGCGGAAACACGGCAATATAAACTGCTGCGCACCCGCGAAACCCGTAACACCTGCACCTACTGTTCCGTTGGCTGCGGGCTGTTAATGTACAGCCTCGGCGACGGTGCGAAAAACGCCAAAGCATCTATTTTCCATATCGAAGGGGACCCGGATCATCCGGTAAGCCGTGGCGCGCTGTGCCCGAAAGGGGCCGGTCTGGTGGACTTTATCCACTCTGAAAGCCGCCTGAAATTCCCGCAATACCGCGCGCCGGGTTCAGATAAGTGGCAACAGATCAGTTGGGAAGAAGCCTTTGACCGCATCGCTAAACTGATGAAGGAAGATCGCGACGCCAACTATCAGGCGCAGAACGCCGAAGGCGTTACCGTTAACCGCTGGCTCACCACCGGGATGCTGTGCGCTTCCGCATCCAGTAACGAGACGGGTTATTTAACGCAAAAATTCTCCCGCGCGCTGGGTATGCTCGCGGTCGACAACCAGGCGCGTGTCTGACACGGACCAACGGTAGCAAGTCTTGCTCCAACATTTGGTCGCGGTGCGATGACCAACCACTGGGTCGACATCAAGAACGCCAACCTCGTCGTGGTGATGGGCGGTAACGCCGCAGAAGCTCACCCGGTCGGGTTCCGCTGGGCGATGGAAGCCAAAATTCACAACGGCGCGAAGCTGATTGTGATCGATCCGCGCTTTACGCGTACCGCGTCGGTGGCCGATTTCTATGCGCCAATACGCTCTGGTACTGACATTGCCTTCTTGTCAGGCGTGATGCTGTATCTGCTGACCAACGAAAAATACAACCGTGAATACACCGAGGCCTATACCAATGCCAGCCTGATCGTGCGTGAAGATTTTGGCTTCGATGATGGTCTGTTCACCGGCTACGACGCAGATAAGCGGCAGTACGATAAAACCAGTTGGCACTATGAGCTGGACGAAAACGGTTTTGCCAAACGCGATACGACACTGCAACACCCGCACTGTGTCTGGAATCTGTTGAAACAGCATGTCTCACGCTATACGCCGGACGTGGTAGAAAATATCTGCGGTACGCCGAAAGCGGACTTCCTGAAAGTGTGCGAGTACATTGCAGAAACCAGCGCAAAAGATAAAACCGCGTCGTTCCTGTACGCGCTGGGCTGGACGCAGCATTCCATCGGCGCGCAGAACATCCGTACTATGGCGATGATCCAGCTTCTGCTCGGTAACATGGGGATGGCGGGCGGCGGCGTTAACGCCCTGCGCGGTCACTCCAATATTCAGGGACTGACCGACTTAGGACTGCTGTCGCAAAGTCTGCCGGGCTACCTGACGCTGCCGAGCGAAAAACAGACCGATTTGCAAACCTATCTGGCTGCCAATACGCCGAAGCCATTGTTGAAGGATCAGGTCAACTACTGGGGTAACTATCCGAAATTCTTCGTCTCAATGATGAAGGCCTTCTTTGGTGATAAAGCGACAGCGGAAAACAGCTGGGGCTTCGACTGGCTACCGAAGTGGGACAAAGGCTACGACGTGTTGCAGTACTTCGAGATGATGAAACAGGGCAAGGTCAACGGCTATATCTGCCAGGGCTTTAACCCGGTGGCCTCATTCCCGAACAAAAACAAAGTGGTCGCGTCGCTTTCCAAACTGAAGTACCTGGTGACTATCGATCCGCTCAACACCGAAACGTCCACCTTCTGGCAAAACCACGGTGAGTCGAACGACGTTGATCCCGCGAAAATCCAGACCGAAGTGTTCCGTCTGCCTTCCACCTGTTTTGCCGAGGAAAATGGTTCCATCGTTAACTCCGGTCGCTGGTTACAGTGGCACTGGAAGGGCGCGGACGCCCCGGGAATTGCCATGACCGACGGCGAAATCCTCGCCGGTATCTTCTTACGCCTGCGTAAGATGTACTCTGAACAGGGCGGCGCCAACCCGGAACAGGTGTTGAATATGACCTGGAACTACACCAAACCATACGAACCCGCCTCTGAAGAAGTGGCGATGGAAAGTAACGGTAAAGCGCTGGCCGATCTTATCGACCCGGCAACCGGTGCGGTGGTGGTGAAGAAAGGTCAACAGCTCAGTTCGTTCGCGCAACTGCGTGATGACGGTACGACGTCCAGCGGCTGCTGGATTTTCGCCGGTAGCTGGACGCCGGAAGGCAACATGATGGCGCGTCGTGATAACGCCGACCCGTCTGGTCTCGGCAACACGCTGGGCTGGGCATGGGCATGGCCGCTTAACCGCCGTATTCTGTATAACCGCGCTTCCGCCGATCCGCAGGGTAACCCCTGGGACCCGAAACGTCAGCTACTGAAATGGGAAGGCGGAAAATGGGCCGGATGGGATATTCCGGACTACAGCGCCGCCGCGCCAGGCAGCGACGTCGGACCGTTTATCATGCAGCCGGAAGGGATGGGTCGCCTGTTTGCCATCGATAAGATGGCGGAAGGGCCGTTCCCGGAACACTACGAACCGTTTGAAACGCCGCTGGGCACTAACCCGCTGCACCCGAACGTTATCTCTAACCCTGCCGCCCGTATCTTTAAAGACGATGCCGACGCGCTGGGTAAAGCGGATAAGTTCCCGTATGTCGGAACCACTTACCGTCTGACCGAGCACTTTCACTACTGGACCAAGCACGCGTTGCTTAACGCTATCGCCCAGCCGGAACAGTTTGTGGAAATTGGCGAGAAGCTGGCGAATAAGCTCGGCATCGCGCATGGCGATACCGTGAAGGTCTCCTCAAACCGCGGCTATATCAAAGCCAAAGCGGTGGTGACCAAGCGTATTCGCACGCTGAAAGCGGACGGCAAGGATATCGATACCATCGGTATTCCTATTCACTGGGGCTACGAAGGCGTGGCGAAAAAAGGCTTTATCGCCAATACGTTAACGCCTTTCGTCGGTGATGCGAACACGCAAACGCCGGAGTTTAAATCCTTCCTTGTGAACGTGGAAAAGGTGTAACGGAGACGACCTATGGCTTATCAATCGCAAGACATCATTCGTCGTTCCGCCACTAACGGTTTCACCCCCGCGCCCCAGGCGCGGGACCACCAGGAAGAGGTGGCGAAACTCATCGACGTCACCACCTGTATCGGCTGTAAAGCGTGTCAGGTGGCGTGCTCCGAGTGGAACGACATCCGTGATGAAGTGGGCAATAACGTCGGGGTGTATGACAACCCGGCGGACTTAACCGCGAAATCCTGGACGGTGATGCGCTTCTCGGAAGTGGAACAGAACGACAAACTGGAGTGGCTGATCCGTAAGGATGGCTGTATGCACTGCGCCGATCCCGGCTGCCTGAAGGCCTGTCCGGCGGAAGGGGCGATCATTCAGTACGCTAACGGTATTGTCGACTTCCAGTCCGAGCAGTGTATCGGCTGCGGCTACTGTATCGCTGGCTGCCCGTTCAACGTGCCGCGCCTCAACCCGGAAGACAACCGCGTCTATAAATGTACGCTGTGCGTCGACCGCGTGACCGTGGGGCAAGAACCGGCCTGCGTGAAGACCTGTCCAACCGGCGCCATTCATTTTGGCTCGAAAGAGGATATGAAAACGCTGGCGGGCGAGCGGGTGGCGGAACTAAAAACCCGTGGTTATGACAACGCGGGTCTGTACGATCCGGCGGGCGTAGGCGGTACGCATGTCATGTACGTGCTGCATCATGCCGACAAGCCGAATCTGTATCACGGTCTGCCGGAGAACCCGGAAATCAGCGAAACCGTTAAGTTCTGGAAAGGCGTCTGGAAACCGCTCGCCGCGTTCGGTTTTGCCGCGACCTTTGCCGCCAGCGTCTTCCACTATGTCGGCGTCGGCCCGAACCGTGCGGAAGAGGAAGATGACAACCTGCATGAAGAGAAAGACGAGGTGCGCAAATGAAACGACGTGACACCATCGTGCGCTATACGGCGCCGGAACGCATCAACCACTGGATCGTCGCCTTCTGCTTCGTGCTGGCGGCGGTGAGCGGGCTGGGCTTTTTATTCCCATCCTTCAACTGGTTGATGCATATCCTGGGCACCCCACAACTGGCGCGAATTCTGCACCCGTTTGTGGGCGTGGTTATGTTTGCCTCGTTCATCATCATGTTTTTCCGTTATTGGCACCACAATCTAATCAATCGGGATGATATCTTTTGGGCGAAGAATATTCGTAAGATCGTCGTCAACGAGGAAGTGGGTGACACCGGGCGTTATAACTTCGGTCAGAAATGCGTATTCTGGGCGGCGATTATCTTCCTGGTGCTGCTGCTGGTAAGCGGGGTAATTATCTGGCGTCCGTACTTTGCGCCTGCTTTCTCAATCCCGGTGATCCGATTCGCGTTAATGTTGCATTCTTTTGCCGCAGTAGCGTTAATTGTGGTTATCATGGTGCATATCTACGCCGCCCTTTGGGTGAAAGGCACCATTACCGCGATGGTGGAAGGCTGGGTAACCCGGTCGTGGGCGAAGAAACATCACCCACGCTGGTACCGAGAAGTCCGCAAGACAACGGAAAAAGAAACTGAATGAGTATTCGCATAATCCCGCAAGATGAGCTGGGGTCGAGCGAGAAACGTACGGCGGATATGATTCCGCCGTTATTGTTCCCCCGACTCAAAAACGTCTACAACCGCCGCGCCGAACGTCTGCGCGAGCTGGCTGAAAATAACCCGCTGGGCGATTACCTGCGCTTTGCCGCGCTTATCGCGCACGCGCAGGAAGTGGTGCTGTACGACCATCCGCTGGAGATGGATCTGACCGCACGTATTAAAGAAGCGAACGACCAGGGCAAGCCGCCGCTGGATATCCACGTGCTGCCGCGTGATAAGCACTGGCAAAAACTGCTGCATTCGTTAATTGCCGAGCTAAAACCCGAGATGAGCGGCCCCGCGCTGGCGGTGATTGAGAACCTGGAGAAAGCCTCAGAGCAGGAGCTGGAGCAGATGGCCAGCGCGCTGTTTGCCTCGGATTTTGCCTCCGTCAGCAGCGATAAAGCCCCGTTTATCTGGGCCGCGCTCTCCCTTTACTGGGCGCAAATGGCCAGCTTGATTCCAGGCAAAGCCCGCGCGGAATACGGTGAAGCGCGCCAGTATTGCCCGGTGTGCGGTTCGATGCCGGTCTCCAGCATGGTGCAAATCGGCACCACGCAGGGGCTGCGTTATCTGCACTGTAACCTGTGCGAAACCGAATGGCACGTCGTGCGCGTAAAATGCAGTAACTGCGAACAGAGCCGCGACTTACACTACTGGTCGCTGGAAAATGAGCAGGCTGCGGTGAAAGCCGAAAGCTGCGGCGATTGCGGGACTTACCTGAAGATTCTGTATCAGGAAAAAGACCCGAAAGTGGAAGCCATGGCCGACGACCTCGCCTCGCTGGTGCTGGACGCGCGCATGGAACAGGAGGGCTTCGCCCGCAGTTCCATCAACCCGTTCCTGTTCCCGGGGGAAGGGGAATAAGTTCTCTGGTATACCGGCTAGCAATCTACGTTAGCCGGATCATTGCTCAATAACGCAATGCTTGTATAACGTTTCTCGGGTCGTTGGCAATGGCGCGAAGTAACGCTTTGGCTGGCCCTGTCGGTGAACGTCTTCCTTGCTCCCAGTTGCGCAGCGTATCCACGTTGACCGAAATCAGTTCTGCAAACTTAGATTGCGACAACCCAGATGCCTGCCGTATTTCTTTAATCTTCATTGCATCAATATGAAAGGTACGAGAAGGCTCACGGGTCCCTTCAATGATTTCATTCATTTGAGACATACTTTGAGTTAATCGCTCAAATAACACTTTATCCATCTACCACCTCTCATTCAGCATACGAAGCACCGCTTTTTCCTGCGGCGTGAGATCATCTTTAATGCCTTTTTGATAAATCAGAAGCAAGCGAATCTCATACCGTTGACTACGGTGAAAATAGATAATTCGCACGCCACTACGCTTTCCTTTGCCTCGCGCTCCCCAGCGCATTTTTCTCAGGCCGCCCGTTTCCTGAATGACATCACCACAATCTGGATGCTGAGCCATAAAAACCTGAAGCTTATGGTATTCATCATCATCGAGCAGTTTTTTAACATCTTCAGTAAAGAGTTCCGTTTCTATAAATTGCATATTCCATACGCCATTGGCTTATAGTAGTGAAAATAATCTATACGTCAATGGCGTATAGCATCATCATTTCACAGTACAAAAATTAAAAACCCAGCGCCAACCGCATTCCATTTTTTGCGAACCTCTATCCAGAATCATCATCCCCTCGTTTCACCACTTTCCATCCCCAACGAACCAGGTTATAAACTGTACATACATACAGTCAAAGGAGCGTTATATGCCACTGGAAAAAGGAATTGCCGAACTGGTCGCTGGGTTTATCGCCGCGGGCCGCCCCTCTTCACGAGAGCAGAATATTGATGACCGGAGAGCGGGCTATATTGCCAGCACGACGCTGGCGGGTGAGAAAGAAATTCGGGTGAGTTCGGAAGATATCGTGCTGGAAGGGATGACATTTCGCGTCGTTTCGCCGCCAAACGCATCCGGTTCTCTACCCTGTATCCTCTACTATCACGGCGGCTGTTTTGTTAGCGGCGGCTTTCTGACTCATGACCCCCAGCTACGGCAACTGGCCTGGAAAAGCGGCTGTAAGGTGATTGCCATTCAGTATCGCCTTGCGCCAGAGCACACCTTCCCTGCGGCTCATGACGACGCTGAACGCGGGGCCAATATCGTCCATCAATACGCGGAGCAGTTAGGCATCGATCGTGAACGTATCACGCTTGCTGGCGACAGCGCAGGCGGGCACCTGGCATTGGTCAGCGCGCTACGCCTGAAATCCACCGCCCACTGGTCTCCGGCGAAGCTGCTGTTGATCTACCCGATGCTTGACGCTACTGCCAGTTTCCCCAGCTATGCCAGCAACGGGCAAGACTACATCATCACCCGCGATACGCTGTTATCGGGTTTCGAAATGTATCTCCAGGATACCGACCTCCGCCACCCGGAAGCCAGTCCGATATGGCGTGAAGATTTTGCCGGTTTACCGCCGGTGCATATCCTCACCGCAGAGTTCGACCCACTGCGTGATGAAGGCGAAGCGCTATATCACCGTCTGAACGACCAGGGCGTGGCGTGTACTTGCCAGCGCTATCTCGGCGTTATCCACGGTTTTTTCCAATTGGGCGGCGTGAGCAAGACGGCGCGGGACGCAATACGCGACGTGGCCTGGCGCGCGGCCACTCGTGAATAAATAGCATCAGGAGTGCGGGCTCACACTACTCCTCCTCATTCCCGCCCTCTTCATACGGGCCGAACGGTTTCGCAGGTAGTACGATATAAATGCCTTCGAAAATTGCTCCGGCGGTCTCGCCGCCCAACAGTTCAACCTGCAACTGGACACGCGCTTTTTTACCCCGCGCCAGCCTGTCCAAATCACCGCTTAGCGACCCCAAATCAGCCACGGCGTTTGGCTTTCCGCTAATCGGTTTACTGTAGCGAATATGGGCGTCAGCAAGAATAATCGTCCCGCCAAGATGGCGTTCACGGAGCATCAGCCAGATAAGTCCCCATCCGGTCAGCGTCGCCAGGGAGAACAGGCTGCCGGCAAACACCGTGTGATGCGGATTTTGATTACCGGTTTCCGGCATCGTGGTGATAAATTTTTGCCCAGTGTACTGCTGAATGCGCACCCCCATCTTTTCACTCAATGGAATGTGCTCATACCAGGCCTGCTGAAGCTGCCCGCACCAGTCGCCGCGATGCAGGATATCATCCAGCGATGCTACCGGTTTAATCATTAGAAAATGGCGGATTGGCGTGGTTGTGGGCGTAGTAATCTCCCCCTGATTGACAAATCCGAGTTTGGCAAAGAACTCAACCGCATCTTCGCGCGCGCTGCAGGTGACGCGCTTAACGCCTTCCTGGCGGGCAACAGACTCCAGGGTCATCGCCATTAATGTCCCCAGCCCTTTATCCTGCACCGAGGGATGTACAGCCATAAAACGAATAGACGCCTCGTTATCTGCATTGATATACAGGCGGCCCACTGCAACTAAATTTCCTTCTTCGTCCACCACCATTTGATGGTGCGCCAACGCATCCCAGCCATCCCGTTCCGACCCTTTCGGCTGGTGCAGCGGTTTACGCAGCATCTCCCAGCGAAACTGGTAGTAACGTTCTAATTCTTCTTCTGTTTGCGGAACTCGAAGGTGATACATAGCCGTACTCTCTCTTGTTATCCGCGGCCACGCCGGAAGCTGGCTCATACCTGGAGCCAGAATGTCACGGGACCGTCATTAACCAGCTCAACCTGCATATCGGCAGCGAAGCGTCCGGTTTGCGTGTTTATCGCCTGCTGGCGGCAGCGTTCGACAAAATATTCATAAAGCGCCTGCGCGCGATCCGGCGCAGCCCCGCCGGAAAAGCTTGGCCGCATACCGCGTTCGGTATCTGCCGCCAGCGTAAACTGCGACACCACCAGCACGCTGCCGCCAGCCTGTTGTACATTCAGATTCATCTTGCCGTCAGCATCGCTGAAGATACGGTATCCCAGCACGCGCTCGCACAGACGATTCGCTTTTTGTTCGTCATCTTCTTTTTCGACACCCAATAACACCAAAAGTCCTGGGCCGATTTCACCCGTCACCTCGTCCTCCACGGTGACGCTGGCACGGGTTACGCGTTGAATTAATGCAATCATGGTTGGTCAGCTTCTTCTTGTTCTGCGGCTTGTTTGAGTTTTCGGTATTCCCCGAGAGTGACAGTTATTTCTGCGCCAAGCAAGACTATACACCAGGTCCAGTATACCCAGACAAACAGGATAGGGATCACTGCCAGTACGCCATAAATGAGCTGATATGACGGGAACATGGTGATATAAAGCGCGAAGCCTTTCTTTCCGGCCTCGAACAGCAACGCTGCGACAAACGCGCCGACAAGGGCGTCACGGTTCGGTACGCGAGTTGTTGGGACAATACTGTAAAGTAACCAGAATGAGATCCACGAAAGCAGCAGCGGAAGGATGCGCAATACATTGTCGATGACCGTATTCAGATCGCTGGCCCAGCGTAAAGAAAGCAGGTAGGAGCTGATCGCCAGGCTGGCACCGGCGAGAAGCGGGCCGAGCGTGAGGATCATCCAGTACACCGCAAAAGAGTACACTTTTGGCCGTGTGCGTTTGCTGCGCCAGATAGTGTTTAAGGCGCTATCAATGGCGTACATCAACAGCAATGCCGTCACAATCAGTCCACAGGCGCCCACCGCCGTCATTTTGTTGGAGTTAGCGACAAACTGCTCAATATAGCGCTGAATCACGTCTCCGGTGGCTGGCATAAAGTTAGCAAAAATAAAATGGCGTAACTGAATGCTGACATCAGAAAACATCGGAAAAGCAGCGAAAAGGGCAAAAACGACGGCAATAAGCGGTACTAAGGAGAGTAATGAGACATAGGCGAGGTTTCCCGCCAGAGTCGTCATATTATCCTCATCGATACGCTGCCATAATAGCTTGAGCCAGGCCCGAACAGGGCGCGTATGGCGTCCAGCTTTTTGGTGAACGGTTTTTAGCATAACAGCTTCGCGAAATAGTCAGGGATGGTGGCTTTATCCTTCACCAGAATGCTGGTGATCCCCAACTGGTTGGCCCCTTCTATATTATCGGCATTGTCGTCGAAAAAGACCGCATCGGCAGCGGAAAAACCTTCTTTCTGCAGGACGTGCTGATAAATACGCGCTTCCGGCTTACGCATTCCCAAATCCTGCGATAAATAGATATGGTCGGCGGCAGCGCGCACCTCCGGGTATTCCTCCGGCCAGAAGTGGGTATGCAGTCGGTTAGTATTGGATAGCACCACCACGCGATGCCCCTGCTCGCGCAGTTTATGCATGATAGCAATCACTTCGGGCCGTAATCCGACAAATACCGCCTGCCAGCCGTGCGCAAATTGTTCATAACTGAGCGATAACGCCATTTCATGACAGAAAGCTTCAGCAAACGCTTCGTCCGTTATCTCACCGCGTTCATGTTGGTGAAAAGTCTCGCCCATCGTAAATTTTTGCTTCAGCGAAGCCAGCGGTACTCGACTCAGATCGCTCCACACACCTAATACGCGGTTAAAGTCGATGTCGACAATCACATTACCTAAATCAAAGATGTAGAGCATGTCATTCTCCTTGCTAACCGGGGATGAATAACTGTAGCGGGAAAGGAGAAGTTTGACTATGTATCCCTTTATAAATCAATTAACAAAAAGACAATAGAAACGCAGACGATGCCCAATATCGCCTGCATCACAGCGCCGTTTTACTGGCCGGATAAAGCGCTGACGCGACCCTCCGGCGCAAGGGCGCTTGTCACGCTGAAACGGCGTCGTCCAGCGAAGGACTCACCTGAACCACTTCGATTTGCTGGGATTGAAGTAAATTCTGTAATGCCGGACCGGGATACTCGTCCGTAAACAGAGCGGTAATCTGTGACACATTGCCGATCTCAACCGCCGCAGAAGCATGGTATTTCGTATGATCGGCGGCCAGCAGAATATGTCGCGAGTGGGCCATCATGGTTTTCACTACGCTGGCTTCGTTGACATCAAACTCCAGTAACGCGCCATCGCTCTCTATCGCGCCTACGCTGGTGACGAGATAGTCAGCCCGGAACCCCGCCACAAACGCCGCCGCGGATGGCCCGATAATGCCGCTATTATGCGGGCGCAGCGTGCCGCCAGGCACCATCACTTCAAAACGAGGGTTATTATAAAGAATGTGCGCGACGCGCAGGCTATTGGTGATAATGCGCAGATGATTATGGTTGAGCAGCGCGCGCGCCACCTGCTCAACCGTCGTTCCAATCGTGATAAATATCGTGGAGCCATCCGGAATATAGTCAGCCACGGCTTCCGCAATGGCTTTTTTCTCTTGCGTCCAGGAGACCTCTCGCTGCTCAAAGGCGGTATTGACCACACTGGACGCTCTGCCGGCGCCGCCGTGATGACGCGTAATCAGCCCCTGCTCGCTTAATTTACGAATATCGCGGCGAACCGTCTGGGTAGAGACCTCCAACAAACTGGCTAACTCATCGATATTCATATAGCCGCGTTCATCAATTAGCATTAACAGCCGATCGTGTCGCGGATTACCGGTCAGTTCGGTAAGACTCATGAGCATTCCTCTAAAAGCTTCCTACTGCTCATATTATACAAAAAGTGACAAGAAAGATCGGGTTTGCTCACAATCAGGGATACCCGCCCGGCCACCCGGGCGTGTACACTTCAGCGCGGCAACGCCGCTGGCGAATCTGACAGCCTCTTCGATGGCGTATCCGCTTGCCAGGCTAAATGCCAGTGCGCCATGAAAAACATCGCCCGCGCCGGTAGTATCCACCACCTCCACGGTAAAACCCGGTTGGTGGCGTACCGCCGCTTTTTCCAACCAGTTGCAGCCTTCACTGCCTCGCGTGACATAGACATGTCCATTTGTGAGCATTTGTGCTTTTTTTAGCGCATCAATGGCTTCGCTCATCCCCGTCAGGCGTGCCAGCCCTGGCTCGGAGAAGGCGGCGTGGTCGCTTAACGCCACCAGCTCGCTAATATCCTGCGGCGTAATATCGCCATCAAGAACAGTCATGACGCCAGCCTGACGCGCCAGCGTAAACGCCTGTTTTGCGCCGTCATGCCAGCGCACATCCGCCAACACCACATCCCACTGCGAAAAATCGATGTCGTTAAGCCAGTCGGCGTCAGGTAATAAATCCGGGCTGGGATAATTAACGATAATCCGCTCTCCTTTGGCATCCACCATAATCGCTGACTGCGACGACATGGCCTGCGTGTAGCGGCGGGTATAACGGGTATTTACCCCCAGGGATTCCAGTTCCGCCAGCAGGCTGTTTCCGGTGTCGTCATCGCCCACACGGCCAATAAAGTCCACCTGCGCGCCCAATTTCGCCGCAGCCACGGCAGCGGTCGCCGCAGGCCCGCCGCCCACTTCCGTATAGCGCTTCGCCACATATTTACCCCCTTCTGTCGGTAATCCTTCCACGTAATAGATGCGATCCATCACGGTAATACCTACACAAGCAATACGAACCATGGTCATTCCTCAAGCATTTTCGATGTGCTCATTTTAATTTCACGAAATGTTTAAAAAGTGACGGCTGTCAATTTTTTGACTATAAATTACAAATACGATCACAAACAGACATAAAAAGGCTCATTAATGACAAAAAATGACACCACCGTGTTCAGGAGAACGATATGGCAGTTATAGCATTTATCGGGTTGGGACAGATGGGCTCCCCTATGGCGAGCAATCTGCTAAAGCAGGGCCATCAACTCAGCGTCTTCGATGTTAATCCCGGCGCCGTACAGCGTCTGGTGGACAAAGGCGCGCAACCTGCAAGCAGCCCGGCTCAGGCAACCATCGGCGCTGAATTTGTTATCACCATGCTCCCGAACGGCGATCTGGTTCGTTCCGTTTTGTTTGGCGAGCAAGGCGTTTGTGAAACCCTTTCCCGTGAAGCGCTGGTCATTGATATGTCCACTATTCATCCGTTGCAAACCGATAAGCTGATTGCCGACATGCAGAGCAAAGGGTTCAGCATGATGGATGTGCCGGTAGGCCGGACATCAGACAACGCGATTACCGGCACATTGTTGCTGCTGGCAGGCGGTACGGCGGAGCAAGTAGAGCGTGCTACCCCTGTTCTGATGGCGATGGGTAATGAGCTGATCAACACCGGCGGCCCGGGAATGGGTATTCGCGTAAAACTGATCAACAACTACATGAGTATTGCGCTAAATGCGCTCTCCGCCGAAGCCGCCGTGCTGTGTGAAGCGCTGGGGCTTTCCTTCGACGTGGCTTTAAAAGTGATGAGCGGCACTGCCGCAGGCAAAGGGCATTTCACCACCACCTGGCCGAATAAAGTGATGAAAGGGGATCTGTCTCCCGCCTTCATGATCGATCTGGCGCACAAAGATCTTGGCATCGCGTTGGATGTCGCCAATCAACTGCACGTACCGATGCCGCTCGGCGCCGCCTCCCGTGAAGTTTATAACCTGGCGCGGGCCGCAGGCCGCGGTCGGGAAGACTGGAGCGCCATCCTGGAACAGGTGCGCATCAGCGCCGGGCTGACCGCCAACGTAAAAAAGTAACGACTGTATAAAGGAAAATTGAATGAACAACTACACCATCAAAGACATTACGCGAGCGTCCGGCGGGTTTGCCATGCTGGCTGTCGATCAGCGCGAGGCGATGCGTTTAATGTTTGCTGCTGCTGGTGCGAAAACACCCGTTGCCGATAGCGTGCTGACGGATTTCAAAGTGAATGCGGCGAAAATTCTTTCCCCGTATGCCTCTGCTGTTCTGCTGGATCAGCAGTTCTGTTATCGCCAGGCCGTAGAACAAAACGCGGTCGCTAAAAGCTGCGCCATGATCGTCGCGGCGGATGATTTCATCCCGGGCAACGGTATTCCCGTTGATAACGTGGTCATTGATAAAAAAATTAATGCGCAGGCGGTAAAACGGGATGGCGCGAAAGCCTTAAAACTGTTGGTGCTGTGGCGCAGCGACGAAGACGCGCAGCAGCGTCTGGATATGGTCAAAGAATTCAATGAATTATGTCACTCCAATGGTTTGCTGAGCATTATCGAACCGGTTGTACGTCCGCCGCGCTGCGGCGATAAGTTCGATCGCGAGCAGGCGATTATCGATGCGGCCAAAGAGCTGGGCGACAGCGGCGCCGATCTTTACAAAGTTGAAATGCCGCTCTACGGCAAAGGCGCGCGTTCCGATCTTCTTACCGCCTCACAACGCCTGAATGGGCATATCAATATGCCGTGGGTCATCCTCTCTTCCGGTGTGGACGAAAAACTGTTCCCTCGCGCGGTCAGGGTCGCCATGGAAGCTGGCGCATCCGGGTTCCTGGCGGGACGCGCGGTCTGGTCATCAGTGATTGGTCTACCGGATACCGAGCTGATGCTACGTGATGTTTCCGCGCCTAAATTGCAACGTTTAGGTGACATTGTCGATGAAATGATGGCTTGTCGCCGCTAATACGAGGATGAAAGAATGAAATGGTTTAACACATTGAGCCACAACCGCTGGCTGGAGCAGGAAACCGACCGCATCTTTAATTTCGGTAAAAACGCCGTGGTGCCGACAGGCTTCGGCTGGCTGGGAAATAAAGGGCAAATTAAAGAAGAGATGGGCACCCATCTTTGGATCACGGCGCGTATGCTGCACGTTTATTCCGTGGCGGCGTCGATGGGCCGACCGGGCGCTTATGATCTGGTCGATCATGGCATCAAAGCCATGAACGGCGCACTGCGCGACAAAAAATACGGCGGCTGGTATGCCTGCGTTAATGATCAGGGCGTGGTAGATGCCTCTAAACAGGGTTATCAACACTTCTTCGCCTTGCTGGGCGCGGCCAGCGCCGTCACGACCGGGCATCCTGAAGCCAGGAAATTGCTGGATTACACCATAGAAGTGATTGAGAAATACTTCTGGAGTGAAGAAGAGCAGATGTGCCTGGAGTCCTGGGACGAAGCCTTTAGCAAAACCGAAGATTACCGTGGCGGTAACGCCAATATGCACGCCGTCGAAGCGTTCCTGATTGTTTATGACGTTACCCATGACAAAAAATGGCTGGATCGCGCTATCAGAATCGCATCAGTCATTATTCATGATGTAGCCAGAAATAATCATTACCGTGTTAATGAACATTTCGATTCACAGTGGAATCCTATCCGCGACTATAACAAAGAAAATCCAGCACACCGTTTCCGTGCATTTGGCGGTACTCCAGGTCATTGGATCGAATGGGGTCGTTTAATGCTGCATATCCACGCAGCACTGGAAGCCAGATGCGAACAACCCCCTGCATGGCTGCTGGAAGACGCGAAAGGTTTGTTCCACGCTACGGTACGTGATGCCTGGGCTCCGGATGGAGCAGACGGCATTGTGTATACCGTTGATTGGGAAGGGAAACCCGTTGTACGTGAACGTGTACGCTGGCCAATTGTAGAAGCGATGGGGACAGCCTATGCCCTCTATACCGTAACAGGGGATCGTCAATACGAAACCTGGTATCAAACATGGTGGGATTACTGCATTAAATACCTGATGGACTATGAAAATGGTTCCTGGTGGCAAGAATTGGATGCTGACAACAAGGTGACCACTAAAGTCTGGGACGGTAAGCAGGATATATACCATCTTCTGCACTGTCTGGTAATTCCACGCATCCCGCTCGCTCCAGGGCTGGCACCAGCCGTAGCAGCAGGTTTGTTAGATATCAATGCGAAATAAATAAGCCTGGTAACGACGGCATATCAGCAAATAAACATTGCATATGCCGTTGTTTAGTAAGGGTATCTAATATTAAGGTGATATGTATGCATAGTGGTGGGAATACGATATTACTCGCTGCAGGTGATTACCGGGCGCAAATAGTTTCAGTGGGTGCCGGTCTTGCCGAATTAACCTGGCAGGGCAAGCATCTGGTTATACCTCATAAACCAGAAGAGATGCCTCTTGCTCATCTTGGTAAGGTATTAATCCCTTGGCCAAATCGTATTGCCAATGGTATCTATCAGCATGATGGGCATGAGTATCAGTTGCCGATTAATGAACATGGCTCTAACGCCGCTATTCACGGCTTGCTTGCATGGAGAGACTGGCAAGTTGATGAATTAACAGCCACAAAAGCCTCGTTCTCCATATTTTTACCGCCAAGCTATGGCTACCCATTCGCATTGATTTCGCAGGTTATTTACTCACTGGACGCAACAACAGGGCTGTCCGTTGAAATAATTAGCCAAAATATCGGCGATAAACCAGCACCTTATGGCGTCGGTGTTCACCCCTATTTAACCTGTGACTTAGCACCTGTTGATGATTATACGCTGCAACTTCCTGCAAAAGAGGTTTTTGCTTTCGATACACAGTCTAACTCATCAACGTTACTACGCGTCGATGAGCTGAATCTGGACTATTCCATCCAACAAAAAATTGGTGATAAACGGATTGATCATACTTTCAAAACTTACAGCGAGCGATGGGAGGCGAAAATTATTAACCATCAACACGAACTGGCTGTTAGTTTATGTTCCGATCAACCGTGGCTTCAGGTCTATAGTGGCGAAAAGTTGAATCGCCGGGGATTAGCTATCGAACCGATGAGTTGTCCGCCGAATGCCTTTAATTCTGGGATCGACTTACTATTACTTAAACCAAAACAACAGCATATATTGTTTTTTAATATTTGTGGTGAATGCATATAGTTCATGTATTTATTTGTGCAGGATACCTATTACCCTGACTTAAAACAGTCAAAGTAATATTTTAGAATTTGATAATGAAGGAATTATAATGGATTTCTTTAATTTATTTACACCTGATGGCGTGATGTTGGAACCTGGTGTTATATACACCGTTATCGCCTTAATGTTTCTTTATACATTCGTAGGAATATGTGCTGGCTTTGGTGGTGGATTGACTACCATGCCGCTCATAACCCTAATGCTACCTGTAAAAATGGCAACACCACTTTCTGTTATTGTCGGAACAGCGACCGCCATTTATGCCACATGGTTATCTCGTAAAGAAACGGACTGGCGATCGGCTGCCGTTCTTATCGGCTTCTCTTTTCTTGGCATTCCGGTAGGTTTATATGCACTTTCCTATCTACCTGATCACATAATGAAAATAGGATTGGGTGGTTTTCTTATTCTCTACTCATTCTACAGTATGTTTATTCCCCGTCTACCCATCTATGACAGACGTTGGATTGCTGCACCGTTAGGGGCGATAGCTGGGGCGCTAGGAGCGGCCTTTTCCACAAATGGACCGCCAGTTGTGATGTATGGAATGCTACGTAACCTTGGCCCAGCCGCTTTTCGCGGTACGCTGAATGCATTCTTTACGGCAAACAATATTGCAGTTGTCGGCGGCCTGGCAACCAGTGGAATATTAACAATTTCAACATTTAAACTGGTTATTTTCTGTATCCCTACCATGATACTCGGTTCCTTAGTCGGGCAATATGTTCATAAGCGTATTTCGGTAAAAGTATTCCGCGTTTTAGTATTTTTATTATTAATTGCTTCGGGTGCAATGTTAATAAAAGGTGCATTAGGTGTTTCAGCGGCTACTGCGCTTCTACCACCATTTGTACTGTTGGCAATATTACAAATACTTTTAGGCAAAAAAATTGCTGAGATTCGTAAAGTGGATGCCAGCAAATAATAAGTGCTTGCTTTGTTCAGGCGCTACTTCAAGAGTAGCGCATAACTATTTAAGGCTAATGAATAATAACGAATCATAAACAATCAGTATGCTCGCGTTCCTCAATTTCATGGAGAATATTTTATGAGCACGCAAAGTAAGCATTTATCCTCTGTCCTGATAGAAAAGAACATTGAGGGCTTTACGCTGACGTACCACCAGCGCCTGATTTTACGCCACAGCGCCGAAAACCCCTGTCTGTGGATTGGCGAGGGCGTTGCCGACATTGATATGTTCCGCGGCAACTTCAGCATCAAAGACAAACTTAACGAGAAGATTGCATTAACAGAGGCCACGGTCAGCGAGCTACCCGACGGCTGGCTGGTACAATTCAGCCGTGGCGCAACAATTAGCGCCACCCTTCGCATCTCCGCCGATGAGGCGGGACGCCTGACGTTGGATCTGCAAAACGACGACCTGCACCATAACCGTATCTGGTTACGCCTCGCGGCTAATCCAGACGACCATATCTACGGCTGCGGCGAACAGTTCTCTTATTTCGATTTGCGCGGCAAGCCGTTCCCGCTGTGGACCAGCGAACAGGGCGTTGGCCGTAATAAAACCAGCTATGTCACCTGGCAGGCAGACTGTAAAGAGAATGCCGGCGGCGACTATTACTGGACCTTCTTCCCGCAACCGACCTTTGTCAGCACGCAGAAGTATTACTGCCACGTCGATAATAGCTGCTATATGAATTTCGACTTCAGCGCGCCGGAGTATCACGAACTGGCGCTGTGGGAAGATAAAACTACGCTGCGTTTTGAGTGTGCCGCCACCTACATCGCCCTGCTGGAAAAACTGACTGCGCTGTTAGGCCGCCAGCCGGAGCTGCCGGACTGGGTTTACAACGGCGTCACGCTAGGCATTCAGGGCGGTACGGAAGTTTGCCAGCAAAAACTGGATACCATGCGCAACGCAGGCGTAAAAGTGAACGGTATTTGGGCGCAGGACTGGTCCGGTATCCGCATGACCTCCTTTGGCAAGCGCGTGATGTGGAACTGGAAGTGGAATAGCGACAACTATCCACAGCTGGATAGCCGGATCAAACAGTGGAAAGAAGAAGGCGTACAGTTCCTCTCTTATATCAACCCATACGTCGCCAGTGATAAAGACCTCTGCGCTGAGGCGGCGAAACACGGCTATCTGGCGAAAGACGCCACGGGCGGCGACTATCTGGTCGAGTTTGGCGAATTCTATGGCGGCGTGGTCGATCTGACCAATCCTGAAGCTTACGACTGGTTCAAAGACGTCATCAAAAAGAACATGATCGCGCTCGGCTGCAGCGGCTGGATGGCGGATTTCGGCGAATATCTGCCGACCGACACGTATCTGCACAACGGCGTCAGCGCCGAGATCATGCATAACGCCTGGCCTGCGCTGTGGGCGAAATGTAACTACGAAGCGCTACAGGAGACCGGCAAACTCGGCGAGATCCTGTTCTTTATGCGTGCGGGTTACACCGGCAGTCAGAAATATTCCACCATGATGTGGGCAGGCGACCAGAACGTTGACTGGAGCCTTGATGATGGTCTGGCCTCTGTAGTGCCTGCGGCATTGTCGCTGGCGATGACCGGCCATGGTCTGCATCACAGCGATATCGGCGGCTACACCACCCTGTTTGACATGAAACGCAGCAAAGAGTTGCTGCTGCGCTGGTGCGATTTCAGCGCCTTTACGCCGATGATGCGCACCCATGAAGGCAACCGCCCCGGCGATAACTGGCAGTTTGACGGCGACGCGGAAACTATTGCCCACTTTGCCCGCATGACCACCGTCTTTACCACGCTGAAACCGTATCTCAAGCAGGCGGTGGCGCAAAACGCGGCTACCGGTCTGCCGGTCATGCGTCCGCTATTCCTGCACTACGAGAACGATGCCACAACCTACACCCTGAAATATCAATATCTGCTCGGTCAGGATCTGCTGGTCGCGCCGGTTCACGAGCAGGGGCGTTGCGACTGGACGCTGTACCTGCCGGAAGATCACTGGGTGAATATCTGGACCGGCGAAGTTCACCACGGCGGTGACATTACCGTGGATGCGCCCATTGGCAAGCCGCCGGTCTTCTATCGCGCAAAGAGCGAGTGGGCTTCACTTTTTGCTTCTTTACGGAATATCTAATACGGCTCGCCCGCAGGGAAACCTGCGGGCAGATGGAGAAAAATAATGAGTCAGACCTCTGCTGATCCGGCAACGCTACGCCTGCCGCTTAAAGAAAAAATAGCTTATGGCATAGGCGATCTGGGTTCCAATATTCTGCTGGATATTGGCACACTCTATTTGTTGAAATTCTACACAGATGTCCTCGGTCTTCCGGGAACCTATGGTGGGATTATTTTCTTAATCGCTAAATTCTTTACCGCATTTGCCGATATGGGCACTGGTATTGTGCTCGACTCGCGGCGAAAAATAGGACCGAAAGGTAAATTTCGCCCGTTCGTTCTGTATGGCTCATTCCCAGTAGCACTGTTGGCTACAGCCAACTTTATAGGAACACCGTTAGAAATTACGGGCAAAACGGTCGTCGCAACGCTGCTGTTTATGCTGTATGGATTATGCTACAGCCTAATGAACTGCTCTTATGGCGCGATGGTGCCAGCTATAACCAAAAATCCAAATGAACGTGCCTCGCTGGCAGCCTGGCGCCAGGGCGGATCCACCTTAGGCCTTCTCATTGGCACCGTTGCTTTTGTACCAGTAATGAATTTGATTGAAGGCAATCAACAATTGCAATATGGCGTAACCGCTGCTCTTTTCTCGTTATGCGGGCTGCTATTTATGTGGCTTTGCTATGCGGGTGTCAAAGAGCGTTATGTCGAGGTCAAACAGGCTGATTCCGCACAAAAAGCAGGAATTTTGCAATCCTTTCGCGCCATCGCCGGTAACCGCCCGTTGTTTATTCTGTGCGTCGCCAACCTTTGCACCCTTGCGGCATTTAATGTCAAACTGGCGATTCAGGTCTACTACACCCAGTACGTGCTGAACGATCCGATTCTGTTGTCCTATATGGGATTCTTCAGTATGGGTTGTATCTTCATCGGCGTATTTTTAATGCCTACCGCTGTACGCCGTTTTGGTAAGAAAAAAGTCTATATCGGCGGACTGCTAATTTGGGCCGTGGGTGATTTGCTTAACTACAGCTTCGGCGACAGTTCGGTGAGCTTCGTGGCCTTCTCCTGTCTGGCATTCTTTGGTTCAGCATTCGTCAACAGCCTGAACTGGGCGCTAGTCTCGGACACAGTGGAATATGGTGAATGGCGTACAGGTGTTCGTTCCGAAGGGACGGTCTATACCGGGCTCACCTTCTTTCGCAAAATGTCCCAAGCGTTGGCTGGATTTTTTCCCGGATGGATGCTTACTCAAATTGGCTACATACCCAACGTGGTGCAATCAACCAGCACTGTTGAAGGATTACGTCAGTTGATCTTCATATATCCTTGTGCCCTCGCAGTGTTGGCCATGATTACAATGGGCTGTTTTTACAACCTTAACGAGAAAATGTACATACGTATCGTTGAGGAAATAGAAGCACGTAAACGTACTGCTTAACAATAATAATGACTGATGCCCTTCGGGGCGTTGTAAGGAGTGGTTATGCCTGACCATGATCCGCTAACGCTAAAACTAAGCTTGAGAGAAAAACTCGCTTACGGTGCGGGTGATATTGGCTCTAATCTAATGCTAAGCATTGGCACATTATATTTGCTCAAGTTTTACACAGATGAGCTAGGAATGCCTGCATATTATGGCGGGGTTATTTTCCTCATAGCAAAATTCTTTACTGCATTTACAGATATGCTAACCGGATTTCTTCTCGATTCTCAAAAAAACATTGGAATCAGAGGGAAATTTAGACCTTTCATTCTGTATGCAGCAGTACCATCAGCAATTATTGCGACAGTTCAGTTTATTGCTACAACATTTAGTCTGCCGATAAAGACCGCTATTGCTACCGGTCTATTTATGTTATTCGGACTGTTTTACAGTCTAATGAACTGTTCATATGGCGCTATGATCCCAGCAATAACAAAAAATCCAAATGAACGCGCACAACTGGCAGCTTTTCGGCAGGGAGGGGCAACAATAGGATTATTAATCTGTACGGTTGCTTTTATTCCACTTCAATCTTTATTCTCTACAACTACCATTGGTTATGGTTATGCAGCCTTAACTTTCTCTATCTTTGGTTTCATTTTTATTATGTTATGTTATAAAGGAACCAAAGAACATTACATTGAGCCCCCATCGCCGGGACATAAGGCAAGCATCATCAAATCATTTTGTGCAATTTTTCACAACCCACCACTATTAGTTCTATGCATTGCAAATTTGTGTACACTAGCAGCATTTAATATCAAGCTCGCTATTCAGGTTTATTATACCCAATATGTACTAAATGACATTAACCTATTATCCTGGATGGGTTTTTTTAGTATGGGCTGTGTAATTATTGGTGTTTTGTTAGTTCCCTGGACCGTAAAATGCTTTGGCAAGAAACGCGTGTATTTAGCAGGTATGCTTTTATGGGCCGCGGGCGATGTTTTAAATTATTTTTGGGGTTATAACTCCTTTTATTTTGTCATTTTCTCTTGTATCGCCTTCTTCGGTACTGCTTTCGTCAACAGCCTGAACTGGGCGCTGGTTCCGGATACGGTTGACTACGGTGAATGGAAAACGGGTATTCGCGCTGAAGGCTCGGTGTATACGGGTTATACCTTTTCCCGCAAAATTTCCGCTGCGCTTGCTGGCTTTTTGCCAGGTATTATGCTGACGCAAATCGGTTATATCCCCAACATAGCTCAAAGTGACACCACGTTGCTTGGTTTGCGTCAGCTCATTTTTTTATGGCCTTGCGGTCTTGCCATTATCGCAGCACTAACGATGGGCTTTTTTTATAAGCTCAATGAACAACGTTTCGCTTTTATTATCGAGGAAATTGCCCAACGAAAGAAAACAGGTAATCAAATTGTCGCGACTAATAATAAACAAAGTATTTCTACTGTAAATAATTAAACGACGCTTGCCGCTTTATCCATCCCGATGGATGGCGGCTTCCCTATATTTGAAAAATGGATTTATTATGAAATCTCTGAATACTCTAGTGATATTAACTTCAGTAATATCCACCTCTGTTTTTGCTGGCGCTTATGTAGAAAACCGTGAGGCCTATAACCTGGCGTCTGACCAAATGGAGTTTATGCTGCGCGTCGGCTATAACTCCGATATGGGGGCCGGAATTATGTTGACCAATACCTATACGCTACAGCGTGATGATGAATTAAAGCACGGTTATAATGAGATTGAGGGCTGGTATCCATTATTTAAACCTACAGATAAATTAACCATCCAGCCTGGCGGGTTAATAAACGACAAAAGCATTGGTTCCGGCGGCGCCGTCTATCTGGATGTTAACTATAAATTTACCCCGTGGTTTAATCTTACGGTACGTAACCGATATAATCACAATAATTATAGTTCAACCGATTTGAATGGCGAACTGGATAATAATGACAGCTATGAAATCGGTAACTATTGGAATTTTATCATTACCGATAAATTTTCTTATACCTTTGAACCACACTATTTTTATAACGTTAATGATTTTAATAGTAGTAATGGTACGAAGCATCATTGGGAAATCACCAATACCTTCCGTTATCGTATCAATGAACACTGGTTGCCCTATTTTGAATTACGCTGGTTAGATCGTAACGTGGGCCCCTACCATAGAGAGCAAAACCAGATTCGTATCGGGGCGAAGTATTTCTTCTGATATTATCGCCTCTATTTTCCGAATCTGCATCACAGCGGGTAGTTGTTCTGCCCGCTCACTCATCCTGAATCAGACTCCCGATATCCCGCCCCTAAGCGCCATGATAATATTCACAAAGCGTTTTACCATATTCATGCTTATAGAGAAGGGAAACAAATAAATAAGCGATTTAATATTGATTGGGACAATGAATTAACCCAGGAACAGCTCATTAATTTGATTTTAACCGATGAAGATCTGCCAAAGCTTCGCTCACTGACCATTGTCATTGGTCGGCATAATACGCCAGCGATTGCTGATTTTTTGACGACCTTATCTCTTTATCAATGTGAATAAAAAAACCCCGCCGAGTTTTCATTTCGGCAGGGTTTTTATCCGTAAGAGCGTTAATTACTCTTCTTTCTGACCACGGTTCGCACGGCGGCGATCGTTTTCCGTCAGGTGACGTTTACGGATACGGATAGAGGTTGGGGTAACTTCTACCAGTTCGTCGTCATCAATGAACTCCAGCGCTTGCTCAAGGCTCATTTTAATTGGCGGAACCAGAATCACCGCTTCATCCGTACCGGACGCACGCATGTTGGTCAGTTTCTTACCGGTCAGGCAGTTTACCGTCAGGTCGTTGGAGCGACTGTGAATACCAATAATCTGGCCTTCGTAAACTTCCGCGCCGTGACCCAGGAACAGCTTACCGCGATCCTGCAAACCGAACAGCGCAAACGCCACCGCTTTACCCTGACCGTTGGAGATCAGTACGCCGTTCTGACGCTGGCCCACTTCACCCGGACGAATATCGTCGTAATGGCTGAAGGTGGAGTACAGCAGACCCGTACCGGAAGTCATGGTCATGAATTCTGAACGGAAACCAATCAGCCCACGGCTTGGGATCACGTAGTCGAGACGTACGCGGCCTTTACCGTCCGGATTCATGTTTTTCAGGTCGCCTTTACGCTCGCCCAGCGCCTGCATGACAGACCCCTGGTGCTGCTCTTCGACGTCCAGCGTCACGTTTTCGTACGGCTCTTGTTTACGACCGTCGATTTCACGGAAGATAACTTTCGGACGGGAAACCGCCAGTTCGAAACCTTCACGACGCATATTTTCAATCAGCACGGACAGGTGCAGTTCGCCACGACCGGATACACGGAACGCATCCGCATCTTCGGTTTCTTCAACGCGCAGCGCCACGTTATGCACCAGCTCTTTGTTCAGACGGTCAAGAATCTGACGAGAAGTCACAAACTTACCTTCTTTACCGCAGAACGGCGAGGTGTTAACGCAGAAGAACATAGACACGGTCGGCTCATCAACGGACAGCGCCGGCAGCGCTTCAACGTTCTGCGGGTCGCAGATGGTGTCGGAAATGTTCAGCTCGCCCAGACCGGTGATCGCAATGATATCGCCCGCTTCGGCGATATCGCTGTCGATACGCTCCAGACCCAGATGCGTCAGCACTTTACCTACTTTCGCGTTACGGGTTTTCCCTTCACTATCGATGATAGTGACCTGCTGGTTCGGCTTCACTTTGCCGCGTTTGATACGGCCGATGCCGATAACGCCAACGTAGTTGTTGTAGTCCAGCTGGGAGATCTGCATCTGCAACGGACCATCGAGGTCAACGTCCGGCGCCGGAACATGATCAATGATCGCCTGATACAGCGGGGTCATGTCTTCCGCCATATCTTCGTGGTCCAGACCCGCGATACCGTTCAGCGCCGAAGCGTAGATGATCGGGAAGTCCAGCTGTTCGTCGGTCGCGTCGAGGTTAACAAACAGGTCGAATACCTGGTCAACAACCCAGTCAGGGCGCGCGCCAGGACGGTCAACCTTGTTGATAACCACAATAGGTTTCAGGCCATGAGCAAAGGCTTTTTTGGTCACGAAGCGCGTTTGCGGCATCGGGCCGTCAAATGCGTCAACCACCAGCAGCACAGAGTCAACCATGGACATGACGCGCTCTACTTCACCACCGAAGTCAGCGTGCCCGGGAGTATCAACGATGTTGATACGGTAATCATTCCATTTAATAGCGGTGTTTTTAGCGAGGATAGTAATACCACGCTCTTTCTCCAAATCGTTGGAGTCCATCACTCGCTCTTGAGTTTCGGCACGCGCGTCGAACGTACCGGATTGCTGGAGCAGCTTATCAACCAGGGTAGTTTTACCATGGTCAACGTGCGCGATGATGGCGATGTTACGCAAATTTTCGATCACAACTTTGCCTCAGGCATTAGAAATAGCGCGTTATTGTACACGGATTAATCGCACTACAAAACAGGATCACAAACATCCTCCGCAAACAAGTATTGCAGAGTCTCTTTGTGATCGCTTTCACGGAGCGTTAAAAGGGTGGCTTGCGTTCTATTGCACCAATGTGGTGCTCAATGTTCACATTAAAGCACTATTTTGGTGCAACATAGTCACCGTGGTGCAGCCCTTTTGCACGATGGTACGCATGATAACGCCTTTTGGGGGCAATGTGAAAGTTGGCACAGATTTCGCTTTATATTTTTACGGCGACACGGCCAGCAGAATTGAAGATCTCGTTACCACGACGACCGACCATGACCAATCCGGGAGAGTACAAGTATGTCCGCTGAACACGTTTTGACGATGCTGAACGAGCACGAAGTGAAGTTTGTCGATCTGCGCTTCACCGATACCAAAGGCAAAGAACAGCACGTCACGATTCCTGCTCATCAGGTAAATGCCGAATTCTTTGAAGAAGGCAAAATGTTTGACGGCTCCTCTATCGGCGGCTGGAAAGGCATTAACGAATCCGACATGGTGCTGATGCCAGACGCATCCACCGCAGTGATTGACCCGTTCTTCGCGGACTCTACCCTGATTATCCGTTGCGACATCCTGGAGCCTGGCACTCTGCAAGGTTATGACCGTGACCCACGTTCCATCGCAAAACGTGCGGAAGACTACCTGCGCGCGACCGGTATCGCCGATACCGTCCTGTTTGGGCCGGAACCTGAATTCTTCCTGTTCGACGACATCCGCTTCGGCGCATCTATCTCCGGCTCACATGTTGCGATTGACGATATTGAAGGCGCCTGGAACTCCTCTACCAAGTACGAAGGCGGCAACAAAGGCCATCGTCCGGGCGTGAAAGGCGGTTATTTCCCGGTTCCGCCAGTCGACTCCGCGCAGGATATCCGTTCTGAAATGTGTCTGGTCATGGAGCAGATGGGCCTGGTCGTTGAAGCGCACCACCACGAAGTAGCGACCGCAGGTCAGAACGAAGTGGCGACCCGCTTTAACACCATGACCAAAAAAGCCGACGAAATTCAGATTTACAAATATGTCGTACATAACGTGGCTCACCGCTTCGGTAAGACCGCGACCTTTATGCCAAAACCGATGTTCGGCGATAACGGTTCCGGTATGCACTGCCACATGTCGCTGGCGAAGAACGGCACCAACCTGTTCTCTGGCGACAAATATGCCGGCCTGTCTGAACAAGCGCTGTACTACATCGGCGGCGTCATCAAACACGCCAAAGCCATCAACGCCCTGGCGAACCCGACCACCAACTCCTACAAGCGTCTGGTCCCGGGTTACGAAGCGCCGGTGATGCTGGCCTACTCCGCCCGTAACCGTTCCGCCTCCATCCGTATTCCGGTGGTGGCGTCTCCGAAAGCGCGCCGTATCGAAGTTCGCTTCCCGGACCCGGCGGCTAACCCGTATCTGTGCTTTGCCGCCCTGCTGATGGCCGGTCTGGACGGGATTAAGAATAAGATTCACCCGGGCGAAGCCATGGACAAAAACCTGTATGACCTGCCGCCGGAAGAAGCGAAAGAGATCCCACAGGTAGCGGGTTCTCTGGAAGAAGCGCTGAACGCGCTGGACCTGGACCGCGAGTTCCTGAAAGCAGGCGGCGTGTTCACTGATGAAGCGATCGATGCGTATATTGCGCTGCGTCGCGAAGAAGATGACCGCGTGCGTATGACCCCGCACCCGGTAGAGTTTGAGCTGTACTACAGCGTTTAATCGTATATTAAAAATCCGACGAATTTCGCGTTGCTGCAAGGCGGCAACTGAGCACATCCCCAGGAGCATAGATAGCGATGTGACCGGGGTAAGCGAAGGCAGCCAACGCAGCAGCAGCGTGAAAGGCGTCAGGAGTTTTTGAGTTGCCGTGGAAACTTTCAGCCCATCCCAGGATGGGCTTTTTTCTCCACCAACAATCTGATCTCACGCGCTTTTTAGTGGTAAAAAGCTATAATGCACTAAAATGGTGCAACCTTTTCCAGGAGACTGCTGAATGGCAAGCGGCATACAGCCCGATGCTGGGCAGATCCTCAATTCGTTAATCAACAGCGTGCTGGTGGTCGACGACGCGCTGGCAATCCATTACGCCAACCCTGCCGCGCAGCAGTTGCTCGCGCAAAGCTCACGCAAACTGTTCGGGACGCCGTTACCTGAACTGTTGAGCTATTTTTCGTTAAACATTGACCTGATGCGCGAAAGTTTAGCGGCAGGGCAAGGCTTTACCGATAACGAAGTGACGCTGGTGATTGATAGTCGCTCGCATATTCTCTCTTTGACCGCCCAACGTCTGCCCGACGATTTTATACTGCTCGAAATGGCGCCGATGGATAACCAGCGTCGTCTGAGTCAGGAGCAGTTGCAGCACGCGCAGCAAATCGCCGCCCGCGATCTGGTGCGCGGTCTGGCGCACGAAATCAAAAATCCGCTCGGCGGCCTGCGCGGCGCGGCGCAGCTACTCAGCAAGGCGCTGCCCGACCCGGCGCTAATGGAATATACCAAAGTCATCATTGAACAGGCCGACAGGCTACGCAACCTTGTCGATCGTTTGCTGGGGCCGCAGCACCCGGGAATGCACATTACCGAGAGCATACATAAAGTCGCGGAGCGCGTGGTGGCGCTGGTGTCGATGGAACTGCCGGATAATGTCCGGCTTATCCGCGATTACGACCCCAGTCTGCCAGAACTGCCGCACGATCCGGAACAAATTGAGCAAGTACTGCTGAATATTGTCCGCAATGCCTTGCAGGCGCTGGGGCCGGATGGCGGCGAAATTACGCTGCGTACCCGTACCGCCTTCCAGTTAACGCTGCATGGCGAACGCTATCGCCTGGCGGCGCGTATAGACGTTGAAGACAATGGGCCGGGCATTCCTCCCCATTTACAGGATACGCTGTTCTACCCGATGGTCAGCGGTCGCGAAGGCGGCACCGGGCTTGGGTTATCTATCGCCCGCAATCTTATCGATCAACACGCCGGCAAAATTGAATTTACCAGTTGGCCGGGGCATACCGAGTTTTCGGTTTACCTGCCGATTCGGAAATAGAGGTGTTTATGCAACGAGGAATAGTCTGGGTCGTCGATGATGATAGTTCCATCCGTTGGGTGCTTGAGCGTGCTCTCGCCGGGGCAGGGTTGACCTGTACCACCTTTGAGAATGGTAATGAAGTACTGGCTGCGCTGGCCAGTAAAACGCCGGACGTCTTGCTGTCGGATATCCGAATGCCGGGAATGGACGGGCTGGCGCTATTAAAGCAGATTAAACAGCGTCACCCGATGCTTCCGGTCATCATTATGACCGCGCATTCCGATTTAGATGCCGCCGTGAGCGCCTATCAGCAGGGGGCGTTTGATTATCTGCCTAAACCGTTTGATATTGATGAAGCCGTCGCTCTGGTCGAGCGCGCGATTAGCCACTATCAGGAGCAGCAGCAGCCGCGTAATATCGAGGTTAACGGCCCGACAACAGACATGATAGGCGAAGCGCCCGCCATGCAGGATGTGTTTCGCATTATTGGTCGGCTGTCGCGTTCTTCGATTAGCGTGCTGATTAACGGCGAATCAGGAACCGGGAAAGAACTGGTCGCCCATGCGCTTCACCGCCATAGCCCACGCGCCAAAGCGCCGTTTATCGCACTCAATATGGCGGCCATCCCGAAAGATTTGATTGAATCCGAACTGTTTGGCCATGAGAAAGGCGCTTTTACCGGGGCGAATACCATCCGGCAGGGCCGTTTCGAGCAGGCTGACGGCGGCACGCTGTTTCTGGACGAAATTGGCGATATGCCGCTGGATGTCCAGACTCGTCTGTTACGCGTGCTGGCTGACGGACAGTTCTACCGCGTGGGCGGGTACGCGCCGGTAAAAGTGGATGTGCGCATTATCGCCGCCACCCACCAGAACCTCGAACGACGCGTTCAGGAAGGGAAATTCCGCGAAGACCTGTTCCACCGCCTGAACGTGATTCGTATCCATCTTCCGCCGTTGCGTGAACGCCGTGAGGATATTCCGCGCCTGGCGCGCCATTTTTTGCAGGTCGCCGCCCGTGAATTAGGCGTGGAAGCCAAATTATTACATCCAGAAACCGAAACGGCGTTAACACGCCTGGCATGGCCTGGTAACGTGCGTCAGTTAGAAAATACCTGCCGCTGGCTCACCGTCATGGCCGCCGGACAGGAGGTATTGATCCAGGATTTACCAGGCGAACTGTTTGAAGCCTCGGCGCCGGATAGCCCGTCTCACCTGCCGCCGGATAGCTGGGCGACATTACTGGCGCAATGGGCGGACCGCGCCTTGCGATCCGGTCATCAAAACCTGCTTTCTGAAGCGCAGCCAGAACTGGAAAGAACGCTACTGACCACGGCGTTACGCCATACGCAGGGTCATAAACAGGAAGCCGCCAGGCTGCTCGGTTGGGGGCGAAACACCCTAACGCGGAAGTTGAAAGAGCTGGGAATGGAGTAAACATTACCCGCGAGTGTAAAGATTAATAATTGAGCGCAAAACGCTGCTATTTTGCGCTTTACTGTTCCGATGAGTTCAGTATGATCATGCCCGGCAAACGGGGGGATTCATTATGTTAGAATCTATTATTAATCTGGTATCGAGTGGAGCGGTCGACAGCCACACGCCACAAACTGCGCTAGCCGCCGTGTTGTGTGCCGCGCTGGTAGGACTGTTCAGCTGACAGTGTGCCGGATGGCGCTAATGCTTATCCGGCCTACAGGTTGTCGCAACGTGTAGGCCCGGTAAGCGCAGCGCCACCGGGCAACCCGGCTAAATGACGCGCGAGAACTGCTGCATCCGCGCTTTCTGGCGCAGATACGCGTCAAAGCACATGCAGATATTGCGGATCAGCAAACGACCTTTCGCCGTCACCTGAATTCCCTTCTCGCTAATATCCACCAGCCCATCTTTCGCCAGCGGCGACAGTAACTGCAAATCTTCGGCAAAATACTCAGCGAAATGCAAACCCCACTGCTGTTCGACAGCGTTAAAATCCAGGCGGAAGTTACAAATCAGCGCCTTGATAACATCACGACGAATGCAATCATCACGGGTCAGCGTAATACCACGCCATAGCGCATTGCCCCGCTCATCCACTTGCTGGTAATAACGCTTCAGCTCTTTCTGGTTCTGCATGTAGCCATCGCCAATCATGCTGATAGCAGAAACCCCCATCCCCAGCAGATCGGTATCGCCCTGGGTCGTATAGCCCTGAAAATTACGGTGCAGCACGCCTTCGCGCTGCGCGACGGCCAGTTCGTCGTCCGGACGGGCAAAATGGTCCATCCCGATAAACTGATAACCAGCCTGAGTAAGCGATACGATGGTCTCCTGCAAAATATCCAGTTTCTGCTGCGCGCTGGGTAAATCGGCATCTTTAATTTTACGCTGGGCGGCAAAAAGCGTTGGCAGATGCGCATAGTTAAAGACGCTCAAACGATCGGGGTTCAGTTCCGTCACACGCTTCAGCGTGAAAGCGAAGCTTTCCGGCGTCTGTTTCGGTAGACCGTAGATCAAGTCGATATTGGTCGAGGTAAAGCCGATATCGCGGGCGTGATTAAGCAGCGCAAAGATGAATTCTTCATCCTGCTCGCGGTTAACCAGGCGCTGCACCTCTTTATTAAAGTCCTGCACGCCCATACTCAGGCGGTTAAAACCTTCCGCACGTAAATGATCGAGCACATCCAGCTCAATTTCACGGGGATCGACTTCGATCGAGATTTCCGCGTCGGTATTAAAGTGGAAATTTTCACGCAACAGCGTCATTAAGCGGCTGATTTGCGCTTTATTCAGGTAAGTAGGCGTACCGCCGCCCCAGTGAAGCTGGCTGACATGACGGTCTGCAAACAGCGGCGCGCGATAGCGAATTTCCTGCTCAAGCGCGTCAAGATACTGGTCAGCTTTATGCTGTTGGCGGGTGACAATCTTGTTGCAGCCGCAGAAATAACACAACTTGTGACAAAACGGGATATGCACATACAGCGAGAGCGGACGTTCAGGATAACGCGCCACAGCCTGCAAGAATGCGGCGTCCTCGAAGTCTTCAGAAAACTCCAGCGCGGTTGGGTACGAGGTATATCGTGGCCCGGAATAGTTATATTTCTGGATCAGGGCCAGATCCCAGTCTATTTGCTGTTCAGACATGCTCACTCCTTCCGATGGCGTCTCTGGCGAGTACGGCGTACCGGCTTCACGCCATGACGGGCGGCAAGCCGGCTGCGCAGCCATTTCTGTCGCCGCGACAATCGCTGTAGTTTAACGAATAACCACACCAGATAACATATAACCGGAAGGGTTATAAGCAGGACGGGCAAGCCCACGGTGTAAACCCGTTAGTTGCCGCCTCTTAGCAGGCGCATCATATCTTCCTGCTTCTCGTCCTCTTCGTCGTCTTCTTCGTCGTCATCGTAAGACAGACCAAGCTTCTGCATCAGTTCATCAATACGATCCAGTTTGGCATCTACCCAGGCTTGATCTTCCGCACTCAGGGTTTCGCCCGCTTCCAGACGTTCTAACAGCGCATCCAGGCGCTCATCCGTTTCCAGTAAATCCAACTCCGCCTGCGGTGAAAGCATAGGTTTCTCACTTTTCGGTTTATGCTGTTGGGTCACTTTTTCAGTCACGCCCAATGGAACAGGTGTTTTACTGCCAATACGTGGATCTTTTTGTTGATTCTGATTGCCGCCGCCCGAAGCGGAATTGCCGCCCGCCGCGCGACTTCCCGGCGCATGACCGCGATGTTTTTTCAGGCGTTTACGGTCGCGCGCCTCCTGGTTTAACTCTTCACGCGTTTTACGACGCTGTTTGCCAAAGGCTTTACTGCGCGGTGCAGAGGTTGGTTTTTTCATGATGTCAGATCTTTAAGCCGTTTTATTCAGTATAGAATTGAGGCGGAATCTAGCAGAAAGCAAGCAAAGAAAAAAGGCGACAGATTACTCTGCCGCCTTTTTTCTTGACTCACGACCCTTAACGGGTTCCACCATCCCTGTTGGCTATCAACACGCCCTGTTTTTCCCTTAGCCTGGAACATTCCATGTTGTTTCCATTTCCTTTTACTAACGTCTCCGGACGTTTGTCTTCCTGACAATCCTGTGTCTTCGCCTCCTGGCGCTCCTGACCCTCATCCTGAGTCGTTGATCCTGTTAGCGTCCTCGCTATGTGCATTACTTTACTCTTTTGGGGTAAACTCACAAGATACCGACACGGCAAATCCCTTTTTTTCAGACAATTACCTTTCTATAAATTCATGATTTAACTATATTAACTGGCTTTGAGCCAGACAACGACTCTGTCATGTCGCATAAGTGCAATGGTCAATGTCTCACAAAGCGTATGGCTTTTACTTACAGCACCGCCGCGCCGAAAAATCCGTCTTTTGCTGGCGTTCAGGTATAATCGCCACAATGCTTTGACTGACGGAGACGACCGCTTTGACTAACCTGAATTATCAACAGACGCATTTTGTGATGAGTGCGCCTGATATTCGCCATTTACCTTCCGATTGCGGAATTGAAGTGGCTTTTGCTGGCCGTTCCAATGCAGGCAAATCCAGCGCCCTGAACACGTTGACCAACCAAAAAAGCCTGGCGCGCACCTCTAAAACGCCGGGCCGTACCCAATTGATTAACCTGTTTGAAGTCGTAGAGGGCAAACGGTTGGTCGACCTGCCGGGCTATGGCTATGCGGAAGTCCCGGAAGAGATGAAACGCAAGTGGCAACGCGCGCTGGGGGAATATCTGGAGAAACGTCAAAGCCTACAGGGCTTAGTCGTTTTAATGGATATCCGCCATCCGTTGAAAGACCTCGACCAACAGATGATCCAGTGGGCTGTAGAGAGCAATATCCAGGTTCTGGTTCTACTGACCAAAGCGGACAAACTGGCCAGCGGCGCGCGCAAGGCGCAGTTGAATATGGTACGTGAAGCCGTGCTGGCTTTTAATGGCGATGTGCAGGTAGAAGCGTTTTCCTCGCTGAAAAAGCAGGGCGTGGATAAGTTACGTCAGAAGCTGGATAGCTGGTTTAGTGAACTGGCACCGGTCGAAGAGATTCAGGACGGGGAATAATCACCCGCTATGCCGGATGGCGCCGCTGCGCGTCTTATCCGGCCTACGGTGTGAGCGAAACTTTTCTTGCGCACAATAAAAAACGCCCCAGTCATAAACTGACTGGGGCGGCTAAAATATTCAGCCAAATCCGATTACGTGAAGTAAAAGGTCTGAAAGATAGAACATCTTACCTCTGTACCCTACGTGAATAACTTTACTCTTTTTTGAGCAACACAGAAAGACCTTTTCGTAATTTTTTTTCATTCTTTACATAGGGAATTCTAATACCCATCACAAAACCCCCGTGCTTATGTTGCTTAATTACGAAAAAAGCGCGTTATTCCTTAAATGCTTAGTGCGCTTGATCCCAATTTTCCCCGCTACCGACTTCTACCAGCAACGGCACATCAATACGCGTGCAGTTTTCCATCAACTGATGGATACGTTTTGCTACCGCATCTAAGTCGTCTTTATGCACCTCGAACACTAATTCATCGTGTACCTGCATAATCATCCGCACGCGCGGCTGCTCGGCCTGTAGCCAGGCATCGACGGCAATCATGGCGCGCTTGATGATATCGGCAGCCGTTCCTTGCATGGGAGCATTGATCGCCGCGCGTTCCGCCCCCGCGCGCCGCGCCGCGTTGCTGGATTTAATATCCGGCAGGTAAAGGCGGCGTCCCTCCAGCGTTTCCACATAGCCTTGTTCTTTTGCCTGAGCGCGGGTGCGCTCCATATATTCCAGCACGCCAGGGTAGCGTTCGAAGTAGAGATCCATATACTTCCGCGCCTCTTTACGCGGAATATTAAGCTGGCGAGAAAGACCGAAGGCGCTCATCCCGTAAATCAGGCCAAAGTTAATGGCTTTCGCACTTCGGCGCTGTTCCCCGGTCACGCTATCCAGCGGCAAGCCAAAGACTTCCGCCGCCGTTGCGCGGTGAATATCCTTCCCTTCGGCGAACGCCGTGAGCAGTCCTTTATCCCGGGAAAGATGCGCCATAATACGCAGCTCAATCTGTGAATAGTCCGCAGACACGATGAGATAATCCTCAGGCGCAATAAATGCCTGACGAATGCGACGGCCTTCTTCATTGCGCACCGGAATATTTTGCAGGTTCGGATCGGTGGACGATAAACGTCCCGTCGCCGTTACCGCCTGATGATAGGACGTATGGACGCGCCCGGTTTTCGGGTTAATCATCAGCGGCAGCTTATCGGTATAGGTGGATTTTAGCTTCGCCAGACCACGATACTCCAAAATCACTTTCGGCAGCGGATAGTCCAGCGCCAGCTCTTCCAGCACCTCTTCCGACGTTGACGGCGCGCCGCCAGGCGTTTTCTTCAACGGCTTAATACCCTGCTTTTCAAACAGGATAGTCTGCAACTGCTTCGTCGAGGACAGGTTGAACGCTTCGCCCGCAATGTCATGCGCTTTCTTTTCCAGTTCCGCCAGACGTAGTGTGATTTCTTCCGAATGTTTGTGCAGGACGGCAGGATCGATTTTTACGCCATTGCGCTCAACGCGTGACAGTACCGGCACCAGCGGCATTTCGATGTTTTCGAAAACATTCAGCGGGCCTTTGTGCTGCTGGAGCTCAGGCCACATTTTGAGATGCAACTGTAACGTGACATCCGCATCTTCTGCCGCATAGCGCCCCGCTTCCTCCAGTGCGATCTGGTTAAAGGTGAGCTGGTTTTTACCTTTACCGGCAATGTCTTCAAAGGTGATAGTTTTGTGCTTCAGCCAACGATCGGACAAGCTGTCCATATCATGGCGTCCGGCGACGCTGTTCAGAATGTAAGACTCAAGCATGGTATCGAAGGCGATACCGCGCAGCTCAATACCGTAATTTTGCAAGACGCCGCGATCGTACTTGAGGTTTTGCCCCACTTTGCGCACTTTTTCATCTTCCAGCAGCGGCTTCAGCAGTTCCAGAGCACGCTGGCGGGAGATTTGATCCGGAGCGTCCAGATAATCATGCGCGACAGGTACATACGCGGCAACGCCAGGTTCGATGGCAAACGAGAGGCCCACCAGGTTGGCGGCGATATTATCCAGGCTGTCGGTCTCCGTGTCGAAAGCAAAAACTGGCGCTTTTTTCAGCTTTTCAATCCAGCTTTCCAGCGTAACGTCGTCCAGAATCGTGACATAATTTTCATAAGAGAGCGCCGCTGCCGGTTCGCTGGGCGATTCATCAATAACGACCGTTTCCTGCGGTTTGGCCGCCGGTTTCGCGCCCTTTGCCTGTAGCCACTTGCCTGACTCAACGTCTGCCGTCCAGCGCTTAAACTCATATTTTTTAAACAGGCCCAGCAGTTCATCCGCAATCGGCTGCTGCACTTCAAGCTGTTCGCAGGTCAGCTCCAGTTCAACATCCGTTTTAATGGTGGCGAGTTTATAAGACAGGTACGCTACGTCTTTATTCTGCGCTAATTTAGCGGCCATCGTTTTGGCGCCGCGGAAAGTGAGACCGGCAATTTTTTCCGGCTCGGCGTACAGCGTATCCAGGCCGCCCAATCCCTGAAGCAAGGCTTGCGCCGTCTTCTCACCCACGCCTGGTACGCCCGGAATATTATCCGAGGAGTCCCCCATCAGCGCCAGAAAGTCGATAATCAGCTCAGGCGGCACGCCGTACTTATTAACGACTTCATCCGGGCCGAGGATGGTGTTAGTCATGGTGTTGATCAGCGTAATATTCGGCGTCACCAACTGTGCCATATCTTTATCGCCGGTGCTGATTAATACCGGACGCCCCACCTTCTCCGCTTCTCGCGCCAGTGTACCGATAACGTCATCCGCTTCTACGCCAGAGACCGCCAGCAGAGGTAACCCCATGGCTTTAACCATGGCATGTAACGGCTCTATTTGCGCACGCAGATCATCCGGCATCGGAGGACGATGCGATTTGTAGTGTTCAAAGAGCTCATCACGGAAGGTTTTTCCTTTGGCGTCAAACACCACCGCAGCATGCGTCGGCTGATACTGCATGATCAGGCTGCGCAACATGTTGAGGACACCATACATTGCGCCCGTAGGTTCTCCCGCGCTGTTGGTTAACGGCGGAAACGCATGATAGGCGCGATAGAGATAGGATGAGCCATCTACGAGAATAAGTGGGTTTTCTGGGATCTGAACCATAATGTCCGTGCCTGTTTAACAGATTATGGTTAAAGGATGCCACATACAGGAGGAAAACTTGAGTTTTTCGCCGCATTTGCGGAAAAGTTTTGTCGATCTTCAGGATCGCTCGCAAAACAACCTGTGGATAACTTTGTGTGTAAATTCTTACCATTACTTTAAAATCAGCGCGATAGCCTTCTCATCTTAATAATTACCCATTATTTTCAATGAGTTGTTAACATCACGTTTTTCTGATTATCTGATTCATGCCGTTATCATAATGTGGATAGTTGTTACGAGTGTTTCTATTTCACTCAGCGCCATCATTAGCATCGTTTTCTGATAGAATCAGCCCCTTGCGCCCTTTTCGCGCACCGTTTATGGCTAACTTTTGAATAATTTATTATGACGAGAATACTCGCGGCTATCACGCTCCCATTGAGTATCGTATTGACCATCCTGGTCACTATTGTTTGCTCAGTACCGATCATCGTTGCCGGTATGGTAAAGCTCCTTTTGCCTGTTCCCGGTATCTGGCGCAAGGTCTCCATTTTCTGCAATTTCATGATGTATTGCTGGTGTGCTGGTCTTGCAGCGCTGTTACGCCTTAATCCGCACTTGCAATGGGATGTAGAAGGGTTAGAAGGGCTGAGCAAGAAAAATTGGTATTTACTGATTTGTAATCATCGCAGCTGGGCCGATATCGTTGTGCTTTGCGTTCTGTTCCGCAAGCATATCCCAATGAATAAGTACTTTCTTAAACAGCAATTGGCCTGGGTGCCGTTCATCGGCCTGGCGTGCTGGGCATTAGATATGCCGTTTATGAAGCGCTACTCCCGTAGCTACCTGCTCCGACACCCCGATCGACGCGGCAAAGATGTTGAAACAACTCGTCGCTCTTGCGAAAAGTTTCGTCGGTATCCCACCACTATCGTTAACTTTGTTGAAGGCTCGCGATTTACGCATGAGAAACGTCAGCAAACGCATTCACCTTATCAACATCTGTTGCCGCCAAAAGCAGCCGGTATTGCAATGGCGATTAATGTTTTAGGCTCACAGTTCGATAAGCTGCTTAATATTACGTTGTGTTACCCAAACAACGATCGTCACCCCTTCTACGATATGCTAAGCGGTAGGCTGACGCGTATTATTGTTCGGGTGCAACTGGAACCCATAAATGAAGAACTGCACGGCGATTACGTGAACGACAAAACATTCAAACGCCGTTTTCAACGTTGGCTTAATACGCTGTGGGATAAGAAAGATATACAGATAGAAGAGATTAAAACATCTTATAAAAACGCCGGTCAGTGACCGGCGTTCTTTTTATTTTTTATCAACCAAATATTTCACAGTATCAGCATACTGCTGAACAAAAACATCCATGCTGCTGGTATCCATGCCTTGTGGGTTAATCTGGTATTTGCCATTGACGAACATCGCCGGAACGCCCTGCAGTTGCAGGTCAGCCGCGGCTTTCTCCTGTTGCGCAACCAGTGATTTCACCACGAAGCTGTTCCATGCCGCATCGTAATCTTCGCCTTTGACGCCCGCATCAACGAACACTTTACGGATATCCGCGGCAGATTGTACTGTCTGGGTTTTCTGTACGGCTTCAAACAGCGGGACCGTGACTTTATCTTCTACACCCAACGCCATCGCCACCGCCCATGCCTGGGTGAGCTCCTTGCCCAACGGCCCCAGGAACTCAACGTGGTACTTGGTCATTTTGGTGCCTTCCGGCAGCTTTTTCTTCACATTGTCAGACACATGAAGCACTTCTTCAAACTGATAACAATGTGGGCAGTAGAAGGAGAAAAACTCCAGTACCTGGGGTTCGCCAGCGACCGGTTTATCCAGCGTGATATACTGTTTACCGTCGCTGATCTGTGCTGCCGAGGCGCTAAAAGCTAAAACCATACCAGCCAGCGCCAGCCAAATCTTTTTCATGATCAACTCTCTCCGATTAATACATTGGCGTTAATTGTAAAGGGGGTTCGTGCAAAATTTTAGTCTGCTCAATAAAAGTCGTTGTCTGTCGCTGCCAGTAATCTTCCCCTGTTAACCAGGGAAAGTTTTTTGGAAACGCAGGATCGCCCCAACGACGAATCAACCAGGCAAGATAATAAACTAAACGCATGGCGCGTAAAGGTTCAATGAGACCAATTTCAGCCGTATCGAACTCACTAACTTCTTCATAAGCTTCAATAATGGTTTCAAGCTGCATTCGCTGTTCGGCTTTGTCGCCATTCAGCAGCATCCATAAATCCTGTATCGCCGGGCCGTTACGGGCATCATCTAAATCGACAAACAGCGGTCCATCACGCCATAGAATGTTGCCGGCATGACAATCGCCGTGCAATCGCAGCGTGGCGAAATCGGGGCGCCAGCATTCGGTAACTGCAGACAGTAGAGTATCAGTGGCTTTCAGGAAAGCCGCTTTTTGCCCGGAGGGAATCAGTGCGGCATCTTCGAATACCTGGCGAGGTTCAAAAAGATACTCTGCAAGCCCAATGTCAGGCCGGAAAGTGAAAGGACGTTTTCGCCCCGTCTGATGCAATCGACCAAGATAACGCCCTACCGCCTCCATCTGATCGATATTATCTGCTTCAAACTGACGACCGCCTACGCTGGGGAAAATGGCATAATGATAGCCCTGATGCGCTAACAGTGTCTGGCCATTAAACGCGAGCGGAGCAGCAACCGGAACCTCATCCTTCACCAGTTCAAGCGCGAATTGGTGTTCTTCCCGAATTTGATCAACAGACCAGCGTTCAGGACGATAAAACTTAACGACAAAACGTCGACGGTCTTCATCCTGAAACTGATAGACGCGGTTTTCATAACTGTTTAGTGGAGTCAGCCCGGAATCCACCCTGATCCCCTGTTCAAACAGCGCATCCATGATGGTTTCCGGGTGTAGCGTCTGGAAAGTAAAAGCGTTGTCGTTCATCCCATCATCCGGAAAATACTACGAATGATTCAGGATATCATTTCGTGACGATTTCGGTGGCGCCGCTTACAAGGTTTTACTCTTTAATAACGCCGCGGGCGCGTAAAAGCGCCGTTTTAAAGTCCTCTTCATAGTCTTTTTGAATCCCTGGAATGGCGGCGTCTTTGGCGGAATCACGCATTTTCAGATGGTAGATCAGGATATCATCAGTTAAATCTTCCAGTTTGCCGTCAAAACCTGACTCTTTCGCCAGTTTCTGCAAAAATTGCGTCAGATTAAGATCAGGCTCTTTCTGCCAGGCTGGCTGGAGGAGTTCAATGACTTCATTCAGGCGTTTACATTTCATAGCTGTGCTCCTTATTCTTGATACAGACACGGTAGCAGGGTCAATCCCACAATAAAAGAGGCGATATCGGTGAATCTGGATGAAGTAATAACCGGCGTGGTGCTGGCAGGCGGTAAAGCCCGGCGGATGGGAGGTGCGGATAAAGGTCTGCTTGAACTGGGCGGGAAACCGCTCTGGCGACACGTTGCCGACGCGCTCGCGCCACAACTTACTACGGTCGTCATTAGTGCTAATCGCCATCTGGATATCTACCAGGCCAGCGGCCTGAAAGTCATTCCGGATTCAATCGCTGACTTTCCCGGTCCGCTGGCGGGTATGCTTTCCGTTTTTCAGCAGGTAGCAGGCGACTGGTTTCTGTTTTGCCCCTGTGATAATCCCTGTATCCCCCACAACCTGGTCGATCGTTTAGCAGCGCAGCGTCATGGCGCACCCGTGGTTTGGGTTCATGATGGAGAACGCGATCATCCAACGATCGCGTTGATTAATCGTGCCGTTGAGCCCCAGTTGACAGATTATTTGCAAGCAGGCGAGCGGCGGGTAATGATTTTTATGCGCCAGGTAGGCGGACACGCCGTTGATTTCAGCGATTGTAAGGAGGCATTTGTGAACGTCAACACGCCGGAGGAACTCGCGCAATGGCAAAAGAGACCATGATACCGCTACTCGCCATTGCCGCATGGAGCGGCACGGGAAAAACAACACTGCTGAAAAAACTGATCCCAGCACTTTGTGCGCACGGTATTCGGCCAGGGTTGATTAAGCATACCCATCATGATATGGATGTCGATAAACCGGGTAAAGATAGCTACGAATTACGTAAGGCCGGGGCGGCACAGACGCTGGTTGCCAGTCAGCAGCGCTGGGCGTTAATGACTGAAACGCCGGGGCAAGAAGAGTTGGATCTGGCATGGCTGGTGAGTCGGATGGATGCATCAAAACTGGATATGGTGCTGGTAGAAGGGTTTAAACACGAAGCAGTTGCGAAGATCTTACTTTTTCGCCAGGGATGTGGGCACAGCGAGGAAGAATTAATTCTTGATGAGCATGTTATTGCGGTTGCCAGTGATATTCCACTTGCCGTAGCGGTACCCGTTTTGGATCTTAATGATGTATCGCAGATTTCTGCCTTCATTTTGCGGTGGTTAGAGAAAGCACGTTCCTTGTAGGCCGGATAAGGCGAAGCTGCCATCCGGCGGTGCCGGTTGCCTGATGGCGCTGCGCTTATCAGGCCTACATTTTTACAGTTACCACACACGCAAAAAAGCCCGTCCGTCTGGATGGGCTTCTTCACTAAATTGATGCCTGGCAGTTTATGGCGGGCGTCCTGCCCGCCACCCTCCGGGCCGTTGCTGCGCAACGTTCAAATCCGCTCCCGGCGGATTTGTCCTCCTCAGGAGAGTGCTCACCGACAGACCACAGATAAAACAAAAGGCCCTGTCTTCCGACAGGGCCCTTCGTTTTATTTGATGCCTGGCAGTTCCCTACTCTCGCATGGGGAGACCCCACACTACCATCGGCGCTACGGCGTTTCACT